>NZ_JBDNRK010000063.1:0-23228 GCF_047718555.1 Clostridium sp. | reverse complement strand
AAAATTCAGATGGGGTAAAAGAATCCCCACCCGAATTAAGAACTTGCTTCAATATATTAACTGCTTTTAATAATAAATTTAAAAAATCACAGATTATTTTTTCTAAAATTGAGTCATTGAAAACTCTTTTTATTTAATCATTCATGATGAAATATGCTCTTTCTATTTAAATCAAGGTTATCTGTAGTTAGGTGTATAGCGCCTTCTTCAATAGCTGATAAGACAGAAATGATGCACACAGGCCAGAAAATTTTTACCGTATGAAATGTAACAAATAGTAAAGGGCTTATAAAAACAAGAAATCCAGCCAATTTATTGCCTAAGGTGTGTAAACTTACAAGGGAATTATATTTGTATGCTGCAATAATTAAGTTTATACAGCGAATAATAACAATGATAATTATCCACGGAAAAAATACCGAAAGGTTATCTCCAGCTTTAATCAGTATAATTGTTATTATAACGCCAAACATTGTGAAATCACCAAGTGAATCAAGTCTTGCACCTATTGAACTTTGCGTATTTGTTTTACGTGCAATATATCCATCAATAATATCACTAAGTCCGCAAATTAAATATAAAACAGTAAACACTAAGTCATTTCTATAGAAGAAAATCATCATAATAGAAATGACGATTCTAACTATGGAAATAATATTTGCCGTGTGTTTCATAACACCCCTTCTTTCAGCACTAATAATAGATTGGAAATACTAAATATTGTTCTGAAAATACAGCATAATTAAACAAGTGAAATTTAAGAATTATGAATTAATTTTAAGATAAATTGTACTAAGTATCAAGATGTAAATATGCTACCAACAAATTTTACTGCCTGCGGAGGCATTATAATGATGGTTGAAAGAATAAGAGATGAGAAAGATAGAAGAGTAGTGAATATTGTTTCAACTAAGAAAGCAAAGGATTTTGTTGCTGAGGAAAAAGAGCTTATTGAATATTATCTTAAAGAAGTATATAGCACAGGAAACATTGTAAGATTTCATTAATAATTTAACCATTTTTCTTTAATTTTTCTTATGTATTATAGAATTAGGCATATGAAAATAAATAGTAAGTCAAAGATACGACGTATATTTTGAATCCTATAAGGAAACAGGTTCCGTGGATAGTGAGCTATCTAAGGGTTCTGTTGACGTAGTAGGATTCAAAATAGACTAGTATACTGACTAGTTATTTATTTGAATATGCCTTAAAGAAAGGATGTGCTTATATGTGGCTGAAAAAGCTGAAAAAGAAAAAACTTCAAGGTTTTCTAATAGGAATCTTGTTATTTCTATCTTCCTTAATATTTACAAGTAGTTTGTCCATGCTAACCTCTATTCAAGGATATGTTAATCAATTTTATTCTAACGATAAATTTTACGATTTAATTTGTTATAACGCTAATGAAGATTCTACAAGGGATGTACTGCAGTGGGGTAAAAATAATTCGGACATTGAGGATGTTAAAGCTATGGAGGCTTCCACCTCTGGCAACGACCTTTATTGCAAGGGTAAAAATTTAAAGCTTTCAATGTATGACATTATTCCTATAGAAGATAGTAAAAATCTTCCTTTTGGATTAAATAAGGATAACTCATTAAATAAGAACAATGCTCCTAAAGAGGGGGAAGTATGGATTACAAAGCTTATGGCAGATAATTATAATATTGCACTTGGAGACAGATTAACCTTTAAAACAAAGACTAAGGATGTTACCTTAAAGGTTACTTCACTGATTAATGATTCTCTTCAACCTTCTTCTACCGTGAGTGAAATTATTTTATATATCAATAAGGACAATGTTCAGGATTTTTCTTCCTTAAAAAAATCATCACTAATTTTTATAGATATTAAAAATGGGGTTAATGTCGCTGATGTAGAAAAAGACTTGACCTCTGCTGTGAAGGTTGGTGGATTCGTATTTGATAAAGATATATTAATACTAAGTTCCACCATGACTTCTTCTATGATAGGAGGTGCTGCTGTTTTAGCTTCAATTCTGGTGTTTATTGTTTCGGTGATGTTGATACGATTTATCCTATGGAATAATATTTTAAAAGAGTATAAATCTATTGGAATATATAAAGCTCTTGGTTTTTCTAAAAGAGAAATACTTAAATTCTATATTATAGGTTATTCACTAATTGCTTTTATTGGAAGTTTACTTGGAGCTCTGTGCAGTATTCCTATCTTGAACTATACAGCTTCTAAGATTTTAAAGTATATTGGTGATTTTCAAGGTGTAAGTATTAATTTTAATGTTATTTTAGCTACAATAATTTTATTTCCCTTAGCAGTAATTATAAATTTATATTTTGTAATCAAAAGAACCAATAAGATTTCTCCAGTAGAGGCTCTTAGAACTGGTGTTACTTCTTCGAGGAAAAAGTTGACAAAATCACTAATTAAAAATACTACATTCCCTTTAGCTCTAGCAATAAACGATATGATTAAATATAAAAAGGTTACTGCTCTTATCACATTGACCTTAACCTTATCCCTGAGTTTAGTATTGCTCTTTGGTAATTTGAATGTAACTATATCAAAGATGAAGGAAAATACTAATATTTGGTTTGGACTACCTAAAAGTAATGTAACTATTAGTGCACCTTTGGGTAGTTCGGCAGGAGCTTTAAAGGAGGTTTTGAATGAAGTAAAGAAGGATAACAGAGTTAAAAATTATGCTTATGGCTCTATGCTCTTAACTGGTGTAGAACTTGATACCAAAAAATATTCTATAAAAAGTACAATGTACAATGTATTTGCCATGAATTCTTATAATAGTGATCTAGGCTTTACCATCATTGAGGGCCATAATCCTGAAAATTCCAAGGAAGCGGCTGTTTCCTCAAGAATATTAAAAGAAGCAGGGTTATCTATAGGAGACTATATACAGCTGTCTATAAACAATAAAAAAGTATCCTATTTAATATCAGGTTCCTATAATTCAATGATGTCCAACGGATATGGTATAAGAATATTAAACTCTGCAGTAGAAAAAGAACTTCCTGAATTTGCAGTCAGTGAAGTATTTGTAACGCTTAAAGCTGGTACTGATATAGAGGAATTTAAGAAAGATATTAATAATAGATATTCCAATTTAGATGCTAGTGATATTCACCCTATGCTTAAATATACCATTGATTCTATACCTGGTACCATGCTCCCTATGAGCTATTTATTAATTGTGGTGTTTATAGCCTTCTGCTCAATAACAATACTAAATATTATCATAATGAATATTAGAGATAGTAGAAGAAATTTTGGAATAATGAAGGCACTGGGTTTTACCACTAGAGAAATAAGAAACAGATATTTATATAGAATATTGATATTAACATTATTTAGTACTATTATATCTATCTTCTTAAATTTAACTATAGCAAGGCCTATGATTGCTGCAGCAATCAGTAATATGGATGTTTTAATAATATCCCCCACAACAATGCTGCTGCTAATAACGTCTATGCTTATTTTAATATTAGTAACCACACTTATATGTTGTGGAGCTATAAAAAATACTAAACCTACTGAATTAATGGAGGAGTGATTTTATGAAAACTTCAGTTATAAAAGCCAATAATCTTTGTAAATCCTTTGTCACAGGGAAAACTGCACTTAATGTGATAAAAAATTTAAATTTAGACATATATGAAGAAGATTTTACTGTAATTATGGGCAGCTCTGGTTCGGGTAAGTCTACGCTATTATATACCTTAAGTGGTATGGATTCGGCAACCAGCGGAACTGTGCAGCTTCTTGATAATGAAATTACTTCAATGAAGGAGGATGAACTCTCCTTGATTAGAAAGAAAGATATTTCCTTTGTATTTCAAAGTATAAATTTACTTCCGGATATAACAGTGTTTGAAAATATAGCTTATTGTGGTTATGGAGTAAATAAAAATAAGAAAGATATTAATGAGAAAACCTTAAAGCTTCTTGAAACCTTTGGTTTAACAGACGCCAAGGATAAATATCCTTCAGAAATTTCAGGTGGTATGCAGCAAAGAGTAGCAATGGCTAGGGCCATAATCACCTCTCCCAAAATACTATTTGGGGATGAGCCTACTGGAGCCCTTAACTCCACTGCAGGGGAAGAAGTTCTGGACATATTATCAGACTTAAATAATAAGGGGCAAACGGTGGTAATGGTTACCCATGATTTAAAGGCTGCCTCCCGTGCTTCTAGATTAATATACCTTAAAGATGGCAGAATTGACGGTGAATTGTCCTTAGGTAAGTTCTCCAAGGCAGACTACAAAAATAGAGACATTTTAATATTCGAATTTTTGAAAGAAAGAGGGTGGTAAAACTCTCTTCCTTTTATGTTTATCCCATGACTACCCTCTCTAATACTCCAATCTTCTTTGGGAGTAAAGAGTGGGTACGTCCTTGGATAACGATTTACCCTAAAGGACAACGATTTCTAAGTATCAAAAATACTGATACTAAGGACTCTGTTTATGATAAAATATATTTATTAAGGTATTTCGGGAGGGATAATATGGCAAATGAAAAAATTCTTATAATTGAGGATGATGAGGATATTAGAAATTTATTAAGAGATTATTTAACAAGTGAAGGTTTTACAGTTCAGTGCTGCCATAATGGAGGAGCTGCTGTTTCTGATTTTAATTCCTTTAATCCTGATATTATTATTTTAGATATAATGCTGCCGGAGATTGATGGCATTGAAATCTGCAGAACTATCAGAAGTTCTTCCCATATACCTATAGTAATGGTATCTGCCAAAAGTGGAGATATAGATAAGATTTTATCCTTAGGAGTCGGTGCTGATGATTATATTACTAAACCATTTTCTCCCATGGAGGTAATAGCTAGAATCAAAGCTCATCTTAGAAGATATAAAACTTTTTCAGCTCCCTCAAAGAATATTTCTGATAAGAAAGAGTTTGGTAAGTTGATTATCAATAGTAAAAGCTATAAAGTAACCTACAAGGATAACGAGATTCATTTAACCTCTAGAGAATTTGAAATAATAGACTTCCTATCTCAATACCCATCTCAAGTATTCTCAAAGGAACAGCTTTATGATAATGTCTGGGGTTTAAGTGGATTTGGAGATCTGAATACCATTGCCGTTTATGTAAAGAGAATTCGTGAGAAACTTTCTTTATACAATATAAATTATATTAAGACCGTGTGGGGCGTTGGCTACAAATGGGAGGAAAATTTAGATGAATAATCAAAGCATATCCTTCAAATTAAAAGCATTATTTTTATCAATAATTGTATTAGTTACCTTTACTATTATTTATTCCTCTGTTCTCATATACAACAAAAACACTTTTTATCCCACCGTTAATAAGGGTAGACTTTTAACCTCTTCTACAAAAACCAATATAGAAGAAGCTTTAGTGAAAAGGGATTTTGCAACTCCCTTGAAAACTGATTTTCCATATGCAGTTATAGATTTAAATGGTAGGGTTTTGTCCTCATCTATTGCTAAATATAAAAAAGATACTGTAGTTAATTTAAACGACTTTATGGAATATGATAATAAAACTTCTTTTGAACAGTATGAAATTATAAAATATACTAATCCGCTGATTATAAATAATACTCAAGTAGGTACAGCAATTTTTTTAATTCCAAAGGAGAAATTTTTGGCTGCTTCTCCGGGATTTTTGACCTTTTTAAATATAATACCTATAATAATTGCTCTGCTTACTATAATTATACTGATGATATTTGTTTATATTTTTACCCAAAAAGATATTTTATATCCTTTAGCTACTCTCCACAAAAGCGCACGTAGAATCTTAAAAGGGGATTTTTCTTATGAAATACAATATGATTATGATACTGAGATTGGCCTCTTTTGCCACGATTTTGAAGCTATGAGAGACGAACTTAAGCATTCAAAGGAAAAGGAAATTTCAATAAAAGCCAAGGAGAAGGAGCTTTTAGCTTGCTTGTCTCATGATATCAAAACTCCTTTAACAGCTATTCATGGATACGTTTCTGGAATTAAAGATGGCATTGTTAAAGATAAGGCTGGTATTGAAAATTATTGCTCAATAATTTTAAATAGAGTAAAAATGTTATCTAAGCTTCTTGAGGATATTTTAGAACATTCAAAAGCAGAGCTTAACAAAATGAATATATCACTTTGTGAGTTCTACTGTGGTGATTTCTTTAAAGATTTATTTGAGGACTTGTCTGCGGAAGTAGAGGGTAGAGGACTTCATTTTATTGTTCCTGATAAAATTCCTGACCTAATACTAAATGGGGATAAAAAAAGACTTTCACAGGTAATGTATAATTTAGTTTCAAACGGTATAAAGTATTCAAAGAAGGATGGAACCATTTCTATATCCTTCGAAAATACTGGAAGTTATATTAAGGTTTATGTAAAGGATACAGGCATAGGTATTTCCTCTGCGGATATTCCCTTTATATTTAATAAATTCTATAGAGCAGAAAAGTGCAGAAATCAGAACATTCCCGGTTCAGGTCTTGGACTTTCTATTTCTAAATACATTCTTGAAGCCCATGGTGGCTTTATAAATTGCGTTGAATCTTCCTCTAATGGGACAACCATCTGTTTTGCGCTTCCAATATAAAAAACAGAGTCTCAAAACAAATGTAGAGGCACTTTCAAAAGCTTGCTAAAGATAAAAAGATAGACAAAAAAAGTTAAAGTTTTATTTTAACTTTTTTGATTCTGATAATTAGTGAACCTAAAGTTTCAACACCATTGGTTTACCATCAATCATGGTAATTTCCAATAGATTTTAATTTTAAGTAGTTCATTACAAAGTTCAGCTTCAATTTTATGTCCAAGCTGTTCTACTAAGGTTTTAGTTATGCTTAAACCAAGGCCTGTGTTTTCATCCCCTCTAGCTGCATCTGCAGTAAAGGTTCTGTCAAAGAGATGCTCTACATCTTTATTTTTTAGATTGGGAGCAGTATTTTCAAATTTTGTAATTATATAAGCTTTTTCATTTTTCAGGGTTATAATTATGTTTTTTTCTCCATGTTTTATCATATTGTTGATCAGGTTTGAAAATATTCTCATAACGGCTTTTTCATCAGCTATTATGGGAGGAATATTTTCTTCAATGTTTATTTCAGGCTCCAGGTTCTTTTTAATAAAATCATTATAAGAAAGAGCTATGGTTTCACATAGAATATCGCTTAGACTTATGAATTTTAAATCAAATTTGCAGTCACCGGAATCTACTCTTGAAAGTTCATAGAAGCTTGAAATGAGGCTTTGCAGTCTTGCTGTCCTCTTTTTAATTATATCCATATATTTTGTTTTTTGCTCTTCCGTAAGATTTTCCTCATCTATCAGCTGAACATATCCCATTATAGAGGTAAGGGGAGTTCTCAAATCATGGCACATATTAGCTATACTGCAGCGTAATTCTTCTTCACTATGCTTTATTTTAATATGATTTTGCTGATTTATTTCATATAGATCATTGATGGATAGTACCAGATTTTCCAAATCCTTGTCCATGGTGTTCAGCTTTAAGTTATGATATTCACCTTTGCTATTTGTAATTTGTCTGGTGATATATTTGATATCATTTTTATATCTCACTAAAGCTGTGATGAGAATTAGAATTACCACCATAAGTAATATAGTTGAGAACCACATTTAATTCACCTCCCAATTTTTACACCCCAGAGGTGTAATTTTTTTTTAATTTCCAATTCTTTTTCCAGAGTTATTATCAAAAATCTAATGAAAAACATTTATATAGATAGAAAATATATTTATTCCAAGGATTACTATACTCACCCCTAGGTTTGCAAAGGCAGAAGCTTGTTTTATCAGTCTATATAAAGCATATATGCCTATTGACAACATTGCCATAAATGGAATGTACATAAGCTTTGGAATATAGTTGTCTGCATTACCGGAAGAATTAAAATGAATCATAATACTTGAAGGTAGAAATGGATAAAATATTAAATTTATGATTATACTTAAGGCTATTATAATTAATGACAGCTTGTTGATAAAAGATTCATTTAGCATGTTATTTTCCTTTCATTATTTAAGTTTATATATGAGTAAAAATTATGTGTTAGAGGGTTTATTTCTGTACATTTTAATTGTAAAGTATGCAGTAGTACCCAAAATCACTAATAAGAATACTGGTAAAAATAAAATTCCAGGTCCATTGATTTTACCTAGGGCTAAATATATTTCGCTTAAGGATATATAAAAGAAAAGACACACTATTTCTAAATTCATTACAATCATTAATTTTCTGGCATTGTTATACTGATACTTGGCGTTTTTTTCAGTAATATTTACAGGGTAATTACCAATGTGAGGAAATTTACTGAGTAATGCAAGTAATATAAATAAAAACAAGTTTATTATTGGAAGAACTAAAAGAGTGCCTCTGCCTCCCCAGCCATTTGGTTTACCGGAAAAATCGAAATGTATAGGTATTGTGGAAGGCATATCTTTCCAATATATTATAACAAATATAAAGTTTAATATAAGTACTATTACAGTTAATACAAATATAATTTTTTCAGCAATGGAATATTTTAATTTTAATATAGGTCTTTCTTCAGTCATAGTAATGATCTCCTTTTAAGAACACCCCTGGGATGTAAATTTTCAATTACTTCGGGGGTGCAGCTTTTTCCAATTATTTTATATCTTGATTTTTAAATACAGCAATTCCAGCTGCAGCAGTTATTAATAATGTTATAATTCCTACTGAAGAGGCTCTTAAAAGTTCATTATTAGTAACAGCAGCGGAGGTAGCTAAAGCCCAATTATAGGGCAGTATACATTTATAAAGTTTGTCAAACCAGGTATATTTTCCATATAAAAAAGCAATGAACATAGGTGAAATTGAAAATAATATTATGCCTATCAGTATAGTGCCACCATTGCTTTTTACAAGGGTTGCTATAAATATTAAAAAAGAAATAGTTCCAAGACCAACTGCTAGGGCAGCAGCAAATATTTTTAATATATAAAGCGCATCGTTAATGGCAAAGGGACTTCCCCATCCAAAGGTAAAACTTCCTATAATAGTAGTTGAAGCAACTATTACACCTAATATTATAGAAAAGCCAAGAAAAGCAGCAATTATTTTAGCTATATAATAATATTCTCTTTTTTTACCATAGGCAAGTATATTTTTTATGGTTCCAGAAGAGTATTCTTTAGCTATTATAGAGCCTATAAGCACTGAGAGCAATATTTCTATTACACCTATGCCAAAGGAAGCACGGAAAATATCTTTACCAGTCGGATGGAACATGTCCTTGGAATGGACAAAGAAGCCCATACTGCCAATTGTTATTTTAGAATAGGATTCTGCATTTGCTTTTTTTATCTGTTCTATATATGATTGCTGCTGTTCCGGAGGAAAACTTTTCAAACTGCTTTTTATAAAATCCTCAGAAGAAGATAATTTTGATAGACCAGCCATAGATATTCCAAGTATTAGTGCTATTATACACAATATTTTAAAGCTTCTCATTCTGAATAATTTATAGATTTCTGCATGAATTAGTCTACACATTAACTTCATCTCCTATAACATTTAAGAAATATTCCTCCAGATTTTGTCCTTTGGAAAGAATTTTTTCAATAATTATACCATTGGTGGAAAGTAGGGTATTTATTTTTCCAACATCATTAAGATTACTGTAAATTTTTATTATGTTATTTTCCTGAACCACATAGTCTTTAATGTCAAGCTCAGTTTCCAATAGAACCACAGCTTTTTTAGCGTCATTTACTTTAAGTTCTATATACTGTTTACACTTTTCATCCAGTTCTTGTGAAGTAATTTCTTCTACCAATTTACCCTTGTTAATTATGCCATAGCAGGTGGCTAGTTCTGAAAGCTCACTTAATATATGGCTGGAGATTAATATAGTAGTTTCTTTTTCTTTATTTATTTTTTTTAGCAGTTCTCTTATTTCCACTACGCTTACTGGGTCCAGTCCGTTTATGGGTTCATCTAATATTAGCAAACGTGGATTTCCTAAAAGTGCATTGGCAATGCCTAAACGCTGTCTCATGCCTAAGGAAAAATTTTTAACCTTCTTTTTCTTAACATCCTTTAAACCTACCATATTTAAAACATCTTCTATGCACTGTTTTCCAGAAATATTTCTAACCAGCCTTGAAACTTCAAGATTTTCTCTGGCAGTCATGTCACCATAAAAGGTAGGGGTTTCTATAACACTTCCAGTCATGGACCTGGCTTCATCTATAGTTATATTGCCTGAGTTTCCAAGAAGTTCAATTTCACCACTGGTTTTATGGATTAGTCCAGTTATCATTCTTATTAAGGTAGTTTTTCCAGCTCCGTTTCTTCCAATAAAGCCATATATGTCTCCTTTGTTTATGGTCATGTTCACATTATTAACTGCCAGTTCACCGCCATATTTTTTGCAGAGTTTATGAGTTTTTAATACTATATCTTTCATATCTTTCACCTCATTATATTGTCAGGTTTTTGAATTTCCTCAGGTAAAAATAATTTTCTTGATTTAACTATAAATACAACACTGATTACTGCAAATACAAGTACAATGCCTTCTATTGCCCAGGTATTGGCTCCTTTTTGCGCTAAAAAAACCGCCGTAAAATCAACTAATGCATGAATAACTATAGCCAGCAAAAGGAAAATATATTTTCTCTTTTTAATGGAATAAAGTACTAAAAGAGAAAGCCCTAATTGGAGTGTTACTGCTAGTATTCTTTCTATTCCAGATACAGTAAAAATTAATGGAGAAGTATTAATTAGAGAAGATTTGAGTTGTTCTAATTTGCTTACTGATAATGCGTGGCCTAAAGTTTTTTCAAAGATGCCTGCATTAATCATTTTTGAATATATTATATTATTTAAGTTTCCCAAAACACCAATTAGTATAGCTTCAATACCACCATGACCAATGCCATAGGCTATTCCGCCTTTCCACTCTCTATGTTTTTTAAGAAAAAACTTAAAACCTACAAATCTGCCTACTTCTTCAAAAATTCCTGCTGCTAGTCCTCCATAGATGGCAAAGGCTAACGGGTTTTTCAGCAGGTTGGCAGTAGTATTATTGGCATATAACATATAGTAATGCATTGATCTTTCTAATATCTGTGAAAACACAATAAATATTGCGGCACCTATACCTACAGCGGCAAAACTTATTTTACAGCGAACACGAAAATAAATTAATAAGGCCAATGGAAAGGTAAAGGATAGAATTATAGAAATAATCATAGCTGCTATAGACATATTACTAACCATAAAAATCACTCCTTCTTATTCATATATAGAATTCTTGCAGAATCTACTAACTGGTATCCTATAGTAGATTTTCTTTAATGTATATTAAAGATTTCAAACTTATTATCATATAGAATAAATAAGATGGATTAAAGCAAATCTTAAGAAAACATTAAGAATTAAGTTCATAATTAAAAAAGAACGAAATAAACTTTCACAAGTTGAAATTTATTGAAAAAAATTACACCCCAGGGGTGCGGTTTTTTTCAATTTTTTTATTCATGCAGTTTAAAGCCTATACCCCATACTGTATGAATATATTTTGTTTCACTATCTGCCTGAGCGAGTTTTGTGCGGAGGTTACTAATATGTACATTTATTGTATTGTCATCACCAAAAAAATTATCTTTCCATACAGTTTCAAATATATTGGCTTTTGTGAAAACTTTTTTTGGATTAGACATTAATAATTCCAGTATGGAGTATTCTCTAAAGGTTAGAGTAATAGGATTATTTCTAATTAAAACTTCTTTTGATTCCATATCTAAAATTATATTTTTATAGCTCAATTTTTTATCTGTTATGTTTGCCGGTGAAAATTCTTTATAGCGCCTTAATTGAGCCTGAACTCTTGCCAGTACTTCATGTATATCAAAGGGCTTTCCTATAAAATCATCTGCTCCCAGCTTTAATACATTTATTTTATTCTGCTGGGATACTTTTGCCGATATGACTATAATAGGCATAATTTTCAGCTTTCTTATCTCAGATATGAGATTTTCGCCACTGATTCCCGGAAGCATTAAATCGAGAAGAACTATGTCATAGTCATACTGTTCTATGCACATTCTAGCTTCAGAACCGGAATAGGCAGCCCGGACGTTATAGCCTTCTTTTGTCAATATATCACACAGTAATGTATTGATATCTGTATCATCCTCAGTTATCAATATATTGATATTTGATTTCATACAAATCACCTCTTTGTGTATTATAACATCTTTTGGATCAATCTGGAACGATCTTAAAGGTCAGTGTAAAAAAAGCCTTACTCTCAAAAAAAGAACTTTTTTGAAGTATATTTTAATGCATTATATAATAGTAATATAAAATCCATTAAAACGTGATTATTAAACAGGTATGAGAATATAAAAGTATTAAAATTTAACAAGAATTTAAATTAATAGCTTATATATTTTATATATTTGAAGTATAATTTTCCTATAATATAAAATGATAGGAGGAATATATGAATAAAGATAAAAAGGTAAAGAGAATTAATGAGCTTAATAGGATATTGGATTCAAAGCTTATAAATACAGTTTTTCAACCTATTATCTCTTTGAAGGATGGTTCTATATTAGGTTATGAAGCTTTAAGCCGCGGACCAGAAAATTCTATATTGTTTTCTCCAGATAAATTATTTAATGCAGCAGAACGTTTTAATAAACTGTGGGATCTAGAATTTTTATGCAGTACAAAGGCCATTGAAAAGGCCGCTAAAATGGATAAAGATAAGCTTTTATTTATTAATGTGTCTCCTATGGTAATCAATGACAGTAAATTTAATAAGGGATTTTCTAAAGTACTTTTAATGAAAAATAAGATTTCTTCAGAAACTGTAGTTTTTGAAATTACGGAAAAAACTTCTATTAAAGATTATAAAAGTTTTAGAAATATTTTAAATAATTATATTGATCATGGGTATAAAATTGCTATAGATGATGTAGGATCGGGTTATTCTGGATTAAAAACTATAGCGGGAACAAAACCAAATTACATAAAAATAGATATGGATATTATAAGAGATATTGATAAGGATAGTTTTAAGCAGGCAATAATTAAAAATTTTGTAAGTCTCGCACAAAATACAAATTTTAAAATCATAGCAGAAGGTATAGAAACTGAAGCAGAGCTCAATACCTTAATCAAATTAGGTGTTTATGCTGGACAAGGATTTTTTCTCCAAAAACCAAAAGACACTTTTTTAGATATTACTGAGGAAATAAGAGAAAAAATAATTAATTTAAATAAAAGTTTAAATTCATATTATGAGCTTAAAACTCATTATATCGGACATATTGTAAAAAAGGAGCTGGCTTTTAATTTAAAAACATTGTGCAGTGCAATAAAAAATTATTTTGTTGAATCAACAGCAACAGGAACTTGTATTGTTGATGATGAAAATTATCCAGTAGGGCTTGTAATGGAGCATACTTTAAATTCTATGTTAGCTACACAATATGGTAATGCTATTTTTTCAAAGAGAGCTGTTTCTCTAGTAATGGATAATCAAGCTCTAATTGTAGACTATTACACACCTATAGATAAAGTTTCAAAAGCTGCCATGGCAAGAAATAATGAAAAAATATATGACTATGTCATTGTTACTAAAGAATCTAAGTACTGTGGTATAGTCACAATAAAAAATTTATTAGAGTACACCACCATACTGGAAAAAAATTATGCAAAAGAATTAAATCCATTAACGGGACTTCCGGGAAATATTATTATTGACAGAGTACTGAATGACACCATTTCCTATGGAAGAGAATTTTGCGTTTTATATTTTGATTTAAACAATTTTAAAGTTTATAACGACACTTATGGTTTTGAAAATGGAGATAAAGTTATAAAATTTACAGCTAATTGCATTCAGAATAAAATTAATTCTTCTACAACATACAATGGATTTGTTGGACATGTTGGAGGGGATGATTTTGTATGTGTAGTTGAAACATGTTATGAAAACTGCATAGATATATGTAAAGATTTTATTTCCATATTTGACAAAGAAATTATGAATTTCTTTAGTGAAGAGGATAAAGGTAAGGGGTATGTAGTAGCTAGTGACAGAAATGGAAATAAGAACATATTTGGACTGACTTCCATAGCTATTGCGGGTGTGTATGGAGACTTTAATTGTTTTGCCAATTCTTCTGAAATTTCCAAGTTTGTGGCAGATATAAAAAAGGAAGTAAAGAGAAAAAAGAAAAGTCATTACATTATAAAAAATATAGCCGTTTCCTGTGAGTAGAATTTTTCACCTGACTAACTTGGCGTAAGACTCCCACGCACTCTGTGAAAGTTCAACGCCAAGTAAGCCATGCATTTGCAGTTCTAAAATTCAGATGTGGTAAAAGAATCCCCACCTGAATTAAGAACTTGCTTCAACGGGTAAGTGCCTTGTAGGTAAAACATTTATTTGAATTACCTACAAGGCACTTTTTACATATTACAAATATATGATATAATCTTTTAGGGGAGGTTTGATAATGTGGGTAATGTGTTAATTAAAGATATGAATGTTACTGAAGTTGAAGAATATATTAAAAAGACTGAGTATAAAATCAGGCAGCTGGTAAAAGATTATGCTAGTGATATTGAAGAAAAATTAATAAATAATTCTAAAATGCATGATTTTGCCAAAAGAGCATATAATATAAGAGAAATACTTGAGTATGCCCAATGGACTATGGATAAAAAAGATATTATTCATAATGTAGATTTGAGTCAGCGTATTAAACCTAGACGTGGAGAAATTTGGACCTGTCAATTGGGGAAAAATATAGGCTCAGAGGAAAATAAAATTAGACCTGCAATAATTATTCAAAATAATACGGGAAACGATAGGGGACCAACAACTATAATAGTGCCTATATCCAATAGACCAAAAAAAATTGCCACTCATATTGAAATTAAAAAGAATGATTACAAATTAGTAGAAGGTGAAAAGAATCTAATTACAGGGACTATTTTATGTG
This sequence comes from Clostridium sp., assembly GCF_047718555.1. Taxonomy (GTDB): domain Bacteria; phylum Bacillota; class Clostridia; order Clostridiales; family Clostridiaceae; genus Clostridium_I. The sequence continues at coordinate 8,218 of NZ_JBDNRK010000063.1, read as the reverse complement.
AGCAGATTAAAGTGGTATCCAAAGTTAGGCTTGGCAGGCACGTTGCTACACTTGAAGACGATTTCCTGAACAATATTTTAAAACCAAAATTAAGGTTATCCATAAATATATAAATTACAACTAAAAATGAATATTTATTAATAATCAGTATTAATAATTAATAAAATGTATATGTTTTCATGAAAATAACTATGGTATTAATAGAAAAATTTATACAAAACTATTGATTATATAATAACAAGGTGTTATTATAAGACTTGTGTGATACATACCTAGCTTTGGTTAGGAGATTCTTTCTCATATTTTCGCTAACATACTCGACAAAGGTCGGGAGATTATATAACATATAAAGGAGGCTTCCCATTGTGCATATTTATGCATAATGAGGAAGCTTTTTGATTACTCTACTATTAAAAATAATAATAAAACTTAATTTTTAACCTGACTAACTTGGCGTAAGTCTCCCACTCACTCTGTGAAAGCGATTCACACAAAATCTAAGATTTTGGTTCTCTGCTTGCACACAGCGAAAGCGATTCACACAAAATCGAAGATTTTGGTTCTCTGCTTTTCTTCAAGTGGGAGTTCAACGCCAAGTAAGCCATGCATTTGCAGTTCTAAAATTCAGATGTGGTAAAAGAATCCCCACCTGAATTAAGAACTTGCTTCAATTTCGTCCACATTCAGATGCATTTCCAGTTAAAATATCAATACCATGGGGAAGAGCCGGTAATACTACTTCTAAATTTTCTACTGCTCCCTTTGGACTTCCAGGTAAATTAATTATGAGAGTGTTTTTTCTTATGCCGCTTACTGCTCTTGACAGCATTGCTTTAGGAGTTATCTTTAGAGAAGCATTTCGCATTGCCTCAGGAATTCCAGGCACCTGTTTTTCTATTACGTCTATTGTGGCCTCAGGGGTAACATCTCTTTTAGAGAAGCCTGTTCCGCCGTTTGTAAGCACTAAATTAATGCCTACAGTGTCAGAAAGGTATATTAATTCCTTCTTTATAATGTCAATTTCATCAGGTATTATTTTGTAATAGTCTACAGAGTATTTATCCTCTGGAAGAGTGTCTTTTATAGATGGACCTGTGGTGTCTTCTCTTTCATTTCTGGAGCCTTTATCGCTTATAGTTAATATTGCGGTGTTTATCATTTTTTTATTCCTCCTGCTTAGATTATTACTAATAATTATACTACAATTGTTTTTAGTAAATAAACTTCAATTTGTAATAAAGAAAATGGTAAATTGAAATTGAAAAAAATTACACCCCTGGGGTGTAAATATTATCATTTTTTACTTCGTCATTTCTCACAATTACCAATTAAAAATATTGTGTAAAAGTTTGATTAATCAATAATAGATGTCATATAACATCTATTATTGAAGTATTAGACTTTTAATAAAATTAATATGGTGGCTTTGTCATATTAAACCAGAAGTATGAAAAATAAGTCGTATTATGATTTGACTATTAGAAATAAAGAGAGTAAAATATGTACTAGAAAATGATAGAACCATATTAATAACGATAAAGTTAATAGACTCAATGGTTTGATTGAAAAGAAAGATATTTAGTTGATATTTAACTTTTAGATAAACCAGTGCAGATGTATAAAATTGAAAATGCATTGTACTGGTTTTTTGTTTTGTCTTTTATACGTTATCATTATCAATGAATCTTACTTAGTAGGAGTTTTACTATGACTAAGTAAAATGAATTATAAACAACTAATTAAGATTATAATTTTATTACTTTTGGCTGAACGCGTAGCAACAGGTTATTAATTCAATTATATAGGTTAATATGTTGATAACTTCAATTTAGGCATATTCAAAAAATAAATAGGCCAGCATGTTAGTATATTTTAAATTCTACTGCGTCAACAGAACCCTCTGATAGCCTACTATCATCAGAACCTGTTTCCTTGTTTAATTTAAAATATACGTCACATCTTTGATCTATTATTTATTTTCATATGCCTTATCAAAGAAATATCTGTGGATAATTTTACAGACATATGAGGAGTGTAGTGTATGGAAGAAAAAGTTTTAACAGTCTGTCCCTATTGCGGTAGTGGATGTAATTTATATTTAGTAGTAGAAGATGGAAAGATTGTACGTGCAGAACCAGCTAATGGTGTAACCAATGAGGGTAAGCTCTGCTTAAAGGGATATTATGGCTGGGACTTTTTGAATGATCCTCAACTTCTAACTTCAAGATTAAAGAAACCAATGATAAGAAAAAATGGTGTTCTAGAAGAGGTTTCTTGGGATGAAGCTATAAAATTTACAGCAGAAAATCTTATGAGAATAAAAGCTAAATATGGTCCTGATGCTATCTTAGGTACAGGCTCTGCAAGAGGACCTGGAAATGAACCAAACTATGTAATGCAGAAATTTATAAGAGCAGCAGTGGGTACCAACAATATTGATAACTGTGCCAGAGTATGCCACGGTCCTTCTGTGGCAGGTCTTGATCATTCATTAGGCGGTGCGGCTATGTCTAATTCGATTCCTGAAATTGAAGACACAGATGTGGTGTTTGTATTTGGCTATAACCCATCTGAAACCCATCCTATTGTAGCCAGAAGGATAATTAAGGCAAGGGAAAAGGGTGCAAAAATAATTGTAGCAGATCCGAGAAAAATAGAAACTGTAAAAATTTCAGATTTGTGGCTTCAATTAAAGGGCGGTACTAATATGGCTCTTGTAAATGCTCTTGGCAATGTACTTATAAATGAAAAATTATATGACAGTGAATTTGTGGAAAAGTATACAGAGGGTTTTGAGGAATACAAAGCTGCAGTAGAAAAATATACTCCTGAATATGCAGAAAAAATAACTGGTGTCAGTGCTGATTATATAAGAAAGGCTATGAGGATATATGCTAAAGCCCAAACTGCCACTATTTTATACGGCATGGGAGTATGTCAATTTTCACAGGCAGTGGATGTAGTAAAGGGACTTGCTTCCCTTGCACTATTAACAGGAAATCTTGGAAAGCCTAATGTGGGAATTGGACCAGTTCGCGGACAAAATAATGTACAGGGTACTTGTGATATGGGGATGCTTCCTAATAAATTTCCAGGTTATCAATCTGTTGAAGATAAAGAGGTTAGAGAAAAGTTTGAAAAGGCATGGGGAGTAAAGCTTCCTAGTAAAAAGGGACATTTTTTGACAGAGGTGCCAGAGCTGGTACTTAAACAGGACAAGATAAAGGCTTACTATATCTTTGGAGAAGATCCAGCTCAGAGTGATCCTAATGCAGCAGAACTTAGACAGGCTCTTGATAAACTGGAATTTGTAGTAGTTCAGGACATATTTATGAATAAAACTGCTCTTCATGCAGATGTAATTCTTCCGGCCACTTCCTGGGGAGAGCATGATGGTGTATACAGCGCTGCAGACAGAGGCTTTCAGAGAATAAGAAAAGCTGTAGAACCAATGGGAGATGTTAAGGATGATTGGGAAATAATCTGTGAAATATCTACTGCTATGGGATATCCTATGAAATATAAAAATACGGAAGAGATTTGGGATGAAATGAGAAGCCTTTGTCCAAAATTTGCTGGAGCAAGTTATGCAAAGATGGAAAAACAGGGGGCAGTACTTTGGCCTTGTGTTTCAGAAGAAGATCCAGGTACACCTTATCTTTATAAAGGTGGTAAATTCATGACAGAAAGCGGAAAAGGAAAATTATTTGCCTGTGAATGGAGGTCTCCTCTAGAATTAGTAGACGAAAATTATCCTTTGGTACTTTCTACAGTGAGAGAGATTGGACATTATTCTGTAAGGACTATGACAGGAAACTGTCGTGCACTTCAGAGACTGGCAGATGAACCTGGATATATAGAAATAAGTAAAGAAGATGCAGAAGAACTTAATATAAAAGATCAGGAACTGGTAAGAGTCAGCTCCCGTAGAGGAAGTATAATTACCCGTGCCGCTGTTGCGGAAAGGGTAAAAAAGGGTGCTACTTATATGACTTATCAATGGTGGGTAGGTGCCTGTAATGAACTTACTATTGACAGCTTGGATCCAATTTCAAAGACCCCTGAATTTAAATATTGTGCAGTTAAGCTTGAGAGGATTCAGGATCAGGAAGAAGCAGAGAAAAATGTTCAGGATAATTATGACAGTATAAAGAAGCAAATGAGAATAAAAAACGTAAAATAAAAATAATTTTAGGCATATGAAAATAAATAATAAGTCAAAGATGCGACGGATATTTTGAATCGTACAAGGAAACAGGTTCCGATGATAGTGAGCTATCTGAGGGTTCTGTTGACGCAGTAGGATTCAAAATAGACTAGCATACTGACTAGTTATTTATTTGAATGTGCCTTATGCGAGGAAATTGCAGATGATTAGTAGAGATGATGCTTTGAATATAATTTTACAGGAAACGCCTTTAGGCAATGTGGAGGAAAAACATATATTAGATAGTTTAAACAGGGTTCTTTCTGAGGATATATATTCTAAAGATACCTTGCCACCCTTTAGTAAATCTGCCATGGATGGTTATGCAATTAAGAGTGAGGAAACAGCAGAGGCTTTAAGAGAAGCACCAATAGAATTTAATATAAAAGGTATTATTAAAGCAGGCGATTTTTTTAAAGGAGAATTGCAGAAGGGTGAAGCTATTAGGATAATGACAGGAGCACCACTGCCTAAAGGGGCAGATGCTGTAATACAGTTTGAAAAGGTAAAAGCTGAGGACAATATTCTTTTTGTATATGATAAGGTAAAGGCATATAGAAATGTAATTAAACGTGGCGAAGAGATTAATTCAGGAGACCTTGCACTTGCTAAAGGCACTGTTATAAGGCCATTTGAAGTAGGACTTTTAGCTTCTCTTGGATATAGTAAGATTCATGTATATAGAACTCCAACAGTTGCTCTCATAATTACTGGTGATGAATTGATTAATATAGAAGAGGAGCTTTACCAGGGTAAGATAAGAAACAGCAATGAATATACTCTGATTTCACTGCTGAAAAACGCAGGACTTGAGCCTATATCCTTTGGACTGGTAAAAGACAATAAAAAGCTCATAAAGGAAAAGATTGAAGAAGCACTAAAGGTATCTGATATAGTTGTGACTTCAGGAGGGGCTTCTAAAGGAGACTATGATTTTGTGGAAGATGTGTTAATGGAATTGGCAGCAGATATAAAATTTAAGTCTGTAGCAATAAAGCCTGGAAAACCTTTGGGCTTTGCCACTATTAAGGATAAATTATTTTTCAGTTTGCCTGGTAATCCATTGGCAGCAATAACTACTTTCCAAGAGTTTATAATACCAGCCTGCGATAAATTTATGGGAAAAAAGAGATATACTGATATTTTACCTGTGATTTTAAAGGATGATTATAATTTTAAAAAGGGAAAAAGAATGTATATATACGTAAACATACAAAAGGTAAATGGAGCATATTACGGATATAAAATAGGTTGGCAGAGTTCTAGTGGACTAGCTTCTGTAGTTGAGGCAAATGGAGTTGTAATAGTGCCGGAAGAAAAGAGCTGTGCAAAGTCAGGGGAGATTTTAAATGGATACTTCATTTTCTCATAAAAAAGTGATTTCTATAATTTCAGCTAAATCGGATATGGGTAAAACTACATTAATAGAGGGTCTCATTAGAATATTTAAAAGTAAGGGCTACAGACTGGGAGTACTAAAATATGATGTAAAGAAATTTGAAATAGATAAAGAGGGTAAAGACAGTTATAGGTTTACTGAGGCTGGAGCAGATACTATGATAATTGCTTCAGCAAAGAAGCTTGCCATGATTGAAAGATTTAAGGAAGAGGAAAGTATTGAAAGTGTAATAGACCGTTTCAAAAGTATGGATCTGATAATAATTGAGGGTTTTAAAAGTAACGGCTATCCACAGATAGAAGTACACAGAAAGGGAAGGGAAGCAGAGCTTCTCATAAATAGCAGCGAATTCGATTCCTCTAATATTATAGCTGTGGCAACAGATGAGAGATTAGAAGATATAAAGCTTCCACAACTTGATTTGAATGATGTGGAAAAAGTAGCCTGTTTTATTGAGGAAAATGTTATAAAGTGAAAGAACTATTAAATAAGGCAGCTTGAAAAACACCTATGACTAAACACTTAAGAAAGGTTGAATATAATTATGAACACTAATTCTTTTGTAATAGGAGATGCCAGTAAATGCGTAGGCTGCAGAGCTTGTGAAGTGGCATGCTTTAGAGCCCACAGCAGCAAGGAGAATGCTAATAAGCCGATTTTTGTTGGAGGAAAGAGAATACCTATAGTAACAAGAATTCATGTAATTAAAAATGAAGAATTTTCAGTGCCGATACAGTGCAGACACTGTGAGAATGCTCCCTGTGCAAATGTATGTCCTGTAGGGGCTATAAAAGAAATAGATAATGTTATAATAATTGATGAAAAAGCCTGTATTGCATGCAAAGCCTGCGTAATGGCCTGTCCTTTTGGGGCAGTGGAAGTAGGAAGTGAAGCTGAGGATTCAGCAAAATTTGCATATAAATGTGATTTATGCAAGGAGCAAGATACTCAGGCATGTGTAAAAATATGTCCTAAAAAGGCACTAAGACTTATTAATCCATTAGAGGAGAAAGAAAAGCGAAGTATAGAAGCAGCTATTAATTTAGGCATATTCAAAAAATAACTAAGTCAGTATACTAGTCTATTTTGAATCCTACTGCGTCAACAGAACCCTCAGATAGCTCACTATCATCGGAACCTGTTTCCTTGTATGATTCAAAATATCCGTCACATCTTTGACTTATTATTTATTTTCATATGCCTTACCTAAGGGATTTTAGAATTAAGGAGAGAGAGTAGATGAACAGTTTTGTTATAGCAAATCCAAACAGATGTATAGGATGTAAAACCTGTGAGGCAGCTTGTGTAATGGCCCACTCAGAAAAAAATATATTAGCAAAGAAAAATGATAAGTTAAATTTTAATCCTTGCCTAAAGGTTATAAAAACTGCAGATGTAACTGCTCCTGTGCAGTGTAGACACTGTGAAAATGCACCCTGCGGAAATGCCTGTCCTAATGGTTCCATAACTAATGAGGATGGAGTAGTTTTAATAAACAAAGATACATGCATTGGATGTAAATCCTGCATGGTGGCTTGTCCTTTTGGAGCTATAGATCTAATTATACAGCATGACAAAGATGGAGAAGTAATAAAACAAACAGGACTTAAATGCAATAGAGAGGGCAAATTTGTAAGTAAAGAAAGATTAGTAGCCAACAAATGTGATTTATGTGTGGGAAGAGAAAATGGACCAGCTTGTGTAGAAGTATGTCCAATGGATGCTTTAAGGCTGGTTGAAGGTGAGACTATAGATGAGAATATTGAGAAAAAGAGAAAAAACACTGCCTGTAGTCTAGCCAATATGGAGTAAAATCATGGATGATTTTAAAACTGCAGTAATCCTTGCTGGTGGAAAAAGTTCCCGTATGGGTTTTGACAAGCAGTTTTTAAAAATAGATGAAGTAAAATTGATGGATAAATTAATAAATGAACTTAAAAGGGAATTTCAGGACATAGTAATTGTAACTAATAAACCGGATAAATATGGAGATGATTTTAGCTGCTGCAGAATAGTGTCTGATGAGATAAAGCAAAAGGGACCTTTATCGGGAATTCATATAGGACTTAAGGAGAGTAAGAGTAAATATGCATACTTTGTAGCCTGCGACATGCCAAATATAAATCTAGATTATATAAGGTACATGAAAAATGAACTGATTAGAACTGAAGCGGACGCCTGTGTTACAGAACAGGGGGATAAAGTGCAACCCTTTAATGCTTTCTATTCTGCAAAAATATTTCCTAAAATAGAAAAGCTCATAATGGAAAATAGAAGATCTATGCTAGCACTTATTAATATCATAAATACTCATTTTATTAAAGAGAATATCGCAAGAAGATATGATGGTAATCTTTATATGTTCCTAAATCTTAATACACAAGAGGATGTAATGAAGTATAGTAAAATGAGTAAGCAGTGAAGATAAGGTAATTCATAATAGTTGTGAAAGAGAAAAATATTGATAATTCCATAAATACATTATATGATAATGAATATAATATAATTCGCATTAATATTGGGAGATATATTCATGTAGAAGAAGGAATAGCTGAATATTTATCCGATGACTACCCACTCTAATACTCCCATCGCACACAGCGAAAGCGATT
>NZ_JBDNRK010000062.1:0-23494 GCF_047718555.1 Clostridium sp. | reverse complement strand
TGATAATACTATATTTGTATCTATTAATTTTAATCTTGGATGTAGTTTCACTATAGATATCCAAGTTCAATATTAAATTATTTATAGTAACTTTTGACATTAACAAGAGGTTTTATAATAAAATGCATTTTATCTGAATTACAATGAAGAAATAGTTTTTCGATAAATTCTTTAAATTTATCAATAGATTCTCGAGCTTTACACTGAAAACATGTATCTCTAAGCCATTTCCATACGTTTTCTTGTGGGTTTAGCATAGGAGAATATGCTGATAAATTAATTAGAAACAATTCTTCGTTATGCAGCTGTGCAAATTCTTCGATGTTTTTTGCTTTATGGATTTTGTAATTGTCCCATATTAAAAATATCTTCTTACCACTGTTTTGCTCAAGAAGTTGCTTTAAAAACTCAAGCATTTCTATAGAAGTAATGGAATGCTTTGCTGAACATATATTGATTAAAGTATTACTGTACTTATTTTTTTATTACTCAAAGTCAAGAATAGTCAAAGTAAAAGATGATGAATCTATGGCAATAAAAAACAGGATTAAAGAGATGGAGTTTTAGTGTCCTTTAATCCTGTAAAACTAAATTAATAGTTTTTTAATAACAATAGACAAACGTGAAAGGGCTCTCTATTGTTAAATTTATTATATTAAAAGCCAAATGTAATATCAATCGGTAAATTATACCAAAGAGTTAAGTAAAGAAAGTGATTATATGCCTAAGAAGACATGTAAGTATTGAGGCATAGTTGACTATAACCATATATGTCCAGTAGTATCTAAGGAACGTAGTAAGTATAGGAATAGTAGGGATGATGCTAAAATATAGCGTTCCTATACTAATAAATACAATTCAAGAATTAATTATACTTAATATTATATGCAAATATATTTTTACAAAAAATAAATAAACCTTATGTTTATCTCAAAACATAAGGCTTATTTCTAAAAAGGGTAATTTTTATAATAATATATTTCTTATACATATTATATATTATTATACACAAAATATAAAAAACACTTTTATTGAATTTTAACAGGTAAACTTTACACTATAGATTATACCTTAAATTAAGATGAATATTATCTATCAGCTTTTTGAAGTAGATTGATGCATACCTGCTGCTTTAGCCTGTTTTAATGTAGTACTCAATATGTTTTTATTATTTTTTAAAGCTGTATCTGTCTTACTTAAATGATATACTTTACTACCTTTTACATAGTATACAATTGGATTACTATTCACTGTTGATGATGTCTGATTTTTAGTAGATGTATTATTTGATGTAGTATTTACAGCATTATTTTGTTGTGATGAATTAGTACTATTAGTTTGTCCACTATTGTTTGAGCTATTACCTGTTATGGTAGTATTATTTGATGTAGTATTAGCTTTTGTAGCATGTGCAGTAGTATTTTTAGCAGTATTAGTACTATTAGATTTGCTAGCGGTAGTAGAGCCACAACCACTAAATAAACTGCCTATACCTACTACGATAATACAGGCTGTAATAATTCTAGATAATCCTCTTCTTTTCATTATACTTGTTTTTTTATTCATATTAACACTCCCTTGTAATTATTTCACAATATATTATTATACACTTAATTGTAAATAAATGTAAAATTAATCATGAAAGTTTACAAAAAATAAATAAACCTAATGTTATTTATTAACATTAAGTTTATTAGCAATGAATAAAAATTTCAAGTATATGTCACATGTATATCATATATAATTATACAATATATGTAAAGGAATTAACTCTATGTTGATTTATAGATAAAATATTTTTTAAGTACTTAGTTCAATATAAAAGAAGATTATGAATTAAAATACTCATTAATTAATTCTTATCAATTTATTCGTTAGAACCATTCTAGTTAAATAATTTAGAATTAAGTCTGTTATAGATTCTAATTATCATCGGATTAACCCCTTCATCTTGGATAAAACTTAATAAATTCTTTGATTTTCTTAGAATTAGGTCCTTATTTCAATACCAGTTAGATTCTCTCCAAAATGAAGGGTATAAAATTCATTTGGTGACATAAAAGCTAATGATGGTAAGATAACTCCAGCTGAAAAAATAACTTTAAAACAGCGGTGGAGTATTGTACAAGATGAAGCTAATACAGCAACAGGTACAATATACCTTCAAGCAGTTAAATTTAGCGTAGACACAACTGCCTATGAAAATGCTTACAATGCAATTGCTAATTATATACAAAGCAATGATATTCTTGAATATATGCAATTAATATCACAGATAGATAGGACAACTTGGGATACTGACTGGGAGAATTATTATACAGAAAGAACTAATATACTTAATGCAATTGCAAATGCTACTCAAATCAATGTAGATGCTGTAAATACTACTGCCACAACTACAAATAAAAATTTAATAAACTTAGCAAATGAAGTAGGATACGATATAACTACCAATACATTAACTCAAAATGGATTAAATGTAAGTGATGGAACAAACACCGTCATGTAAAATAAACTCCCATTTGTTATACTTTAATAAAGTAAATAGATGGGAGATTTTATTTTGAGATCCACACCTGAAGATCTAATTCTCTGGAAGCAGAGAATTAATGAAAAAAACAAGAGTGGAATGTCTGTTTCAGAATGGTGCAAAATTAACGAAATCAGCAAGCATAAGTATCATTATTGGAACAATAAAATAAACAAAAAATTAGATAAAAAAATGGAGTTTGCTGAAGTCAGCTCAATTATTTCAAATACACATGAGTCAGAGGCTAATAAAGGGAAATCAGATGATTTCCAGATATTCTTCAAAAATGTACAGGTAACTGTTCCAAGCAACTTTAATAAAGATTCTTTAGCAGGACTAATGAAAGTACTGCAACAACTATGATGCGACATATAGCCGATGAGGCTGAACATATATATCTTGCCCTTGGAGCAACAGATTTCCGAAAACAACAAAACGGACTTGCTGCATTAGTTTCATTAAAATTTAAATTAGATCCTTACTGTGGAAAAAGTGTTTTTTTATTTTGCAACAAAAGACATAGCTCGCTTAGAGCGCTAAGATGGGATGGAATGATTTTTTGATTTCTCCTAAAAGCTAGTAAAATAGCCGCTTTTCTGGTATAATATAGTTATAAAATTAACTAGAAAGGAGCCTTAAAATGCAGTATTCATATGAAAAAGATCAACATATTAAAGAACTTGAAAATGAAAATAGAATGCTGCAGGAAAAGGTACAATCTTTATAGCATAATGTAGAAGTTCTAATTCAAGCAGTGTTACATGCTGCAAAACAGCGTTTTGGAGCATCAAGTGAGAAAACACCTCTGATATACGGCCAATGCTTCCTTTTTGGTGAACTAATTGATGAAATTCCAGATGAATCTGAAAATAAAGTTATAAATATCAAAGAACATAAAAGACCTGTAAGGAAAAAAGGTGACAGAGAAAATTTGATTAAATCGTTGCCACATGAAGTGGTTGAATGTGTTCTTAATGAAGAAGAAGCTGTATGTAAGCTCTGCGGAGGTGAACTTGAGATAATAGGAAAGAAAAAAGTAAGATCTGAAATGGAATATATCCCAGCAAAGCTGATAATGAAGGACTACGTTCAATATGTATATAAGTGTATTGAATGTGGTAAAAATAATACCAATCCATATGATTCTATATATTGTGCGACTGCGCCAGCACCTGTGCTTACGCACTTTTTTTCTTCGCCTTCAATTGTGTCATGGGTAATGTACCAAAAATATATGATGTCAATACCACTATATCGTCAGGAAAAGGATTTTAAAAGAATGGGTGCTGAGCTTAAAAGAGATATGATGGCAAACTAGATGATTCGAAGCTCTGAATATTGGCTTAAACCTATATATGATGAGATGCACAAGCAATTGTTAACCAGTAGCATTATCATGAGTGATGAGACAACCTGGCAGGTTAATCATGAAAATGGTAAAAAGGCATCCAGTAAATCTTTCATCTGGGTACACAGGACTGGAGACTATGAAGGTCCTCCAATAATTTTATATGAATACACCAGTACCCGCTCAGGTGATCACGCAAAGAAATTTCTTCAAGGTTTTCAAGGTTATCATGTAAGTGATGCCTACGCTGGATATGAAAAGGTGCAAGGAATTACACGATGCCTTTGCTTCAGCCATTTAAGACGATATTATCTAGAAGCAATTTCACTGGATTCTAGTAAAAAAGAAATTCCAGGATCAGGCGGAGCCATTGGACGGCCTTATTGTGATAAACTCTTTAAACTAGAAAGGAAATGGAAGGAGTTATCGCCGGAACAAAGAAAAAAGAACAGACTTTTAAAAAGTGTCCCTGTGCTGGATGCCTTTTTCGCATGGGCTGAAAATACCTTCACTAATCAAGAGAACTTAAAAAAGCTTTGAAATATACCTTAAACCATAAAAAATATTTCACCAATTTCTTGCTTGACGGAAGAATCCCATTGTCCAATAATTTATCTGAGATTGCTGTAAAGCCAGTAGCAATTAAACGAAAAAATTCATTGTTTTCAGATTCAATTGAGGGAGCAGAAGCATCAGCAATCATATTTAGCATTGTAAATACGGCGGCAGCCAATAATTTAGATGCCTACAAATATCTTGAATATATATTTCGAAATTTGCCTAATAGTAATTTCACATTAGATTCTTCAGTACTTAAGGAATATTTACCTTGGGCAGATAAGGTACAGCTTGAATGTAGAATAAATACAAAGGAGGAATCTAGCAGTGAGTCAGCCTAATATTGACTATATGATGAATATAACAAAGGAGTTTCTTAGCGGGAAAATTGATGGAATAGCTTATACTCTTGACTTTCCATATGAATTGGAACAACGATACAAAAAAATGCATCGAGAAGATGATGACTATTGTGAATTGATATATGAATGCCTTTATGAAGAAGGCATAGCTCTGTATAACGAATTGTCAGATGCTGATTTTAAAAAGCTTATACGGAAACAATATAACTATATAAAGAAAATTGCCAAAGAAGGCTTCTATTAAGAAATCAGCTTCGCATGTTTAATGTGAAGCTGATTTCTTTAGGTACGGTATGTGTTCCATCACTTACAAACTATAGTCCTTTTTTTAGATAAAAATAAAATTTAAAAAAGAGAGATAACTTTTTAGATTTTATCTCTCTTTTTATGTTCAGGTGAAAAATACTGGTTTGGTACATTTGTATTATCACCTATAGAGGAAAATATATGCATTAAAATTAAACAAATTGGAGGAATGAGAAATGTTAAGTCAAACAATTGTAAATGAAATTGTAATCCTGACCTATACCCGAATTGCAGTACACATATGAGTTAGCTATAATAATCATATGGAGGGAAGGAAAAAATGTCAAGTAAAGGTAATAGGTATAATAGCGAGTTTAAAGCTGACGCAGTGAGATTAGTAACTAAAGAAGGAAGATCTGTACGTAGCGTTGCAAAAGATCTTGGTATAAGTGACCAAGCATTAAGAAATTGGATTAATAAAGACACTAGAAAACATGATCCTGAAAAATCAAGAATTGATAAACTTGAATATGAACTTAAGGAAAAGCAGAAAAGAATTGATGATTTGGAGGATTCTGTTGATATATTAAAAAAAGCTGCTGCACTCTTTGCTCAGGACAACCGAAGGTAATTTATAAATCTATTAAAAGTCAATGCTCTGTGCATTCGGTTGAAAAGATGTGCAAATTATTTCATGTGTCACGGAGTTGGTATTACAATTGGAAAAATAATTTAAAATGCAAGAGAAAGATTGAAAATGAGAAAATATTAAAAGTTGCTCAAAATAGTTATAAGCAAAATAGAGGTATCTATGGCCTTGATAAATTGCTGTCTGATGTAAGAGAAAAGTTCCCTCATTGCAGCCGTAAAAGGCTGTATAGCATACAGAAACAGAATAAATTATATTCAATACGAAAGAGAAAATTTAAGGCAACTACTTACTCAGATCATAATCTTCCAGTAGCAAATAACCTGTTAAATCAGAACTTTAATGTAAATAAGCCAGATACTGTTTGGGTTACCGATATATCCTATATTGGCACCCGTGAAGGGTGGTTATATCTTGCAACTGTAAAAGATATATGCACTAAAGAAATAGTAGGATGGGCCACTGCTGACAATATGAAAACGTCACTATGTGTAAAAGCACTTGATAACGCTATAAAACTATTTAAGCCTGCTGAAGGACTCATACACCATTCTGATAGGGGGATACAAGTGCGACAAGAAGTCGCTTGATATATTGCCGCAAGGCTACCCCATCCATTCGGGGTAACTCTATTGTGACTACGCTGATAACTTTATAATTACTGCAAATACAAAAGAAATAGCAGAAGAACTAAAAGATATTGTCAGTAAATTTCTTAAAAATCGTGGATTAACTCTATCCGAAGAGAAAACAACGATTACACATATAGACGACGGCTTTGACTTTCTTGGTTGGACATTTAGAAAGTTTAAGGGAAAATTAATTATTAAACCATCAAAGAACTCAATAAAAACTTTGATAAGGAAATGTTCTACTATTATTCTGAAAGAAGGAAAAGCAGTCACTCAATCCGAATTAATCCGAAGACTAAATCAAGTGATTAGAGGATGGACAAACTATCACAAACATGTTGTAGCAAGTAAAGCCTTTTCCTACATTAACAATACATTGTATCTTTTATTACAACAATGGGCAAAGCATCGACACCCCAACAAAAATAAATGGTGGAGATTGAACAAATATTGGCATGAAAAGAATGAGAAGAGATGGTTGTTTATGACGGATGAGTACAGCCTCATAAATCTGAGAAGGATAAATATAATCCGACACCCTAAATTGCAGATTTCTCAAAATCCCTTTATACACAAAGAGTATTTTGAGAAAAGAAAAATGAAATTAAAATCACTGACTGCCGCCAGAAATGGTGAAGGAATGCTTGAGCCGTATGAGCGGGAAACTCTCACGTACGGTTCTTAGACGAGGGAAAGGGAGTAATCCCTTTTCTTTAGTCGATTACTGCAGTCATGAATATCAATCATTCTTAAAAAATCATAAAATAATATGCAGCATGAGCCGTAAGGCCAATTGTTGGGATAATGCCTGTGCTGAAACATTCTTCAGTACTATAAAATGCGAAATGTTATACCAGAAACAATACGCTACGCGTGAAGAAGCACGTCGCGATATATTCTGGTATATAGAAATTTTTTATAATAGAAAAAGGAAAAATCAAGCATTGGAATATATGACATCATCTCAATTTAGAGATAAATATAAAATTTTGTTAGCATCTTAGTAAAGCTTAATTGAAATTTCTATAAGATGAAAACAATAGTAATATTGCGATTTAAAGAGAATCCCTAACTTTGAAGTGTCATATTTTTCGGGAAAAGCTCACTTTATCTTTTTACATAAAAAGGTACACCGTTTATTCAGTATACCTCTAATATTTTATAAAGGAGATTCAACGAAGAATTTTCATTGTAATTAGATTATTGATAGATATTTGAAATGTATTAAACAATAAAAAAGCAGATGCAAAGATATTTCAGCGTTACATCTGCTTTTTTAATTGTGTGGTTTTTAAATAAGAGCATCTTTGTATTTATAATAATACTTTGATAATAGTATTTCAATAGTAATATCTGACATTACATGTAAAATAGGTAGCCATAATGACTACCTATAATGGATTGTATGCTATGTTCAGTTATATTTAACATATCATTTAAAAGTATTAAAAGAGGTTTTGATAATGAAAAATACAATAGTTATTTTGTAATTACAATATTTTACATAAAAAAATAGATGCACTGCATAGCACATCTAAAGTTGATAGTTGGAAAATAAAAATTACAATACTATTATACTGTAAATGTTTTCATATTTCAATTGCTTTACATAAAAAGATGCAGCTCTAAGAACTACATCTTCAAGAAAGTGGTTACTATAATAACATGCCCATTTATGATTATTCACCTTTACAAAAGTTTTATTCATTTAAAGCGTCCGATGCATGTATGATTAAATTAGCTCGTTCTTCAGAAATAGCATTTACAACTAATAATTCTTTAACTAGCTGTCTAACTCTCACTTTATTTTCATTATTTATAATTATAGCTGTAATTACTTTAGCTCTTAAATCTTCCATATGTGACCTCCATATCTTTTAATAATAATTATTTACAATTAAAGGAATTTTATACCGTGTGTAGAATAATTACATATGATGGATGAAGAGGGATGGGCCAGGTTTACTACATCTATGCCAAAACCAATAGAGTAGGTATCTACTTTTACTTTATTCTAACTGTAAATTTATGGATATTTTGTTACAATTAAATAGTAAATTTTAAAATATACGGGGATACATGTGAAAAAGAAAAGATATTTGTTTTTAGTGATAGCTTTATTATCTATAACACTTTTAGCTGGATGCGCTGAAAACAAAGAACTTAATGCAAATAAAAATGTTGCCAATCCTGATAGTACTGTTCAAAATGCAACTATAGAATATGGGGTAATACCAGCAGTTCTATAACCAGGGGCAAAGTAGAAATACAAAAAGGCAGTATTGCCTTTTTGTGTTGATGAACAATATTATTATGAAGCAAAGGTGGATAATTAATGAATAACAATAATGTAGAAAAACAATATAATTCCATGTCATATTTTTATAATGTTTTATATTCTGGATGTGATATGAGAGAGTATGAAGATACTTTTATTGATGAATATAAGGATTTGTTAAGTAGCCTTCCAGTGAACGCAAAAGTATTAGATAGTTCATGTGGAAACGGTATTCAAGCAACATCACTAAAGAGAAATGGTATTAATGTTATTGCTACAGATATTAGTAAAGAAATGATAAATTTAACTCAACAATATGCAAAAGATAATAATTTGTCTTTCCCCACAAAACGATTAAGTTGGGAAGAGTTGCCATGGTATGTTTGGCAAGGAAATGAATTTTTTTCTCAAAGTAACCTATATCGAGAGATATAGCTGAACATTCAGAAGTCAGTTCAATTTTCAGATAATACGATGTCAGTATTGTTAAACAATTCGGAGGTAAAAGGAATATAAAAAGTGAAAATGATTATATTAATATTAAGTAATTTGCTATTATTTAATATATAATATTGGAGGAGATTTTTTTGTTTGAACCCTTAAATATAATATTAAGAGTGTTTTCAGCCCTTATATTTCTTTTTGCAGCTACTAAATTTTTAACTAAGAGAAGTTTATCTAATCTGACTTATTTTGATTATATTGCGGCAACTACTCTTGGAACCATAGCAGGCAATCTAGCTTTTAATGTAAAAATACATATTTTAAATTTTATTCTTTCTATTATACTTGTAACATTGATTATCTCATTAGTATCTTATCTTTCCTTAAAATATAAGTTTTTCCGCAAATTTTTTGCTGGAGAGCCAACTATTTTAATTAAAGATGGAAAAATTTTAGAGGATAATTTGGCTAGTCTAAATTATTCTTATGATTACCTAACCCAGCAACTAAGGCAGGAAAAAGTATTTGATATTTGCCAGGTTGAATTTGCTATGCTTGAACCTAGTGGAAGGTTAAGTGTCCAACTAAAACCTCAAGACTGTCCATTAACTTCAAGCTCTCTTCATTTATCAACAAAACATGAGAATCTTCCAATTGAACTGATTTTAGAAGGTAAACTTATAGAAAAAAATCTAAGGAAGAACAAACTAACGGAGCGATGGCTCTATAATGAATTAGAGAAAAAAGGAATTAAAAATATAAAAGAAGTGGCCTTTGCTGCATTATCTACTAATGGTAACTTTTATATTAATCTTTATCATGATTAATATAAAAGTTATCATTGACAGGTCCTTTTCAAATTGGAATATTATTAAAAGGAGTAGATGCAATACTACAAATTATTGGTGGAAAAAATTTATTTTAAATTTTTTTCGTAACTTTCAACCATTTTCTTGACCATTTGACCACCAACTTTACCCCCAATGGCTCCATTTAGCTTTGAAGAGCGATTTCCATTATTACTATTGGTTAAAGGAACTCCAAGTTCATTAGCTGTTTCTATTTTAAATTTATTTAAGGATTCTTTTGATCCAGGAACTAAAGGCCTACGTCTGTTATTTGACATAATTATTATCTCCCTTCTTATAATAGATAATAATATATTGTGTATATTCAAAAAACTTATTGTATGAAGTTCAAGGCTAATTTGGAATTTAAGATTAAGTGATGATGATTAAGGAAAGAAAAATTTATAGATTTTTTATAAGCATTTAGGGTAATTCATCTAAATGTTTTCTGTTTTGCACTGTAAACAAAGTAATGCTTAAAGATATGGGGTAAAATCTTGGACTAGGGAGACATAGGGTAGGCTCGAATCCTACTACCTCATACTAAATAGGAGTAGTGAGAAATCATATGGGCAGGAGTAGATGATGGTTCAATTTCAACGACTTGGTAAGTGTCTGAACTGCTTATCTACTCTTAAAAATTAGATTATAAAAGGAGTGCTCTTAAAAGTAGTACTCTTTTAAATTTGTATTTAATATATCCACCAAGATCTATAAGGCATATGCATCATATGAGGTCTACGTATTCTGCGTCTTCTACGACGTCTGCGACGATGATCAATCTGGGTCATCGTAATAATAAGTATCTGGATCATCAGCATAAGCATCATCATAGCCGTCATCGTAGCCGTCGTCGTAACCATCATCATAATCATACATCATTGGATGCATCATTGGGCAACAGACTGAATGTGGTGATATAGAAGGCATCTTAGAATATTTTTTATTAACACTATGGTATGGCTTAGGATTCATAGAAGGTCCAGAATTAATAGGAAGATTAGGATTTATAGATGGATTAAGATTAACAGAAGGATTGGATCGATCTTCGTCAATCTCCTGATTATTATTGTCAATGTCTGAATTTCCATTGTAAGTATAGTACATAACTACCTCCATAAAATTTACTACATAAATAGGGTATGAAAAATTATAAAATTAGTTACAAGAATAGAATAAAAGAATAAATTAAATAATATTATAGATATATAAGTTATCCCTTGTGTGTAAACGCAAAGAGAGCAATAGTAGAAATACCGGTGCTTTTGTTATTGTAAAATATCGCTGTAGAAATTTGATGAATGAAATTTGAAGGATACTACTCTCTTTTATGGTAATATTATGTAGGAGGGGATGACCTATATGATTAGTGAACAAGATGCAAAAATAGCCATAATAGCAAGTGGTAACGAAATTAGTAAAAATGATTTAATTAAAAGATTAAATAGTTTAGATGAAAACACTAAGCAGCAGATTTATTTAAAGACAGGAGATATGCTAAGGAAAAATAAATTTAATCTGTCTAAGGAATTAGGCTTAATGCATAAAGAACTTAAAAAGACTGCCAATGATTTTAATATACATCCAGCAGTTTTGTATTACGTTTATATGACAAAACTTGATAGTAAATAGAATAATTTAAAAGATTAAACAGATGAGAATTACAGAAATGTAGACGCTTTATATTAATAAAAAATTTATAGTTTTAAAATGAGAACTTAACATTGAAATAATAATATAGTACATGTGTACCTATTTGAATATAAGAAAAAACATTGGTAGAAATATCAATGTTTTTCCTTATATTTAAATGTATGAAATTTTGTTTATTTATAGATTTTCTTATTTTATGGTTTCTTTTGCAAATTTATTAATTATTTTCATATCTTCTTGATCTTTTAGTATTTCATATAAGAGGCTGTATTTTCTCCCTAATTTGTATAACTTAATTTTTTCTGATTCATTTAAATTATTAAAATTTGATAATAGTAAATTTATGGATAGCTCCAGTAAACTAAGTTTATCCTCAGTTTTAAGTATTTTTGTTATTTGATCATCAGTCATATTTGGTATGTCATTTATATCATAATTGTCTATCTTTACGGTAAATCCATCAATATATCTATTATTTGTTAATTCTGTATACTTTTTAATTATGCGAAGTTGAAGAATATCACATTTGCGAATAAAACCATTTAATGTTCCAGGATAGCCATTTATATAATAGCCCTCTTCAACTTTTATAACTAAAGTTATTCTTCTTTTAAAAGAGGTATCCATTATAAAAACTACATCTCCTACATGATAGTCTACACCATTATAATTAAAAGCATATTCTCCTAGATTTCCAAAATGTATGTCTTCTTTTGTTTTATAATTTTGTTTTATAATTTTACCTTTCATAAATTTTCCCTCTTTTCTAATTATATTAAATTTATATTTTTAAGAGATAACAAATGAAAGCAGAATTTAAATAAAGTGCTATTTTATAGTAAAGATAATTTATTGAATTATTGATATGTAGAAGATATCAAATGTATAAATAAGTTTGCTTTCTACTTTTAGTTTATACATATTCTATAACTTAGATACAATATTGTCTCATATATGTAAAATTAATATAAAAAATGTAAAATAATTAGAAAATTTTAAAATCATAGGGTAATATATAATTAATATTGATAATTGTAGATAAATTTGACAATTATATTTTAGGCCATTAGAATATAATTTGTGTAAAGAAGATTTTTTTATTTGGAGGAATTTTTTATGAAGCTAGAGGAAAAAACTGAAGATGAGAAGAGCTTATATAAAGGCAAAGTGATAGAATTGCTTTTACAAAAGGTTAAGCTTCAAAATGGTAAATATTCAAGTAGGGAGATAGTAATGCATCCTGGTGGAGTTGCCATTATAGCTTTTAAGGACAAAGATACAATACTTATGGTAGAGCAATTTAGAAAGCCTTTGGAAACAGTACTGCTTGAACTCCCAGCTGGTAAACTTGAGCCTGGTGAGAACACAGAACAATGTGGAAGGAGAGAACTTGAAGAAGAAACGGGATATAAGGCAAATAATTTTAAATATTTAGGAAAGATTGCCACATCTCCAGGCTTTTGCAATGAATATATTTATCTTTATAAAGCTGAAGATTTATATGAAGGTAAAATTGGTGGGGATGAAGATGAATTTATAAATGTTAAAGAGGTAAAGACCAAAGATGTAAAGGAAATGATAATAAAAGGTGCTATAATAGATGCAAAAACTATAAGTGCTTTTATGTATCTATAACTACCTGGTATGTTACTTAATAAAACTATCATATTATCCTATTGATAATCATAAGTATTATAAAAAGATGATTAACAATGGGAGGAATAATTAATGAAAGTGATATTTTTTAAGAACTTAATAGCAAATCATTTGCAAAACAATTTATGGTTATATATATTGAGTGCTATTTGTCTTTGTACAGGCATTGTACTTGGGGTTTACACCGTAAGATATATGAGTGGATTTGAAAAAAGTGACCTTTTAAATTATCTATCATCATTTATGCAAACTTACAATTCAAAGAGTATAAATTATAATCAACTTTTCTTTGAAACGGTAAAAAACAATATACCGGTATTGCTGATAGTTTGGTTTTTGGGATTAACTATGATTGGAATTCCAATAATCTTAGTGCTGGATGTAATAAAGGGATTTACCATTGGTTTCACTGTGACTTTTTTTGTAAATGGCATGGGCCTTAAAGGAGTATGGCTTGCACTTTTATCTGTTATTCCTCAAAATATTGTATATATACCTTGTATGATAATTGGATCTGTATTGGCAATGGAATTCTCATTAATGCTGATAAAAGATAATGGTAAAAAACGTTGGACAACGGGTATTTCTTCAAGAATAATGTCCTATTCTATAGTATTCGTTATAATAGCAGTATGCATGTTCGTAGGTTTATCTTTTGAAACCTATATAACACCTAATATTATTAAAGCAATTGCATAAGAGGGGAATGTGATAGCTCTTGATTGAAAAGGTAGAATTCATTGATGCTGTAATTTTAATTATGAAATGTTTTTTGATTCTTATTTTTTTTGGTGTTATACTTCCAAAGTTAGTTGATTATTCAATTTATTTATTTATTAGCAAGTCAGAGGTTCATAATAACAGCATTTTAGTATATAATGTACTTGAGTGGGATAAACGTATTATTTATAATTTTATATATTTATTCAAATTAGCTACTAGTTAGTTAGACATATTTTATATGAATTTTGGGAGAAATTTTATGAGCGATTTAGTAAATAGTTATATTAGCCATATTAGCAATAGAAAACTGAGCTCAAATACACTTGATGCCTATATAAGAGATATAAAGAAATTTCATGAGTTTGTTATGAGCAGAAAGGAAAGTATTGATCAGGTAGATGTAGTTATTATAATGGCTTATGTGCAGAGTTTAAAAAAAAGCGGTAAGGCGAATTCATCTGTTATAAGAAATATAGTTTCTATAAGAAATTTTTATAAATATTTAATAAATATAGGAAAAATTGACAGTAATCCTGTAATACAATATCAGTCACCTAAGATAAAAAGAACGTTACCTGCTATTTTAACAGTAGAAGAAGTAGACAAGCTTCTATCCATGCCTGATTGTGAAACCAATAAGGGCATTAGGGATAAATGCATGCTTGAAATAATGTATGCAACAGGTATAAAGGTGACAGAATTGTTAAACCTAACTATATATGATGTAAATATAAAGCTTTCCTATGTTAAATGCAAAGGTTTAAAGGACAAGGAAAGAATGATACCTATAGGCTCTTATGGAGTAAAATGGATTGAAAATTATCTAAAGATAAGATCACAATTAAATATAAACAATTTGGATTTATTATATTTTAATCTTCATGGAAATAAAATGACAAGGCAAGGATTTTGGAAAATAGTAAAACAATATGCAGATGAAGCGAAAATTGATAAGCCTATAAATTCCTATACATTAAGGCACTCTTTTGCAGTACATTTATTGCAAAATGGTGCGGATATAAAAACAATTCAAGAATTACTAGGTCATAGTGATTTATCAACTACCCAGATCTACTCGGGTATATCTAAAAAAAGTAAAATTGCAGAAGTATATAAAAAAGCGCATCCTAGAGCATAATAACCATAAGGAAAAGGTAAGTGTTTTACATTATTTAAATAAAATAGATTACATAACAATATTTTATAGCTCACAATCTAAAGTCCTATAGTTAAAGCGACATAGTCGCTTTTTTTATATATTATTTCTAGAGTATTGAATAGTATTGGCACAGGATTTCGGAATTTTCAAAGATTATTTTAATTGGGAGATGAAATTTTATGAATAGAGTTATAATAATAGTACTTGATAGCGTTGGTATAGGAGAAATGCCCGATGCAGAACTTTATGGAGATAAGGGAAGTAATACTCTCGGAAATATAGCAAAAAGCATTGGTGGGTTAAGACTGCCTAATATGGGAAAATTGGGACTTGGCAATATCGGTGATATTTATGGAATAAAAAAAATTGATAATCCACTGGGTAACTATGGAAAGTGTGCTGAATTATCAAAGGG
The DNA here is from genome assembly GCF_047718555.1 of Clostridium sp. Lineage (GTDB taxonomy): Bacteria > Bacillota > Clostridia > Clostridiales > Clostridiaceae > Clostridium_I. The sequence goes on along the minus strand of NZ_JBDNRK010000062.1, from coordinate 7,993 downwards.
TAAAGATACTGTAACAGGTCATTGGGAAATTTCTGGAGTAGTATTAGAAAAGCCTTTAAAAACTTTTCCTAATGGTTTTCCAACAGAGATTATTGAAGAGTTTCAAGATAGTATAGGAAGAAAAATAATTGGCAATAAAGTGGCTTCCGGTACGGAAATTATTAAAGAACTTGGTGAAGAACATGTTAAAACAGGATATCCTATTGTATACACTTCAGCAGACAGCGTATTTCAGATTGCCGCTCATGAGGAGGTAATTCCACTTGAAAATTTATATGATATGTGTAAAATAGCACGAAAAATGCTTACAGGTGAGAATACCGTAGGAAGAATAATAGCAAGGCCCTTTATAGGTGAGAAGGGCAATTATACAAGAACTCCCAATCGGCGTGATTTTGCCTTAGATCCTTTCAATAAAACAATTTTAGAATATATAAAAGAAGATAATTTAAATGTTATGGCAGTAGGGAAAATAGAAGATATATTTAATGGAAAAGGGGTCACAGAAGCAGTGCATATAAAAAATAATAGTGAAGGTGTAGATAGAACCATCGAGTATATGAAAGAAGATAAAGAAGGATTAATATTCACAAATCTAGTGGATTTTGATATGCTCTACGGTCATAGAAATGATATAGAAGGATATGCTAAGGCTTTAGTGGAATTTGATAAAAAACTTCCGGAAATAATAAGTACTATGAAAAATGAAGATATTCTTATTATAACTGCAGATCATGGCTGTGATCCCACAACAGCAAGTACAGACCATTCAAGAGAATATATACCGCTGCTTGTATATGGTAAGTCAATAAAAAGTGGTGTGAATTTGGGAATAAGAGGTTGTTTTTGTGACATAGGTAAAACTATTTTAGATATATTGCATATTAAAAATAATTTATATGGAGAAAGTTTTAAAGATAAATTAATTTAGGAGAGATTCATATGGATAAAAATACTATAATTCAAAGTGTTGATTATATAAAAAATATTATAGATATAGTACCTAAAATAGGAATAATACTTGGCTCAGGGCTGGGAGAGCTAGCAGATGCTTTAGAAAAAAAGATTGTTATAAAATATAGTGATGTACCTAATATGCCTGTATCCACAGTAAAAGGTCATGCAGGTCAATTTGTAATTGGAGAACTTTCAGGAAAAAATGTGATAATGATGCAGGGGAGATTTCATTATTATGAAGGTAATTCTATGGAAAACTTATCACTTCCAGTTTATGTCATGAAACATTTAGGTGTAGAAAATTTGATTGTCACAAATGCTGCTGGAGGAGTGAATACAGATTTTAATCCAGGGGATTTAATGCTTATTAAAGATCATATAAATTTTGCATTTAACAATCCTCTTATAGGAAGAAATGACGAGACAATAGGAACTAGATTTCCTGATATGTCCTGTGCCTATAATAAGGAGCTGATCAGCATAGCAAAAGGCATTTCAAATAAATATAACTTAGATGTTAAAAAGGGTATCTATTTAATGATGACTGGGCCCTGCTATGAAACTCCAGCAGAAATTAGAATGACAAGAATATTAGGAGGAGATGCAGTAGGTATGTCTACTGTTCCAGAGGTTATTGCAGCTAATCACTGCAATTTAAAGGTATTGGGAATTTCCTGTATTACCAATATGGCAGCAGGTATTCTGGATAAACCTTTAAACCATACGGAAGTTGTAGAGACTTCTAATAAAGTTAAGGATAAATTTAAAAATTTCATAATTAATATAGTCAAGGAAATATAATTCTAAAGAGGTGTAGTTTAATATGAATATTGTAGAAAAAATTAATAAGGCTAGGGAGTATATATTAAATGTATACAATAAAAAAATAGATTTGGCCATAATACTTGGTACAGGTTTAGGCAGCTTGGTTAATAGTTTAGATAATAAATTGGTAATAAAATATGAACATATACCTGAATTTCCAGTATCCACTGTAGCGGGTCATGCTGGGGAATTGATAATTGGAAATATTAAGGGAAAATGTGTACTTGCAATGAATGGCAGATTTCACTATTATGAAGGTTATTCAATGGAAACGGTGACATTTGGGATACGGGTTATAAAAGCGCTGGGTATAAGGGATATAATCATAACAAATGCAGCAGGGGGAATGAATTCAGATTTTGAAGCGGGAGACCTGATGCTCATAGAAGATCATATTAATTTTATGGGTACAAATCCTTTAATAGGGAAAAATTACGAAGAATTAGGCCCAAGATTCCCGGATATGTCTAGGGCATATAATAGAGAACTTATAATATTGGCGGAGAAAAGTGCAGAAGAATTAGGATATAAGATTAAAAAAGGAGTTTATGTAGCAGTAACAGGACCCAATTATGAGACTCCAGCGGAACTAAGAATGCTCAGATTATTAGGAGGAGATGCAGTAGGAATGTCTACAGTACCAGAGGTTATTGCTGCCAATCACATGTCCATGCGAGTGCTTGGAATTTCCTGTATTACAGATATGGCAATAGCAGACAATTTAGAACCATTGGATCATAAAAAGGTTTTAGAAACTGCCAATAAGGCTCAGATTAAATTTGTCTCCATTGTAAAGGCGATAATAGAGAAAATTTAGTCTTATAATTTTGGGTGATATTTATAATAAATTAAAGGGGAAAACTAAAATGAGAATGGTAGATTTAATTAATAAAAAGAAAGAAGGTAAAGCCTTAAGTAAAGATGAAATTGAATTTATTGTATCTGGATATGTAAAAGGCAGTATACCAGACTATCAAATGTCTGCTTTTTTAATGGCAGTATATTTTAAAGGTATGGATAGAGAAGAAATATCAAATCTTACACTTTCCTATGTAAACTCGGGAAATACTGTTGATTTATCCGGCATTAAAGGTATAAAGGTAGATAAGCATTCTTCAGGAGGAGTGGGAGATAAAATTTCATTAATAGTTATTCCACTTGTAGCTGCTGTAGGTGTTCCAGTTGCAAAAATGTCAGGTAGAGGACTAGGACATACAGGAGGAACTATAGACAAATTAGAAGCAATTGAAGGGTTTAATACTAATTTAGACTATGATACCTTTATAAATAATGTAAATAAATATAAAATGGCTATTGCTGGACAAACAGCTAATTTAACACCAGCTGATAAAAAAACCTATGCCTTAAGGGATGTTACTGGAAGTGTAGACAGCATACCTCTTATTGCCAGTTCAATAATGAGTAAAAAAATAGCCGCTGGTGCAGATGCCATTGTACTTGATGTAAAGGTTGGATCAGGAGCCTTTATGAAGTCTTTAGATATGGCTAAAGAACTGGCAGAAACTATGGTAGCTATAGGTAAAGCGTTAAATAAAAAAACTATAGCTATTATAACCAATATGAATGAACCACTAGGTCATGAAATTGGGAATGCAAATGAGGTAAGAGAAGCTATGGAAGTATTAAAGGGAAATGGAGCGAAAGATGAGACCACAGTTGCTTTGACTATTGCAGCCTACATGGTTCTATTAGGCGGCGCCTTTAAAAATTTTGATTCTGCTTATGAAAAGTTAAAAGATATTATAAAATCTGGGAAAGCTATAGAAAAGTTTAAAGAATTTGTCAAAATACAAGGGGGCAATACAGAGATAATTGATAAACCTGATAAACTTCCAAATTCAAAATATCATGTTGAAATAAAAGCAAAAGAAAGTGGGTACATAGAAGCTATAAAGGCTGACAATATAGGTGTTGCTGCAATGTTATTAGGTGCAGGCAGAAGAACTAAAGATGACAAAATAGATTTTGCAGCAGGTATAACTGTTGTAAAAAAATATGGTGACAGAGTCAATAAGGGAGATGCAGTTTTTATATTACATACTAATATGAGGAATTGTACTGAAGCTCAAAATATAGTAGAAACCAGTTTTAAAATTGGAAAAGAAAAACCTGAAGCCATTAAATATATATATGAGATAATTAAATAAAATTAGTATTTTTTTCCATAACTACTGGTTATAATACTTGTATTTTCTTTATTAAAAATGTAGTAGAGAGCAGCTATATCCGTGGATATGGATTTTTAAGAATTATACATGAGAATTAGAAATTTGTTAGTAAGTTTAAGCAGAAAGCTCCATTTGGTACCAGGAATTCTGTTTACATGATTAATTGTAAATATAATGAAAGGGAGTACTATAAATTAGTACTTTTTTTCATTATATTTATATATATGTTAAATATTAATAATAGCTTTCAGACTATTTTTTTACTATTATGTGATAATCTTTTTTTAGTTGGTAAAAATAAAATTGTTAAAACAATTTAAAAGAAAGGGTGGTACATATATGATAAAAAAATGTAAGCTTATTTCAAGTACTTTATGTGCAGTTATGATGTCAACCATGTTTTTTTCCATTCCCGTATCGGCAGAAGTATTGGAACCAGCAAGTAAGAAAAGTGAAAATTCATCCAGTACAGATGTGGACGCAAAATCTGCACTATTAATAGAACCTTCAACAGGAAAGATAATTTATGAAAAAAATCCTCATGAAAAATTTGCACCAGCATCAGTAACAAAGATAATGACCATGCTGATTACTATGGAAAATGTAGATAGTGGGAAAATAAAACTGACGGATAAGGTTACAGTTAGTGAAAATGCAAAAAAAATGGGTGGAAGCTCTATGATATTGGATACGGGAGAAATAAGAACGGTAGAAGAACTTTTAAAGGGAATAGCTATAGCTTCAGGAAATGATGCTGCAGTGGCTATGGCAGAATATCTGGGTGGAAGTGAAGAAAATTTTGTAAAAATTATGAATGAAGAAGCACAAAGACTTGGAATGAAGGATACTAGCTTTAAAAATTGCACCGGACTCAGTTCTGACGGGCATTTAACTACAGCCTATGATATAACATTAATGTCTAGAGAATTATTAAAACACTCTCAAATTTTAAAATATTCAGGAACTTATATGGAAACTATCAGTGAAGGTAGAAAGTCTCCTATTGAGCTTGTTAATCACAATAAATTAGTAAGATTTTATAAGGGCTGTGATGGACTAAAGACAGGCTTTACTGAAGAGGCAAAATATTGTATATCAGCTACGGCAACCAAGGATGGAGTCAGAATGTTAGCAGTTATAATGGGTGCACCTAATTATAAAGTAAGAAATAGAGATGCATCAATGCTTATGACTTATGGTTTTTCAAAATTCGAAAGTAAAAAGATTGTTGAAAAAGATAGTACTATTGAAAAAGTAAATTTAAATAAAAAGGGTGATAAATTTTTCTTAGCAAAAGCTAAAGAGGATTTGAATTTAGTAGTACCTAGAGGTAATGATGGAAAAATAGATCATAAATGCATTTATAATAAAAATGATAAAGGCTTTAAAAAAGGTGATGAAATTGGATATTGTGAATTCTATCAGGATAATAAGGTATGCGGTAAAGTGAAACTATATTGCGATAGAGATGTGAAAAAGGGTGGAATACTTGAACACTTTAAATATAATTTAGGTAGAGTATTTGATAATGCTATTTAAGGCAATAAATAAACGGCTATTAAATTTTTTCAGGCTCTGATAAAGTAAAATCAGGGTCTGAATTTAATAAATATTAAACTTATTTATTATTTTATATGTTCTATATACCTCTATATGATAAAATATTGTTGTTATAATAAAGTTACAGGTAGTCATTTATAGTAGATATAGATAGATATCAAGCTTGAAAAATCAATCTATATACCAGCAAAATTTAGTAATACAAATAGATGCTTATAAAAATTTTAAGCTATATATTTATTTATGACTTGCATATTAATTATTGGGATTTATAATATATAGTGCTTATAAAATTACTTAAATAAAATAAAGAAAAAATTAAATTGGAGAAATATTATGTCAATAAATATTAAACTAGACAATTTTGAGGGACCCTTTGACCTTTTATTACATCTAATTAAAAAAAATAAAATGGACATATATGACATAAAAATATATGACATAACTTCGCAATATTTAAGCTATATAAAGGACATGAGGGAAATGGATTTGGAGATAACCTCTGAATTTATTGTAATTGCTGCAAATTTACTTGAAATTAAGTCTAAGTTATTGTTACCTAAAAGCAAAACTGAGGACTTAGAGGAAGGGGAAGAAGATCCCAGAATGGAATTGGTATCAAAACTTGTAGAATATAAAAAGTACAAGCTTTTGGCCAATTTTTTCAAAGAAAGAGAAGAAGATACTGGAATAATATTTATAAAAAAGCCTGAAATTATAGAAGATTTGAGGAAAAATAATAATTCTACAGAGGAATTACTAAAGGGTGTAAGCATGTTAGATTTATTTAATTTATACGATAAACTAATAAACGTATATTTAAGTAAAATAAATACAGAAAATGCTATTTCAACAGAAATACCTATTGATAAATTTAGGATAGAAGATAAAATAAGTGAACTAATGTCAATTTTTGAAACTAAAGATAATGCGTTTTTTTCAAGTATAAAAAAGCGGTGCAATAGTAAAATAGAGATAGTGGTTACGTTTTTGGCACTTTTAGAATTGATAAAACTCAAAAATGTAAGAGTAATACAACAGAGCAATTTTAAAGAAATTTATATCGAAAGGGTTTTTAGCAGTGAAGAAGTATAGTATAGATCAGTTAGAAATTAATGAAGTTTCAAATAAAAATAAATATTTTTCAGTAATTGAATCTCTTTTATTTGTAAGTGGAGAACCATTAGGCTTAAAGAATATAGCTGAAATAATTCAATGCGATTTAAAATATACTGATAAATTACTAAGGGAAATGACAGCAATTTATGAAGATAATAGTAGAGGAATAAAATTAATCTCTATTGATGATAGTTATCAGTTAGTTACAAAGCCTCATAATAGTGAGTATATTCAAAAATTATTAAAAACCAACAAAAGACAATCTCTGTCTCAAGCATCTTTAGAAGCATTGGCCATTATTACATATAAGCAGCCTGTTACAAGAATAGATATAGATGAAATTAGAGGAGTAAAATCCGATAGAGCTATTGTTAGTCTGCATGAAAAAAATTTAATTAAGGAATGTGGAAGATTAGAGGCGCCGGGAAGACCTATATTGTATGGAACTACTGAAGAATTCCTGAGATATTTTAATTTGTCAAATTTAGAAGAGTTACCTTCTCTCGACGATTTTGTAGACAGCTTTAAGGATATTACAGAGGAAGAGGAAGATTAAAATTTAAAGTATGGCTACCTGCGCTAATACTCACATAGAACTCTGTGAAAGTGATCCCCACAAAATTAAAAATTTTTGCTCTCTACTTTTTTCAAAGTGAGAGCAAAATAGCGCTATGTTATTGGATAACAATTTACCATAAGAGACAACGATTTTTAGGTATCATATACCGATACTAAAAATTCTATTAGTAAGCGTCAGAGGTCATAAACAAAATCTTCAGCTGATGCTTAGAAATCTCTTTATAAGGAACTGCTTTCGGAATTTTCTTCTTTAGCTGTTACTGTTTCGTTTTTCTTTTCTTTATGCTTTCCAACACTATCCTTTATTAAATCAATTATTTGTGGTATGGTATCTACCATCTTATCATAGGTATTTTGAGGATCAACGGATAAGAGTCTTATGCTGCCTTCCTTTAAGACAAGAAAAGCAACTGGCTTTACAGATACACCAGCACCAGAACCTCCTCCAAAAGGGAAAGCATCAGAATTTTCGTTCTTATTTACTCCGTCGGAAAACTCAGTACCTCCTGAAGCAAAGCCAAAAGAAACTTTTGATACGGGAAGTATTAATGTACCATCTTTCGCTTCTACAGGATCACCAACAATTGTATTAACATCAATCATATCTCTTAAATTTTCCATAGTATTTGTCATTAGATTTTCAATAGAATGACTTTCCATTTATAATTCCTCCTTAGGGTGTATAAACTTTAAATTTTTTAGCTTTTTATCCTTTAAAAAGCCAAACAGGATTAAAATTACTATATATATAGTATTTACTATAC
>NZ_JBDNRK010000061.1:0-23754 GCF_047718555.1 Clostridium sp. | reverse complement strand
ATCTCCCACTTTGATAGAAGTTGGGAGTATTACGGATGGTAGTCATCGGATAAAAATAAAATAAGGCACCAAAGAACATATACTATTCTTTGATACCTTACATCTTTATTTTTTACATGTATCTCTTTCAATTATCTTATAATCCAGTACTATATGTTCACTTTCCAATTCTGCTTTATTAATTTTCTTTATAAGCATTCTCATACCAACAGATCCCATGTCATACATTGGCTGTTCTACAGTAGTAAGATTTGGATAATATATGGAAGAAGAATAAATATTATCAAAGCCAATAACATCTACTTCCTCTGGTACCTTTATTCCTTTATCTCTTAAAGTATTGATAGCACCCATAGCTATTTCATCACTACAACAGAAAACTGCATCTATTTTACCTTCATTAAGTATGGCTTCCATACCATCTCTTCCATCAGCCGCCTTTAGACCGCCGAATTGAACTAAATTATCATCATATTCTATTCCATTATCTGCAAGTGCCTTTTTATATCCAAAAATTCTTATTCCACTGGCATTAGCAGTATCTGGATTTACACCTATAAATGCGATTTTCTTATTTCCTTTTTTGATTAAGAATTCCGTAGCATCATAAGCAGCTTTTTCATTATCAATAGTTACACTTGGGAAACCAAAATCTTTTCCTCTTGTTTCCACTAAAACTGTAGGCATAGATAAATCATTTAGTACCTTTATGATATCTTCGCCAAGACAGCTGCTCATATATATGACTCCATCTACCATTTTTTCTCTTAAAACTCTAAGATATTCAATTTCCTTTTGTGGATCAAGGTCTGTATTACAAAGTATAACATTGTAGTTATAAATGTTTGATACGTCCTCTGCACCTCTAACTATTTCTGGATAAAACTGACTTGAAATATCTGGCACAATTATACCTATAGTTCTAGTTCTTTGTGTTTTTAAACTTCTAGCCACAATATTCGGTCTATAATCAAGCTTTTTTATCGCTTCTCTAACTTTTTTCTTTGTTTCTTCATTTACTACGTCTACATCATTTAAAACTCTTGAGACCGTTGCAATAGAAACTCCTGCCTCTTTAGCTACATCTTTTATTGAAGCCGCCATTTTAATATCAACTCCTAACTTTTTTTGTTAAATTTGTTATTATGTAGTAAAACGTATACAGCTTTAAAAGCTTTATGTCAGTTATGTATATTATGCTGCTTTTGTAATTGATAATTCAATACTATCATTCTTGTAAAGATAAAGCTATGTTTATTATAAACATAGCTTTATCTAATTATAAGGCATATTCAAATAAATAACTAGTCAGTATGCTAGCCTATTTTGAATCCTACTGCGTCAGCAGAACCCTCAGATAGCCCACTATCTTCGGAACCTGCTTCCTTGTTGGATTCAAAATATTCGTCGCATCTTTGACTTACTATTTATTTTCACATGCCTAACTTTAATACTCCTCAAAGAAAAGATTAGTCTATTCTATACACTCTTTTCCACTGATAAATTTAGAACTTCTCCATTGATATTGTACTCTGTATATTTTCTTTCATCATCGTATACAACTTTTACTGAAAGAGTTTCCTTTTTTATAGTTTCTTCATATTTTTTAATTACAGCTTCCAATTTTTTATTTCCAGCTGCATAGAGAACTATTTTGTCTGCAACTTCAAAGCCACTCTCTTTTCTCATGTTTTGAATTTTACTAAGGATTTCTCTTACATAGCCCTCTTCCTGTAATTCTGGAGTTATGGTAGTTTCAAGCACTACTCCCAGCTCTCCTTCACCAGCAAACGCGAAGCCTTCTAATCCCTGCATAGTTACAAGTAGATTGCTGCTGTTGAGTTCTATCTCTGTTCCCTGAACATCTATTTTAACAGTTTCTCCAGCATTTACAGTCCTTGCAAGCTCCATTTGATCCTTTGATCCTATTGCCTTTCTTATACCAGGAATTAATTTTCCATAAGCCTTTCCCAGTACAGGTAAATTAGGTTTTATTTCAAAATTAACATATTTTGAAAGGTCTGCTCCAAATGCAATTTCTTTTACATTTAATTCATCCTTTATTATGTCACCGTAATATGAAGGAATAGCTTTTGTACTTAAAAGCATTTCTCCCAATGGCTGTCTGTTCTTTATATTAGCAGCATTTCTAGCACTTCTTCCAAGTTTAACTATAGTATAAGCTAAATCCATATCATTTTCTAATTTTTTATCTACAAGTTTTTCATCATATATAGGCCATTTACATAGATGAACACTTTCCTCAGCCTTAGAATCTATAGCTAGCACAAGACTTTGATAAATCTGTTCCGTCATAAACGGTATAAATGGTGCAGCAACCTTGCTTAAATCTACAAGTACATTATAAAGTGTTACATAAGCACCTATTTTATCTTCTGTAAGGTCAGTAGTCCAGTATCTTGATCTGTTTCTTCTTACATACCAGTTTGAAAGTTCATCAACAAAGCTTTCAATAGCTAAAGCGCTTTGAGTTATCTTATAAGTGTTTAAACCTTCGTCTACCTCTTTAATCAACGTATTTAATTTTGATACAATCCACTTATCCATGACATTTTCAGATACAAAATCTTTATATTTTGTTGGATTAAATTGATCTATTTCAGCATAAAGTACATAGAAAGAATATACATTCCAAAGAGTACTCAAGAATTTTCTCTGAGTTTCAGCTACATCTTCCTCTGAAAATCTTGTTGGAAGCCATGGAGCACTGGAAGTATAAAAATGCCATCTTGCAGCATCTGCACCCTGATGTTCAAGTACTTCAAAAGGATCCACAACATTTCCCTTGTGCTTTGACATCTTTAAACCATGCTTATCCAGTACATGACCTAAAACTACACAGTTTTCAAAGGAGTTTGTATCAAATATAGCCGTAGATATGGCAAGTAAAGTATAGAACCATCCTCTTGTCTGATCTACTGCCTCTGATATAAATTGAGCTGGGAAATTGTCTTCAAAAAGTTTTTTATTCTCAAAAGGGTAATGATGCTGAGCAAAAGGCATAGAACCAGAGTCAAACCAGCAGTCAATAACCTCATGCGTTCTAGTCATTGGCTTTCCACATACTGGACAAGTTAACTTAACATTATCTATATATGGCTTATGAAGTTCGATATTTTCTGGTACATTTATTCCCTTAGTCTTAAGTTCTTCTATACTGCCTATACATTCTCTGTGACCACAATCACAATCCCATATTGGCAGTGGAGTTCCCCAATATCTATCACGGCTAATTCCCCAATCGATAACATTTTCAAGGAATTTTCCAAATCTTCCTGTTCTGATATTATCAGGATACCAGTTAATTCTATTATTATTCTCAAGTAATTTATCACGTAATGAAGTCATCTTTACAAACCAGCTATCCTTTGGATAGTAAAGAAGAGGTGTATCACATCTCCAGCAATGAGGATAAGAGTGACTAAACTTTTCAGATTTATAAAGACTTTCCTTTTCCTTTAAATATTCAAGTATTTTAGGATCAGCTTTTTTTACAAACATGCCTTTCCAAGGCTCTACTGAATCTACAAATTTTCCTTCTAAATTTACTAAATTTATTAAAGGCAATCCATATTTTTTACCAAGTAAATTATCATCTTCACCATAAGCTGGTGCTATATGAACTATTCCAGTACCATCTGTTAAGGTTACAAAGTCTCCATGAACTACGTAAAAAGCTTTTTCCTTTGGAGTTTCAAATTTGAACAGCTGCTCATATTCTGTGCCAAGAAGTTCTTCTCCTTTAAATTCCCTTACTACTTCATATTCACCTTCAAGCACCTTTAAAAGATCTTTAGCAAGAATTAAATGCTCATCATTATTTATAACTTCAACATAAGTATAAGCTTTATTTATTGCCAAAGCCACGTTACTAGGTAAAGTCCATGGAGTTGTTGTCCATGCAAGTATGTATTTGTTATTTTCGTTCTTAACTTTAAACTTTACAAAAGCTGTAGCTTCTTTAACATCCTTATAACCTTGAGCAACCTCATGAGAAGATAAAGAAGTTCCGCATCTTGGGCAATATGGTACTATTTTATGTCCTTTATATAAAAGATCTTTATCCCACATAGTTTTTAGTGCCCACCATACAGATTCTATATAAGTATTATGGTAAGTTACATAGGGATTATCCATGTCAACCCAAAAGCCTAATTTCTCAGACATGTCTTTCCAAAGACTGACATAAGAGAAAACACTATCCTTACATTCTTTAACAAACTTCTCTACACCATATTCTTCAATTTGTGGTTTACCTGAAATTCCAAGTTTCTTCTCTATTTCAAGTTCTACTGGAAGCCCATGGGTATCCCAACCTGCTTTTCTTAAAACCTTATAGCCCTTCATAACTTTATATCTAGGTATAAGATCTTTCATAACTCTAGTAATTACATGACCTACATGTGGTTTTCCATTGGCAGTAGGTGGTCCATCATAAAATGTAAAATATTCACCATCCCCATTAGATTCAAAACTCTTTTTAATTACTTCTTTTTCTTTCCAAAGCTTTAGTACATCTTTTTCCATATCGACAAAGGATTTAGAGCCATCCACTTTTTTGTACATAACATAGAACTCCCTTCAAATGACTTTATATACCAATTAAATTATTGACAATTTTTCAAATTACAAGCTATAATAATTAAAAAATCCTTGTAGAATAAAAAAACTCCATCCCAACTAGGACGAAGTTAATTCGTTATACCACCTAAATTTAAGCTATCAAGTACAAACATACTCTATTTTTTAACGTAAAATACGGATAAGCTTACTTTTAGTTTCAGCCCTCAGCTCACAGGTGATTTTCCTTAAGTATCTACTATGGGGTCACAGCATTTCCCACTCTCTTTAAGCATCAAAAATAAGTACTCTTCCCGATCAAAGCCATTATATCAAATTAACTTTTAAATATTCCATATTAATACATTATATTATACTATGTTTCTTTTGTCAATTACGAATACTTTAATATTATCATGGATTTTGTATAAATATTGACTTTTCAACTTGATCTTTTCCTGACTGAAAGGTTCAGACCTCCACCTCTAAGCGAAGCGAAGGTGGGATTTTCCAATCAGGTGGGGTAGACTCCCCACCTGATTTACCGATGTTTCAGCTTGCTGAAACGAGTTCACTTCAGCACTTCTAATAATAATTCCGCCCATTAGTCAAAGATTATTATTAATATAAATTCACGTTACTTATAATTATTAAATGTAAACACAAAATATATAATTACACTTACTATAATAGGTGAATAGGTCTTTATACTTCCTATTATATGCCCATCTTCTGGCCCTTCCTCATATACACCACCATATACATTATCCGCTCTACTTTCACTCTTTTGCATATAATTAGCATTATTTTTTCTAAGCTGCTTTATTATGGCAATAATGATTACAACACTTATAATGGAGAGTATAAAGTATATAATTAATGCTGAATTTCTTACAGCAGGAGACAAAGCTGTTATATCCTGAGGCTTTGATCCATTTTTTAAGCTTACCCAGGAAGCTAATACATTAATTCCATTAAATATAAAGTGACATATCATAGAAGCAAAAATAGATCCTGTAGCATCTACTATATATGCCAATATTATGCCAAGTGCAAAAGTATATAAAAACTGTGGTGGATTCAAGTGAAGTACTCCAAATAGAAAACCTGTTATAACTGCTGCTTTATTAACGCTAAACTTCCTATATCCAGATAATATAGCCCCTCTCATAGTAAGTTCTTCACATATAGCCGGCGTTAAAGCTATAATTAACACCATAGCCCAAAAAGGTAAGGAACTCATTCTACCAAGTACATCGTTCACATTATTATGGAATACTAAATTTGTTATAAGTCCTAAAAAAGTAGCAATTGGTACTACTAAAAAACCTGTAATTATAACAAGAAATAACTGACTTATCTTAAGAGGTTTTATTCTAAGTGTGCTGATTGGCGACTGTTTTGTTACTAATAGATAGATCATTATGGGGATTATTAAAAATAAAATCTGGGTGATAACAAGAATGCTTCCTAAATTTAGATGAAGTAATCCAACGAGCGGCTTTATGATGTATCCACCGCAAATTTGAATCAATACTAGAAAAAGAAAAAAAATGTTAGCATAAAAAACTTTTTTCATATAAAATCTCCCTAATATTAAAATGATTGTTCAAAGTAATGTAATTAAACTATAACTTAAGTATATTATATTCTGCAAACCACTGCACTATCCTTTTAAATATTTATCTTCTATATTTAAATTTGTACAAGCCACAATATGAATATAGTATTATAATAAATATAAATTACTATTTTAGCAAATAATTTTATATTATGATAAGGAGATGAATTTAATTGGAAATAACATGGCTGGGACATTCCAGCTTCCTGATAAAAGATTGGAAAAACAGATTAATTTTAACTGACCCCTTTAATGACCAGGTAGGCTATGAAACATACAAAGGTTATGCAGATTTTGTAACCATAAGCCATTCACACTTTGATCATGCCTATACTGATGAAATAAAAGGAAATCCTAAAATTATAAATACGCCGGGAAATTATAATTTTGATGATTTAAATATTATAGGTATCAGCTCCTATCATGATAAACAATTAGGAGCAGTAAGAGGTAAAAATACTATATTTATTATTGAAGTAGATGGCTACAGAATATGTCATCTGGGTGACGTTGGCTACATTTTAAGTGATGAGGAGGTAATTTCTCTTGGAACTATAGATGTATTACTAATCCCAGTGGGAGGAAATTTTACAATTAATGGTGTGGAAGCTAAAAAACTTTGTGATAAGATTAATAGCCATATAATTATACCTATGCATTATAAAACTCCTTTGTTAAGTCTTCCTATAGATGGAGTAGAGAACTTCATTAGTGCCATAAAAAATGGAGAACGGCTTCAAAATAACACATTAGAGCTTGAGAATAAACCTACTGGAAGCAATGAAGTTAAGATACTTTCTGTAAATTAATTTTTCGCATGTTAATTTTGCTTATGTTTAAACCTATTCATATACTGCTGCCAAAATGAAAATTAGTGAAAGCCTTCTAAAATTGTATTTGTAACTAGGTTAAAAATAATAAGGGCACTATGAAAAACAATTAAATGAATTTCATAGTGCCTTTTGTAATTATGAAAATTAGTTATGGAATGCATGTCACATAGTGTTTTCATTGGTTGTTGTGACACTTAAGGCATGGATGTTTAGTTACCAATGCATCTTCCTTAACAATTAATATCTTCGTTAAATATCAACACTGAACCACACAAGCTTTCCCCATGTTTAAGCTCTTTTTTATATCAATGATTCTTTGATTATTTGAACCTCTAAATTTTAAGCTCTCATTTTTTTTATTTATATCAAACTTGCCATCTACAAGTACATCGCAGTATTTAAGAAGTCCCTCCCAACCTGAGTGTTCATCCTTAGCCTTAAGTATTTGCTCAAAAGTATATCCAGTGTAAACCCAAACACTCTTTCCTTTTTCTTTAACCTTTTTAGCAATATATGCGAATTTTTCTGCCTGTTCCAATGGATCTCCGCCGCTAAAGGTTACCCCTCTAAGAATAGGATTATTTACTATATCTTCTACAATACCATCCATATCTAGCAACTCTCCACCTTGAAAAGAATGAGTATGTGGATTAAAACATTGCTTACAATTATGTCTGCACCCTTGAGAAAATAAAACTCTCCTAAGTCCAGGACCATTGCTTAAGCTTTCATAAAGCATTCCTGCAAGTCTGATTTTATTATCTTTCATATAATTCTCTTCCCTTCCACAATACACTGAAAATCCATTTATAGTTTAAACATTATCATAAACATGGTTGCCATTGGCCTGTGAAATTCTATCCGATCTTTCTTCATATTTTCCTTTACCAAATCTCTCATCAAGACTTAAATAACCTGTAACTCTTGATACTCCCTGTATATCATGACTTCCGCATTCAGTACACTGTTGTTCTCCATTATAGAGATATGTTCCACAATCCTTACAATATCTTATGTGAAAATTAATCCCCATATAACTTATGTTAGTATTCTTATATGCATAATCTAATATATCCTTAATAGTATCACCATCAGGGTAATTATCTAACTCTATATAGCTTATATGGCCTCCATTACACAATTCGTGATATGGAGCTTCTATATCTATCTTGTCCTTTATTGATATTTTATAGCCTACAGGTATATGATAACTATTTGTATAGTAATCCTTATCTGTAACTCCTGGTATTATACCAAATACAGCCCTATCTTTTGGAATAAATTTACCACTTAGCCCCTCTGCTGGAGTAGCATAACAGCTCCAATTAAGCTTAGTTTCCCTAGTCAACTTATCTGTATAATCTCTTATATATTTAATTATCCTTATACCAAGTTCTCTTGATTTTTCATCCTCACCATGGTGCTTTCCAGTTAATGCTACAAGAGCTTCTGCAAGTCCTATAAATCCTATTCCCCAAGTTCCTTGCTTTAATATAGGCTCAATAGAATCTTCTGGCAATAGATTTTCAGATCCCTTCATAAGTCCCTGGCCCACAACAAAAGGTAAATCTTTTGACCTTAGATGTTTCAGCATATTATATCTTTCAATAAGACTATCCTTAGCCAGCTCTAGTCTTACATCCAATGCAGAAAAGAATTTATCTACATCGCCTTTAGCAACTATACCTATTCTAGGTAGATTTATAGTGGTTGGCGCTATATTTCCTCTTCCCTTAGTACCTGGTTCTCCATTTATATTAGAACATACATAAGTTCTGCAGCCCATAGTTGCAGGTATAACCCCTTCATCATAGTACTTTTTATTAAAGGTTGCATCAATATTCATAAATGTGGGATTCATTCTCTTTGCAGCTACGTCACAAGCAAGCTTATATAAATAATAATATGGATCCCCAGGCTCTCTATTAATTCCAGCTTTAACTCTAAATATTATATTAGGGAAAATAGGCTGCTCACCTCTTCCAAGTCCCTTTTCATATTCTTTTAAAAACACTTCACATACCAGTGCCGCATCTTTATTATTTGGAATACCAAGATTTATTGATGAAAAAGGTACCTGGGAACCTGCTCTGCTGTGCATAGTATTTAAATTATATACGATTCCCTGCATAGCTTGTTCTACAGATTTCACTAATTTTTTTTCAGCTATATCATTTATTTTATTTTCATCTATACCAAATTCTCTAAATTCATCTTTAATCTGCTGCCTTGTTGGATCTACAAATTCTCCCATATCATTATCAAAATCTGGATGTGACTGCCCACCAAACATGTCATTTTGTGTAGATTGAAGTAAAATGCAGGAAAGTTCTGCTGCAGATTCTATTCTCTTTGGTGGTCTTATATTACCATAACCTGTATTAAAGCCTTTAAGCAATACTTCCTTTGTAGGTATATGCAGACAGTTTACAGTTAAATTGTAGCTATCTAAATCGTGATAATATACATCTCCGTTCTCATGAGCTTTGGCAAGTCTCTTTGGCATCTTAGCAAGATTATGCCACTTATTTGACTCACTTGCTATTCTAAGAAGCTTTGAACTAAAATTATTTCCTACATTGGCATTGTCACGATCCGTTTCTATGCCTATTTGAGATATTGCCCTCATTAAATCCGATTTTATATCTCTAACTTTAGTTCTTTCCTTTCTATAATTTGAATAGGCGATACCTATCTCCTTATATCCTTTATGTAAAAGAGTTTCCTCTACCATATTTTGAATTTCTTCTACGGTAACTCTCTGTAAATCCATCTCCTCAAGCTTTCTTATAAGCTCCTGGGTAAGTTCTAAAATCTCACTGATCTTAATACTAATACCAATCTCCTCTGCCGCACCTTTTATGGCATTGCTAATCTTAATAGAGTTAAACTCTACCTCTCTTCCATCACGTTTCACTACATATAGCATATATTAATCCTCCCGAACACAATATCTTGTACTGAAACATTATACAGTAGGAAAATTTTTATAGCAATTTGTTAATTTACTTTATTCATATAAAAATTCTTTTTATGGCATCCTAGCTTCAAAATCTTCGTTTTTTTATAGGAAACTGATTGTTGCTATTTATGAAGATGCCTAAATAATATTGCTAATACTGGCATAACTGAATGTAAACCTGAAATTACATTTAAAAATAATTATTTATAAAAATGGTATTGCTATAAATCAAATTTAATCTTTGATACTGGCCTCGAATAGTTGTTGTATTTTTAAAAAAAATAGTATATAATAAGTGTGTGATAATTTTTTAACAATCTTTTTATAGATTATGACTTACACCTAATATATAACTAAAACCCTTATATATTATGAATTTATCATTTCTAAATATTATGATATATTACTTTGATTTTGAAAAATAATTATTAAGGAGGTGTTAACTATGGCTTATGTTATTAATGCTGATGAATGTCAAGCATGTGGTGCTTGCAAAAGTGATTGTCCTACATCTTGTATAAGCATGCAAGATGGAAGCTATGCAATTGATGCTAGTGTTTGTGTAGATTGTGGGACTTGCCTAAATTCTTGTGGTTTTGGTGCAATTGCAGCTGAATAATTTATCGTGAAAAAACAACTAGAAGTTACTATTTTATTATATATTATAGTAGTATATTTCTGGTTGTTTTTTTCTCAAATCATCATACATAGTTCCTCCCTCTTAATACAAACCATCTTAACTTCACAATTTCTTGGCCCAATACCAGCAAACGTGTCATGAAGTGCAAAGTAACTTCTGTAAATTATAATGAATAATATTTAGTAGTATGAATTCAACATAATATAATAAAATCATATATTATATTGAATTAGTAAAAAATGATATGTGGATAGTTTTAGTTGAAAAGTAGCATTAAAATCTAAATACATCTACTGTCCTTACGCTTAATAAACAATATTAATTTTGATATAATATGTACAATCCATAATAAAGAAATTCCTAACATAATATCATATGAAAAATTTAGTAAGAACAAATGTTTACCAAAATCTCCGTATCCAGAGCCTATAACTGGTAATATTAATTGGGATGAACCTGATATTAAAATAAATAGCAGCATTAATATTAAAAGACGTGTATGTTTCTTCTTTATGAAATAATATATTAATATTAATAAATAGATACTTGAAAATGAAATAAATATATAAATATTCCTATGAATATGTGGAAACAATTCTATCAACTTAATTCTAAAGTTATTTACGTATTTATGACTAGTATATTGTCCTTTTATAAAATCATGTTCATCTATATCCGAAAAGTTATAGTTGTTATTTTGTGAAAAATTATAGGCATTGCTTGCTGATGAAACAATTTTTTCCCATATTCGATCTGAGTGTTTAAGATAAAACGCTAAAATTTTTCCAAAGGAAACATTAGGATAAAATTCTTTAAGCATTTCTTCTCCCATTGGATCAAGTCCAAATTTTTTATCATAAAAAGAATGACCATAAAATGCTATAAATTTTTTATTTATACCTAGTCCCTGTAAATCTTCTTGAGGAGTTTTAGAATCTTTAAGTACTCCTAAAAAAACTGATTGATATAAATTATTTTCATTCATTGTATTACTCAGTGAAAAATACGAAAAAATACAAACAAAAGTTACTATTACTGAACATAAAATTATATTCTTTCTGTATTTGCTTTCTTTGTAGTGCATATACAAACCCATATATACAAATAGCATAAAGAAAAGTAACGGTAATACTTGTGGTTTAGAAGTCAAAAATCCTCCTGATGCTATAAAAAAATATATAAAATCTCTTATATTAGGACTTTTTTTAGTTATTAAATTTAAATATGTTCCTATAGTGATAAAAAAGAATACTATAGTTCCGGCTTCTCCAAAAAATGAATTAAAATAAGTTATATAACATGCACTGGTAAAAAATAGAATAATAAAAACACCTATTGTTATTTTCACCACTATAGTAAATATTTTGGATTTGATTATTAGAAATATTCCCAGTAAAAATAATACGCTATATACAAATGCTAAATACCTTATATCAAATAGATGTGAATTAAAACCATGTATTATTAGAAAAATAAATACTGATATCTTTAATATTATTGCCTCTGAAACCCAATTCGTATAAATTGGATAAAATATATCTTTATAAGATATTAAATAGTTAATATGCAAAAATTTATCATACATATCTTTATATTTATTAGATATATTCTTTAATCCTCCATATATAATAAGTCTTTCGAAATCACCATTATTATACCTGCCTAATACAGGATTGATAAACAATGTATTTATTAATATAAATGCTGCAAAAATTAATATTATTGTTTCAACTAAATAATTATTTTTTATATATCTAATTTTAGACATTAATTTCATTTTTAAATATATTTCCTCTCATGCCTACTATAAATTTAAGAATATTTTATCAAAACTTTAAATATGATGTTTATCCGATGACTAGCCGCTGTAACACTCCGCCACCTTCTAAAGGTGGAGATAACACCGGCACGTCCCTGGATAATTCATCTAAACTCAGTGGAAATACAAACTCCCGCTGAATAAGATTCATTGATATCTAATAATTGTATTTATAATTATACCAAATAGTATTATACAATTGTATAATATTTACGTTTTTTATAAATATTTTAGATTAATTTTAAATTTTTTGAAGTTTTTGTAATTTTTTTGTAGAAGCACTTTTTTATATATGATACATAACTATTTTACAGCATGTAAATAATTATAACAAATTCCACATAACACCTAAATTTACAGTGTCATGTGGAACAAAATTAACCTATTACATTTCCTTTATCTTCTCTTCCAGTATATCTCTTGCCATCTTAGGATTTGCCTTACCCTTACTCTGCTTCATAACCTGACCTACAAGGTATCCTACAGCCTGGGTTTTTCCAGCCTTGTAATCACTTACTGACTGTGGATTTGCATTTAATACTGCCACAGCTATTTCTAAAATAGCACCTGTATCACTTATTTGTGATAGTCCCTTTTCCTTTACTATATCTTCAGGATGTTTACCTGTTTTAAACATATCCTCGAAAACACTCTTTGCAGAGGTTACACTTAATTTCTTATCAGCAACCATCTTTAAAAGTGAAGCAAAATATTCCTTCTTCACAGGAATATCTTTAAGTTCAAGCTCCTGTTCCTTTATTAGTCTCAGCATATCTGAAAGCATCCAGTTTGATGCGCTTTTCGCATCAGCACCAAGCTTAATAACATCCTCATAGTATTCTGAAAAATGTTTATCAGATACTAAGATTTCTACTTCCTTTTCTGAAAGTCCATACTCTTTAATGAATCTTTCTTCTCTATCCTTTGGAAGTTCAGGCATATCCTCTTTAACTTTTTCAATTATCTCATCTTTAATTACTATAGGTATTATATCTGGTTCTGGAAAATATCTGTAGTCATTGGCATCTTCCTTGCTTCTCATGGTTACAGTTCTTCCTTTACCAGAATCCCATCTTCTTGTTTCCTGAACTATTCTATGCGCTTCTCCAAAATCATAAAGCTCTTTTTGACGTTTTTCTTCTTTTTCAAGTGCCTTTTGAAGCTCTCTAAAAGAATTTATATTCTTTATTTCTACCTTAGTGTTGTATTCCTCTTGACCAACCTCTCTAAGGGATATGTTTGCATCACACCTTAAAGATCCCTGTTCCATTCTACAATCGGAAATACCACCATACTCAAGAATTGCTTTTAAGGTTCTAAGGAATGTTACTGCTTCCTGTGGAGAACGCATATCAGGCTCTGTAACTATTTCTATAAGTGGAACTCCTACACGATTATAGTCTATAAGAGAATAGGGTTCATACTCTAAATGTACAAGCTTTCCTGCATCCTCTTCTATGTGTATTCTATTTAGCCTTACAGACCTCTCACCCTTTTCAGTCTCAATCTCCACATGACCAGGGCCGCATATAGGTAAATCAAGTTGTGATATCTGATAAGCCTTAGGTAAATCTGGATAAAAATAATTTTTTCTATCCATTTTATTTAATTTATTTATTTTACAATTTAATGCTGTTCCAGCTTTCACAGCCAAATTAACCACTTCTTCATTTAAAACAGGCAGTGTTCCTGGAAGTCCCATACATATTGGGCATGTATTTTCATTAGGTTTTGCTCCAAATTTAGTGGAACAATTGCAGAATATCTTTGTTTTTGTATTTAGCTCTGCATGTATTTCTAATCCTATTATAGTTTCGTAACTCATAATAATGCAGCAGTATCGCTGCTTGCCCCCTTTCTATTTCGAGGGTGTCAGGCCTTGAGAAACATGGTATCTGACTCCCACCAATATTCTATTTTAACGCATCGTTTTTTAATTTACCAATTTTTACACCCCAGGGGTGTAATTTTTTCCAGTTTTAATTCGCAAGTTTTTTAAATTACAACGAATTTTTCAATTCAAATCCATCATTTTTTAAAGCTTCTTCAAGAGCTAAGGCAGCCTTGAATATTTTCTTTTCTCCAAAATGTGGTCCTAGAAGCTGTACTCCTATAGGTAAACCTTCCTTGCTCTGTGCACAAGGCATTGATATTCCAGGAATACCTGCAAGATTTATATTTACAGTGTAAATATCTGCAAGGTACATTTCCAATGGATTACCCTTCTTTTCACCACATTTAAATGGAAGAACTGGTGATACTGGACTTACTATTATATCATATTTAGAAAATACTTCTTTAAACTGTTCTTTCACCTTTTTCTTAAGCTTTAAAGCTCTCTTATAATAAGCATCATAGTATCCTGAAGATAGGGCATAAGTACCAAGCATTATTCTTCTCTTAACTTCTTCTCCAAAGCCTTCATTTCTGCTCTTCTCCATTAAATCATATACATCTTCATAGTCTTTAGCTCTATGTCCATATCTTATGCCATCAAATCTGGATAAATTTGAACTTGCCTCTGCTGAGGATATAATATAATAGGCTGAAAGGCCTTCCTTTGTAATAGGTAGTGATATTTCTTCTACCTCTGCGCCTAAAGCTTTAAGTTTTTCAATACTATTTTTTACAGCTGCTTTTATTTCTTCGTCTAACCCCTCACCAAAGAATTCCTTTGGAACACCAATTTTCATGTCTTTTATACCATCTTCTATTCCATTTAAGTAGTCAGTATCTCCAATTTCTTTAGAACTGGTATTATCCAAAGGATCTGTTCCTGCTATAGCTTCAAGTGTAAGTGCACAGTCTCTAATATTATTTGAAAAAGGTCCAATTTGATCCAATGAAGATCCAAAGGCTATGAGACCAAATCTTGAAACAAGACCATAAGTAGGCTTTAGTCCTACAACTCCACAAAAAGCTGCAGGCTGTCTTATGGAACCTCCTGTGTCAGAACCTAAGGATACTGGTGCAAGCTTTGCTCCTACAGCAGCCGCTGAACCACCAGAAGATCCTCCTGGTACTCTTTCCAGATCATAAGGGTTTTTAGTAGTTTTAAAGGCTGAGTTTTCAGTAGAGGACCCCATAGCAAACTCATCCATATTGGTTTTTCCTATTATAACTGCATCCTGATCTTTCAATTTCTTTATAACAGTGGCATCATAAGGCGGTATAAAATCCTCCAGCATCTTTGATGCGCAAGTGGTTTTCACGCCATCTGTACATATGTTATCCTTTATTGCAATAGGAACTCCGGCAAGTTTACCTACCTTTTCACCCTTTGCTATTCTTTCATCTATGCTTTTAGCTTCTTTAATAGCATTCTCTTCACAAAGCGTTAAATATGAATTTACATCTCCATCAATCTTTTTTATTCTATCAAAATAGAATTTAACTACTTCTTCTGATGTAAAAACTTTTTTTCTTATCCCGTCTCTTAATTGTTCCACCGACATCTTTTCTATATCCAAAGCTTTCCCTCCTAATCTTATTAGCTTTATCGAATTTACTCTATTATCTTAGGAACCTCAATTGCTCCGTCTCTAAGACTCTTTACATTCTGCATAAGTTTTTTCTTATCTTCAAATACCTCTGGAATATCTTTTCTAAATTCTGTATTAACCTCATCAAATTCATTTAAATCCACATCATTTAAATCAAGATTATCTATAGTTTTAAAATGCGTAAGTATAGCTTCAAATTCTTTGGCTATTTTTAAAGTTTCTTCTTCTGTAAAACCCAATTTTGCCAGCTTAGCAATGTGTTTAACCTCTTCAACACTTACATGTTCCACTTAAATTCACTCCTTCTATTAAATAATGGTAATATTTGCACCCCAGGGGTGTAATTTTTTCCAGTTTCATATATATATTAAGGTGTTATTCTCTTCATATCTCTTGGAAGTAGTGATGCTTCTCTGATATTATCTAACCCCAGTATTTTCATAGTAAGTCTTTCAAGTCCTATAGCAAGACCACCGTGAGGAGGCATTCCATATCTAAAGTTATCTGTATAGAATTCAAACTCTTCTGTTTTGAATCCCATTTTCGCAATATTTGCTACTAATGCTTCATAGTCATGTATTCTCTGTCCTCCAGTTGTAATTTCAAGTCCTTTGTATATAAGGTCAAAACTCTTAGTAGCCCCTTCTATCTCATCATCAGGCATTGTATACATTGGTCTTTTTGCAGCTGGATATTTTGTTAAGAACACAAAGTCACTGCCGTATTCTTTCTTCACATATTCTGCAAATAATTTTTCTCCTTCATTATCAATATTACCCTTTGGAGATCTCTTTCCGTATTCCTTAAGAAGTATTTCCTGCGCATCAAATAATGGAATTCTAGGAATTTTAACTTCATCTGGAAGTTCAATGTTATAAAGCTTTAATTCTCTTGCACATTCTTTTTTAAGATATTTAAATAGATAGTTTATAAAACCTTCTTCTAAATCCATTATTTCAAATTCATCTTCTATAAAGCCCATCTCAAGATCCAGGCTTACATATTCATTTAAATGTCTGTAAGTATTATGAAGTTCCGCTCTGTAAGCATGACCTATTTCAAATATTCTTTCAAATCCTGAACCAACCATCATCTGTTTGTAGAATTGTGGACTTTGTGCAAGAAAAGCTCTGTGATCAAAATAGTTAACCGTAAATAATTCACTTCCACCTTCTGTCCCCGATGCAAGTATCTTTGGCGTATAAACCTCAGTGAAATTTTCTGCTTTTAAATAGTCCTTGAAGGCATCTGCTATCTTTTCCTGTACTTTGAATACAGCAGTTATTTTCGGCGCTCTTAAGCTTATAGTTCTATGATCAAGCTGTGTTTCTAAAGCAGCCTTAATCTTTCCAGCGTTTATTGCAAAGGGAAGCTTATCATAATAAGTTTTTCCAAGTACCTTTAATTCATCTACTTGAACTTCTATTCCCTCTGGTGCCTTTTCATTTTTAACCTTTTTTCCCTTTACCGCTATACACATTTCAAGTCTTAGCTTAGCGTCAAGACTCTCATCAATAACAATCTGAACTATTCCAGTCTTATCTCTAAGCTTTACAAAGCTTATTTTTCCCAAATCATATATTTTGTGTACCCAGCCCTTTAATTCTACCTCAGTTCCATCTTCCAACGCAGCTACATCTTTTACATAAATATCTTTCATTAAAACTTCCTCCTATATGTAATTTTTTATAAACAGAGTTCTACGTATCAGTATTTTTGATACTTAGAACTCGTTATCCAGGGACGTAGCATCCGTTATCTCCCACTTTGATAGAAGATGGGAGTATTACGGATGGTAGTCATCGGATAAAGATATATGCTTAAACTATAAAACTTTTTTAGTTTAATTTATTGTTTTATTTAGTGTTAACAAATAAAACCCATCCCCATATCTTTCGATATAGGAACGGGTTAAAACTTCGCGGTACCATCCTATTTAACATTTAAAATGTTCACTTTTACAGGTACAGATAAAATTTTGTCAATATCGATACCCTGTCTTTTTAACGGTAGACAACCGTTTAAGCCTACTAGCTCACATAGCTTTCAGTTAACTGTTCAAGGATGTTCTTCCATATAATTTTCATATCAGATTTCCAGCACCTCTGACTCTCTACAAATCCAATTATATATACTCTTCCTATCGTCACCATTTTCACATTCTATATTATATAACCTTATGTCAATTAATACAATACTTTTAGGAATAATAATATTAATATGTGAATATATCAATATTATTATTCCTAACTTTGCAATTATATAAATCACTTCAATTTTAACCACATAATTTTGCTAATTTGATAAACAGGTTTCTGGGTAGTCATCGGATAAACAGAGTTCTTTGTTTCAGGTGGAGTTTTTTTCTCCAGCTGAAACTTACTAACAGAGTTCTTAGTATCGGTATTTTCGATACTTAGAAATCGTTGTCCTTTAGGGTAAATCGTTATCCAGGGACGTAGCAGCCGTTATCTCCCACTTTGATAGAAGTTGGGAGTATTACGGATGGTAGTTATCGGATAAAATTCAGCAAAGTATCTTTTGTATATTAAAATATATTTTTTTCAGTATCTTCTCCACATATTCTTCATCTTCACCCTCAGCTTGTACACTACACAAAGGCTCATCTAAATCCGGCAATATAATCACCCAGCACTTTGGAAAACTTATTCGTACTCCTTCTATTGAATCCAAATAATTAAAGCCACCATTTTCTATAATATTTCTCATAACCTTACCCTTCATTTCCCAAGGACATTTTACCTTCATAACCTTATTATGATATTGTGGTACCGTTTCTGTCAGTCCTGATAAGGTCATATTAAATTCAGCCATTAAATTTAATATTAATGACAACATACTAACTGCATCTATAGTAGATAAATATGAAACTAATATTTCTTTTTCATTTTTATCTTTTTCATTTTTTATATACTCACTTACTATATTTCTATGATCAATCTTAGTTATTATAAATTTTGCATTATACATATTAGCTATCTTTTCTACAGAATGAGTAACATCTACAGCTACAGCAAGGGTTTTGAATTTAAAAGTATTTAGAATTACCAGAGCTTTAAGTACATCCTTAAAACTATTTTCCATAATTTTACCTTTTTCATCTATTAAAACATAATTATCAGCTTCATCTGAAATCCATATTCCAAGCGAAGCATGAGATTTTTTTACTTCCTCACTAAGTTGCCCTAAATCACTGCTATCTTTCATTACTACAGTATCTACCTTAATTTCATTGAACATATTTATCAGCTGCCACTTAATAATCCTATTTTTTGTCATAAATACCATCTTATATTTATTATTTATTATTTTTTCTCTATTTAATTTATCTAATATATTTTTAATATAATGCTTAGTACAGTCCTCCATAGTCACTATAGATTTAAAATTATCCATTTTCACTCTTCTAAAATCTTCTCTTACAAAATTACTTTCTATTTTCCTCTTCATATTCTTGCTTATATCAAGTCCATCTTTATCTATAAAAACTATAACAGCTCTTTCGCTATTATCTTTATTAACATATATATGAACTGCTCCACTAAATCCTCTTGACGCTGTTATAATCCTAGTTGCTTCTAATGTACTTTTATTTAGATCATATACCTGGATCCCCATAGATATAAGTCCTGTAGCTAAAGAGAACTTGAGCATTTGAGCTGATCCCTCATCACTACAGCTTATTATTATTTTAGAATTAGAATTCAGTATAGATCCATATGCAGAACTTAATTTTAACACAAACTCTGGAGTAATATTTACATTTATATTTCCTCTTACGCCTTTACTGCTAAAAAAGCTCCTTTCAATTTTACGATTCCAAATCAAATTTTCCCTTATAACTTCTCCGTTTCCTATAGACTTATTTGGCCAAATTTTTACTTTTGGTTTTATTATAGCTCTCTCTCCTATAATACTTTCATCCCCTATTACAGCCTCTTCGAACATGGAAACACCATTTTCAAGCTGTGCCTTATCACATATTAAAGAAGCTCTAATTTCTGTATTTTCACCTATATAAGAATTATTAAATATTATACTTTTTTTTATTGTACTTCCAGAGGATATAATATTATTTTTACCTATGACAGTATAAGGTCCTATTTCCACTCCATCATATACATTTGAATTGTCCCCTATATATACAGGAGGCTTTATATTCACATTAGGACTTAAAGTACAATTATTACCTATCCATATGCCCTTCTTATATTCTTCACCCTTTATGTTTACGTTTACGCGACCCATAAGCACATCATAATTACATTGCATAAATTGATTAATATTTCCTATATCACACCAATAAAAATTAGAATTATAGCCATACATAGATACATTTTTCTTCATAAGTATCGGAAATAAATCATTACTAAAATCAAAACTTTTGTCTCTATCATCAATAAATCTTACTTGGTGTGACTTTGTACTCCCACCAAGTTTAGATGAATTATCTAGGGACGTGTCGCTGTTATCTCCATCTTTGGAAGGTGGAGTATTACAGCGACTAGTCATCGGATAAAACTTAAATATTTCTGGCTCCAGCACATAAATACCTGTATTTACTTTATCACTAAAAACTTCTCTCCAATTTGGTTTTTCTAAAAATCCAGTGATTTTGCCTTCTTTATCTGTAACAACTACTCCATATTCTAATGGAGCACTGACTTCTTTCAATATCAAAGTAGCCACAGCCTTTTTATCTTTATGATATTTTAATGCCTCTATTAAATTTACATCCGTTACAGCATCTCCGCTGATAACTATAAAAGTTTCATCAAGGAAGTCCTCTGCATTTTTGACACTACCTGCTGTCCCTAGAGGACTAGCTTCTATAAAATATTTCAGATTAACGCCAAACTCACTTCCATCACCAAAATAATCTATAATTGAATCCGGTAGATACTGAAGAGTAATTCCTATATCTTTTATTCCACTGTTTTTTAAAAGCTCCAGGGAATACTGCATTACAGGTTTTCCCATTATAGGCATCATTGGTTTTGGTCTGTTGCAAGTTAATGGTCTAAGTCTAGTGCCTTTTCCTCCTGCCATTATAATTGCTTTCATAAAATCACATCCTAATTATAATTATAGATTTTAAAAATGCTAGAATTTTAGTATGCTATTTTAATTAATTTTATCTCGCAATAAAAAAATTATCAAATATTCTTAAAATTTTTATTTTTAAGAATACATGTCCTAATAATATAAATGCTTTAATTTACATTATTATTCATAAAATATTACAATAAAACTAAGGGAGACTGCATTTTGCAGTCTCCCTTATCCATTTTTTAAATTATTTTAAGACAATACCTATCTATTCAACGGTTATAGCATTAACCGGACAGCCATCAGCTGCTTCCTTTGCAGCGTCTGATGAAGATTCTGGAACACTTTCAACAATTTCTTCAGCTTTTCCATCATCATCCATCTGAAACACCTCTGGAGCAACCGAGGGACATAGACCACAACCTATACAGGTATCTTTATCAACATGCGCTTTCATAATAATTACCGTTAAACAAAACTTATTTGTAAAACCTTTATTCATTAAGATTTTATCATTTGAAAAACTGGACTAGATTATTTATAGAACTGATAATCTATCAGCATTTCATTTAGTTCTGCTAACAGCTTCACCATCCTTTACAATATATTTAAAATCACGTATATATTGTTTCCAAACATAAGGCTAATGATACTTATTATATAATTTTTTCTACAAGTATTTTATACTCATTACTACTACTTATATATTTTTCTGCGGTACCTCTTTCTAAACTTTCAACTAAATCTAAATTTATAGGCATTTCAGCTAAAAGAGGAATACCTAAATATCGGGCTTGTTCTTCAGCTGTTTTTTTGCTGAATACCCTTATTTTATCACCACAATTATTACATTTTATATAGGACATATTCTCTACTACTCCTACTATTGGAATATTCATTTTCTCTATCATTATAACTACCTTTTTCACTATCATAGAAACCATATCCTGTGGTGTAGAAACTACAATCATAGATTTTACTGGCATAGTTTGCATAACTGTTAGAGCTATATCACCAGTTCCAGGAGGCATATCTATAAGAAGGTAATCAAGTTCTCCCCATTCTGTATCAGTATACATTTGGCTTAAAGCTCCCGTTATTACAGGCCCCCTCCAAATTACAGGTTCATCTTCACTCTCTATAAGCAGATTAAGAGATATTAATTTTATTCCCATTTCCGTTTCTACCGGTATAAATTTAACCTCTGTTTCAGTCATAGGAATCATTTTTGCTCTTTCTTTATTTACTCCGAAAAATCTTGGCATTGAAGGCCCTGTTACATCCCCATCTAAAACTCCTACCTTGTAACCTGCCTTTCTTAGTTCTGCAGCAATCAATCCAGTCACAGTGGATTTTCCAACGCCGCCCTTGCCACTTATAATTCCTATTATATTTTTTATATTTCCATACTTAGGCATAGTCTTATCATTTTTACTATTACATTTATCTTTGTCGCCGGTGCTGCAATTTCCATTGCTGGCACAGCTATCACAGTTACTCATTAAAAAATTCCTCCTATTTGGAAAGGTTTATTTAAGTTTATTCTAGTCAAAAATCGCTGCTCTTTTTATCACTAATACTTATATTCCAACCATTTTTATATCTAGCTATAACATAATATTCCTTTGTATCCTTAGTACTATTATCATAAAATTGTACTATACTTTTATATATTGAATCATAACTTACATTATCATATTTATATTCATCTGCATATCCAGCTGCTTTATATCCAGTAGTGGTAACCGTTTCTTTTACATCACAAGCATCATTGGAATTTTTAAGCAGTTTTACATTGGAAGGCAGTGATTTTTGAAAATCATCTAAATCACTGGAGAATATATATTTGGCTACTTCTACATCATCATTTATATTTACACCTATAGATTTATTATTATTTTTAGTATCAGCTCTATATTTATCAATACACTGATTTATAAATGTATAATAGAGTTTATTAAAATCCTTAGGAGTTCTTAAATCCTGAAAATTATTTAATATATCATTATCAATTCTATTTGGAACTATATAATATTTATCTTTAGAATATAAATTTCCACCATCTTTTTTATCTAAACCCACTACGTAATCAAACTGATAAACTTTATTAGAGTCCTCATATAGACTAAAAACATAATCTGGATCAAGAGAAGTCTTACTATTTACAGGTTTAGCATCTGATAAAATATCATATAATTCTGAAATAGCAACAGGATTTGTTACTACAAATTTATATCCACTGTCTCTGCTATTCTGTATAACTACTTTTTTTACTTTTCCTTGTTTTATATACTCAAAATCTTTATTTTTCAAACCCAATTTAACCTTTGCTGAATCAATTTGATTACAGCTGGAAAGTAAACTGGCTATTATTACAAATATCCCTATTAGCAATAAAGTCCTTTTTTTCACCAAAACCTCTCCCTTACAAAACATTCATTCCTAAATAACATTCATTAAATTTACTTAAGGCAAATTTAAATAAATAACTAGTCTATTTTGACTTACTATTTGCTTTCATATGAATAATAGACATTATTTATTATACGTCTTATATTAATTGTAATCAAGAATAAAGCCTCTCAGTTTTATGTATTTTATATGAATTATATTTGGAAATTTTGTTGCTATTTATGGTCTCATTCACCACATTATTACATCATTATCTATGTAAGGCATATTCAAATAAATAACTAGTCAGTATGCTAGCCTATTTTGAATCCTA
>NZ_JBDNRK010000060.1:0-24546 GCF_047718555.1 Clostridium sp. | reverse complement strand
TTTAACCTGACTAACTTGGCGTAAGTCTCCCACTTCTTCAAGTGGGAGACTTACGCCAAGTAAGCCATGCATTTGCAGTTCTAAAATTCAGATGGGGTAAAAGAATCCCCACCTGAATTAAGAACTTGCTTCAATTTATCGAACATACTTCTTTCACTCTTCAAACAAAACGCTTTATCATCTACAGCTCTCATTGTGGCAAGTATTCCATCAAGATGATCATATTCATGCTGCAATAATTCTGATAAATCTCCATCCAGCTTCATTCTATTGCTTTTAAAATCTATAAGAGTATCATGCAAATCATCCACAACTTCTTTTATGTTGCCTATCTCTTCTTTTTCTATGTTTGAACTAATCTTATAAAGTTTTGGGTTTCCTAATAAAATAATTTCTTTTACCATAGACTCCACTCCTAAAATATATTCTATTTACTATTATCTTTATCTTCTAATTTATCCAAAATATCACCTATCTTTTTGTCCATCTCTTTATTTTTGTTAATAAAATTTTTCACTGCTCCTATTGCTATATATGCACCAGCTATAATTGAAATTAATATTACTACATTAATAATAGTTGCAGCAATCATAAAATAATTAGTTTCCATTTGTTTTTACAAAATATATCCAATTTCTTTATGAATTTATTACTTTAATTGATAATAATATTACAAATCTCTTTACAATTTTACAAAAATTGTGTATAATTCATATTTGCAAATATAAATTTACATATTATTAATATTTACAATTAAATATTAATAATATATTGAATGTTAATTTTAACTTTAACTAGTCAAATAATCTAGCAAGACATTTATATAATTTACTCATAAAAAGTCTTATAACTAAACAATTATTATTTATAAAGACTACTTACTAAATCTAGATTTAATACATTTATCCGATGACTACCCACTCTAATACTCCCATCGCACACAGCGAAAGCGATTCACACAAAATCTAAGATTTTGGTTCTCTGCTTTTCTTCAAAGTGGGAGTAAAGAGTGGCTATGTCCCTGGATAACGACTTACCCTAAAGGACAATGAGTTCTAAGTATCAGAGGTCATAAACAAAAACTCCACCTGATGCCAAGAATTCTGTTTATCAACTATTGTCTTAATACTAAAATAACTCTTAAATTCTTGAGTATTTATAATTTTTTTAATATATACTATCTATTTTTTATACCCATAAAATTACGAGGAGAGGATACAATGGATAACATAAACACTGTTGGTGACAAAGTAGTAGATAAGAGAGAATCTTTACAAGAAATAAATAAGGAATCAAAAAAAGATATAGCTTATAAAGTGGCAGCAGGAATTGCAAATGCAATACTGGTTATGCTTGGAATAGGACTTCTTTGTGAAACCATAGGAAAATTTATTCACTGGCAAGCCTTCATAGGCATAGGTACCATTGCAAAATCAATGCTTGCACCTGCTATTGGAGCTGGAGTTGCCTATCAGCTTGGTGGAAATACACTTATTATATTTAGTGCTATGATTGCATCATCAGTTGGAGCCAATGCAGTTCATTTCACTCCTGCAGGACTTACTTTTGTATCCGGGCAACCAATTAGTGCAGTATTATCAGCCCTGATAGCAGTATATGTAGGAAAAGCAGTAGCAGGAAAAACAAAACTAGATATGATGGCTATACCCTTTGCGGCAGTAGTAGTTGGAGGAATTGCAGGACTTGGACTTGCTGCAGTAACAACACCAGCGCTTAACTGGCTTAGTGAGCAAATTGCACACTCAATAGAAATATCACCACTTATTGGTTCAGCAGTAATTTCTCTTGCATGGAGTATTCTTCTAATGTCACCAGCCTCATCTGCTGCAATAGCAATTGCACTTAAACTTGATCCTGTATCCAGTGCAGCAGCGCTTATAGGATGTACTATTCAGTTTGTGGGATTCACTATAATGTCCTTTAAGGAAAATGATGCAGGTGCAAACATAGCACAAGGTCTTGTAACACCAAAGGTACAATTTCCTAATATAATTAAAAATCCAAAGCTTGTAATTCCAACATTTTTAGCATCCATCATATGCGGTCCTATAGCAATAGTTTTATTTAAATTCAGTGCTTCTTACGAGCTTGCAGGACTTGGACTTAATTCATTAATTGCACCACTTAATATTACAGCAACTCAGGGAGTAAGAGGACTTCTTATTTATATTTTTACAGGCATAATTCTTCCCTCTGCAATAATAATGCCCCTTTACTTTGTAATGAAGAAATCTGGACTTATAAAAGATGGAGACATGCATATGAAGATTCAGTAATAAAAGTAATTTGTAAAATTATCTAATCTGTTTTTTATTATAACTCACCTTAAAATTATAATAATAATACTCTATTGATTTTTGGGTGGGCTATATTCCATTTTTCAATATACTAACTTCAAATAAATTACTATTTAGAAAAGCTTAACTGCATCTATACTTCTACTTTTTATTAATTAATCTGATACTTTCTTATCATAGAAAACATCAAAAATATTCACAGTATAGCTATAAAATATATTACAGTTGAATATTTTTTTCTTCAATATTTGAAGCAATTCCCCCAACCTTGACTTCATTGATTTCTCCATTATGAATCAGTAAACTTGATAAAATTTCTGAAGGCTTTTTCATAGAATATCCCTGTTCAAAGACCATATTCTTCGCATTATTTTCCGAGATAAATCCATATTTATATAAATAACAGCTTAATGCTCCAGTAGATGTGCCTGTTGCAGCTTCTTCATCAATATCATATAAAGGTGCAAAATTTCTACAGTGGGCAGTAGAACCATATTCTGTTTCAGGAGTAAAAAGATGATACCCAATAACATCTTGTTTTTTACTAACATTGGAGATTCTATTAAAATCAGGTTTTACATTATGTAGTATTTTCAATGATTTAATTGGAATAAAAATATCTTTTAAGCCCGTAGATACAATTTGAACCGGAAGCCCCTGAATGATTTCATCTTCATTAATATTCAACGTATCAGCTATCTCTTTTTTATCCAGTATTTCATAGAATTTAGGATTACACTGCTCCATATAAATTATATTATCTTCTTTACACTCTATCTTTAAAATACCAGCCTTTGTTTCTTGTGTATATTCCCCTGCTTGAATAAAACCTTTATTAGCTAATAAATAAAAAGTGGCAATAGTAGCATGTCCACATAAATCCACTTCTCCATTAGGAGTGAAGAACTCCACTTTAAAATCAGCATTATTTGATTTCTTAACAAATGCAGTCTCTGAAAATCCAACTTTTGCTGCAATTCTTTGCATATCCTGTGGAGACAAAAATTCTGCATCCAAAACAACTCCAGCAGGATTTCCTCCATTATTTGTCTTTGCAAAAGAATTTAATGTGTAAACTTTTATATTCATCTTTTAATCCCCCATGGTTTTATTATAGTACTACAATTAATGAAAATTGCACTAAAACATATATGTTCTAATAAAATCCTCTAAAATATATGTATATATCTACAGCTTCGTTATTATTCCTTATAAATGCATTATCCACTTGTCCTACACGATTAAATCCTAAGCTCTCCCATAAATGTACTGCAGCAATATTAGTTGAAACCACAGAATTAAATTGCATTGCCTTATACCCGCATTCCTTTGCAGTTCTTATGGAATGTTCACCAATTATTTTCCCAATGCCCTTTCTGCGGAGCCCCTTTTTTATGGCATAGAGTGCATTAGCTATGTGATTCCCTCTACCTGGAAAATTATCGTGTAGTATATAAAATCCTATTACTTGTCCATTGTATTTTGCACAATATACTGCTTTTTGATTGAACAATATTTCAGAAATTTTACTATTAGAAAAATGTTCTTTCCAAAAAAAGCTTTCACCTTCATCAATAACTTCATTCCATATATATTCAATAGAGTTTATGTCTTCTTTTCTGAATTCCTCAATAATTACATTCATATACTATTACCTCTTATTCATCACTAATCAAAATAACTTTTAAGACATCCAATAATTCACTACTATACATACTTATAATCTAATTTACTATTTTTCACCACAGAAAATTTCTATCATTTTTTGTATGTAATGGTTACGAATTTACTGGCTGTTTTTCCGATAACATAGAATACGCTTCCAAACGCTTTTTTATAAAACGGAACAGTTATCAAAGGATCATAAGTACTTTTACTTCTTAATGGGTTAATCCAGTATACACCATCTTCAGTTTCATATTCTGTTCCTTTTGCATATCCAAGGCTCATCCCTCTAAATAGGTTGTATGGTATTAAAACAGCAAAAGTCGGTGCATACATTTTTTTAGATGAAACATCTTTATGGAATTTTTCAACCAACTTTTTGCACTTTATTTTTGTTTTCTTATTTACTGTATAATCATTCCAACTGTAGGATGGCATAGGGAATTTATAACAATGGTTAAATCCAATTCCTTTTAGCCACCCCATAAGGTAGTTTACTGCACTCTTACCGCCTACGCCACCTACCGTCGTAACAGCAATTGCTTTGTTTCTGAAAAAATGTGGCCTGTGAAGCATATAGCACAAGTGATCAATGAAATTTTTAGTCAAGGCGTTTGGCTGCATATTAAAGGTTGTCATTGCAAAAATCACGCCATCACTTTCGTCAATTTTATCAATTATTTTCTGCATAATTTTATGATGGGGACAGTGTTCATGGCCTCTTCTAAAACAAAGGCTGCATCCAGTGCAAAATGGGAGCTCTAAATCTGCTAACTGTATTTCCTCAAATATTGATTCAGGTGAAATTTCTTGTAAATCTTCCTGAATCAATTTAGCTAGCCGCCATGTATTACCTTTATGAGGACTTCCATTAAACATTAAATATTTCATAATATTTCATCTCCTTCTACTAGCATTCGCTTTCTTCACAATTGCGAAATAAAATCAATGTGAATGTCTATGATGAATATCTGGTGAATGTGGGTGCGTATGTTCTATTGCCATATGTGTGTGTAAATGTGAATGATAGGCATTTATGATAATCTGCTCATCAGTATGTTTATGATTATGATGTCCATCTGCATGATTGTGTCTATGTTCATGCTGTAAAGCTAAATGTTTATGTCTATGATTATGTGTTTCCTTTAGTAAGAATATTGTGCCAAAAATCATAACTGGAGAAGCTATAATAAACATGATATTGGGAATATCTTTTAGTAATATAAATGAGAGAATTGTACCTATAAAAGGTGCTGTGCCGTAGAGTGCACTAGTTCTTGTACTTCCCAGACTTCTCATAGCATATACAAAGAGTACAATACTTAATCCGTAACAGAAAAAACCTATTATCATTGCCAGAACAATAATTTTAAATTGTGGTATAGGACTTTTTAATACAATTGCTAATATAAAAGAAAAAGTACCTGCTCCAATTCCCTTTATAGTCACAATAGAGAATGGATTTTTAGAAGAAATATTCCTTGTAAAATTATTGTCAATACCCCAACAAAAGCAAGCAAATATAATTCCAAGTGAACCTAGAGAAAATCCCCATTGATTTGTGAAATCCCATGACAAAATAATACTTGCAAGTGTAATTAATATTACGCCACCTATAACTTGTTTACTCACATTCTCCTTAAAAAATACTATAGCTAATATTGCAGTAGCAACACCCTCAAAGTTCAAAAGCAGCGAAGCTGTTGAAGCTGGAGTTATATTTAAACTTATCATCTGTATAATAGGAGCTATAATCCCTCCTATAACTACAGCACCAAGAAGCCATTTAAAATCCTTTTTCTTTAGAGAAGCTTCATTGATTTTTTGCTTCTTTATTATAAAAATTACAAATTGAAAAATCATCAATCCAACTCCACTACCAAGATACAAGAGTGAAGCAAGTGGTACTGGTTCAATTTTTCCTAGAAGTATTTTTGTTATAGGTGCACTGGCTCCAAATAAAATTGCAGATAATAAAGCCATTATCACAGGATAATATTTTGATTTGTTCATTAGTACTTCTCCCTTCAATCATCAATAAGCTATAAACATAGTTTTCTTTAACCTACTTACAAAACCTATATTTACTGGTTAATCCATAGTTCACACTATCTCACTCTTACGACTTTTATCAATATTCCACATCAAGTAATACCTAAATTTACTTAGTAAAATATCATTTGTATTTCTGCTAATTTTTTCTCCTTGATATTTAAATACTTTTTTGAATTAAATTTCATCTATCTTATAGGAAGCTAGTCTTTTTTCTAATGTCTCTGTATGAAGCTCAAATAAATTATTATCATAATCATAAAAGTAAATGGAATAACCTTCCCCATCTATTCTTTTTCTGGGTGGCTTTAATTCTAAATTTAGAGCTTTAATTTTATCCAAATAACTGTCTACATCAGAATCTGATATTTTAATTGCTACATGATGATAAGTTCTGTTAAGTATATTTGTGTCTTCCATAACGGCTATCCATTGACCACCTATAATAAAAAAACGCTCTTTAAATAGAGAATGCTTTTCTTCACCGCTATAATAAATTTCTTTAGCATTAAATAGTTCTTTAAATAATTCCGTAGTTTTATCTAAATTTTTAACAATAAAAGTAATATGGCTCACACACTCAATCATACATTTATCTCCTTTTAGCCCACAATAAATTGAAGTTGTTTATCAGCACAGTTTTTGTAAAATATTAATTATCTCCATTCTCTACGTCTATTTATCACATAAAACTATATCTTTTTCTTATAGCCTTTATTTATTGTTGGATGAAAACCCACCGATTCATAAAAGCTGCAAGCGTCTAATCTATCCCTTTCCGTAACTAAAATAATTTGTGTGCAATCTCTTTCCTTTGCAAGCTTTTCTAGTTCATATATCAAAGCTTTACCGACGCCCCTTTGCCTGCTATTCTTATCTACTATCATATTTTCAATTACTAAAAATGGCCTACAGTCTCCATATAGCTCTTCACAAACAATTCCCATAATTGAGCCTATCAAATGATTTTCATCTACAGCACTAAGCAAAATATGAGTATCTTTCTGCCGCAATTTTTCAAATTGTTTTTGCATTTTTTCAATACATGAATTTTCATTCCAAAATTGACTGTATAACCTTGATAACTCCGGAATATCTTCAACTCTCATCTTTCGTATTATCATTTTCGAGTACCCTCCAAATTATGTAAATAATCTTCGTAATACCTTAAAAGTTTCCTATTACTAATTTTCCTTTTGTCTATATACTATTTTATTGAGATAACCACAAATGCTTTTATAGTGTGTTTATTTCCATATCTATCATTAAAATAATAATCTATTGAAGTTATATTGATTTTTGAAAAATATTTATGTCTTCTTTTCTGAATTCCGCGATAATTACATTCATAGATTACTCACCTCAGTTAATTGAAAAGATATTCATAATCTCAATCTCGCCACGAATAATAAATATAATAAAACAGGTAATCCTATTGCAGATAGTATTGTGATTGCAACACGTACTTTTTTCTCATCTCGTAATATAAACAATAAAAACTTATACCCTAAAATACCAACTAATCCACCCAAACAATTTAAAATTATGTCATCAATGTCTGATGCTCCAATACCTAAAAGCCCCTGAATGATTTCGATAAATAAACTCACTATGAATATAAATAGCAGATTGGTTATTACTCTTTTATTATTTTTGAATAATGACAAATATGCACCAAGAGGAATAAAGATAACTATATTGCCAACTACATTACTAAAAGCGAATTTTTTTATAGTGGCAGAGTTGGTAAATATATATTCCTTTATACTATGAAAAGGAATGAGATTGATTGACCTATCTAAAGTCCTTTGACTATTAAACAGATCCAAAAGCGAAACTCTTGATAAGAGCAATAATTTAATTAAAAAAAGTATGTAACAAATGAAAACTCCATATAAAAAGACTGTTTCAATTCTCTCTCGTTTATTCATAATACCTCCATTTTTCATTTCATCCCTGCTTATTCTCTGACGTTCAGTTTATAAATAATCGGTAGTTCACATTTTCCTAAAATTGTTCATTATGAACCAGTGTGAGAAAAATACTTAGAAGTGATTGACAAAAAAGCCTTCATAGATGGTGACATCCATCTATGTTTGTTGAAAATTACCTGTATGTATAAAACAATATTACAATCATTCACTGAAATTTCACTTATGGTATTGTTCTGCAGACCTTCTTTCAAATTGAATTCCGGCAGTAGTGAAATACCAAGTTCATCTTTTGCATAATCAATAATTATATTTGTGCTGCCAATATCCAGGCAATGGTTTACTTCCAGCCTCTGCTCTGCAAGAAGCTCTTCAAATACCTGACGATAATTACATCCTTTTTCCGTCAGCAAAAACTTTTCTTTAGAGACATCTACTAAACTAACCTGCTTATTCGCCATGGGATGTTTGGGTGAGCAGAAAAAAACGATTCTTTCTTCTTTTTCAAAATGAACTTCCCAATTAGAGCTGAACACTTTCCGATCCAGAAGAATGATAATATCTAGCAAACCTTTTTCCATCATCCCCATCAGTTCCAAAGTCGTAGCGATTTTTACGATAAGAGTAACCTCAGGATAAGTTACCATATATTCCTTGATTATATTTGTGTATTCTGAAACGCTCAGCGATTCCAAAATACCAATTTGCAGCTCACCTGTAGGTTTACCTGCGTAGCTAACAGAATGTATCGCTTCTGCTTCACATTTCACCAGTTCGTTTGCATGGCCAAGAAACTCATGGCCTTTTTGTGACAGACTAACTTTTTTGCCTCTACGTTCAAATAGAGGAACTCCCAGTTCTTCTTCCAACTGTTTTATTTGGAGAGTTACAGTAGACTGCGCATAGCCTAAGTTTTCGCCGGCTTTTGAAAAACTGTCCAGCTCGGCAACCTTGATAAAGGTTTTTACATTTCGAAGTTCCATATCATCACTCCATATCAGTTTTTTCAATATTAACATTCATTTCTTTCAATTTAACTAATAAACAATTTTATGTTAGTATGAAACCATAATAAATGCAAGTGACAATTCTATGACTTATAAAGAATCGAATCCGTTTAGTATATAGACTCCACAGCATTTATAGCAATTTGAAATGGAGTTGATCCAACCATGAGTCAAAAATCAAAAGTAAACATGCTGGGATTCTTTACTGTTTTTCTTTGGGCATCCGCTTTTCCGTTAACCAAGGTAGCAATGGCCCACTATACCCCAAACGCACTTGGATTTGTCCGTTGCGCCGTGGCAGCCATTTTTCTGCTCATCATCGGGATACTCAATCACATACGAAAACCGCAAAAAAAGGATATTCCCTGGTTCTTCCTATCTGGTGGTCTAGGATTTACCCTGTACATGATTACATTTAACACCGGCATCCAGACGCTAACCTCTGCGACCTCCAGCATCATTATCGCAACCACACCTATTATGACCGCAGTGGTTTCATCCAAGTGTTATGGAGAAAAGATTAATAAGCTTGGTTGGTTCACTATAGCACTGGCCTTTATCGGCGTTTTGATTCTTCTGTTGTGGGATGGCGTGTTCTCCATCAATATCGGTTTAATTTGGACCATCTGTGCTGCCATCGTTTTCTGTGGTTACAATATTTTAAACAGAAAACTTTCCTCCATGGGTTATACAGCTTTGGAAATTGTTACATACAGCATGTTCTGCGGTGCCATATTATTGGCAGTTTTCTCGCCACAGGGAGTTTCTCAGGTAATAACTGCTGAACCAAAACACATTCTGTCAGTCATATATCTAGGTGCAATACCAAGTGCACTGGCTTACTTTCTTTGGGGAAAGGCTATGTATTTGGCAGAGAAAACAAGCGAAGTAACCAATTTCATGTTTGTTACACCGCTACTTTCCACTGCTCTGGGCTTTATGCTACTAAAAGAGATTCCAAATATGGGCACTTTCATTGGTGGCGCCATTATCATTTTAAGTATCATCTTATTTAACCTAAAAGGAAAATAAGATTCATTAAGTATAATTTAAAGTACTTTTTAAGACATCGTTCAAGTTTAATACCTTGCTGGTGTCTTTTCTATTATGAAACACTTTTGGTTCACAATATTTTACTGTTGCGTCTTATAAGAATAAAGCAAATTAATTAGTCAACTGTTTCTACACAAGATAAACTTCGGTTCTAAATTCGAAGTCAACTTTATTTCAACCATGCTATTTAATGCTATCATATCCTGTATTTTATATCGTTTTCCATTCTTCCCTTAATACACCATAGCTAATAGAATCATAATATTCGTTATCAACAATTCGAGCCTTTCTATATACTGCTTCTTTTTTTAACCCAAGCTTTTCTGCAAGGTTCATCATTCTTGTATTCCCAGACCAAGTTGATAATCCGATTCTAATAAGTTCTGGATTTTGGTCAAAAATTTCATTAATCCACATTTTTAAAGCTGTATAACCTATCCCTTGCCCCCAATAATCTTCATTAAAAATAACAATTCCAACTTCCATCCACAAAGTTTCTATAGATTTCCAGTACCAGTTTACTTGTCCTATTATTTCATCAGTATCTTTGTTCGCTATAATCTTTTTATTTTGTAGACCATTTTTTTCTCCATTTAGTAAATGTACTCTTAATTCTTCAATATCTTGTCTTAATTCTTCTTCATTACTTTGTTGGTAATAAGGCCCATTAAATTTACGGAATTCACGTGAAGGATGATTCCAATACAAATAATCATCTAAATCTTTAATTTCTAATTCTCGTAAACATAAATTCATTAATTTACTCATTTCTCCTCCTCATAATTTTTGCTTCGGACTAATTTACTTTGTTACATTATTTAATTCACTTTATTTGAAGATTGTGAACTATACATAGTAAAGAACTTATTGATTTTCCCTATTATATTTGTATGTTTATCATCATTCCGTTACCTTCTTTCTCATTGGGACGAATTCTAAACCCCAACTTTTGGTAGAATCCTTCTTTATCTTTTGCCGCCATTAACCCGACTGTAACCCTTGAATTTGGTATACTATTATTTTTAATATAATCAAGTAACTTTTCAACAATCAATTTTCCAATTCCGTTTCTTTGAAACTCTGGCTTGACGCAAACATCTTGTATATAAAATATCCTTGCACCATCGCCAACTAATCTACCCATTCCAACAACTTCTCCTTCTATATTTACAGAAACAGAATATATACTATTTTTAATAGCCTTCTCACTTTGCCTAATATTTGGTCTTCCAAAACCTACCGCTTCCTCCAAATCGCAAAACTGTTCCGCAGTTAATTTGCTTTCTAATAATACAATATTGCTCATTCTATTTAAATTTCCTATTCAAAAAGTGTTAATTATCCTTTTCTCATTTTACGCTTCCCTGATAATCATTTTAACCCTCCCCAAATAACCTTATTAATATTAATACTTCCTCTAAAAATTTAGTAAATTA
The DNA here is from genome assembly GCF_047718555.1 of Clostridium sp. GTDB lineage: Bacteria > Bacillota > Clostridia > Clostridiales > Clostridiaceae > Clostridium_I. The sequence goes on along the minus strand of NZ_JBDNRK010000060.1, from coordinate 13,084 downwards.
TTCAAAATACTCATTTTCAACATTCTTATTTAATAGTCCATTAACTCTTGGCCATTTCCCCGTTTCACTGATTGTAGCGCAATTTATAATTCCAATATGACACATAAAATGACGATATTGTCCTAGCACTAAGGCTAATCTCGTATATTCACATTTTTCAGGTTTTTCGTACAACATGTAATCTGTTAATCCACTCAAATATTTATTAATCTTGATTTTTATGCCATCAAAATATTCAATCAATTCTTCCTTAGTAAGGCTTGTATCACTTTTAATATCAAGAGAATTAAGATTCTCTTTGTGAAAAGCAGGTTCATCATATATTCCCGGATTAATAAACCATTGATCAAGAGAATGAAGTGTATGATACAAATGCTTCCAAATAGGAATTTCACAAATAACAGCATTTAAGTTACAGGTATTTAACGTTATTGTCATGTTAGAAAACATAATATCAGTTTGTTCAATAATAGTGTTAATCAATGTTTTGGCCATTTTTACCCTCCTATTTTCTTCATCATAGTTTTCATAGCTTGACACAGCATAATTCATATTAAAATTCTTCTTTTATACAAATATATTCACATTAATTCAGTATATAAAGCTTCTTACCGATCAGCCATGCGTAATACTGTAAAATTATTGAATACATGTGTGATACAATTTTTTTGAATTTCAGATAAATGAGTTTTAAGAATATTATTTATTTGGTTCAGAAGTCCAATTTTTAACATTATCGCTAATATTAAAAGCCAAATTTTTATTTTTTATAAAAATTATATTTTCATCAGGATATGTAACAATATCATCTTTTTCACGGGTTCCTACATCAAGTATCTTTAATATTTCTGAACTATTATTTATAAACTGATGTGCACTATCTTTACCCGCAGGTTTTGAAATAACATCACCTGTTTTTATTAATATTTCTTCTCCGTCTATTCTAAGCATACCTTTTCCACTGATTATGAAAAAGAATTCTTCTTGTTTTGAATGTGAATGATACTTTACACTTTCAGCACCAGGTTTTACATAATCTATGTTCACATAAATTTTTTCACAGCCAATGGCATCACCTATTAATATTGTTTTCAGTTTAGATTGAAAATCAGGGTCATAGATATATTCTTTGGGTATATTATCAATATTGGATATATTATCCATGTAATTTTTCCTTCCAAAAACAAATAATCTTTATCTTGTTTTTTAATACTACTTCCTTGTGGAAATTATAACATATTTTCCATATTTCATATAACTGTTTTGAGCAATATATTGTATACTTTTAATATTTTATATTCATCTCATAATTAGGCTGCTTCACAGAAATAATTCACTTTATTTTGAAATTAAATATAGAAAAAGTATTGTCTAATTAATCTTGAATGAAATAAATTACAATAGTATTATAATTATAAATTATATATACAAATAATAAAATAAGGTGTGATTATATGTCAGTTAATCTAGAATATTATAAGATATTTTACTATGTGGCAAAACACAAAAGCATTACTCTAGCTGCAGATGAGCTTTTTATTTCACAACCTGCAGTGAGCCAGTCAATAAAGCAGCTAGAAAATTCAATTGGAGGCAATTTATTTTTGAGAACTTCTAAAGGTGTAAGTCTTACGCCAGAGGGTGAAGTATTGTATACCTATGTATCAAAGGGATATGACTATATACTCCTTGGTGAAAGTAAATTTAAGGAATTACTTGCTCTTGAAACGGGGGAAATACGAATAGGTGCTAGTGATATGACCTTAAAGTTTTATTTGCTGCCCTATTTGGAAGAATTTCATAAGTTATATCCAAAAGTAAAGGTTAAAGTAACTAACGTTCCAACACCTGAGACATTAGAATATTTACATGCAGGAAAAATTGACTTTGGTGTAGTAAGCGAACCCGTCAATGAATATAAAGGAATAAATACTATACCTGTTTTCACTATTAAAGATGTATTTATTGCAAATGACAAATTTTCTGAATTAAAGGATAGAATTATAGATCTGCATGAACTTGAAAAATATCCTATTATATGCCTAGAGAGCAATACAAGTGCAAGAAAGTATATTGATGATTTTTTAAAGGAAAATGGCACTACGCTTAATCCAGAGTTTGAGCTTGCCACAAGCGATTTGATTGTCCAGTTTACTAAAAGAAGTTTAGGTATAGGTTGTGTGGTAAGAAATTTTGCAGAAGAGCTTATCGAAAATGGAGAATTATTTGAACTCAATTTAAAAACTTCAATACCTCAGAGAAATATATGTGTCGTTACACAAGATAAAATGCCAATTTCTCCAGCAGGTAAGAAATTATTAAGTTTATTAAAGCATAAGTATTAATTATGCTTTATATAAGTAATATCAATTTCATTTATACATACTCTTATGATACCATTATTTTGTAAAATAACTAATTGTGTTATAGGAGGTTTTTATTATGGTTAAAGCTATAGTTGGTGGTAACTGGGGAGACGAAGGAAAAGGAAAGATTACTGATCTTCTTGCTGATCAGTGTGACATTGTTGTACGATATCAGGGCGGTGCTAATGCAGGACATACAATAATAAACCAATATGGTAAATTTGCTTTACACCTCTTACCATCAGGTGTGTTTAGAAAACAAGTTACAAATGTTATTGCTCAAGGAGCAGCTCTTGATTTAAAAATGTTTTTTTTTGAACTTGATAATCTAGCCCAAAGAGGTGTCCCTACACCAAATATAAAAATATCCAATAGAGCTCAGGTTGTTATGCCCTATCACATACTTCTTGATAAACTGGAGGAAGATCGGCTTGGTTCAAAAGGGTTTGGCTCAACTAAGTCAGGTATAGCACCCTTTTACTCGGATAAATACTTAAAAACTGGAATTCAGGTTTGTGATCTATTTAATGATAAACTGCTGCGAGAAAAAATATATTCAAATTGTAAAGTGAAAAACAAGCTTTTAAAAAACATATACAAGACTTCTGAGCTTGATCCAAATATTATCTATAATGAACTTATAAATTACAAAGATCGCATAGAACCTATGGTGTGTGATATTGCTGTATTTCTCAATAATGCTGTTAAACATGGTAAAAACATTTTATTGGAAGGTCAGCTTGGAGCACTAAAAGATCCAGACAACGGAATATATCCATTTACTACATCTTCATCACCACTTGCTGGCTTTAGTTCCGTAGGTGCAGGAATTCCTCCCTATGAGCTAAAAGAAATTGTGACAGTAGTTAAATCCTATTCTTCTTGTGTTGGAACAGGAGCATTTGTCAGTGAGATTTTCGATGACGAGGCCAATACACTCCGAAAATTAGGCGGTGATTGCGGCGAATATGGAGCAACCACTGGAAGACCTCGTAGAATGGGATGGTTTGATGCAGTTGCAACAAGATATGGATGTATGCTGCAGGGAACAACAGAAATAGCATTATCCCTAATTGATGTTCTAGGATATCTTGATAAAATCCCTGTTTGCACCGCTTATGAGATTGATGGCAAGGTGGTAACCGACTTTCCTGTTACTCCACTTTTAAATAAGGCAAAACCAATTTATACTATTCTTGATGGCTGGAAATGTGATATTAGCAGTGTACGCAAATATGAAAACTTACCCCATAATGCAAAACATTACATTGAATTTATTGAAAAGCAATTAGGTTATCCAATAAAGCTCATTTCCAATGGACCAAAAAGAGAGGATATTATTTTAAAATAACTTGCTGTATACTGTGACCTTTGTTGAATCCTATGAAATAAATTAATTCAGCTTCATATTATTCTAAAAAACAAAATCACTCAAAAAAAGATTCTTTAAATGTAATGGTTTTTTTATTCAAATTAATCTCTGCTTCAATTCCATATGGAATAATACATCTTGGATATGCATGACCGAAATTCACATTATAGATTATTGGTAAATCTTTATTTTCAATAATCTTATAATAAATTTCTTTATATTCCTCATAATATTGTTCATCTTGAGGCTTTCCAATAATTATGCCATTAATCACATCAAAAATGCCCGTGCTTTTTAATGTAATTAATTCTTTTTCAAATACTTCTGGTTCTGGTTTTTCCTCACAAGTTTCAATGAACAATATTTTATTTTTCCATTCATCTAAAGATGGAAACAGACCATACTTTTCACATATATCTTTTTCATCGTCATAACGTGTATTAGTTAATATATCATATAAACTTTCAAGACAACCGCCTAAAAGTCTTCCATTAAAGCTCCCTTTCCCTTGTAAAACTTCATATCCTCTTTCTTCCAAATGTTCTACTCTGCTAGTTCCTACGGCCTCCACAGAAAAATCTGTTCGTTCCTCGTACCATACATTACTCGATTCTATACAATTTTCATTATAATTTTCAAAATACTTCCAAAATTCTTTTCTTGTATATGACAACATTTCTTTATCCAATTCAGCTAAATCACAAACAAAATTAGGTCCGTAAAAAGTAGCCATTCCAAGTTTATAAAACATCAAATGATTAATTGTCGTATCTGAAAATCCTGTAAATAATTTAGGATTAATATGAGCAGCATTGATAAAATCTTTATCTTCCATTAAATATGGTAACGTTCTATAAGTATCATCTCCCCCGATTGCACATATAATCCCTTTTATGGATGTATCATAAAAAGCATCTTTTAAATCTTGTGCCCTGGATTCTGGATGATTTTTTAAATATTCTAATCCCCTTAATGCATTTGGCATAACAACAGGTATTAACCCTAACTCCTTTATTCTCTTTAGTCCTAAATCCAATTCATGTTTTGCAAAATTTTCACCAAGCATGCCACTTGATAAACTTATAACTGCAACTTTATCCCCTCTAACTAATGATTTTGGCTTTTTCATAATATCGCTCCTATATCAATTATATAAATAATCTTGACTTTGTCATATTTTACCATTATCTAAACTATGGTCTTATATTTAATAAATCCCAAAGTATTATTTTAAATTAACTCATGTGGAAATTATAACATATTTTCCATATTCCATATAACTATTTTTAAGCAATATAATATACTTTTAATACTCTATATCTATGACATAATCAGGTTACTTTGCAGAAATAATATACTTTATTTAGACTTAATAGTTGAGTAAAAGACAGTGCCTAAAATAACAATTCCTCCTAAAATTTCTCTCAATGTGGGTACTTCTCTCAATAGAAAAGCAGCAAAAATAATACCGTAAACCGGTTCCAAACTGGAAATGATTCCCGCCGTTTGTGTTTTAATATTTTTTAATCCTTTTATAAATAATGAATGGGAAACTCCAGTGAAAACCATACCTAAGAGTATGAGCAATAATATATCCTTAGTTTGAAAAACGGGCTTTTGAAAAAATAAGAAAGGTATTAGTATAATTGTTACCACAATTTGTTCATAAAAAGCAATTACGGAACTAGAATATTCTTTTACATATTTTCTATTGAGCATTGAAAGAACTGCATAAGTAAAACCAGATAATATTCCCCATAGAACTCCTTGAGTTAAATTATTCCCCAATTCAAACTTTGGAATTACAAGCACTACTCCTAAGAAGGTAACAATTGCAATTACAATATCCGATAATTTAATTTTTTCTTTGAAAAAAAATGGTTCAAGAAAAGTAACAAAAACAGGAAATGTTGAAAAAGTGAGTAGCCCTATTGCCACTGTAGAAATCTGAATAGATTTAAAGAAAGCACTCCAGTGAATTGCTAAAATTATTCCCATTAATATCAAATAAAAATAATGCCTTTGTTCCCTTAGTTTTATATCTTTTTTTAAATAAAATATTAAAATCAATAAAAAAATACTTGAAAAGAAAACTCTGCCAAAGACAATTATTGTTGATGGCAGTGATAGTAATTTCCCGAATAATCCCGATAAACCAAATAAAAAAACTGCTAAATGAATTTCCATTAAACTTTTAGTATTTTCTTTCATATAATAATCCCCTTGCTTCATGCATAGCTTGTCTTGCTTATACTTAACATATTAATTTTATACTTGAAAATGCTAAAAGAACAAGTGTTAATTTAAAGCAAATTGGAATATTAGAGTGAAAAATCATGAGATAAAATTTTCTTTATACAAAAAACTCACAGGAAAACCTATGAGCTTGAAATGAAAAATGCACTGAAATATTATAGAAAATAATAAATGAATTTATTCCTATAAGAATTTTCCGTCTACCATTTTCATTATTCTTTTTCCATACTGTGATATTGATAAATCATGGGTTATAAGCACAATTGTCTTTCCAATTTTATTTAAATTCACTAAAATATCCATTATTTCTTTTCCGGCTTTACTATCCAGATTACCAGTAGGCTCATCAGCTAATATAATATCAGGTTCACCTACAATGGCTCTTGCAATAGCTATTCTTTGCTGTTGTCCTCCCGATAATTCATTAGGTCTGTGATTAATCCTATCTATAAGTCCCACACTTTCAATGGCCTTAATAATCCTTTCATGTCTTTGTTTACTATTTATTCCCCTATATATAAGTGGCAGTTCTATATTTTCAATGGCAGTAAGTTTTGACAACAGATTAAAATTTTGAAATATAAATCCTATTTTACTATTTCGTATTTCAGCTAATTTATCATCACTTAATTTTGCAACATTGATATTATCTAAATAGTATTCTCCATTATCCGGTACATCTAAGCATCCAAGTATATTCATCAATGTGGATTTCCCAGATCCTGAAGGACCAATAATAGATACAAATTCTCCAGCATCAATTTTTAAATTTACATCTTTTAGTGCATATATCTTCTCATTTCCTAAAGTATAGGTCTTACTTATATTTTTCAACTCAATCATAATCCCTACCCTCTCATACACAATTATTGTAAACGTTGTTATAATAATATATGATCGCATTAGATATTATTATACAATTATTTATTTAATTAACAAAAATACATCCTATCACTAAATTATAATCCTATTCAATATATAATCATATAGTTGATTACGCAACTATTCATATCTTTACAATACAACATATTATGCTTAAAAAATAATTATTTACATTACTTTAATTTCTATGAGATTGATTGCCTTTATTTAAAGCTAAATTATACAATGGACTTTTATCTGGTAGGTTAACTGGCTTACTTGATTCCTTCAGTTTTTTCATGGTTATATAGTAAGCAATTCCTAAGGGTATACATGAACCAATCCATGCCAAGGGATTAGCAAGAGAGACACCTGCAAAGCCCAAATGCTTTGATATAATAACAGCTGCAAAGGTTCGCATACATAATTCCATTACCCCTGCTAAAGTAGGGGCAAAACTCTGTCCCAGTCCCTGCAGGCTATATCTATAAACGAAAAGCAGTGCTAACAAAAAATACATTGCCCCATTGATGTTTAAATAAATTTGTGCAAGAGAGACTACTTGCGGCTGACCATCTCCGACAAAGAGTCTTATCATCCACTGACCGGCCAAAATATTAATTGCACCAACAGCAATACTAAATCCTACTGATATGATACTACATTGCTTTACACCAATATGAATTCTCTTAATTTTGTTAGCCCCATAATTTTGAGCTACATAGGTGGCCATAGTGATACCAAAGGACATCATAGGCTGAATGGCAATTATATCAATTTTTTGTGCTGCAGTATATGCGGCTACAGATACTTCCCCTAAATTATTCAGTGCAAATTGGAGAATAATAGCACCGATAGCAATAATAGATGCCTGAAATCCCATAGGTATCCCCACTCTTAAATGCTCCCAAAGAATTTCCTTTGTCAAATACCAATCCTCCTTGTGAAGTTTCAAAATGGGCATTTTTTTTGTGATATATATAAGACATAATATTGCAGAAAATGCCTGGGATATTGTAGTTGCCCAGGCAGCGCCGGAAACTCCCATGGAAAATTTTAAAATCAATACAAAATCTAAAATGATATTCAAAATACTAGCAGCAATTAAAAATATCAGTGGCGTTCGACTATCTCCCAAGGCTCTGATAACATTAGAAAACAAGTTAAATAATACTGACACTATAATGGCCCAGTAAATTACAATAATGAAATTATAAGCATCTTCTATAATTTCTGGCGGTGTATGCATTATTTCCAAAATAGGTCGTGCTAATATAACACTGACAATTGTAAGTACTATTGTAATTAACAAACTCAGTATAATACTTGCCGCATAGCTGTGTCTTACTCCCTGCTCATCTCCAGCTCCAAAACGCTGAGCAGTGATTATGGAAAATCCAGAAGTTATTCCCTGTGCAAACCCAATTATAAGGAACATAATACTTCCTGTACAACCCACTGCCGCCAGAGCATTTACCCCAAGGGTGCGTCCCACAATTAGAGTATCAGCTATGCTGTAAAATTGCTGAAAAAGATTTCCAATCAGTAATGGTATTGTAAAAAAAATGATCAATTTAGCTGGATTACCCTTTGTTATGTCTCTTATCATAAGAACTACCTACCTTTATATATAATATTTGAAAAATTTTAATTATAACTGAATCCATATAGTCTATCTATATGTCATTTCTTCTGTAAATCAGCCAATACCCTAACAAGATTCTTAGTTACTTTTGCATTAGAATTTCAAAATTATTTAGGCACATCAAAATAGACTAGTATCTCACTAGTTATTTACGATGCCTTATTTTTATCATTTCCTGTAATCGTTTTATCAAATAGAATATAAAGTCCTTCTAATCTTTTAACTTTTACTTCTGTAATTATCTGAGTTTATATCTATTCCATGACTAGTGGCTGTAATACTCCACCTCCTAATGTTGGAAATAACAGCCACTAGTATGGATAATTCATCTAAACTTAGTTGTGAGTACAAATCCCCACTAAGTAAGATATATTTATCATACAAATAATATATTAATACTTAAAGTTAGCTTTAAGTCAAGAGTTTTTTATAAATTTGTAAATACTTATAATCTTACAGCACTTTTTTCTACATTTTAATATATTGACAATTTCATCTTAAAAAAGTAAGCTTTATATTGTATGAAATCGTTATCTCAGGTCTTTCTCTTTTTACTTTCACAGAGTAAAAGCATAGACCAAAATCTTGGAGATTCTGTTTATCCGATGACTAGCTGCTGTAATACTCCGCCTTCTAAAGGTGGAGATAACAGCGACACGTCCCTGGATAATTCATCTAAACTAAGTGGGAGTACAAACTCCCACTTAGTAAGATTCATTGATGTTAATTGCTTCTATATAATATCATAGGAATGTTAAATTAATTAGTCATATAATAAATAAATTTTGGGAGATGAAAATAATGAGTTATAGCATTTCACAAGTAGCCAAAAAATTTCATTTAGAACCATATACCCTCCGCTATTATGAGAAAGAAGGTATCCTTTCCCCACAAAAAACTGAAAAAGGAATTCGTTATTTTACAAACTCAGATTTAGAAGAGCTTGAGATGATATGCTGTCTAAAAAGCACCGGTATGTCACTAAAAGATATAAAAAAGTATTTTGATCTTTGTGCACGGGGAGATGAAACATTAGAACATCGTATGGAAGTTTTCACATCTCATCGAAATCATATTTTGCAGGAAATGGATCAACTTCAAAAGCATCTTGAGAAAATTGAAAAAAAGATTCAGTGGTATAGCGGATATATGAAATCTAAAAGAAAAAAGTAATATTTCATATATCCTTTATATACTCACTGAATCTTATAGTTTCCTTATGTCTTACATATGGAAATAAGTTATTCTATGCCTAGATTTATTTAAAACTAAAAACCTTAATCTTGCTTCTTCATTTCTAAAACTAGTATATGAGAAGTTTCCTTAGCTTTAATTAAGATATTTTCCTCAACAATTTCCATTGCATCTCTATCATCTAATTTAATATTATTTACTTCAGCACTTCCTTCTATCTGAACTAAATATTCCTGCCTTCCTTCTTTTAACGGAAAGCTAATTTCATTTCCCTTATTAAGCTCCAATGAGTAAATATTAATATCCTGATTTACTTTTACAGGTGCATTTCCCTCTTTACTTGAAACCATATGAAGCCATTTGTTTCTTCTATCATTCCACTGGAATTCATAATCCCCATAATTCGGTTTATATCCTCCCTTATCAGGTAATATCCATATTTGCAGAAATCTTAATGTTTTATTTCCAAAATTATGTTCACTATGATATACACCTGTTCCTGCACTCATGTATTGAACAGAGCCACGAGTCAAAGTTTTTTTGTTGCCCATATTATCACCATGAGTAAGTTCTCCCTCAACTACATAAGATACTATCTCCATATCTCTATGAGGATGGGTATCAAATCCGGTATTAGCTTGAACCAAATCATCATTTATAACTCTTAAAACTCCAAAATTAATATTGTCTGGATTGTAATACTCCGCAAAAGAAAAATGAAATACGCTTTGCAGCCATCCAAGATTGCTTCTACCCATATTTTTGTTTTCTATTTTTCTCAACATACATTTCACCCCTTGTAATTTCTGTATACTATAAAATTTTTATTTACATTTATCTATCTTATCAATACTTATTTAATATATTTTATATATTAAGTTACTTTTTATAACTTTATTATTACATATGTATTATTAGTAGTCAAGATTTATTTTAAAAAAGTCCTCATATGTTTCTAAAAAAATATAAACAGATTTCTTAGTATCGGTATTTACGATACTTAGAAATCATTGTCCTTTAGGGTAAATCGTTATCTAGAGACATAGCCACTCTTTACTCCCACAGCTTTCGCAGAGTGCCATGTGAGTATTAGATGTAATAGTCATCGGATAGAATATCTTTCACTTGTTATTTATTCTCATATACTTAATTTTTTATATGCATGTACAATAAAAAATCTCCTAAAATCAACAGGAGATTTTCTATTGTAAAAACATACACTTGACATATTTGTAATGGTTCCATCTTTAAGTTCAAGTATATTAATGAGCTTAAATTATGAATACACTTTCTTTTTTATCCGATGACTACCATCCGTAATACTCCCATCGCACACAGCGAAAGCGATTCACACAAAATCCAAGATTTTGGTTCTCTGCTTTTCTATCAAAGTGGGAGATAACGGCTGCTACGTCCCTGGATAACGATTTCTAAGTTTCAGATGGAGAAAAAAACTCCACCTAAAACAAAGAACTCTGTTTATCTAAAATGTTTCATCTATTTAGTTTTTACTGGATTTATTGTAGAACAAGGAACATTAACTAGACATTTACCGCAAACATCTGATAAGCCAATATCTGAATGAAATTTATCATTATACAAACACATTTCATAGCATTTATGTCTATCAAAAAAATCAACTCCTAAAGCATTATTCACACATCTGCCTATACATTTTTTACATATATTCATATGCTTATATAAACAATTCTCTCCATTTTTTCTTTTAGTAGGCTCCATTTTTAGCTCAGTTAAAAAACTGCCAACTCTTCCGCAGCATCCTTTGTCAGTAATCAGCATGTTATTTAATCCAAATTTTCCTAATCCAGCAATAAAAGCAACATGTCTGTGAGACCAGTTACTAATCAATTTTTTACTATCAAAATTATGTGTTGCTGGTATAGTACTTGTTTTATATCCAAATTGCTGCAACTCATCTTTAATAAAATTATTTAAATCCAATATTAGTTGATTAGTTTCTATATATGCTTTTGCCCAAATTTTTGAACATTCTTTTCCTTCTATATTACTTTCAACCACTGCTTCATCAAAAGGTATGAAATACGCTACTACTGTTTCAGCTTCTGGTAATAAGTCCTTAGGCAGTACGTGAGAAGGACTTACTGCATCTTTAAGCTTATAAAACAATCTATCTCTTGCATCTGCATAGGCTACCAAAGGTTCTTTCCATTTAGTTTGAACATCTTTTATTTCCGAATAGTGTTCTACAAATTTTTTTATTATAGTTTGTACCTTATCCATCTCTGCCTCCCAAAACATAACTAATCAATGCAAATAGATTTTCCCACCTTCTATCCATCATTGAATTTGATCCTATTAATTCTTCATAATAATTATTATACTTTATATATGGCAAGTTGAGCTTAACTTTTAAGTTTTTTCTATATTATATATCAATTAATTTAAAGCTTATACTATTAGCAAAATCACTTTAATAAACACAAATAATCAAACCACCAATAGAATGCCTTTTTTCTTTGTGAAGCTTATATTAAATTTTTACTCCAAGATAGCGCAAAAACTAAGTCAATGAATATATTGTTATAGAGGTGATTCTATGCCAAATGTAAAAAATGAAAATAGTAAAGACATAAACAATCAAGATTCTGATATTATACCATCACCTGATTTAGTTGATAAAACAAATAGATTTTATCAAATACCAGTGTTTCTAAGTCATCCTACTAGCAATACTATCAACAATCTTCAAATTGAATTTTTACTTCGTTTAATTAAGGAATTAAAAAAAGAATTGTTATTCCCTAGAACCTTACCAAATACCGAACAATATCCAGAATCAACTATGACTAGTATTAGAAGAATGATATATTCTAGCTATGGAATGGTAACCTTAAACCTAGAAAGAAAAAAGGTAAAAGTTATTGATACAAATGGAGCAACTGTATACCAAAACGATATTGGGCAAGAATATTGGACTGGCTCCTATTTCTCATTTATTGAACCGGCAATGGCATACCAATATGGTCTTCCACAATTATTTATCACAGAAAGCCTTGATACCAATCAAGATGTTTTTGAATCAGGAGGTATAATACCTTTTAGAGTTCTAGTTTGGGATTCATCAAAAGGTATTGACTATTTCTTTAGTAGTATAGAATGGAAAGAAATGTTACAAAATTGGGCTGCAGAAGTTAGGAATGGTTATTATCTAAAAACACTGCCTCCTTTTGAATATACTAGCGAAAATTAATGAGAATTTTTAATAAAGAATAGATATAACATTAATAATTAATGTATGTCATTTTAGTAATCTTAATTGAAGCAAGTTCTTAATTCAGGTGGGGATTCTTTTAACCCATCTGAATTTTAGAACTGCAAATGCATGGCTTACTTGGCGTTGAACTCCCA
>NZ_JBDNRK010000059.1:0-24559 GCF_047718555.1 Clostridium sp. | reverse complement strand
ATACAATTTTAATTTTATATACATTTTAATCATAACATATTTCAAAATAAAAGTCAATACTTTTTTGAAAGGAAGTTTTTAAAATGAAAAATTCTATTGATTTATTTAAAAATAACTTATTAAATAAGCAGGTTTTTAATGAAATATTGCAGTGTAATGAAATTACAAGTGAATATGGATTAAAGTTTTCTGAAGAAGCTGTTAAAGAAATTATTAATACAAGAAATATAGCACTTCAAAAAAGCGGAAGGATAGAGTTTAATGGTCAAATTATAAATAAAATCATAACAACATTCTGTGATTCCCCATATATATCACAATATAATTACGGTGATACAATAAATGAACTTGTAGAGATCTTTTATAATTATAAGAATGAAACTCTAGATTATATAAGTGATGATGAATTAATAGAAATTATGGAGGAGAAATTTAATAACTATTGTCAGGGGTCATTGGAGCTTTTAGAAGGAAAAGTACTGTATAAAATTGCTGATAATATAAGAAATGGTATTAGGGATTATATGAATATTGATGATGAAAAGGATTGGTAGGTTATGAATAATGGGAAAGATATTGAAAAATATGGTTATTCCATAGAAAATAACTTCAATGAAGAAGAGTTTTTTAAAGATGCTTTAGAATATTGTTATGAGAAAAAGCTGTTAGATGAAAGTGTTTTAGCTAATATATATTATGAAAGAATGAAACTTTTAAAGGTGCAATTAAAATATTACACGAAAGATGAGAGTAGTTCAGTTATGATAGAGCTGGCTGAAAGTGTGTTACAGTGCATTGATTATACCATAGGAATTTATTTGAAAACATTTGACAACATAGAAGGTATAATAAAGGAACTAGAGGAGAGTAGATTATCTCGCATGTTAAAAGAGGGGCAGGATTTAATTAGTGAAAAAATATTAGACAGTAAGGAGCTGCTACAGAAAATTAATGAAAGTAAGCTAAAAGTTGATAACTATTCATATAACGATACCATAGATTATGGTATTCCTTTATTTTTTAAAAGATATAATGATTTTTTTGCTGCTCATGAAAACCCTGGTTCAATAGATTATCAACTTTGTATTGATAATATGAATTATGTAGGTATTGAATATATATATAATTATTTAAAGATTTTAAGTCTAGAGAATGATTTTTGTAACAACTTTCCTATTAGTGAAATCAATAAGCTGTTAAAAGGTTACGATAAAAAGTGTGAATTGTTGTTGATAAATATATTTGAAGTGTTATTAATTAACTGTTTGGGAGTAATTATCTGTGGAAAAGATTTAAAAAGCATTAATATTAGCAGTTTGGATAGGACATATATTAAAAATAAGTTAGAGAAATTATCTTTGGAAGAGCTACAGAAAGAATTATTAAAATATGCAAAAGTATGCTGGAAAAGTTTACGTATTAAAGATGAGGCACTAATAAGTTATATTGAAAAATCTACATTAAAGGTAGCTGCGTTAATAAATCAAGGTATAAAACTAAATAGATTAGAAACAGTATTTATATCTTTTAATGAGGATAATAGAGATGAAACAATATATTATAATGATGGCGAGATGATGGAAAACTCTGAATTTAAAAAGTTAAGTGAAGAAATCCGGGAATGTTCTCTAGTAGAAGATAAAATTTCACTAATTAAAAATAGTATTAAAAGTTTAGAAGATTTAGTTGATATGTTAAGTGCTGATTGCTTATTTGGAGAAGAATATATCATGTACTTCAAAAGTTTATCTCAGATGGAGATAGTTCTTTTGGATAAGTATATGGAAGAGCTTGGTCTTGAAAATGTATGTGAAGAAGAGTGGTATGGTGAATTTAATAAATATATTTTTAGCCTAAGTGAAAAAGAGAGGACTCTAATAAAAGAGCTTAAAGAAAGAGTAGAATTTTAAAGGTTATAGATAATAAAAATTACAATAATCATGGACTTATCTAGTTATTAGGTGTGGTGGTTATCTTCAATATGGTCATGACCCCAATTGCAAAGTGCTTGCAAAACAGGCATATTTGAAAAAGAATTGTTAACGGCTTTATTCTAAAACTACATAAACTCAATACCTGCGCTTGAATCGCTACCCAATATGACTGCCAAGTGGCAGAAGCTAATTGAACTATCACAACAATTTATTCTATCAAAGCAGGCCTCTTAGTAGCGTTTATGCCGCGAAAGCCTCTTAATAATAAGAGTTACGGCATGTTAGGCTTAGTTGCCAGTGATGCCTTCAAACATGCCGTAAGAGCCTCATTGTCAAGAGGACCGTGGAATAAGTGAGGAACGATAGTATATTTTTCACTTTTCAAAGTGCATTTTACTTCCTGATAATACCAGATTTTGTTTTTCATACGCTACTTTACACTATCTACATAACTCCATGTATTTCAATAAATCATAAACAGATGCCCTAATTAAGAACCTGCTGATACATAACATATGGCATTATAATTTATAGTTCTTTCAGCAATACTTGATCAACAGATAATCTGGACCTTGGCGCCGGGTTATAGCTAGGATAGCCGATTGGTAACAGAGCAATTATTTCATAATCATTATTAAGATTTACCAATTCTCTTACCTTTTCTCGGTCAACAAAACCAACCCAACAGCTTCCCAATCCTAAGTCAACAGCTTTTAGTGTCATATGGTCAATTGCAATTGCAGCATGCTGCCATAAATAATATTTATATATCTCTGGATTAGCCATTCTTTCAACCTTACCTTCTTTCTCAAAGCTATCCATCCGTTGCTTCGTTTCTTCATAAAAATCTTTGAATGCTCCGGTGTCTTTTAATTCAAGAAACCTTTTTTCTTGTTCCAACCACGCTTTTTTATATGCACAGCAGACGATTACAACAGGAGCGCTTTTTACAAAGGGTACGGTATATTCATTTAACTTTTCTTTCACTTCGGGACTTTTAATTACAACATATCGGGTAGATTGTATATTAGATACAGATGGAGCGATCCGCCCGGCGTCCAAAATTTCATGAATGTATCGGTCTGGTACAGCTTCTGCTTTAAATTTTCTAATACTCCTTCTTGCTTTGACAACTTCATTAAACTCCACACGAAACACCTCTTTCTAATAATTTAGTTTAAACTAGGTAGTAAAATAGCTAATGAGTTCTTACGAAAATATACTATCTATATTTTTGTGATTTATATACTTTTAATTAGTATTGTACAAAAATTTTCTTGCCCTGTCAAGTATATACTAAGTCACTTTAAGGTGATAATTGGGTAGAGAAATGTAAGGTTTAATCAAATGACCTATGTGTTGTTCATTTGATTTTTTGCCTAAATATTTAGAATTCATCCTTTTTGACATACATAATCAAACTGATACATAACAATTTATATATATGTGGCGACACCCCTAATAGGATTTTATATAAGTTTCAGTTGCAAATTTCTTATTAGACATATTAACTTGACAGACTTGCTGTTAATAAGTCTACTCTATTACAGCAGGGATAATACCTTCCTTAATCAATGTCCACCTGTCACTAGGATTAATAATAAATTCTGATGCAATTGCTACTACTAGATCTTTTTCTGGAATGCAGCAAATGACATTACCGCCATCACCCAGTGCTGAATATGAAAAAATTCCATCCTCTTCACGTAACCACCATAGATAGCCGTATTTAGCTGTTGATTCATCAATCTGTGTCTTAGAGTGGGGATATGTAGACTGATCAATCCATGCTTTGGAAATAATTTGCTTATTGTCCCAAACTCCGTCATTCAAATATAAGAATCCAAAACGTGCCATGTCACGAGGAGTTAGCGTAAGTCCCCATCCTCCTGTGGAAATACCATTTGGATCTTTAACCCATCCTTTTACATTCTTACCGAACAAATCTTCAAATCCAAATGATTTCATTTCATAATCCGGGATTTCTTTCATGCCGATGGGTTTAAATAAGCGTTGGTTGGCAAATTCACGGGCACTTTTTCCTGTGGTATGAGTGATGATGGCTGAAAGCAGGTGCGCCCCTGCGGTGGAATACTTAAAAGTTCCAATACTTCCTTAATCATTATTAACTTCCATTATATATAAATATAAAACTAATTTTTCTTTAATGAAAAACATTTTTAATGATGATTTAAATGTTTATTTATTTTGGCAGCAGATGATGTGATATAAAGATAATCTCATCCATAATGGAAAATTTGTTTTAGGATAATTAACAAATTAGCAAATAATGTATGATAAAATAAAATTATACTAATTGTAAAATTAGATATTTAGATATAATACAATTGAAAATTAATTGTGAAGTATAGGTTAAATATAAATCATAAAGGGAGATACAACTGTATGAAAGATAAATTTAAAAGTAGACGTAACTTACTTATAATTATATCAATTATTTTAATAAGTGCTATTACAGCAGTCAATATTATAACCTTTAGAATATTAGAAAAAACAAAAAATAAAGATCATAAAAAGATTTATACAAATATTGATAAAGCATCTTCTGTGGACAGCCCTCAGCCCAATTATGAATTCCATCCTCAGACTATTCGCAATACAAACAATAGATCAAGAGTAAATATTGCTGCTGAATTTTTTCAAAATTATTTGTCTTTTTATCCTTCAAATGTAGATAAATCAAAAGTGAATGGTAATATATATAATGAAAAAATACATATAGCAGCAGGAGATTACAAGGATTTTGTTGCACAGATTACCTTTGATGTTAAACCTGCTAATGCTAATCCGGGAGATAGTATTTATTGGGGAGTTGTAGGAAAGGATGGGTTTGTCAGGAACAGAAAAATTATGATGAGAATTAAAAATATTGAAAATCAGTACAGTTACACACTTACTGAAGTTGGGAGTGATATCAGTACAGCTGGATTAAATCCAGCAGATTAGCTATAAAACGTAAATTTTAAGAGGTGGTTAAATGAAAGCTCAAAAAGAAATTGATGATAAAAAATTTTTTGATAATAGTAGAAAACTGTTAATAATATTAATAATACTTGGTGTTATTTTACTGATATCATCTATTATAGGTATTATTATATATAAGAATAGTAAAAAAGCTTCAGTGTATGATGATAATACAGTTATATCTGTAAAATATGATAA
The DNA here is from genome assembly GCF_047718555.1 of Clostridium sp. Classification (GTDB taxonomy): domain Bacteria; phylum Bacillota; class Clostridia; order Clostridiales; family Clostridiaceae; genus Clostridium_I. Next base: position 19,442 of record NZ_JBDNRK010000059.1, on the reverse strand, counting down.
AGATGAAAATCTGCCTATAATTGCACACTCAATAATGCAAGAATATTTGTCAAAGGTGGGAATGAAAAAGAATATAAACAATAAGCCTAATAAAGATTATATAACTAAGTTTCAAATCACTGATCAGAAGCTTATATCAAGTAAAGATGGTGAAGGTACAGTTGGAGTAAGATTTAATGTAAAGATGGATAATTTAAATAAATTAGGGGGCAATAGCTGGGGTGTTGCAGATAAAAATGGTTTAACATATTGTAATTGGATTTTAAAGATTAAAAAAACAGATCCCTATACTTATACTTTAGAAGGCTTAGAAAATACCAGTGATTCACTTAAAAATTTAAGTATTAATGAAAAACAAAGCTATGATCCAAAGTCAGCGGCTGAAAAAATAGCAGCCAAAAATATAAATTATAAAATTCAAAGAAATATAGTGAAAGTTACTTATGATGGTGGCAAAACATGGAAAGATTTGCCTGTTTCATCAACTAAGCTTATTGCAAGAGGAGAAGCTGTACGTAATAAAACAAGTCTTCAAAAGGGAAGTTATTACATTACTAATGATAAAACTGCTTTTGTATATGGTGAAAATCAAATTAGTGTACTTATATCCAATGATAAAGGTAGCACTTGGAATAATTATAAAGTCGGCAGTAATATTTCAAATGTAAGAGCTGAATATATAGGATTTACATCAAAAAATAACGGATATATAGTAGCTTCAGGTGATAGGACTATGAGTTCTGAAACTAAAGTAATATATCATACAAAGGATGGCGGAAAAACATGGCAGGAAATTAACAATGCTAATGGATTATCTTCAATGGTTGTAATAGATGCAAGCTTTATAACGGATAAAATAGGATTTATGACCTTTGGACCTGATCCTAAAACTCCAGAGATATATCGTACTGATGATGGTGGATACAATTGGAATAGGATAACACTAACTCTGCCTGCAGACTATGAGGGTAAGTATACTACAGCATTATATCCTCATTTTGATGGAGCTAAGGGCAGCATTATTGTTACACAAGGATATATTGGTGATTCTGGTACGGGAAGGGTAGCAAGATTCATAAGTAATGATTATGGAGCAACTTGGAAATTTGATACAATAGTAAATATGAATGATGCTCTTAACAAATAATATATACATGTACTGTATTGAGATATTACTATTCTGTCAATCAATAAAAATATTGACAGAATAGAATTAATATAATAATATATGCATATACATATATTATTATATTAAATTTTCTGTATAAAGCCATTGTTAAAAATAAATAAATTTTATCAATTTATATGTATATACATGTAATGGGGCTATTGATCGGTAAAAAATCTGTGTTTTTCATGAAAAATAACATTTAACTTTTTAAGAGGGAGTGATCAGGTATGGAAACAATTGAACAAATGATTCAAAAAAAAGCTTATGCACTGGGCTATGAAAAATGTGGTATTATTCCAATTAGTTTGATGGAAGGTTATGCTGAAAAATTTGAAGAACGCATGCAAAAAGTTCCGGAGTCCAGACCATTTTATCAAGGACAGCAGCGCTTAGTTAATCCGCTGGAGGTATATCCATGGGCAAAATCTGTGGTAGTACTTGCAGTATCATACGGAAAATACAAAGTTCCAGAAGAGGTAAAGGGACACATTGCTAAGGCGTATTTATTTGATGTACGTGTGGATACAAATACGAAAGAATATCAAAATAATCGTGAATTAGAAAAATACATGCAGGAACTTGGTTTAAAGGTAGAAACCAATCAGAAATTTGGAGTAGTAGGAATGCGTTGGGCAGCTATGCAGGCTGGAATCGGGATCATTCGCAGAAATAATTTCTTATACACCGAGTCTGGTTCATGGGTTCATATTGAAGCCTGGGTTACTGATCGAGAAATGGAGTTAAAAGAAACAAATAACGTTCCTCAGTGTGCTAAGGGATGCAATCGTTGCATGGCATCTTGTCCAACAAAATCTCTTTTTGATCCATATACCATGCTGCCAACTGCCTGCGTTTCTTTCCTGACAACCTTTGGTGGGCGTAATCTGCATCAGGAACCATTAAGTAAAACCTTCGGAGACTGCATTTATGGATGCGATATTTGTCAAGATGTGTGTCCTATGAATAGGGGAAAATGGAAGGGTGAGGAAGAATTTCCCGGCCTTGCAGAATTGGCTCCTGAATTAACTCCTGAAAATATTTTGAATATGGAGGAAGATTTTTATCGTGAGAAAGTTCAGCCAAAATTTTTCTATTTATCACCAGAGGAACTTTGGAAATGGAAGGTAGATGTATTGAATTATATGCGGAATAACTATATGGAAAGTTATAAGCCGCTTATTATAAATGCATGTAATAACGAAAATGAAAAAATATGTGAAATGGCGAACTCAATTCGCAATGAACTTTGCTTATAATGATTCCTTGATAACAAGAGAAGCTGCGACTTATTATATGTATGTACATATGATGGGAAGAATTTTATATGAATACTCAGAGCAATAGAAAAGACTTAGGAGTTTGCGCCTGCAGAAATTCAAGGATGACATCAAGAGTGTTAACTCAATACTTTGACAAAGCACTTCAGCCAGTAGGACTGCGGGCAATGCAATTTTCTTTGTTAGCTGACATCTCATCTCGATATAGCAGTACAGTAGGTGAGTTAGCTGATGCTCTATTAATGGATCAAACAACTGTAACTCGTAATGTTGAAATTCTAAGGAAAACGGACTTATAATTGTATAACTAACATCATGTAAAAAATCATTATTTTTTATCAAAAGACAATTTTAAAGGACTCATGGAAATTCCTTTTTCAACAAGTTCTAAAAATTCCTTTCTAGGAATATTTACTGCTCCTAGGCTTTCAAGATGTTTAGTATAAACTTGACAGTCTATCATAATAAAATTTTTTTCCTCTAATAGTTTGCAAAGAGTAATAAAAGCAGCCTTAGAACTATTACTCATAGTGGAAAACATAGATTCTCCAAAAAAACATTTTCCCATAATAATTCCATATAGTCCTCCTACTAACTTGTCTTCATGCCAGGCTTCTACAGAATGTGCAAAACCAAGTTCATGAAGCTTGCAGTAAGCTTCTATCATTTCATCAGTAATCCAGGTTCCACTTTCTTTTCTTGTATTAGCACAATTATACATAACGTCTCTAAAACAAGTGTCAAATGTAATTTTATATATATTCTTTTTAATTAGTTTTTTCATAGAGTGAGAAATTTTCACGTCTTTTGGATAGAGAATGAATCTAGGGTCAGGAGACCACCATAGGATTGGTTCATCTTCTGAGAACCAAGGAAATATTCCATTAGAATAGGCAAGTAACAGCCTCTCTGGAGACAGATCCCCGTATACAGCTAAGAGACCATCCTCTCTTGATAGAGAAGGATGGGGAAAGATTAAATCATCATTTAATGAGTAAATTGGCATAATGCAACACCCTCCTTAAAATATATGTTACAATTTTTTGTAGAATTCTGCAAGTGCAGGGGTTCAGATACCATAGCCGTCAGCATAGTGTAGGTGGTGGGAGTATGTCACTCAATAGTTTTTAAATCATTTGGTAATAATTCTATATCTTCTCCCTGTTGTTGTCTTTTTTTAATATTATCTCTTCCCCAAGAACACATTAAACGAGACATACGATAGTATTATATTTCAATTTCCATTATATTGGTATAGCTATCCCCCATTATTAAAAAAGTGGTTGGATGATGTTTTTACTCATGGGTGGGCTTATGGCTCTAAAGGCCATAAGCTCAAAGGAAAGAAGCTGGGGATAGCAATGTCAATTGGCGATAAAAAAGATAATTATTTGCCTTTCGGTTCAGTTACATTTACAGTAGATGAGGTTATCGCTCCTTTTAAAGCAACCGCAGTGCATGTTGGTGCAGTCTCTTTGCCCTATTTTGCTATATTTGGGGCTTCGTATCAAGCTAGTGATGAAGATATTAACCAGAGCGCAAAAGACTATATCAAATATATCTTTGACCATAAGTAGCAAGGAGCTTCAAGTCATCTCCTAGCTATTTCATGGTCTACCTACTGACTTGTTTTCATGCTAGGCTTCTACAGAATGAAAGATAAATATAGTAAATACTACCAAGCTCACTACGTTTGCAAAAACTGTCGGGGGATGTTAACACTCATATATATAATCCCCTAAGTTTTAGGGTTATTGTACTCAAAAGTTAAATCCTGTTACGACTGACATGTTTTTATCTGCGTTTTATACCCCAAATATGAATTATCGCTGCAATCATTTGAAAAATTATTCCAGCGACACATACCCCAGTCCACCCAAACAATCCCCAGAAAAATGTCCCTAGTAATGAACCTAATGCACCACCACAAAAGTAAAACGTCATATATACAGCATTATTCCGACTGCGGGCTGTAGCATCTAAAGTATTAATACGCGTTTGATTGGAAATTTGACCAGATTGAATGCCTAAGTCCAACAAGATTACTCCACTAATGAGTCCCCACATTTGATATCCGAAAATCAAGAAACAAATATACGACAAGGCAGATAGTATGATCGCTATAGTTAAGGTGAATCGAGGGCTTCTTTTATCGGCAACTCGTCCTACGATAGAAGCTGCTAAAGCTCCTACAACTCCAGCTAATCCAAACAGTCCCGCAGCTTGAGCTCCTAAATTGTAAACTGGAGATTTAAGTAAAAAAGAGAGGGCGGTCCAAAAAGTGCTGAAGGTGGCAAACATCATTGCACCAATTAATGAAGCTTCCTTTAAAACTGGTTGATTTCGCAGTAGTCCAACTAGGGATTTAAGTAATTTTCCATAACTCATCACAGTATCTGGAACAGATTTTGGAAGCCATAAATTGAATATCAGGATTAATAATACCATCATCGCAGCAGCTATTCTATAAACAGTCTGCCATCCTAAAATAGATCCTATAATTCCGCTAAACACACGGGACAATAGGATACCAATTAGTAGTCCGCTCATGATGTTTCCAATCACCTGACCTCTTTCTACTGGCTTTGCTAGATGTGCCGCTAGCGGCACAATCAACATTGGAGTAATCGAAGTCAGTCCAACTAGCAAAGAACTGACTAATAACCACCATATGTTTGAAGCAAGGGAGAGAGAAAGTAGTGATATTGTTGAACAAAATAACATTGTCATGATTAGGCCACGGCGTTCTTTAATGTCTCCCAATGGAACTAAGAAAACCAGCCCCAGTGCATAACCGATTTGAATCAGCATAGCTGCAATTCCAATCATGGACGATGATACATTGAAAAATCTAGAAAATTCTTCTAGTAAAGGCTGGGAATAATACAGGTTAGCCGCGCTAACTCCACAGGCAATTGACATTAGCATAATTAAAAAACGACTCATCTCAAACTCTTTAGGTATATTGATATCTGCGTGCTGATTCATAAAGATCAATCCTCCAATTATATTTCATATTACTTTAACGTAAACGTTAATTTAGAGTTAAAAAAGTACAGTTTAATTTCCTGTAACTTATTTTTTTTCTTTAATTTCGGTATTTTTAATAATTGACTCTATCTTAGAAATATTTGCTTCGCACTCCATTTTAAATGTATTTAATTCTTTTATTTTTTCTTCAGATGTTGCGATGTAATTTTTCAAAATTTCGATTACCTGACGTTTACCTTCTAGAATTTGCCCATCGGTAAAATACAACTCAATGACTTGACCGATCTCCTCTAAAGTAAGTCCTAGATCTTTCAGCATCTGGATTTTTTTTAAGCGTTTAATATCGTCATTATCAAACAATCGAAGTTGTCCTAGAGATCTATTCTTTCTAGTCCCCAATAAACCAAGTTCTTCATAGTATCGAATTGTTCGGGTTGTTAAATTGGTAAGTTTAGCGATTTCACCAATTTTATAGCTCATATGATCCACTCCTTTAATTAACGTTAACGTTAGATGTATATTAACATCTATTTTTGAACTTGTCAAACAATTAAAGAAGCACTTGAATAATGCATGTGCTTCTTTATTTTCTTCAAAATTATGTTAAAAGTGATATCATATGTTTATAGACACATAAAAATTATGACAACACCGATAAAGTTCAAAATAGAAAGTTTACTATGGAAAAATTTATGAGAATAAAAATGGGAATGACTTATGATCAGGTACAGGATATACTTGGGAAGGGTGATGAAGAATCGTCTTCCGGCCATTTCAGTAATAAAAGAGATGATTATAAATGGGAAGATTCTGATGGAACAGGTATATATATAAGTTTTTTAAATAATAAGGTTACAGAGAAATCACAAGTCTCCTTGGAATCAAAAAATGCAAAGGTAACAAAAAGTATGTATGATAAATTAAAGACTAATATGACTTATGATGAAGTTAAATCAATACTTGGTGAAGGGGGTGAATTAACTTATGAATATAAAGAAGAAGATTACAGCGCTGAAACTTATATATGGACAAATGAAGACGAAAGTTATTTAAGTGTGGACTTTACAGATGGGAAATTGGAATCCAAGAGCCAATATGGTTTAAAGTAGTATTTTGAAGTGTCCTTATTGTATTTAAAATACTGACAGTTTTACATGTAGTTTTCATTAATTATTAATTAAAACAATGGGGGAAATTAAATGGAGAATTTAGGATATTATAATGGAGAATATGATTTAATTGAAAATATGAAAATACCTATGAATGATCGTGTATGTTACTTTGGTGATGGAGTTTATGATGCTACTTATAGTAGAAATCACAATATATTTGCATTAGATGAGCATATTGACCGTTTCTTTAACAGTGCTGGTTTATTACAAATTAAAATTCCATATACAAAGGATGAGATAAAAGCCTTGCTTAGGAAAATGGTTAAAAAAGTTGATTCTGGAGAGCAATTTGTATATTGGCAGGTTACAAGAGGGACAAGTATCCGTAATCATGCTTTCCCAGGGGAAGATGTAAAGGCAAATATTTGGATTATGTTAAGACCATCAAAAATAAAAGATATGTCACAAAAAATAAAGTTAATAACTTTAGAAGATACCAGGTTTTTACATTGCAATATAAAAACTTTGAATTTATTGCCAAGTGTAATTGCTGCACAGAAGGCTGAAGAAGCTGGATGCCAGGAAACGGTATTCCATAGAAGTGATAGGGTAACTGAATGTGCACATAGTAACGTATCCATTATTAAAGATGGCATTTTTAGAACAGCACCAACGGATAATTTGATTTTACCAGGTATAGCAAGAGCACATATTATAAAAATGTGTAACAAATTTCATATTCCTGTAGATGAAACATCTTTTACTTTAAAAGAATTAATGGAGGCAGACGAAGTTATAGTTACAAGTTCGGGGCAATTTTGCATGGCTGCATGTGAAATCGATGGAAAACCTGTAGGTGGAAGAGCATCAGAAATTGTTAAGCAATTGCAAGATGCATTGTTGGAAGAATTTTTAGAAGAAACAAAGTAAATTTGGTAGTGGCGTATAAACAGAATTCTTGGCATCAGGTGGAGTTTTTATTCCATCTGATGCTTACTAACAGAGTTCTTAGTATCGGTTTGTGATACTTAGAAATCGTTGTCCTTTAGGGTAAGTCGTTATCCAGGGACGTAGCCACTCTTTACTCCCACTTGAAAAAGATGGAAGTATTAGAGTGGGTAGTCATCGGATAAATTAGAAATTAACAAGAGATCTATAGATAAAATAAGATCCACAAAGGATTGGTATACCCTTCTCTAAATTTAAAATATCATTGCTTATTTGTTTTAGGGTATATTCAAAAGCATTTAGATTTTCTTTTTAGTACATGACATGGATACTCCCATTACCCCTTTAAATATTTAAAAAGCTGTGTCACTATCTATGCATGGATAGTGACACAGCTCTTATTTGTACAAATTTATACTATAAATTTATTGACATTAAATTTATTTTTACATTGTATAAAAATTATTTTATATTTTTTTCAGTTCATTTATTAGATTTATTAATTACACCAACAGAATTTTTTTGTTCTGAAGTAACATTCACACTATGTGTTCCTTTAGTTGGAATTCCAACTTCTTCGGCAGCTTCCAGCTTAAATTTAGCTGCAGCTTCTCTTCCCTCTGATACAGAGAATCTACCTTTACTTTTTTTATTTGCCATATCTAACATCTCCTTTTTTAATAGCATTATTATATTTATGTAGTTTTCATAAGGCTATTACAGGGAATTAGAGGCTAATATGGAATTAAATTTTTTATATGACTTATATATTTTTCCCTTTTAAAATAGAGCTTTTCAGCATCCTTTAGGGAAATTTCTTCAAAACTAATTTTCTCATTTATGTTCTACCTTAAATGCTTTACCAGCCTGTACGATACTTATATTTAACCTATCTGTTAATTGTTTAAGGGTCCTAAGATCATTTATATACTTAATATTGTTCTTGCTAATTAATTTTTCAATTATTCCTACTATATCTTTTTTTTGATCAGAATTAAGACTGAGCTTATTATTTAGACATTCTCTATTAATATATGTTAAAGTAGTCCATATCTGCTCCTCGGATATACTATTTATATCCATTAGAACCCATGTGAAGTCTTTCCTTCTAGTATTTTCAGGATAGGCCTTCTTAAAAAATTCTATAAAGTGATTTACTGGCTTTGGATCTTTTTCTTTAACATACTTTCCAAGCTGTGCTTTTAGCCTATTCTTTAGATACATCATTGTATTTGGTTTTATTGAACCCTTTAATTGATCTATGTGCTCATAAATATAATTATATGTGTCTTTAATCTTCTCCTCATTTATATTTTCCTTTTTAAGCACCACTGTTATATCAATGTATTCTAGGATGTTCTTCTTAGAATTAAGTTCTTTATTATATAGTTTTTCCCAAATTTCAGATGCAGTTAATTGTTCAAATTCGCTGTTATTTAATGCTACGTCTTTATTCATATATGCTCCTTAGCTCTTTTTAAATTTCTTAATTCTTATATTGTATCACAATTTTTATAATTACTTTCTAAAATATATAAATATGTTTTTAGTCTTGGGACTATTCTTCACTGACCTTAACATCTTTGCGTGTGAATGCTATATAGGCTACAAGACTAAGGATTATAATCGTTAAGCCTAGGCTGACCGATCCAGTTCCCAGTCCAAGACCGCCGCGATCATGAGATACCCCCGTCTGCAAAGGAGGCGCCTAGAGGTCGCGTAACTATGTAGGCAAACCAAAAGGTGAAAATCTCATTCAGACTAAATATACAATAGGCTAGAGCCGGGATAGCAATCAAGATTGCAAACAGCGAGATTTATTTAGCTTTTTAGAGCGCTGTAATATCCATTAGAAAAAACTTTAGTTGATATTGATAAGAAATATGAAGATGATAAAATAGAGTTAACAGATTATTATGAAATGAACGTAAAAGTAGAAAACTTAAATTCATATTTAAACGAATAGCTTAAATTTTAATGTTATAGGGAGTACAAGGAGGAATGTCAGATGGTGTCTATCAGCATAACCGTAATTTTAATAGCAGTAATTTTAATAGCACTTATTTTTGCACTTTCCAATGGGCTGCATGATGCAAGTTCTGTAGTTGCAACCTGTATTGTTTGTGGTGCAGCAACGCCAAAGCAAGCAATTGTAATTGCATCAATTTTTGGAATGATAGGTTCTATTTTGGGTGGAAGTGCAGTAGCGGATACTATCTCTAAGGTTATAGATTTACCAGTGAATACTTCCATGCTTACAATACTTCTTGCAGCAATTATGGGAGCAGTTATATGGAATTTAGTAACCTGGAAGTTAGGATTGCCTTCAAGTTCCACACATGCTTTGATAGGAGGAATCATTGGATCAGTATGGGTGTCTTCAGGTTATAAACATATACTATGGGGCTGGAATGAACTAATTAGTGGACAGCATCAACTAACTGGAATTGTGAAAGTAGTTGCAGCTTTAATTATTTCACCGATGCTTGGATTTATAATTGCGTTTATTCTTCAAAAAATTACGAGATTGTTGCTGAGGAATGCAAAATATACATTAAATAATAGTTTAAATAAGCTGCAATTGGGAATAGCCGCAGCACTTGCATACAGCCATGGTGCTAATGACACTCAAAAAATAATTGGAATAATAACTTTAGCACTGATGGCAGGTAAAGGTATGGCAATAAATACAGCACCGCTTTGGGTAAGAACAGCTGGCGGACTTGTAATGTTTATTGGAACAATGCTTGGAGGCTGGACAATAATGAGAACTATTGGTAGGGGAATATTTAAAATAAGGGTTATTCATAGTGTAAACTCTCAATTAGCTTCTTCAGGGTCACTACTATTGGCTACTTTTATTGGGGCACCTGTTTCTACTACTCATGTAGTCGTCGGCAGTGTTATGGGAGTTGGTGCGGCTGACGAATATAAAATGGTCCATTGGGGTATAGCAAAGGAAATTATTTTAGCTTGGTTTATTACAATACCACTATCTGCGGTAGTTTCTGCATTGATATATAGTTTAACTAATTTTATTTTCAAAGTAATATAAAGTGAGGGCGGGAAATATGGATAAAAGAAATATTTTTGATAGGTTTTTTCCAGTAAAATATGATTTTTACGAAATGCTAAACAAACAGGCAGAGCTTAATATGTTAGGTATTGATATGTTACACAAATGGTTGAGTAGTCGATCAAAGAATGAAAAGGAAGAACTTCTACGGTATGTTAAAGAGGCAGATGAAGTTAGAGTGGATATGGAAAGTAAACTGATAGAGGCGTTTACAACACCTTTTGACAGGGAAGATATTTATTCTATTTCCGTTGAAATGGATAAGGTAATTGAGTTTGCTAAATCAACATTAGAATCAATGGAAGCATTTGAAGTGGAACCGAATGATATCATTATTAATATGGTGAAAAAGCTTAAAGAAGGTATGGATTTTCTATTTGAATCCTTAACAATATTGAAAAGCAATCCAATAAAATCCCAGCAAAACATTATTAAAATGAGGGAAGCGCACGTTGAAGTAGAACGGCTTTATCGAGATGGAATGGCTGAAGTGTTTAAGCGTAATGACCCAATGCATGCTCTTAAACAAAGAGAAGTGTACCATCATATAAAAGATGCCTCAGCTAATTTAGAATATACTGTAGATATATTTCACAGGATAGTTGTAAGAAGAGTATAATTTTGGGGAGTTTTTTTATTTATCATAATATTCTAAACTATAAAATCAGGGAAGAGATATCAACCACAAGGGAATGCCCTATATCTGATCAGGATGGCAGGCATAAACATGAAAAATAACTTAAGGCCCTTTAAATCAAGGGCTTTAAGTCATTTTTATATACACTCTAATAATCTAGTAAACAGTAATCCCATATGGCATCTGTTTAACGAATAAAATAGGAAGATCTGAATTCATTATTGATCTCAGAAATTTCTTTTTCACCGTCAATATATGGCTGATACATTTCATAAGGGTCTTGTGCTCCGTATATTCCGCATGCAGAACAGTTTTCACAACCGCCTCCGCCACAGTTAAGTGAATCTCTGATAATTTTTTCTCTCTGTTCTCTTGTAGTATTCTTAATTAAAAACTTATCCATAATAAATTCTCCTCCCCATCTGATATTTATATTTAGTTATATAATATGTGCACCTCTTACTTTAATTATAACTTCAATTGGGCAAATAATCCAGAAAATCATTGATATTACTTGATTCCCTATTTTAAAAAATTTTATAAACAAATTTAGTAATATCAATGCTTACAATGATTACTTGCCTGTGATATTACGGAAATACTTAAAGTAGAAAATATTGATACTATAAATTTAAGACTATAAAGGAAGGCAGAACTCTGTATGAAGAAGATTATATAAAAGTGTGTGATTATATAGAATATGTAATAAATAATTATGGAGATAATAAATTTTCAATGGAGGACCATGCTCGTTTTGAATATATTGTCTTTATGCCAAGCTTCTTGGATTCTTTTTTTATGTGCTCACATAATTTATGATTCACGAAATCAATAAAAACTATTACAAGTTCAGCATTTTGAGGTATATCAACACATTTATGATTATTTTTTCTTCCGCTTATATGCTTTATAACACAAAAACCTTTGTTGCATAAATGGCAATTTATCATTTTAATATTATCTCCTCCGACAATCATAATTCCCATAGAATCCCCTCCTTATTCTTACTATTCATATTAGTATACTATATTTATTACTATTCCTCAATACTAATTTTTATTCTTGTATTTATAGCTGTATAAAATAAAACTTTAAGATAAGTAATTTTGAGTTTGAGAAAAACAGTGAATTAGGAATAATATTTATAAAATTGATATTGTAAAAAGTTTACAGATAGTACCAGAAATCGGGGCAGTAGTATGTGCATATGCTAATTATAAGTTAATGGATAAGCTTGGTGATACTACTATGAATGGTTATAAAGTTAGAATTTGTGAAATTATATATAACATTTAACCATATAATTCAAATAAAATTCCATTTAAATTATAAAGAACTTAATATAAAATATTATATATGAAAAGCTTTTCCGAAGGAGGATAATATGATAAGAGAAGATAGATATGATAATATGGAATATGTAAAATGTGGTAAGAGTGGTTTGCTATTGCCGCGATTGTCTCTAGGAATCTGGAACAATTTTGGTGGAGTTTTCGCCTATGAAAATGCCAAGGATATGTTGGTTACTGCCTTTAATGAAGGTATAACGCATTTTGATGCAGCAAATAATTATGGACCACCACCAGGAAGTGCAGAAATACTTTTGGGTAATGTATTAAAAAGAGAATTGAATGGATATCGTGATGAATTATTAATTACAACAAAGGCTGGTTATGATATGTGGCCTGGTCCCTATGGTAACTGGGGATCAAGAAAATATATGATATCAAGTTTAGATCAAAGCCTAAAACGATTGCAATTAGATTATGTAGATATTTTCTATTCTCATAGAAGAGATCCTGAAACTCCATTGGAAGAAACCATGGGAGCACTTGCTGATGTAGTAAAACAAGGAAAGGCTCTTTATGTTGGTGTTTCAAATTATAGTCCGGAAGATACAAATAAAGCATCGGATATTTTAAAGAATATGGGAGTAAAGTTATTGGTGCATCAGCCAAAGTATTCAATGCTTTGGAGAAAACCAGAAGAGGGATTACTTAAGGTATTAGAAGAAGAAGGCATTGGATCGGTTGCTTTTTGTCCATTGGCACAGGGACTATTAACTGATAAATATATTCATGGTATTCCAGCTGATTCTAGAGCGGCTAATTCAAATATAAGACATTTAAATAGCAATGATATAAAGCCAGAATTAATTGAAAAAATAGTTGCTTTAAATGAGGTAGCAAAAGATCGAGGTCAAAGTCTTGCACAGTTAGCCCTTGCTTGGGTTATTAGAGAAGGTGGGGTTACTTCTGCAATTATAGGAGCAAGTCGTAAAGAACAAATTATTGATAATGTAAATATGTTAAAAAATAAAAATTTAACTTCTGATGAATTAGTACGAATAGATGAAATATTAAGTAAATAAAAAGTAGCAAGCATAAACTGGAAGTTTCTGTTTGTGAATACAATCTATTTTGCTAATTTTTGCGAAAAAGTTAATTACATATATGTAATTGACTTTTTTTCGTTTTGCATGGTAAAATTTGAAAGTGGATTATTTATTTAATGATGTTTACGATTCCTTGTTTTTTAAAGGGCTTTTGTTGTTTCGTATTATCATGAATGCTAAAAACAGATGATAGGAGTGATAACGTGAAGAATATAATTGAAGTTCGGAATTTTGTAAAGAAATATGGTAATTTTACAGCAGTGGACAATGTTTCATTTGAGGTAGAGGAGGGCAGCATTTTTGCTTTTTTAGGTCCAAATGGAGCGGGTAAAAGCACCACCATCAATACCCTCTGCACTATATTCGATAAGACTAGTGGCACCCTGCTGATTGATGGAAAAGACGTTTCCCATGACAAGGATGCTGTTAGAAGTGTTATTGGAGTTGTTTTTCAGGAACCAACACTTGATAATAAAATGACCATTTTTGAAAATCTAAATATGCATTGTTATTTTTATGGAATCCCTAAAAGTGAAATCGTAGAACGTATTGACTTTGCTCTGGATATAGTGGATTTACGGGATCGGAAAAAAGCCATGGTAAGTAGTCTGTCCGGAGGGATGAAACGACGTGTGGAAATAGCCAGATCGCTCTTACATTACCCGAAGGTATTGTTTTTGGATGAGCCAACCACAGGACTTGACCCTCAAACAAGGGCACATATCTGGGATTACATTGTGAAGCTGCAAAAGGAAAAAAATATTACTATTTTTCTAACAACGCATTATATGGACGAGGCTGAGATCTGCAGCAAAGTCGCTATTATGGATGCAGGTAAAATTGTTGCAATAGATACGCCATATCATTTGAAGCAGCAATACACAAAGGATAAAGCATATATTACAACTGGTGATGAGCAGGGGTTGGAAGTACTACTTAATAAGTTAGAGTTTATTTACAAGAAAAAAAATGGTTATTATTCCATTGAAGTTCGAAGTTTGCCGGAATTGATGGAGATATTGAGTGCCCAGAAACCGGTTATTACAGATTTGGAAATTAAAAAAGGTACATTGAACGATGTGTTTTTAAAAATTACAGGAAAAGATATAAGGGAGTGAGAAATTATGCAAATTATAGCAGCTTTATGGTTTAGAAATCTTAAAATTTTTGCACGCAATCGTGTTCAGCTTGTTTTCACGATTATCATGCCGTTTTTCTTTTTATATGTGTTCAGTGCAATATTTAAAAACGATAATATTTCCAACCCGGTAAACTATATGCTTGCTGGTATTGTTATAACAACCGTCTTTCAAACTGCACTTACTATTGCCACCAGTACAATTGAAGATATTGTTTCGGGTTTTATGAAGGAAGTGCTGGTAAGCCCAGTTAAGCGAATTCAGATTGCCGCAGGTCAACTCTTGTCTGCAGCAACAATAGCGACCTTACAAGGCATTATAATTTTATTCATTGGTTATTTTATAGGTCTAAAATTCACATCCCTCATTACGCCATTTGCGGTAATTGGTGTGATGGCTGCCGTTGGGCTTGTATTTTCCGGCCTGGGACTATTCTTAGCTGCACTGGTAAAGAATTCCCAAACATTTCAAATTGTCATAACAGCTATTACAATGCCATTGACATTTCTTTGCGGAGCATATATCCCGCTTTCGCTGTTGCCAAAAATATTGCAATATATTGCTTATCTCAATCCAATGACATATACAACGGCGTTTTTTAGGACCATCATACTGGAAAAGACGTCTTTAACAACCGATCAATTGATCTCAGAACAACTTGCTTTTAAAATTGGGAATTTTGTAATTACTCCTTCTATCAGCATGGTTATTGTAATTATTTTCGGAGTTATATTTTTACTATTGGCAACATTCGTTTTCTCAAGGGTTGATTTTTCAAGAATTAATCGCTCCAAAAGCAAAGAATCAGATATATGGAGTTAGCAATAATATCATAGAATATGTAATAAATAATTATGGAGATAAAAAATATTATTTAGATCAATTTGAGAAGGACTATTTTGATAGTTTGTAACAATAATGGGAGACAGTATAATGACACTATAAATCATTCTAGTTGCACGAGCGTACAAGTGCTGTAGAAAAATAAGTGAAGAGAAAACCAGCCTATATCTAAAGTTTGTGATATAAGCTGGTTTTTTATATTCTTAGAAAACAGTGTTAAATAGATAATGAAGTTTTCCAAATTTACACCTATGGGTGTAATAAATGGAAGTAATCTCATAAATTACATCTCTGGGATAATTATACTTTAAAGGATTTTTCACATATATGATATAATACCTATTGAAAAAAATATGTGTTTCGTAAAATTGGTTGCAGTAATAGCAGCTGACTTTTCAATTATGACATCATTTCTAAAAATATATTAAGTTATTCTGAATTAATATTTATATAAAATATAATTTGATTAAAAATAATTTTTAAATTTATAAATATTTTTGCACGGATTTTCATTGTCTAATCGTATTAAGTATAGAAGGGAGGAGAAATGAAGCCTACATCTCTTGATATTAATAAGGAAATTGAAGTTGCACTAAAGAAATATTCTGACATGGTTTATCGAATATGTTTTTTATATCTACATAACAGTACAGAGGTTGATGATGTATTTCAGGAAGTATTCTTAAAACTATTGCAAAATAAAGCTAAAACTACTTTTGAAAGTGATGAGCATGAAAAAGCATGGATAATAAGAGTTACAATCAATAAGTGTAAAGATGTATTAAAAAGCTTTTGGAAAAAGAATATTGATTCTATTGAAAATATGGAATTACCCTTTGAAGATAAAGCTGAAAATGACCTTATGCAGGTGGTTTTAACACTTCCAGAAAAGTACAAGAATGTTATATACCTATATTACTATGAAGATTATACTGTGCCCGAAATTGCAAAGATGTTAAAGAAAAATGAGAATACCATATACTCTAATTTACGCAGAGCAAAGGCACTTATTAAAAAGAAATTAGGGGGTAAAGAATATGATTACTCGTTTTAAATCTGCATTAGATCAAATTAAAGCCGAAGACGCTTTAATAAGTAAAACAGAAGTGTATCTAAAAGATTCACTAACAAAGAATGGGAATTCTAAAATTAATGAATTTATAAAGTGGAGGTTATTGCCTTTGAAGAAGAGATTAGCAATAGTTACTTGTTGTTTGGTAGTTTTATTAACTCTTGGGGTAGGTAGCGGAGCATACGGTTATTACCAAACACCAGTATCATATCTTAGCTTAGACATTAATCCAAGTGTGGAATTAGGAATTAACACATTTGGCAGAGTAGTAAAAGCTGAGGGATACAATAATGACGGTAAGAAGATATTAAATGGAGTAAATGTGAAAGGTTTTGATGTTACCACGGCTGTTGATATATTGGTTAAATCTGCTGTTAACAATGGATACATAGCTAAGGATGGTTCATCAGTTATTTCTCTTACATCTGAAACAGATGATAAAAATACTGCAACTAACCTTGAAACTGAGGCAGAAACTGGAGCAAATGAAGCTTTAACAGACAATGGGGAAAAAGCAGAGGTTTTAAAAGATAACGTTGCATTAGCTCGAAGGGATGAAGCAAGAAAATTAGGAATTACACCAGGGAAACTTAACCTTATTCAAAAGTTACAAAGAGTAGACCAAACGGCAACGGTAGACCAATATAAGAACGCAGCAGTTAAAGATATAATGAAAGCCATACAAAATTATACTGATAAAGGTGCTGTAAATAATGCTGATAATGGTACAGTAAATAATAAAGATGAAGGTACCGTAAATAATACTAATAATGGTGTTGTGAATAATAAAGACGAAGGTGCTGTAAACAATAATGATAATGGAAATGCAGAAATCAAAAAACAAGGTAATACAGTGGATACCACAAAATCAATTAAAAATAATAATGTAAATAATAAGGATAAAGGCACTGTAGAAGACAAAAAACAAACTACAGATAAAGGTAATGCAGAAAATACTAAGAAATCAGTTAAAAATGATAATGTAGATGATGGTAATGGTCATGACAACGGCAATAATGGTCATGGCAAAGGTAAATAATTAGATAAAGTCGGTAGTTGAAGCAAGTTCTTAATTCAGGTGGGGATTCTTTTACCCCATCTGAATTTTAGAACTGCAAATGCATGGCTTACTTGGCGTTGAACTCACACTTGAAGAAGTGGGAGACTTACGCCAAGTTAGTCAGGTTAAATAAAGTATATTTTGCAATTTCCTAAAATTGTGCATGATGGAATAGTAATTAAAGAAGGTTGTGATTAGTATGAAAATGATAGCTAACAAAGAACGTATACTTATTAAACCAATATTTCCTCTGGCAAGATTAGAGTTTCCAAATACAGATGCATATAATTCTGTAAAATACGATATTCATACAGATGAATATGATGTAGCTATAGAAGTAAAATGCAGCAGAAAAAGTATAACAGGAAGAACTTTTGAGGAGGAATTTGGTTCGGATATTTGTTATTATCAAACAAAAAATGTATATGACAAAGATAAGGTAGTAAAAAATGTTGATACATCTATAAAATCATATACTAAGAATGGTAATTATTTTAATAAAAATGTTGATGCAATTTTAATTCAGCTGAAACAAGCTCAAAGTATAAAACGGACTTCTAATAAACAGATACAATCATCAAAAAGTGTTGATGTTAATTTAAATGTATCAAAGAAAAATTCTTTTGGTAATATATTGGATACATTTGCTTAAAAAACACACCCTATGAGTATAATAAATGGAATATATTTCATTTACTATAATTATGGGGTGTGTTTTAAGCATTATATTACAGAAACTAGAAGTTTATATATTATATAAAGATTTTAACCTATAAGAATAAAGGATGCTGAGTAAAATAACTTTTATTTTTTCCTATATATTATATAATACTAATATAATATATCTCAGGGAGGTCTTGCTTATTATGAATAATACACTAACAGAAGAAAATATTAATAAATTAAAAGAAGAATTAGAATATAGAATGACTGTAAGAAGAGCTAAAATAGCAAAGGAAAAATTAGTAGCTGCTGCACATGGCGATAGATCAGAAAATGCAGAATATAAAGAAGCATGCGCAAACTATAGAGAAAATGATAATAGAATTCAATATTTATTAACTATGATTTCAACAGCAACTGTAATAGATGATAAAAATGTAGATAAATCAATATTGGGGATTAATAGAAAAGCTAGAATTAAATTTATAGAGGAGGAAGATGAAGATATTGTAACATTAGTGACTACTATGGATTCAGACCCAGAAAATATGCTTATAAGTATAGAATCAGATTTAGGAAAAGCATTAACAGGCAAAAAAGTTGGAGATATAGTTGAGGTTAATGCTCCAAGTGAAAAATATACAATAGAAATATTAGAAATATTGTAAGAATTTATAAGTTGATGGAGAGTAAATAGATTGTACAAAATATAGCAATGCAATTTAATTAAGTTAAATAAAAACATATTCTTTAGAGGTTACCTTTGCATATACTAATCCTAGTGTATCAGTATAAGAAAATTAGAGATATAACTTATAATTACAAGAAATAAGTAAATAATGTAGAATTTTTAGGTTTATTTTAATGTTGAATATGTTTTAATATGATATTATATAACACGTCGTCAAAAACGTCACACGAAAATAAACTTAATTTAAAGTAAAAAAAGTTGTTGACAAAGTTTTTAATTGATGATATTATATAAAAGCTGTCAGATGACAGCAAATTGATCTTTGAAAATTAAACAGAGTATAAGAATAAGTAAACCAGCAATTCTT
>NZ_JBDNRK010000058.1:0-25299 GCF_047718555.1 Clostridium sp. | reverse complement strand
AATTCAGATGGGGTAAAAGAATCCCCACCTGAATTAAGAACTTGCTTCAATCATACATCTTCTGGGGGGTGTAAATATTATGGCAAATAATATAATTTTAAAGTTTGTAAAAAAGTATAAATTTTCCTATGCCATAGGAATAATTTTTATGATTTCATCTTCTTATATACAATCACTGTTCCCAAAAGTACTGGGGAATATAGTTGATATCTTAAAAATAAATAACTTTAACAAGAATTTAGTAATAACTAATATATTTTATATTATATTAATAGCTGCTGGTGGATTTTTATCTACATTTATATGGAGAAATTTAATTAATTCTAATTCAAGAAGGCTTGAATGTGAGCTTAGAGAAACATTTTTCACTCATCTTCAGAAATTGTCTTCAGAATTTTACAACAAAAGAAAAACAGGCGATCTCATTGCCTATGCCATAAATGATATATCAGCTGTAAGATCAACTTTTGGACCAGTTGCGGCAATGTCTATAAATGCCCTAGTACTATGTGCTGCCTCCATATACTCTATGTGTAAAACTATAGACTGGCATCTCACTTTAATTACATTAGTACCTATCCCATTCATTATTTACTTTACAGTAAATATAGGAAGACTTATTAAAATAAAATTCACAGACGTTCAAGAAAACTTTGCAGCCATCTCAGATAAAGTACAGGAAAATATTTATGGAATAAGAGTTATTAAGACCTATGTACAGGAAGAAAAGGAAATAGAAAGCTTCGAAAAATTAAATAATAAGATTACTGAGTCCAATCTAAGTATGGTAAAAACCTCTTCTCTTCTTTCTCCCTTAATTGAGTTCTGCTTTAGTATTAGCTTTGCTGTAAATTTAATCATTGGAGGTAAGATGGTTTTAAATAGACAAATAACCTTAGGGGATTTTGTGGCCTTTAATACTTATCTAACTATAATAATAAATCCAATAATTTCCATAGGTCGTATTATTAACACTTATCAAAGGGGCATGGCATCCTTAGAAAGATTAAATGACATACTCAATGTGAAACCCAAGATAACTGATAATGGTAAAATTTCTTCTTTAAAGATCAATGGTGACATAGAATTTAAAAACTTAGATTTTTGCTACCCTGAATTACATAAGAAATCCTTAAGCGGAGTTAATATTAGAATTCCAAAAGGTCACACTTTAGGAATCATAGGCAAAACAGGTTCCGGCAAGAGCACTTTAGTAAATCTTTTATTTAAAATGTATAATGTAGAAGCTAAAAAAATATTTATTGATGGAATAGATATAAACAATATTCCTTTAGAAACTTTAAGGAATAGTTTTGGCTACGTTCCCCAGGACAATTTTTTATTTTCTGCCACAATAAAAGATAATATAACCTTTTTCAAAGACCTATATTCTTATGATGATATTAAAGCTTCCACTGAAAGCAGCTGTATTCAGCATAGTATAGACTCCTTCAAGGATAAATTTAATACTCTTCTTGGCGAGCAGGGCATAAACCTTTCTGGTGGCCAAAAGCAGCGTTTATCCATAGCAAGAGCTCTAATTAAGAATCCCGCTGTTTTAATATTAGATGACTCTCTATCCGCTGTAGATACTATAACTGAAAGTAATATACTAAATAATTTAAAAAATATGCGTAAGGGAAAAACAAATATTATAATAGCTCATAGAATATCTGCGGTGAAAGATGCTGATGAAATTATAGTATTAGATAATGGATCTATACGAGAGAGAGGAACTCACTACGAACTTTTACAGAAAGGAGGTATATATTATGGCATCTACAATGAACAATATAAAGACAACCAAAAAGAAGCTAAAGCACTCTAGCAATAACAGTTTTATGGAACTTTTAAAATTAGCCAAACCCCATTTAAATAAAATAATAATTGCAGCAATATGTGCACTAATAGTGAATTTAACTCAAATAGCCAAGCCTTATATATTAAAATTTGTTATTGATGATTTTTTAGTAAAAAATGTTGCCTACAACGGCATATATTCAATTTCGTTTATGTCTATTTTATACTTGATTACCGCATTTATAGGCAGTTTTGTTTCCTTTGCCCAGGAAAATTTAATAAATAAAGCAGGTCAGGCAATTATAAAAAATTTAAGAAGTAGGGTATTCAAAATTATACAGTTTCTACCTCTAAATTATCTGGATAAAACCTCTTCGGGGAGATTAATAACCAGAGCCACCAACGATGTTGAAGCCTTAAGCGAAATGTATACAGATGTAATTATCAGTTTATTTCAGGACTTCTTCTTATTGATTGGTATTATCTATGCAATGATTATGCTGAATATTAAGCTTACACTTATTTCCTTTTCAGTAATACCCATAATGGCCTTTATCCTTATCCTTCTTAAGAAAAAGATCAAGGCAAATTTTTTAAAGGTTAAAAATTTAATAGGTTATATTAATGGCTTTATGGCTGAAAATATATCTGGTATGAGAATTATACAGATATTTAGAGCGGAAAAAGAAAAAATGAAGGAATTTTTAAAATTGAACGATTCCTATTTTAAAGCTACAACACTTCAGGTTCGTTTGAACAGTATTTTAAAACCTGGAACCGATTTTTTTCAAAACCTTACCATAGCTATTCTCTTATTTTACGGCATTAATAAGGTGTCAAATCACAGTATTGATTTGGGCGTAATCTATGCCTTTACTACATATATAAAGCAATTTTTTAATCCTGTTTCTGATCTTGCAGATCAATATACCACAATACAGTCAGCCTTGGTATCTGCAGATAGAATTTTCGAATTATTAGACGAAGAGAATACCCTTGAAAATTTAGATACAGGAATTGACATGAAGCATATTGAAGGTACTATAGAATTTAAAGATGTATGGTTTGCATATAATAATGAGGATTGGGTATTAAAGGGTATAAGCTTTAAACTTGACAAAGGAGAAACTGCCGCCTTTGTAGGTGAAACCGGTGCAGGAAAAACCACTATAATCAGTCTCATCAATGGATTTTATAAAATTCAAAAGGGAGAAATATTAATTGATGGAATTAATATTAATGACATAAAACTTAAGGATTTACGTAAAAATATATCTGTAGTTTTGCAAGATGTTTTTTTGTTCTCTGGTAATGTTAAAAATAACATTACATTACATGATGATATTGATGATGAACAATTTAATAGAGCTTTGAAGGCATCTTATCTTAATGAATTTTTAGAAGAATTTAAATATGGAGTTAAAGAACCAGTAATGGAAAGAGGAAATACTTTATCTGCCGGGCAAAGACAGCTAATCTCCTTTGCAAGAGCAGTTGCCCACACTCCCTCTATACTTGTACTTGATGAAGCTACCTCCAATGTAGATACTCAAACGGAAAAATTAATACAAAACGCCATAGATAATATTGCTAAAAACAGAACTACCCTAATAATAGCTCACAGGCTTTCCACTATAAAAAATGCTGACAAGATAATTGTTATGAAAAGTGGTAAAATTGCTGAAATCGGAAGCCATGATGAACTTATCACATCAGATTCACTATATAAAAAATTACTGTATAAAAATGTAAGTTGAATTTCAAATATAGATAAACAACTTTAATAATTAATTTTGATTTAATAAAGTAAAAAGGATGTAGAATACTCTATACTTTTATTTTATTAATATATATAAATTAAGTTTTCATATTGTTTATCTATATATCCATTTGTACAAATAATGCATCTTTCTTAATACCCCTTTATCCTTTAAGGATAAAATGATGATGCTGTCACTATGCACATTTAACTTATAATAATCATATTTAAACAGTTCTTTACTGACTTTCACAACTATATTCTTACCTGATTTTCGACTTTTCCCTCATCTATAATATTTATTTCTCCACTATATTCAACCTTTTCTATATAACATCCCCTGCCTATTGTAACATTGTTTCCTCTAACTATCTTTGCCGTAGTTCCCTCAAGATAGATATTATCCCCTTCTATAGCTTCGGTAACAAGTTCTCTTCTGTAAGAAAACATAGTTTTTAAAAACTTTGCCACTATAGATTCATCAAAGGCAGATAACCTGACATTTATATTTTCTCCTCCAATTTCTTTTGCCCTACATCTTCCATACAAATTTATATTCACTTCTCCTGCATTTAAAAGTCCTTCTATATTCATACCTCCAGAGGCTTTAAAGCTTTCACTTTCACAGTCCTTTTTTATATTTATGCTCCCGGATATATCAACTTCTTCTCCATGTAGATTTCCATCAATACTGCTGCCGCCAGATATTTTTATTTTTCTGGTTCTCACATCTCCAGAAATTTGTGATCCTCCACTTACCTTAATTTCGTCAGAATCCACATTTCCATTAACTTTCACTGATCCGCTAACCTCAATTATTTCAGTTTTAACATTGCCCTTGATACTGGCAGATCCGCTGAACTTCATATTCTTTGATATCACATTTCCTACTATATCCGCTGAACCACTGCATTTTAAAGTATTACATTCTAGATCACCATTAATGCTGCCTGATCCACTGATTTTAACTTCATCATATATTCCTCCACCAAAACTTCCTGATCCAGATATTTTAAGATTCTGTTTAGTCTCCATTTAAAACAACTCCTTAATTTTTAATTTTAATTTTTCTATAGTCTCATTAATGCTTATTTTCATCACAATTTTTGATAATTTTTCAAAATAAATTTCGTTGGGAACAGATAAGATAATAGCTATTCCTACACCCATTTTTCTTACAAATAACATTTCACAATTTCTTCCTGCATATTTATTATAATTATCCTGTAGAGTTTGAAGCACATTTTTACTCTCTTCAATTGAAATACTGCCTTCTAATAAAAATTTTTCCAATACACTCATGTACAATATCTCATTAAAAGAATAGAGGTCAATCATTGAATTAAAATCTCTATATATGTCTATAACATTTTTTATAATAATGTTTTTTTCAACAAGTTCCTCATAAGAAATTTTAACATCTGAAACTTCTGGAGAAAAAATTTGTGCCAGATCATCTAAAGATGCATCATCTTTCATATTTTTTATTTTTTCTACTCTATCAAGAATTTTCTCTCTCGGAAAAAAAGTTTCCTGACCAGTAAAGGCAGATTTTTTTATAAACCATTCTTCTGGAATCAAATTTTTCCTTTTCCATCTATACAGCTGACCATAGGATATACCCGTTAATTCTAAAAGTTCTTTTTTGGAAATCAACTTTTCTTCCATGCCATCACTCCTTAAATTCAATGTAACATAACATTGTTACATTGTAAAGAAAATTTTCTCAAAAAATAAAAAACCTTCTTTAGCTAATGGATCAACTCAATCTGAAAAGATTGTTGATTTTTTAACTAAAGAAGATTTTGTATACCTTTTATTATTGTTAAAATAACTACTATTAACAGTAATGAAAACAATTTAAATGCAATTAATATTTTTCTTATATATGTTATAAGTAAACTAATATCACTAAAATTCCTGTTTTGCTTATATTGTCCATTTTTTAACTAAAGAAAATTTGTATACCTTTTATTATTGTTAAAATAACTACTATTAATGGCAAAATTTATACATATTCTTTTGCTTTTTCTTCACCTTTTAAGACTCTAAGTGCACCTTGAGTTAATGCTAGAAGTTCATCTTCTCCTGGATAAACCACTACCGGAGCAATGAAGGAAACCTTTTCTTTAATTTTACCTGTAATACCTTTGTTATAAGCTATTCCACCAGTAAGAAGTATAGCATCTACTTTTCCTGATAATACCGCTGCATCTTGACCTATTTCTTTTGCTATCTGATATATATATGCATCATATATTAATTTTGAATCCTTATCTCCAGCATCTGCTTTATCAGCTACAACTTTAAAATCATTTGTACCTGCATAGGCAACTGCTCCACCTTTACCATTAATTTTTTTCTTCATTTCTTCATGGGTTACTTTTCCACTGTAAGCGATATCAATCAAATCGCCAATTGGAACTCCACCACTTCTCTCCGGTGAAAATGGACCTTCGCCTGTAAGTGCATTATTTACATCGATTACTTTTCCTTTACAATGAGCACCAACGGAAGTTCCTCCGCCCATATGCGTAACAATGAGATTTAAATCTTCATATTTTACGCCCTTCTCCTTTGCATATCTTTTGGCAACCGCCTTTTGATTTAATGCATGGAAAATACTTCTTCTTCTTACTTCTGGTATTCCTGAAATTCTTGCTATTTCTTGCATTTCATCCACAGTAACAGGATCTACTATAAATCCTGGAATATTTAATTCCTTAGCTATTTCATTTGCAATTATTCCACCTAAATTTGAAGCATGCTGTCCTTGAACTCCAATTTTCAAATCCTCAAGCATTTTTTCATTAATTGCGTAGGTACCACTAACTATTGGCTTTAACAATCCACCTCTGCCAACTACAGCACTTAATGTGTTAATATCTACATTTTTTTCTTTTAAAACGTTTAATATAACTTCTTTTCTAAATGGAAACTGATCATATATTGTATTATATTTAGCAATTTCCTCTGAAGAGTGTTTTAGATTTTCCTCTAAAATTTGATTTTCATCCTCGTAAACTCCAATTTTTGTAGAAGTGGAACCTGGGTTGATTATTAATAATTTGTACATGATATTGCCTCCCTTTATAATTTATTTTCCTAACGGCTAGTCGCTGTAACTCTCCATTCTTGGCGATGAAACAGCGTCACGCCCCTAGGTAATGCCTTATAAGATTAAGTGAAAAAAGCTTCCACCCTAAATCTCATAATTTTATTTATGACTTGCAACTAATGCTGCAAGAGCAATTGAATACATTTTTGTTTCATGGCTATCTGCTCTTGATGTTAATATAACTGGAGCTGCAGTTCCAACTAATATACCACCATTTTTTGAATGAGTTGTATAAGTTAAAGTCTTGTACATAACGTTTGCAGTTTCTATATTTGGTAATAAAAGAACATCTGCCTTACCAGCTACTGCACCCTTTATATTTTTATGTTTTGCTGCTTCTTCACTTAATGCATTATCTAGTGCATAAGGACCATCAACTATACATCCCTTAAATTGTCCTCTGTCGCTCATCTTTGAAAGTAGTGCTGCATCTAAAGTTGCTGGCATATTTTCATTTACAACTTCAACTGCACAGATAGGAGCTACCTTTGGTTCATCAATACCTACTGCATGAGCTACCTTTACTGCATTATTTATTATTTGAATTTTATCTTTTAATGTTGGATACATGTTAAAAGCTGCATCTGTTAAAAATAGCAGTCTATTAAATGCTTCTGTTTCGAAAACAGCAACATGAGACATAAGTTTTCCAGTTCTAAGACCAACTTCTTTATTAAGTACTGATCTTAAAAAAGTTGCTGTGTCTACTAAACCTTTCATAACCATATCAGCCTTACCCTGAGAAACAATTTCCACAGCCTTTAATGTTGCTTTTCTAACATCTGGCTCATCTACGATCTTAAACTCATTTATATCCATACCAATTTTAAGGGCGATGGATGTTATTTCATTTTTATCTCCAACTAAAATTGCTTCTGCTATACCATTTTTTTTGGCATCTCTTATAGCTTCTAATACGGGTACGTCTTGTGCAACTGCAACAGATACTGTTTTTATGTCTTTACTCTTAACCTTTAGCAAAACCTCTTCAAAACTTTTAATCATGTTATTAGCACCTCTTCTTAATTATTTTTTATCAAGGCAAATTCAAATAAATAACTAGCCAATATGTAGTCTATTTTGCATCCTACTGCGTCAACAGAGCCCATCAGGTAGCCCGCTATCTTTGTCACCTGTTTCCTTGTATAATCCAAAATATTTGTCACATCTTTGATTTACTATTTATCTTATATGCCTAATGAGTCATCTTCAAAAAAATATGAATAAAATATTTAATTAATCATTTCTTTGAAGATAATTGTAAAAATTTAAAATTTATATAGTTATTATAAGTCTAAAAATTAACAAACTTATATTCCTATTTTATCAAATATTTCACAAAAACAGTATTTTTTCAGAAAATTCAGTCCAGTGGTTTATACTTTTTTATTATAGCTTCTGCACATTTTAATCCATCTACAGCTGCTGACATTATTCCGCCTGCAAAACCAGCACCTTCGCCACAGGGAAAGAGCCCATTAACTGACACACTTTCTAAATTTTCCTTTCGCATTATTCTTACGGGAGCTGAGGTCCTAGTTTCTATACCCGTTAAGATTGCATCATTATCACTAAATCCCTTAATCTTCTTGTCAAAACTTAATATTCCCTCTTTCAAGGTATCAACAACATAATCTGGCAGACAAGTTTTTAAATTAGTAAGTTCATATCCAGGCTTATAACTGGGTTTAACACTGCCAATTTTTTTACTATTCTCATCTTTTAGGAAATC
Organism: Clostridium sp.; assembly: GCF_047718555.1. Taxonomy (GTDB): domain Bacteria; phylum Bacillota; class Clostridia; order Clostridiales; family Clostridiaceae; genus Clostridium_I. The sequence goes on along the minus strand of NZ_JBDNRK010000058.1, from coordinate 16,890 downwards.
TCCTACAAGCTGTATGGGTGCATTAAAATTACTGCCTCCTGCTGTAAAGGCTCTCTCTTCATAGTACCTCTGCATTTCCATTCCTAAAAGAGGATACTTATCTTCCATTACCTCATTGTTAAAATTATAACACTTATTTTGAAAATCTTCTACCCCAATAGTTACTACTAATGCAGAATTTGCATTTTCTTTATCTCTATTATAATAACTCATGCCATTTGTAGCCAATCTATTTTTTTCAGAGGCCGCTGCCACAACTTCTCCACCAGGGCACATGCAAAAACTATATATAGATCTCTTGGTAATACTGGAAGTATGAGTTAGCCTATAATCTGCTGCCTTTAATCTTGGGTGATTTGCATATTTACCATACTGATTTTCATTTATCATATCTTGTGGATGCTCAATTCTAACCCCTAAGGCAAATGGTTTTGCTTCCATTAGAATATCCTTTTTATATAACATTTCATAAGTATCTCTTGAACTATGCCCTATAGCTAAAATCAAAGTCTCACAATTAATTTCTTCTCCATTTACAACTACAGAGATAATTTTATTATTTTTAATAATAATATCTTCTAATCTACTATTGAATCTAACTTCTCCCCCAAGAGCTTTTATCTTCTCCCTTAAATTTTTCACCACATTTTTTAATATATCTGTACCTATATGTGGTTTTCCTTCATAAGATATTTCTTTTGGAGCTCCGAAGCCTATAAATTTATCAATTACATAATCACATCTTTTATCTTTAATTCTAGTTGTAAGTTTTCCATCAGAAAAGGTGCCTGCCCCACCTTCTCCAAACTGAACATTTGATTCTGTATTAAGTTCTCCTGTCTTCCAAAAATGTTCTACACTGTTAGTTCTATTATCTACACTTTCTCCTCTTTCAATTACTAGAGGCCTGTAACCTTTTTCTGCCAAAAGTAACCCCGCAAACATTCCTGCTGGGCCCATTCCTATTATTACAGGTCTACTATTTAAATTTAAATCTCCATAAATAAGTTCCTCTGCATTGTCATCTTCTTCAAGTCTAATATCATTATCTCTAAATTTATTGATTATTTTTCTTTCTTTTTCCAAACTAACTTCTACAGCATAATTAAATTTTATATTATTCTTTTTTCTTGCATCAATGGACTCCTTTAATATCTTAAAATGCTTAAAATCCACCTCAGAAACTTTTAGCTTTGAAGCCGCTTTTTTCTTCAAACTTGAAATATCTTCTTCTATACTTAACGTTAAATTATTAATTCTAATTGTCATTTTTTCCTCCGATACTCAGACATTGTAAGAAAATAATTAATCAATACTCTAGTCTATATAATTTGTTATTTCTTTTCATGTATCTTATTTTTTAGTCATAGTTACATTTACTGAATTAGGATCCGCCGCAACATTAGTAACTCCTTTTGGAAGAGCCACAGAGATTTGCAAATTATGGGTTCCTTCCTGAAGAGAGGAACAATCTACATTTGCCTTTATATCTCCATTATTTATAGAATTTATAACAGATTCATCACCAGACACTGTTATATTAGTCTTTAAATTTTCTAAAGAAGCATTAAACTGGGCAGGCACATTTATTAAATTAATATTAACTGAAAATATTTTTTGTATTATACCTTCCACATTTGTCTTAACACTTATAAAATTATCACCGGTAAGTGTGCCTATACCATTAGGCAAGCTCAATTTCACCTTCATAGTTTTACTTTCAGTTATTTTAGTTAAATCTATAGGTACTGTATCGATACTAGATATTTTATTCAGATTATCATAGTTATCCGCAATTACATCTACAGTAGACTGTACAGGCGTTATTGCCTTTATATCTACACCATTAGTTGGCTGCCCTGTGGTCTTTATATTTACGCTTACAGACTTAGCCTTTTTTATAGGAATTGTAACACTGGCATTTTGAGGCTGTACTTTTACATTACTAACAACTTTTCCAGCAGCATCTACTGGCTTCAGTGGTACACTTAGGTCTGCATCCTTATTCAAATCTGTTATATTTGCACTAACTATTACATCCTTAACCATATTTACAAACCTGCTTGGTCCGCTTACCACTGCATCGCCAGGACTTACTACAGCCTCTGAAGAATAGTATCCGTTCCTAGGTGATCCTTCTATCTTAGTTGTTATTGGTACAGTTTTTTGATATAAATCATCTAAATTTACATTTACCCACATAGTATTTGTATTTTCTATATTAATATTACTTGGATAATGAACAACTTGAACCGGAATTCTATTTTCACCCTTTTTAAAAGCATACTCACTCATATCTGCTACTATTTTAAAATCCTCTGGTCTTGCGCTCATAACTTCTAAATCAGTACCTCTTAAAGTTAATGCCACTGTAAAATTTTGATCTGGTGAAAGCGTTAGCTCTGATTGTGCTAATACATCCGTATTGATTAACTCTACAGAAACATTTCTCAATCTATAAGTTTTTATTGGATTTTCCCAATTTGAAATATATAACCATAGGCAAAACGCAGCAATTACACAGCATATTTTTATTACTATTTGCTGTTTACTTTTCTTTTCCACGTTTTCACCCTCTCTTTAAATGAATTATTTTTTGAAAATCTAATAAGAATTATCCTTATTAAAATATCTTTTAATTTATCCTTAGTATACCCTCTTGTTAATTTTCCATTAATAGCAAGGGATACAACTCCAGTTTCTTCTGAGACTACAATCACAAGAGCATCTGAATTTTCAGATATTCCAAGTGCTGCTCTGTGCCTTGTTCCAAGCTTTTTACTTATATCATAATTGGCAGAAAGCGGTAAAAAACATCCTGCCGCCAATATTCTATCATTTCTAATTATTGTGGCACCATCATGCAAAGGCGTATTCACTACAAATATATTTTCCAAAATTGCTGAAGATACAATACCTTCAATTTTAGTACCTGTACTCATTATATCCTCAAGTTTTGTTCTCTGTTCAATCACAATAAGTGCACCAGTTCTTGTTTTTGCAAGGTTATAAACAGCGTTTACTATTTGCGTTATAACCTCTTCCATTTTTTCTTTATTTTCTAGGATATGTACATCATTAAAAGCACTTCTTCCCAAATGTTCTAAAGCTCTTCTTATTTCAGGTTGAAAAATAATAATTATGGACAAAACACCAATTGTTATTGTTCTCTGAAGAATCCAATAAAGCATAGTAAGATGTAAAAAATTGCTAACAGGCATTAATAAAAGTATTAATAGTATACCTTTCAAAAGCTGTACAGCTCTGGTTTCTCTTATAAGCATATAGCCTTTGTAAAATATGTATGAAACTACCAATATGTCCAATACAGACCATGCATTTATTGTTTTCACTGCAGCAACTATCATGTTTATAATATCCATAATCACACCTCCTGTACATATACTTATTAACAATTATACACTATTGCAACTCAATGTAGTATAGCATGATAAAATTTTATAAAATATTAATATAAATTCTTGGGATACTATATATAGATAACTTTATTATAGAATAAGCAATAAAATTACAATATTAATTTTTTACCTGATAACTAGTCGCTGTAATACTCCACCTACTAAAGTTGGAGATAACAGCCACACGTTCCTGGATAATTCAGCTAAACTTAGTAGGAATATAAACTCCTACTAAATAGATTCATTGATAATAAAGTTATATATTAGAAAGGTTGGTGCTTTTATGGAAATTAATGATGGATTAATTGAAGATGCAATAAAATCAGCATTATCAAAAGCAATGAATACAACTTCAAAGGATATAAAAATTAGATCTATTAATGGAATTGTATCTCTGCAAGGCTTTGTAAATGTATTAGCAGAAAAATATAGAGCAGAGGAAATAGCCTATAAAATTGAGGGAGTTAGAGAAGTTAGAAATAATATTACTATATCTTTAGATGGCGAAGCAGGTGATAAAGAATTGACTGACCTTGTTAATTCTAATTTAAGAAACAGTACCTTTAAACATAGGATTTTATCAGTTACAGCGAAAGTTTCAGGCGGAAATGTTCTGTTAGTAGGAGATGTAGAAACCGAGAGAGATAGACAAATTGCAATAAGTGAAGCTAATAAAACTTTCGGAATTAGAAGTGTAACAAGTACAATCAATCTTGCCTCCTTTAAAGATGATACTTCTTTAACTAATGATATAAATATGGCATTAATGGAATCTAGAATAAATGTAAATGATATTTCTGCTATTGTCGTTCATGGGAAAGTATCTCTATCTGGATACGCTGAAAAGGAAGAGGACATAAATAGACTTGTAACTCTAATACAATCAATACCTGGAATAAAAGAAGTTAACAATAAATTAAAATTATATAAAGTTGGCACTGGAATTTCATAAATCTAGTATAAATAATTAGTTTTACAAATATTAATATTAATATAAGACACAAGGTGGCTGAATAAGCTTCCTTGATGTCAAAAATATACAAAGGAGTGTGGATTTTTTATGTTTGATGAAAACAAAAAGAGAATAATAATCTTATCAGCTACTATTACTTTCAGCATATTTTTATTAATATTTATATTTTTCAGTCTTTCTACTTTAAATGAATATAATAAATATAGAAAACAACTAGGTACATATATTCAGAATATATCTACAATAAATTCTAATGTTTCACCTATTAACAATGGACAAACTATCGATATAGAACAAGCAAAAGATAAACTTCCTTTTGTAATAAATTCCTTAATAAAAGTAAATAAAAATTTGGAAAGCTATAATAGTGACTCTAGATATAAAGCTACTTTCAATTCGCTAAAATCAGGTTTAGATAATAATATATTAATGTACAAGCAGTTACTTTCTATAGTAAATAATCTAGAATCAACTGATATAGATAGTTCTATGAAGAATGTTATTAACTACAAGGATAATTGCAACAAATACTATGCATCCATAAAATCAAGTGACAAGGTTTTTAGTCTTCCAAAAGATAGCACTATACTCATAAATAATGCTTCCAGCTATGTAGGAAATTTCATAAAAATAAAAAAAGACAGAGATATATTGAATACTCAAAATATGGAATTTCAAAATAACCTAAATGATATTTTAACAAAATTTAATTCCGTTAAAGTTAATCTATCTTATTATGCGGAAAGTGCAAGAAAAAATTCTATATCCTATGATAGTGCTCTAGCTAAAGTGCAAAATAATAAAGATAATTTTAATGAGATACTGCAGGAATTTTCCCAAATAAATGTACCACAGAATCAAATTAAATTATATAGCAGCTTTAACAACCTTCTTAATGATTATAATTCCTATGTAAATAGTTTTTCTTCTGCATTAAAAAAAGAAAAATCCAGCTCAAAATCCAAAGATAATTCCTTAGATCTTTCAGACTTATATAAAGATGCAAATACCAATTATGATACTATGAATAAAGATTATAATACCTTAAAAAATGATTTTCAAAATTTTATTAATAATAATTAAAAATACGTATTCTATCCTATTACTTCTTTTACATGGTAAAAAAATTTTTTCAATATTGTATTATTTTTTTATTATAGGGAATGATATCAATAGCCTAAGGCATACGGGGAAACCATATTTTGGGGTGAATCGCTTTTTAGCGTAGGTTTTGCCTTTACCAAACCCGTCAGCTAACCTCGTAGAATAAAAGGAGGAAGAAATATAAATGAAAAAGAGTATTTGGGCTATTGTGTTTATTCTATTTTTAGGATTGTTACCCTCGTGCATTGTAAGTGCTAAGACAATACCACCTTCAAACAATACATCTACATCCAATGCAAATAGAGGAGCCAGAAATCTCTATAATGAAAAATCTAGTTCGGTAGAAGTATTTAATGCTGAAGGAAGAACATTTACTGTAACAAAGGAAGATATTGATTTAATGGCAAAAGTAGTATATGCAGAAAGTAACGCTGAACCCTATGAGGGAAAAGTAGCAGTGGCATCTGTAATACTTAACAGACTAAGGGATAAAGGCTTTCCCAAAAGCATAAATGATGTTATCAAACAAAAATACGCATTTTCTTGTGTGATAGACGGAAATATTAATGCCGCTCCAAATCAGGATTGCTATAATGCAGTATTTGATGCCCTTAATGGAAAAGATCCTACTACCAATGCCCTGTATTTTTATAATCCTAAAACAGCCCGTTCAAGTTGGATGATTAACATAAAAAAAATTAATGTAAAACCAATAGGCAATCACACTTTTTTTGCGGTAAATTAGTTACCTTAAGAAGAATTGTATATTAAAACATAAAAGCCTCAACAATATATGCTGGTTGAGGCTTAAAATTATTTTCACTTGTTATTTTTTTCAGATACCTTAAGTAAATCCAAATACTTTACAGCACTTAACGCAGCAATTTGGCCTTCTCCTGCTGCTTTTATATACTGATATGGTGTTCCTACACAGTCTCCTGCTGCAAAACACCCTTCTATATTAGTCTTCATATTCCTATCAACCTTTATATGTTCACCTTCTATTAAGAGTCCTGGTACCAGTTGAGCCGGTGCCACACTTTCCTTCAGTATAAAAACCCCATCGGTTTCTATCTCATTGGATTTTAGAAGAAGCTTTTCCACTTTATCCTGTCCTTTTATTTCTGTTGGTTTATCCTTTAAAATTTCCACTTTATCTGTGAGTTCATAATTTTCATCATACATGGGCACATAGTATAATTTTGATGCAAGCTCACTAACATAATTTGCCTCTTTTTCAGCCTCTCGTGTATAACCAACTATAGTGACGATTTTATTTCTATATAAAGGCGCATCACAAGTTGCACAATACCCTACACCTCTCCCTAGAAATTCCTCTTCCCCTTTTAAGGGTTTTGTAAATTCCATTCCAGTAGCAAGAATAAGTGACTTTGCCTCATAGGCTTTTTCATTAACCATAAGTGTAAAATAATCTCCCATGGCATAAACAGCATTAATTCTTTCTTCAGTAATCTCTATACCCATTTTATCAATATGTTCATTAAATTTATTCTTTAAATCTTCTCCAGAAATATCATAGAAGCCTAAAAAATTATTTATCTTAGGTGCTTTGGTCAATTTAAAGCTTAAATTCTTATTTCCAAATAAAATTATATTTTTATTTCTTATTTTAGCATTAATAGCAGCAGATAGCCCACCAGGACCAGTTCCTATAATAGCTATGTCATAACGTTCTTCCATTTTTATCAGCTCCTTGTATCAATAATACTACTTTAACTATTTCAGTTCATAATATAAGAAGATTGCAAACTGTAATTGGAAAAATTTACACCCCTGAAATGTAAATCTTTCCATTTATTAATTCGTACTTTCTCAAAATTACGAATTAACTGAAATATTATCAATTTATATTATAAAGAATTAGGTGTAGAACTAATAAACAAATCTAGTTCTACACCTACACAAAAACATTATATATGTTTTTGTAGTACTTCCTTTATAGCTGCCTTTGGTCTAAAACCAACTAATGTTTCAGCTATGTTTCCTTCTTTAAATACCAGTACTGTAGGAATACTTGCTATCTTGTATTGGCTTGCAGTAACCGGGTTTTCATCTACATTTACCTTTACAAATTTAGCTCTGTCATTTAATTCTTCTGATAAATCGTTAATTACAGGCCCAAGCATTTTACATGGTCCACACCAAGCTGCCCAAAAATCTACTACTACTGTTCCATTTTTAACTTCTTCCTGAAAATTACTATCATTAATATCTTTAACCATTTAAATTCCTCCTTTAATATACCCCCCTAAAGGTATACTACATAAAACTATTAATTTATTAATAAATTATTTGAATTATTAATCTCTTGCTATTTTATAATATTATATATTATAAAATAGCAATTATCAATACAATAAAATATTCAATAACCCTATATCAATTATACATCATATGACTTTTTACAACCACTAAATATAAATATATTATTGCCTTATAGTATAAATATTATAGGCCAATAGTAAAATTTCATAAACAGAGTTCTTAGCATCGGTTTGTGGTACTTAGAACTCGTTGTCCTTTATGGTAAATCGTATCCAGTGACGTAGACACTCCTTATACTCCTACTTTGAAAAAGGATTAGAGTATTAGAGTTGGTAGTCATCGGATAAATACTTAGATTAATTTTTCACTATATCCTTTATATTAGAATTATTATAAATAGAATGAGGATAATTATCGGATAAACGACTTGCATACTGCTTTGCCTTATTAATATCTATATTTTTGTTTATAATTGCCATATTGTAGAGCACGGTTTCTTCATAATCACCCTGACTAAAATTGGTATCATATATAGAATAAAAATTTATGGCATTTTCATAGTCACCTAAATTTTTATAACTTTCACCTATAAAATATATAATATGTGGATATAAATAATTACTATTTCCATAATTAAAAGCCTTTAAGAATTCTTTAACTGCATTATTATAATCTTTATTATTAAAAAATACTGTTCCCTGCTTATAAAAATAAACTACCCCTTCCTCTGTTAAAAGCTTTTCTCCTTGAGACAGAATTTCTTTGTAATTTATTCTTACATTTTCATTCTTCCACTGCTCAATATAGGAATATGTCTTTTCATAATCTTTGCTGTCTATAGCATTCTTCACATCATCATATGGAAACTGTAAATTTGTATCCTTTTTTTCTTCTATAGAAGATCCCGAAGGGTTGCTAGAGGATTTATTATTAGTCTTTAAGGTAATGCTTTTTTTAGGTTCAGAAGAAGCTATTCTTAAATTTGATAGAAATTTCATACCTATACTAACACTAAGTACAACCACTATACAAATTGTTATTAAAGAAGCTGCATAAAAATATTTCTTATTGAAAAACTTAATTTTAATTTCGCCGTATTCAACTAACGTCTTTCTATTTTCTAATGCCATATAGTTATATTTATCTATTTTCATAACCTTTTCAAGCTTTTCTTTTGCTTTCTGAAAATTTCCCTGTTTTATATAACATACACATAAATAATTATTAACATCTATGGTATTGAAATCACTGCTGTCGCATTCCGATAAAAGTCCTATAGCCTCATTTATTTTCATATCTTTAATCTTTTTTACTGCTTCTACATAAAGTTTAAATCTCTCTTGGTCCTTATCTATACCCTCAAGATACTTTTTTGCCACTTTATCATTATTTACCTGTGAATTAAGCTTCCAAAGTGCTCTACAATTTGTTATATCACCTTTTAGATAATATAGAAGCCCCTTCAAATCTATAGCTGCCTTGTTCTTTATATTATCCGAAATACTTTTTTCACAAAATTCTATAGCTTTTTCTATATATCCTTTTTGATAATAATTCAGAGCTTTTCCATAATATACATTTGATTTATTCATAGCATCACCTATCATTTTCATATATCTTAAGCATATTCAAATAAATAACTAGTCTATTTTAAATATTACTACGTCAACAGAGCCCTCGGATAACCCACTATCATTGGAACCTATCTCCTTGTATAATTGAAAATAGACCTAGAATCTTTGACTTACTATTCATTTTTACATGCCTTATTTCATAAGTATATACTATATTTTTTTTCCCATCCAGTATCTATATATATAAATACAAATGTAATTATTGTATACTATAATCCTGAAACATTTTTAAAAATATCCCCTATTTTTTCTTCCAACTTACAGTTTTCAACTAAAAGTTCGCTTACATTTTTTATACTATCTTCGTCACTATTAGCTTTAATTATTTCAAAAGCTTTTTTGTAATTTTTACTTGCTATATTAAATAACTTTGATGCCTCAATTATCTCCTTATTATCCTTAAACTTCTCTTCAAGAAATTTTGCATTATCTTCCCTTGTATAAGCTAAAGTTTGAAATATCCATTGGCTATTAAAATTATTTGTTTCTTTTATGGCTTTTGCAAATTCTTCAATTGCCTTAGCTCCAGAATAAACGGCTTTATTTATTTCTCCAGTAAGGATGTTACCATTTCTTTTTAAAATTTTATTTATATTTATATTTTTTTCTCTAGTAGTAAAAATACAAAAGCCATATCTCCAGGGTTTTCTAAATTTAGCATTCAATTTATTAGTTGCATCTATAAGTTTTTGCTTGGAAACATATTTTTTTTCTTTATTATCCTTTCCCATAGTCTCATAATAATAAAAACCTGCTCTATCATAACCTACTAAAAGCTCACTGTTTGGATAAAAGCCATCTGTGCCTAAAAGAGTGGACATATCTAATTGAACCATTACTGGATAACCTTGTGAAATATACTCTTTTATACTGCCAACAAAAGCATTAGGACTATAGGTTGTACGATAATCCATATGAAGTCCCATAAATGGCGCAGCAATTCTCAATCCTTCTATAGGTTCACTAAATGGTATGAAATTCTTTTTTATAGTATTAAAACTAACTCCGTAGGTATATCCCATAAGAAAATTTATATTATCCATGGATATACTTTCTTTTGGATGAATCTTATCATTTATCATTTTAATAGCAGCAGCTTCTTGATATTGTTTTTCACTGGAAACTCCCTCTAAACCCTCTATAATAATTTTTTCAGGATATCGTGGTATTTTCCCAAATTTTATGGGTTTTGGTCTATAGGCCTGATCATAATATTTCTTTTGATAAAAATTAAAAAGTAAAAAGTATAAAAATATAATAACTATTATTGCTACCACAATGGTGGTTATAATATTAAGTATCATAGCTTATCTCTCCTCTATCTGAAAAATCACTATCTAATTAGATAAATTAAGGCTACCTCTTAAAACTTGAGATAGCCTTAGCCAATCATATTATAAAAAAACCTTTACATGACCACTCTGTTAAACAAGCTTCCTCTCTATTATAACACCTATTTTAAGAATCCACCAATATAACCAAGTATTCCTAGTGCAAACATTCCAAATATTATTGCAATAGCGCTAACTTTCTTCTTTAATAATTTCATGCATAAGAAAGTTAATAATAATGGTAATAATCCTGGAATTAATGAGTCTAACATACTTTGAACAGTAGTAATAACCATCTTGCCATCTGGACCTTTAACTGATGAAATTACTAATGGCACATTTATGCTGGTCCATTTGCAAACCAAAGCTCCCATTATGAAAAGTCCTACTATCGATGCACCTTCAGTTATCTTCTGTAATGTATTACCAGATGCCTCTGATACTATTGATGTTCCCTTTTCATATCCATAGTGAATACCATGCCATAAAGTTAGTATTCTAATTATGTTAAATGGTATAAAGAATAATAGTGGTCCTATAATGCTTCCTGTAGCTGCCAGCGATGCACCTAGTGCAGCAAAAATTGGTCTTAAAGTTCCCCAGAATATAGGATCACCTACCCCGGCAAGAGGTCCTATAAGTCCTATTTTTACACCACTTATAGCTGCATCATCTATAGGAGCACCATTCGATCTTTCTTGCTCCATAGCAGCTGTAACACCCATTATAGGGGCAGCCATATATGGCTGTGTATTAAAGAATTCCAAATGTCTCTTTAATGCTGCTGATTGGTCATCTTTATTTTTATATAATCTCTTTATTGCTGGAATCATTGATACACAAAATCCCATACTCTGCATTCTTTCAAAGTTAAAGGAACCTAGTAGGAACCATGAACGCCAGAACATACTTTTCAAATCACTTTTGGTTAATTTATTTTCACTCATACTAAAACCCCCCTTTTACAAATCATCTAATTCGTCATGAACTTGAACCTGGCTGTACTTAGGATTCAATTGTATATAGAATATAGCCGCTGCTACGCCAATTATACCGAAACCAACAAGTGTAAAGGTAGTAAATGCTGCAATTGCAAAGCCAACAAAGAAGAATGGCATTAAGTATTTTGCCTCCATCATGTTAATAACCATAGCATAACCAACAACAACTATCATTCCACCAGCGATTTGTAATCCTCTTGTAACAGGTACAGGTATTGAATTAAGCATTGCTTCAACACCACTGGTTCCTGCTACTGCTGCTACCAACGCAGCTGGTATTGCAATACGAAGTCCTTGAAGTATAAGTGCTGTAAAATGGGCTATTTCTATTCCTCTAAAATTGGCTTCTTCAGCATATTTATCTGAAAGATGCTGGAAGAATACAGCTATAGTTCTAACAAATATAGTTAGAACCTGGCCAGCAGCTGCTATTGGTATTGCCACTGCTATACCTGAGGTTATTGGCTGATGTCCAGTTATTACTAGTATTGTAGCTACAACGCTAGCCAATGCACTATCTGGTCCCATGGCTGCTCCAACATTCATCCACCCTAAAGCTAAAAGCTCCAGAGTACCTCCTAGAATAATTCCTGTCCTTATGTCTCCCAGAACAAGTCCTATTAATGTACAAGCTATTATAGGTCTATGAGTTTCCATGGAGTCAAGTACACTTCCCATACCTGTTATCATTGCAACAACAAGTACTAAAATAAATTGAATAGTAGACATATATAATCCCCCTTTTTTATTATATTCGCTTTTAGTCCCTTACTTTATTTGTTGATACTAAGACTATGAAAGCTATATCAGAAAAGAGTTCTCTCTTATAACAGTCTATATATTATTCCTGTTTAATTTTATAGAGAGACATCTTTTATGAACAATTACCAGTAAACATTATAGATCTTTTATTTTGCTCATTACATCAACTTTTGAATCACTTGCAATTTTTCTCAGTTCCAGTTCAACTCCTAATTCATGCATTTTCTTTAGAGCTTGAATATCCTCGGCTCCGAGAGATACTGCACTGCTAATCTGAGTTCTGCCTTCCTTATAGCACATTCCTCCAAGGTTTACGGACTTAATATCCATCCCCCCTTCAATGAGTCTTAAAACATCCACTGGGTTTGTGCACAATATTAGTGCTTTAAAAGAATCATATTTTGGATTTTTATAAACTTCTAGTGCCTTCTCAATAGGTAATACGTAAGCCTTTATTCCTGGAGGTGCAACTTGTAAAATTAACGTCTTTCTTAAAGTATCCTTAGCAACATCATCACTGCAAATTATTATTTTATTACATTTTGATTCCTTTACCCAAACAGTAGCAACCTGACCATGTATTAATCTATCATCTACTCTTACAAAATTTATATCCATTCTAAATTCCTCCTTTAAATCGTTTACATATTTAATAATTATATCTATACTTCTCACTAAAAATAATAAAATAACCATTTTGTTATTTAAAATTTTTAAGGTATATACAGAGCTATTAGTAATAAAATATCAATTAAAATTTAATATAATTGCTTTTTAATTTATCTTTATTTTTATTACAATTCATCATCTTCTTGCTGTACCAGAACTTCTTTTAAGGATTTTATCCCATCCTTCGCTGCGTTTTTAGCTGTATCCACTAATTCTTGAAAATTTGAAGAATCTCTAACTCCATATACCTCTAGTAACATCGGTAAATTAATTCCAGTAACAATATCCATATTTTCATTTTCTGATACTATTCTACTAGCTGCATTAAATGGGCTTCCTCCAAATAAATCTACGAGAAAAAGTACTCCCTCCTTTAAATCCAATTCTTCTAATTCTTTTTTATATTTTTTCACAAGATCATCCGGTCCTTCTCCTGGTTCAAAAGTAACCGCTGAAACGTTTTCCTGTTCTCCAAATATCATTTCAGATGATCTTAATATTTCTTGTGAAAACTTACCATGAGTCCCTATAATTATAGCAGTCATTCTCATTCCCCCTTGCATTTTATAATACTAAGTTGCTTACACTTATTTATATAGCAACTATCATGCCAAACTTGTGTATCAAAAAATAAAAATTCACAAAGTCGCTATTTTATTGACTTTGTGAATAATATTTTTCAATGTAAACCTTGTCATTAATACACTTATTTTATTCTTAATACTCTGTTTGTCATATAATATATTTATTTAATCATTTCTGATACAAAACAAATTTCATCTTCACTAAGATGTACATTTATTGACTTTTCAAATACTTTATTTGCTTGTTCAATACTATGAATAATTTTTTTATCTAATTTACTTTTGTCATCTCTATACACTAAACTATCTTTAATTACAGCCCTCTCTAGAGCACATCCCACATGTACCATTAATCTGATACGAATAGAATTATCAAATTTTATATCTAATTCATCCTCTAATACACTCATAAAATCAAATAATACACTTATTATTTTAGCTGGATTAAGATAAGTTAAAAATTGATTTAAACTATCTTCGCACAATTTCCTTGATACAATATTCTGCTGCTTTTCTTCTACAAAAATAAACTTATTTTTTATTATGTCTGATAGTATATCTTCTCCCTTTCCACCAATTAAAGCTTCAATGGAAATGAAGGGAACATCTAGTTTAGGATCTACAATACCAACCGAAGCTATTATCTTATATTTTTTTTGTATTGATTCTATATTTTCTGAAAGATTTCTAATTCCAATTGGAATTACCTTTATTTCTTCATTAGTTACATTAGATACAACATTTTCTACTAGAGTTTTTAGTTTTTCCGCTGTTCCCTCACCAGTAGAACAAATAGTAATTATTACTTTTATCCCATCATCACTTTGTATTATTTCCTCCCTGTGCCCATACCCCTTAAAATCTTTCATTGAGTGATAAACACTTTCTAAATCCATATCCAAAATATTAGCTTTTCTGATGGCTTCCAATACTATAGGTGTAGATACCATATCTACAGTTTTCACCTTAATGCCCGTCCTTTCAGATATTATTGTATCAAAATTAGAAAGAGAACCCATATCTACTAATAATAGCACACCCTTACCACTGTCAAGTTCTTTTGTCTTTTCTATTACTCTCTCTAAAATTTCTGTAGGACTAACATCTAGTGGCATATCTAAAGCCTCTATAGTACTACTTCCTAAAAGCTGCTTCGCTACATCTACCATACTACTAGCAGTGCTGCTTCCATGAGCTGCTACAATTATACCTACACGTTCATTACTTTTTTCTTCTTGAATAGAACTTAACAACAAGGTTAAATATACTACTTCAATTTCAGGAACCATTATATTAAACCTTTTTTCTACCATTGCTTTTATTTCCAATGCTATATTAAATTGTTCCCTCTTATCATCAATAATTCCTTCCATATTTGTATATTTCAAAGCTTTTTTTGCCTTTAATCTATTTAAAAAGGAACTCAAATGGAGACTTAATGCATATAAAAATCTATCTGGAAGCTTTTTATTAAGCTCCTCTTCAATCATATTAATTACTTCTTCTGAAAATCTTAGTATATCTTCATCTACTATTTTTAATATCCTATCTCTGTCATTTTCATTATTTTTGACTTTGTTATAAAAAGATTTAATATGAACATTGATATCTGTAGTTATGAAATTATTTATATATTCTTTATCTGCCCCGCCTTCTTTTAATATGGCAGCTTTATCTTCTATTATCTTATATAAATTAAAAGGCAAATCATATGCATCTGTATCACTTAATTCATTGTATCCATCTGGTGTTACTATTAGCTGAGAGTTTAAATAACTTGAAATTTCCTCCATTTCTTTTCGCTTACCGGTTAAATGAACCAGTCCACTTTTTATATCTGCAGGAAGACTTTTAAATTGAATTTCAATATATTCCTTATTAGTCATGCTATTTAAAAACCCTTTTGCACATATAAGCTGTATATTGGACTTTGCCTGCCCAATATTACCATAAGAAGTGCTGCCTATAAGTGCTTTTACTACCTCATCTTCAATCTTTATGGCTTTATTTACTCTGTGTGCCTCATTAGAGAATAAAAACTTTATTAAATCTATTTTATCCTTTGCTGTTCTCTCATTAAAGCTTGGAATAGATATAATTATCGGTATTCTCCTGATGAACGTTTTCAGCAATGATGAATTTGGATCTTCAGTAGTAGCTCCAACTATCAGAATACTAGAATTTCTATTTCTCTCGGTTTCACCTAATCTGTTAAATTTACCTGTATCCATAAAGTAGAATAACATTTCCTGGCCCTCAGGTGGCAATCTGTGTATTTCATCCAAGAATAAAATACCACCATTTGCCTTTTCAATTATTCCAGCTTTATCAGTGTCTGCGCCAGTGTAAGCACCTTTAATATGGCCGAATAAATGTGATATTAAGAGTTGAGGATTATTATAATAATCTGCACAGTTAAATACAATAAAAGGAGAATCCTCAGCTAATTTTTTAATGTATTTTGCATGATTATACATCATATTGGCAAATAAAGTTTTACCAACTCCTGTTTGGCCTACAATTAGAGTATTTAAACCATTAGGAGGATATAAAATTGCTGCCTTAGCCTGCTCAATTTGATTTTTGAGACTGGTTTTAGCTCCTATAAGTTTATCAAATGGAGAATTTTCGCCACTTACTTCGTTATTTTGGAACAAAATATCTTCTATTCCCTTTATCTCTATAGATTTAGCTTCCAATTTTTTATTTAAGATTCTCTCAACACACTTTTTATCTATATACAACACAGGTCTAGACTTTATTTTTATTATCTTATCATTTCTAAGTAGCTGATTTAATTCCATACTTACATTATTTCTAATAATGTTAAGGTTTTCAGATATCTCGGCAGCACTAAACCCACCTTTGCTTTTCAAACCTTGCAAATCAAAATTTTCTGTTCTTTTTATAATATATTCATATATTTTTTCTATTCTTTTCAATCTATCACTTCCTAATATTAATACACTTAATACTATTGTATTACTAATAATTATATTATAAAGTGTATTACTGTATTTTTTCAAATATAATTTTAATTATAACTTGTAATTATCTTACAAAAGTATATTTAATAAAAAAATAACTACTATATCCTGTAAACATTTTACATCAATACACTATCAAT
>NZ_JBDNRK010000057.1:0-25961 GCF_047718555.1 Clostridium sp. | reverse complement strand
TCTAAGTTTCAGATGGAGAAAAAAACTCCACCTGAAACAAAGAACTCTGTTTATGAAAAATGAATTTTTGTTATTAGTCTGCATATAATATTTACAAGCAAAAAGTTCGCTATATATCTTGAATAGTGCCGTAAATAATATATAATATAAATACGGAGGTGCTTGAATGGAAAATTTAAATAGTGAGTTATTGAAAGCTATAGAAGTTATGCTAAAAAAAGAGTTACAGCCAATAAAAACACAATTAGATGAAAACACACAAATATTAAAAGCGCTGGAACATAAAGCAGACGTAAATAAAGCAGAACATGATAAGATGAGTAATGACATAGCACATATAAAAGGTGACATTGAAGGATTAAGAAAAGATATTACAAATGTTGAGATAATTACAAGCAGTAATTGGAATGACATAGCAAAATTGAAATCAGTCAAATAATAGAGTAACAGCCTATATCTAAGTGATACAGGCTTTTTTTATTTTAGATATGTTTTCATAGTCCTATTCACAGGTAAATAAATCCTTATAGTTCTTTAATAATCCCGCTGGCTTTTTTTGGCCAAATATCTTGTATCTTAAATAATCATCTCCGTATACACCTAGTGGGACCAGAAAGAACCAAATAACGGCATAGGGAATACATATCTGGCCATATAGATTTCCCCAAGTATTTGAATAATCCCAAATATTGAACTTAAGCCATACATTGAGAAGCATTCCAGAAGTAAATTCTATGGCCAAAACTATTGCAGTGCCAATAGCACATTGCTGCCACATTTTGCAGTTGCAGAAGCCTGGCCTTTCATTGAGTCTACCTATTAAAAAGGAGCACAGCCCACCTACTACCAGCATAGATATGTTTGTCCAACCACGCCATAAGCCTTCCAGTACCATATATAAGGCACCCATTATAAAAAATAGTATAATGTCCTTTTTAAAATTGGAAGAATTATAAATCATTTAATTTTACACCTCCTTGAAAGTGGTTATACATTATAAATATATGTTTATAATTAGCTATTCTTAACTGAGTTAGTTAAAAATATATAAAATTATAATTAGAAGAGTTGTCTTACAAATGCATGTCGATACAATATTAGACAGCTTTTTAACTGCTCTAATATTGAGAATAGCTATAAGAAATGCTTGTATTTTACTGACTTAACATATTTTTTATAAAGATTTAAAAGTGTATGGCGATAATATTAATGTCAGACATATTTAATAAAATAACTAGTTTTGGGGGGAAAACGATGAAAATATTAAGAAAGATAAAAGTAAAAGTAAAGATAACTATAGCCTTTTTAATTATAGTTTTAATAATTGGTGTAGTAGGTGCTATAGGTATGAACTCTTTGAAAAAATCAAATTTAAATTCAGAGAATATGTATAATAATAATTTACAAGGAGTACATGCTCTAATAGACATGCAGGAAAACTTAGCAATGGTAAACACCAACATACTTCAATTAATGTATGTGAGAGATGATAGCAAGAAGGCAAGCATTTTAAAAAATATTCAGGGAAATACAGAGCAGGATAGTAATTATGTAACTCAGTATGAAAAACTTCCAATGGATAACAGTGAAAAAGCTTTATTTGAAAAATATAAAGTTCAACTTCAGGAGTTTAGAACTGAGAAAGAAAAGGTATTGACTCTTATTAATAATAACAATTTTGATGAAGCAGCAATACAATATAAGCAAATGTCTGGCAAATGGGATCCAATGTTTAGCAGTATTGATAATCTTATAAAAATAAATGTAAATAAAGCAAAAATAACAAATGCAGAAAATGAAAAAGTTTATAATATTGCAAATACTAATATTATTATATTTCTTATAATTGGAATTATTGCTGCGGTAGTTTTAGCTTTAATTCTTTCAAGAGAAATAATTAATCCTCTATCAATAATAAGCTCTTTTGCTGAAAGAATTTCTAAATATGATTTTTCTACAGCAATAACTATAATTGGTACTGATGAATTTTCAAAAACAGGCATTGCTCTTAATACAGCCCAGAAAAATGTGAGCAATCTGATCAAAACCATAATGGATAATTCACAGGATATGAGTGCTTCCAGTGAAGAACTTTCTGCCATGGTACAGGAGTTAAATGCAAACTTTCAAAATATAGATATGGCTATAAAGGGAATAACCAACGGAGTTCAAGAAACTAGCGCATCTTCCCAGGAAATCGGTGCCTCTGTAGAAGAAGTAGATGCCAGCATAAACCAATTATCTGAAAGGGCCATGGAGGGAAGCAATAATTCAGTACAATCTAAGGAAAGAGCCAGGGAAGTTCAAAGCAGGGGTGAAGAATCTGTAAAAGAAATAAAAGAAGTGTATGTAAAAACCAGGGATAAAATAGTAAAGGCCATTGAAGACGGCAAAGTAGTAGAAAATATAGGTGCTATGTCAGATACTATAGCAGCCATAGCAGAACAGATAAATTTGCTTGCCCTTAATGCAGCTATTGAAGCAGCAAGAGCAGGAGAGCATGGTAAGGGTTTTGCGGTAGTAGCAGAGGAGGTTAGAAAACTGGCAGAGCAATCCAGTGAGGCAGTAACAGGTATAAAGGATACAATTGCCAAGGTGCAGGATGCCTTTAAAAATCTCTCTTCTAACAGTAATGAAATATTAAAATTCATAAATGAAGATATGTATTCTCAATTTGAAATCTTCAGGGGTATGGGGGAGCAATATTATAATGATGCAAACTTTGTAAGTGCCATGTCAGAGGAAATAGCAGCCATGACAGAGGAAATTACGGCCACTGTAGGCCAGGTAAGTGATGCTATGCAAAACATGGGAGAAATTGCACAAAAATCTTCAGATGGGGCAGAGACAATACAGCAAGGCATAGATGATGCCGCCATGGGAGTGGAACAAGTGGCAAAAACTTCACAAAGTCAGGCTGAACTTGCACAAAAGCTCAATGAAATAGTTCAGAAGTTCAAAATACAATCTGCATAACTGGGGAGCGTTAATTAGAATTATTTTTAGTAAATAAAAAAGCAGCTTTTTATTATCAGAATTATATATAAGCTGCTTTTTATTTAATTTAAAGTTCCCTCAAATATAAATTGATGAAGATCTGCAATATTGGCTTCTCTATTCCAGTCCAGGTAAAAAACGCCATGGATTATTCTATTAGTACTGTAGCCGGTTTTATCTTCCGGAAGCCTTAACTGTTCTACGGTTTTTATATTATTTATAAGTGCGTAAGAGGTATAGGAAAGAATATCTTTCTTTGATAGAGAAGTTTCAACATAGGGAAGAACAGTATCAAGTATATTGGAAGCCTGAGATAAATTCACAGAGGACATTTTATTGAAGATTTCAGTGAGAACAGCCCTCTGTCTTTGTGTTCTCTCAAAATCTCCATTGCCTACAGACCTTATTCTGCAATAGGCTAAAGCCTGCATACCATTTAATTTCTGCATTCCACCTTTAGTTAAATATGTAGGTGTCTTCTTTTCTACCACAGCTACCTCTTTTATATACTTATTGATAGACATTATTTCCCTGTCAGCTACATTTACATCTACACCACCGATAGCATCCACAATTTTATAAAAACTTACAAAATCTACTTTTACAAAATCCTTCATATTCATCTGTAAATTATCATTTACTACCTTTAGAGATAATTCCGGTCCACCATAGGCATAGGCATGGGTAAGTTTATCCTGAGCTTTGCTTCCTACGTTATTCATAAGCATATCTCGCATTAAGGAAGTTATTTTTATCTTTTTGTGAACCTTATCCAGTGTAAGAATTATATTAGAATCTGCACGGCCAGTGTCATTAGTTTCATTTAATTTATCTACACCAATCAGTAATATGTTAATATAATTTTCCTCCACATTGCTGGTATTATTGCTATTAAACTTTTCTGTGTTTATACCAAGATTGGAGGGGGTTTGCGATATTTTTGTAGTCTTGAGCTTTGAAAGCTTGCTATTAACAGTTAAATAGCCGCTGGCAGCAACGACAATTATTACAGCAAGTACTACTAATATAGAAATAAAAATTCTCCTTTTTCTCATAGTTTTTCTCCAGTCAGGCACTTTGTTATTTCTTTTTAGATACCTAAAACGTATTTTGCTAGATATGTGAATCTAAGAATTTCATTCATATAATAGTTTTCCCTCTATTTATCAATATATATGTAGTAAATTATGTAAAGGTAGTTTTTTTACATTAAGGCACACATATTGAATTTGGCCAATAAAATATTTTTATATTTAACTGTATCTGTAATAAAGACATATACTTATGGGAAAAATATTATGGAAATTGTGAAGTAATACTAGTGAAATAAGTTTGAACTGTTCATTAGAAATTTAATAAATCTGTAACTATATTATAAAGGGGCGGTAATATGAAAGTGGAAGGATTTTTTAGCGGAATAAAAAATGCAAATGAAGCAGTGGAAAAATTAAAAGGTGAAGGCTTTAAAAATACTAAGGTAGACTTAAATGAGCATTACCTAAGTACTATGCATCGTTCTCCTAGAGTGGCTGGCGCAGGGAATGGTTCTAGTTTATCAAGTCTTGTACTGGATACAGAAAATTACAGATCAGATGACGCTGGTTCAGCTGCAAAGGCAGCTAGTCCCATGGTAAGCGGAATGGGTAATTTTGAAGAGATTGCAAATATAAATTATAAGGTAACGGTGGAGACGGAAATAGATAATGTAGAAAAAGCTAAAAATATTATTGAAAATATAGGAGGAGATTTGCGAAATCGTAATATCAGTATACCAGATAGAATTGAGCGTTAAGCATAAATTTGAATCCTTCTATTCTAAAGAAAACAGCTTATATCCAAACTTATGGATATAAGCTACTTTAATAAATAAATAAGTTAAACTTTTGTTGCTACTTTAAATCCCCTTCAAATATAAACTGATGAAGATCTGCTACATTACCGGCCTTATCCCAACCTAAGAAATACACACCATTAATGGTTTTAGTGTAATTATAGCCGGGCTTGTCCTCTGGAAGTCTAAACTGATTAAGGGTTTTAATCTTGTTAGTAATTACATAGGAAATATCTGAAAGAATATCTGTTTTTGATAGTGAAGTTTCAACATCAGGAAAAATAGTATCAAGAGCAGTAGAAGCGTCAGTAGGATTCATAGAAGCAAGTTTACTGAAAACTTGGGTTAAGACGGCTCTCTGTCTTTCTGTCCTCTGAAAATCTTGTCTTCCCACATATCTTATTCTGGAATAGCCAAGGGCTTGCATACCGCTTAAGTGCTGCATTCCACCATGAGTCAATAGAGGAGCCTTTGTTCCTTCAAGTTTTGCCACTTCTCTTATGTATCCGTTGGCAATATCTACTTCATCAGAAGATACATCCATGTCAATACCACCTACAGCATCTACAATTTTGTCAAAATGGGTAAAGTCTACTTTTACGTAGTCCTTAATATCCATGTCAAAATTGCTATTTATGGCTTTAATGGCATATTGACCGCCTCCATTTTTGCCACCACCCTGTTTATAGATAACATTAATTCTGTCCTGGGTAGTTCCAGCAGTGGCTCCTTCCCCCTGAATATTATCTATAAGCATGTCTCTCATAAGGGAAGTTATTTTTATTTTATTGTGAGCTCTATCTATAGTGAGAATCATTATAGAATCTACAAGTCCAGGATCTGTACTTGGATCACGGCTGTCTGCACCCATAAGGAGTATATTAGTGTAGTTCTTTGCAATATCCTTATTGGTATCAGTATTAGTATTAAATTGTTTGGTATCTATACCAAGGTCGGAAGGCTTATCTGATATCTTTGTAGTATTAATCTTTGATAGTTTGCTGTTGATCATCCAATATCCGGCACCACCAATGATGCCTATAATTACTAGTACTATTATAATGGGAATAAAAATTTTTTTCTTCTTCATAGGAATCCTCCAAAAGTAATTTTGTGTAAAAACAACTAAGGTATATTATATACTTTTAATATATAATATACCAGTAGATACTATAAAATAGAATCCCTTCAATATATAAAGAGTTTACATCAATGAATTTATAAATTTTCACCTTTACTTGCTGCCTTACATAAGGAAAATACAATTAAATAAGTGGCACCTACAAAAGCACCAATAAAAATATCCATTATAATCACACTCCTTGTAATTCTAATATAGACAGCTTCTCTAAAATATATACTTTATTAACAACTGTATATTAGTATAGGTAATTATAAAGGCTATTGATTGCATAGATATTAACTGTATTTTAATTTATAGTGAACTATATCAAAAAAATTATTAAACATGATCTTTTTATATTTAATAATTTTTAATTGGAAAGAATCCTCAAAAAAGACTTAATGGAGATGATGCCATGGCGTTTACAAAAGAAATGGAAGAATATAAATTGTTTTTCCTTGAAGATGTTGTAGCAGATGAACAGGTGAAAAATATAAAAATTAATAATCAAAACCTGACGCAATGTCGTCAGGTTTTGATTGGTATAATAAAAATGTAGATGATAAAGTTACTCAGATAATAATTACCTGGTCTAAAACAAACAGTGTGAAACAACAACTGAGTACGTGTTCATCCAAAAATGAAATTGTAAAGGAGAAATACCATGATTACCAAATTACCACAGCCCATCGGAACTTATTTCAGCGCGTCAAATGCTTACGAGAGTGAAGCACTTAAGGAATGCTTTACGGAGGATGCGCTCCTTATTGATGAAGGCAAAGAATACCATGGACCCGATGCTATTGACAAGCAAATTACAGAAACGAATAAAGGCGCACAGGTCAAAACAAAGGTTACTGATACGAATGAGAAAAATAGAGAGATCATTGTCACTGCTATCGTTTCCGGTAATTTTGATGGAAGTCCGGTTTCTCTTGATTTCCAATTTACTCTTCAAAATCAGAAAATCAGCAGGCTGAAAATTGTTCTCACAAATCCATGAGAGTAGATATTATAGGTAATTTATCAAATAGATAATGAAGTTTTTATAGAATTTGGATATAATATAACTAATAGAAAATGTGAAATAAATTGACTTTAGTGATTTTTAGAATTAATTGATTGATAATTAAAAATACAATAAGAAATAAACGTAGGGAGGTATAAATAATGTGCAGATTAAACCCAAAAGTAGATTTTGCATTTAAAAAACTATTTGCAAGCAAAGAAAATAAGGATCTGCTGATATCCTTCATAAATTCAATACTTTCAGAAGATGAACAGATTTCAGATATAGAATTAAAGAATCCATACAATATAGCAAATTATAGAAAAGGTAAAATGACCATACTGGATATAAAGGCAGTGGACGAAAAAGGGGTATGGTATGACATAGAGATGCAGCTGGCAGAACAGAGTTTTTATGATAAAAGAGCTTTTTACTACTGGGCAAAAGTGTATTCAGATCAGATAGAAAGCGGCGATGATTTTGAAACCCTAAGAAAAACTGTAGCTATAAATATACTGGATTTTAACTATATAGATGAAGAGGATTTTCACAATGTATATAAAGTATTTAATGAAAAGAGTAAGAAAGAATTTTCCAATATATTTGAAATGCATTTTATTGAATTAAATAAATTTAATAAGGATTACAGCAGTTTAACCAGTACTTTGGATAGATGGGTAACCTTTTTAAATAGGGCCTATGAGATAGATGTAAATAAAATACCAGAAGAGCTGGCAGTAGACAAGGAAATAAGGAAGGCACTTGAAAAACTTGATATTATGTATTTGGATAGTGAAGAAAGAGAGATATATGAGAATGACTTAAAGGCTATGAGAGATTATAAAGCAGGACTTAAGACTGCTGAGAGAAAAGGCATAGAAAAGGGAAAAATTGAAGTGGCAAAAAGTTTATTAAAAATGGGATTGAGTATAGAACAAATAGCAGCAGGGACTGGACTTACTGTTGAAGAGATTAAACAATTAGAAGACTAATTAAGGAAATAAAGAGAGTTATTGCTCTGTTTTTAATGCTGTAAAATCTTATTTATTATCTAGTTTATCTAATATTAAACTTGAATTCGTCAATATTTTATGAATCCAAGTTTAATATTAGCAATATATGTAATTTTGAAAATGATCATTCATAATATCCAAACATTATACTACAAAAATTTTTATTTCATTATATTATCTTAGTAATAAATCGCCTTAGTTCCATTTGCTTGCTAAATATATTCTTAAACAAGTGATCTATTACAATGTCACTGGTATTAATATATAAAAATTCATAATGATTTTTAGTGCCAACTCTAAAAGTGTTAACTATTTTTCCCGTTAATACAATGTTTTCTTTGCCTTTAAAGTAAATTGCTAAACTTAGAATTTTATCTATCATATCTTCTTCAACTTGTTTCTTATCTATATAAAACATAAGTCTGCTTCCACCAATTTTATATATATTAATAGCGAGATATTTCAGCGAGTTTAAATATATAATACCATTTAAGTTCCACAAAATATTAAAGGAATCTACAAATGGAATATAATTAAATGTTGAAATATGCAAGGTATTGTTTTCATAATAATCTGATTTTATTTCATAAGAATACATAGAGTTGTTTTTATTTATATACAAATTAATGCTTGTTATTTCATCTTTATTGAGTTCATTTGAAAAGTTGAATTTGTTAGCTTTAAAATAGTATCCAAAATCGTATTTACCTAGGGTTCCTTCAATAGAATATATATTTTTTGTTGTATAAATTGTTAAAGTACTCCATATTATTGTATCGGACAATATATCTGTAGTTTCCTCATTTGCTTTTAAAAGTAAGTTTATCATCACATCAACAATTTTATCATCAAATTGTTTTGATTTATTCTTTAAAAGTTCCTTTATAACGAACTCTACATTTTTAGGTTTTTTGTAACTTCTAGGTGACAGCATAGCATCTACCGCATCAGCTAAACAAAGTATTCTACTGCCTAAGGGGATTTGTTCACCATTTAATCCATCAGGATATCCAGTACCATCATATCTTTCATGATGATATTTTACCAATAGTGATATATCTTTTAAAGCAAAAACATCCTTTGTAATATTGGCTCCATATAGGGAATGTTTTTTTACAATTTCAAATTCATCTTCTGTTAAAGCACTGTCTTTATTTAAAATATTATTATCTATATAAAGCTTACCTATGTCATGTAAAAGACCTGCTATATATAGTTCTTTTAGTGAAGCGTAATCAAGTTTCAGAGCTTTACCTATTTCTTTTGATATGTTTGCCACGTGATAGGGATGTAAAACCCCACAAGGATCATTGTCACTTACTATTTCAGACATTACATTAAGTAGATTTAGCAATGTCTTTTCTCGTTGGTGATTTAAATAAATTGATTGATATAAGTTTTGTATCTTGCATATTCTATGATGAATTTCTCCATGATTAATATCATCTATTGCTAAGTTAGTATTTTCATTAAAGTTTCCTATATAAATACTGGCAATTATATCGGTAGAAGATTCTTTATTACTCATATAATAGCCTGGAATAGGAATAAGTAAT
This sequence comes from Clostridium sp., assembly GCF_047718555.1. Taxonomy (GTDB): domain Bacteria; phylum Bacillota; class Clostridia; order Clostridiales; family Clostridiaceae; genus Clostridium_I. The sequence goes on along the minus strand of NZ_JBDNRK010000057.1, from coordinate 16,432 downwards.
TCTGATGAGCTAATGTTCATTATTGGAGAATAATGATTGTCATTATCATTTTTATAGATTACGATTTTCCTTTTTTCTTTAACTAAATTTAATATACTCTGAGAAGTAATCTTAATAGTCCTAATCTTTTTTTTATTTAATCTCTTATATTCATTATCTTTTTCAATTACAGCATTTTTTAATACGGCGAATTTATTATCATCATCAAATAACACTATTCCAATGATATCACAGTCTAACAGTACAGCTATTCTCCGTATATTATAATTTAAATAGTCATCTAAATTTAATTCTTTTTCTATTGAATTATGTATTTCAATCATTTAAAATCCCTCCATGTAACGTTATATAGTTTTACACAATTTAATTTCACTCCTTTTTTATATGCTTTATATACAACTAAAAAGGCACTCACTAAATAGCAGGTGCCTTAAGGCATATTCAAATAAATAACTAGTCAGTATGCTAGCCTATTTTGAATCCTACTGCGTCAACAGAACCCTCAGATAGCTCAACTATCATCAGAACCTGTTTCCTTGTATGATTCAAAATATTCGTCGCATCTTTGACTTACTATTTATTTTCACATACCTAAGATAACAAAGAATCTATAATTTATATCTTTAATCATATACTTTGATAACCTGGCAATCATAGAAAAATATTTTCTTTAGACCCATAGCTTTGCGGCGCTACCTTTCGATAGGTGTGCTATTAACATTTAATATTGTTATATATAAATTTTATATTTTCATTTAAATAACAGAGTTTATTTGTAATTTTTTTATCATATTTTATAGAATTATAGCACATTATAGAGATTTGTGCAATTATGCCTTTTTTGGGCAATTTAAAAAAGCATAGAAAAGGTCATAGAAAAGGGAAAAATTGAAGTGGCAAAAAGCTTATTAAAAATGGGATTGAGTATAGAACAAATAGCAGCAGGGACTGGATAAATTTATTGTAAATTGGTGGGGAGCTGACTCCTCACCAATTTTTACCAGCATAATCAAAAAGTCAATGAAATTTCAATTAAATTTGGATATAAGCTGTTTTTATTAGAAGTAAATATCACTATTTAATTATGTTCACTTTATTTTCTTTTCTAGCAGGAGCTTTAGCATTTTCAGCTGCAGCATAGCCTAGAGCAATGGAGTTTATTGGATTGTAACCTTCAGGTATTCCAAGTTCCTTTTTAAAATCAGCATTGTTTCCATTTCCGAATATGAAGGGCATACTGCCTATCCAACAAGAACCTAGGCCAAGGGCTTTAGCTGCAAGTAATATATTTTCAGTAGCAGCTGCAGTATCAGCTTCAGTATTAGTAGCTTTAACATTTCCAGATATAATTATAGCAGTAGGCGCATTGTAAAATGCTTTATATTTATCATTGTTTGCCAGAGCCTTTAATTGTTCAATATTAGATTTAGCAAAAGTGTTTTTTGCAATTTGAGTAAACTTTTCAAGTAATTCAGCATTTTGTATAACAGTAAAGTGCCAGGATTGTTCATTCATAGCACTTGGGGCATACAAGCCAGCCTCTAAAACTGCCTGTAATTCTTCATCTTTGATCTGTTCATTTTTAAAAGCTCTTATACTTCTTCTTTCTTTTATAACTTCTAATGTTTCACTCATAAATTTCACTCCTCAAATAGATTGTGTATTTATAATACAGTTACTATTATATAGTAATTAACTAATTAAAACAAAGTACGCACTTTTATGTAACATACTTACCTAGAAGTTAGTTATAAAGTAATTTGAAAAAATTACACCTCTGGGGTGTAATAAATGGAAGAAATGCTATAAGTTACACCGTAGGGATGGCTTTTAAATATTTTTAAATAAGATTTATTGATATTATAGTAGAATTATCATATAATAATATCAGAATAATACATGCGAGGTGGATATTAATGATTATTAAATCTTCAACTACACTTAGAAATGATTATAGTGCTATATCATCACTTGCTCATGATGTGGAGGAACCTATTTATATAACAAAAAATGGTGAGGGTGACATCGTTGTTATGAGCATTGAAGCCTTTGAAAAAAGAGATCAAATATTGAAGTTACGTTCAAAGATAGAAATAGCAGAGCAATCTAGATTAGCTGGTGAGGCTACTGTCTCTTTAGAAGAAGCAAAAAAGCGTCTCCATGAAAAGTTCAATGGCTAAATCTAGACTTGAAATATTAGCACCTGCATGGAGGGAATTAGATGAAATAGCAAGTTACTATTTGCTTGTGGTTGGTTCTGCTTCCGCAAGAAAAATAACAGATAAAATACTAGATAGCCTAGCTAGGCTTGAAGATTTTCCACTATCCTGTGCACATGTCCCAGACATTGAATTAAAAAAGCAAGATTATAGAATGCTTGTATGTGATAAATATGTATGTATTTACAGGCTGATTGGAGAGATTGTATATGTTTATCATATAGCACCTTGGTCAACAGAGTATTCCAATCTACTTAAATAAAAACAGCTTATATTATTGATATAAGCTGTTTTTGCTACTAAAAAATTATACCACAGAGGTGTAATAAATAGGAACTATTCTATAAAATACATCTGAAGTGTGGATTTTAATAAGGAGTATGTCAATTAAACATTATTGTATTTTTTTATAAAATCATTTAAAGTTCTAAAGAAATCATTATTTTGTGTATTAAGCAGTGATAGATTTACTGCAACTGAACGGCCACTTCGCCTATGAAATCTTAACATATAATTTGTAGAAAAACCAATCATTGAAGGATTTACTACCAGCTGAGTATATTTTTCCTGATTAACGCCTTCCAATTCATCCCATTTGATAAATACATTAAAGAATATAAAACTCTGAATTTTAATGCCTTTCTCTGAAATTTCCACTATAGGTCTTTTGTCCACTGTTTTTATAAATGTTGATATTCCCAATATTGCCAAAATGACTATTATAATTCTCAATATGATTGCAGCGGAATCAGTTATAGTATCAGGATCATTTAAAAGCTTTGTACAAATTAAGTATATTAATCCCCATGAGAGTATTGATAGAATAATACAGGTTATTCTTTTGGAATAATAAGATTTGGATTGCATAAAAAATTTCCCCTTTAACATTGATTAATATTACTGTTCAAAAATATTATCTCATAAATTAGCTGTAATTGAAATATTTAGTATGGTATTTTTAATGATGATCTTTTTTTGTATGCAGAAGAAAGAAGAAACGCAGAATTTTTAATTTAAAAATTATATCACAAGGATGTAATAAAGCTCTTTTTTTAGTTCTAAATCATAATAAATTAAATATATCAACAGTGAAGATATTTATTGGAAAACGTAGATGGATATGAGATAATCAGTTGGAAAAATCTTTACTCTAGAGGTGTAGTAAATGGTAATAATTAAATTACACCCCTGGGGTGCAATAAATGGAAAAAGTTAAGTGGAGAGGATTTTATGAATGAAATATTGTTAATTGCGCCTTATGAGGGCTTGGAAGAATTAGCTGGAAAAATAAAAAAATCAATTAATATACCCTTTGCAGTTGTAGCCGGGAATCTGGATCAGGGGTTTAACCAGGTGGAAAAGAAAATAAATGAAGGGACAAAAATTCTAGTGAGCAGAGGAGGAACAGCAAAATATTTAAGACGAAAATTTCCCCTTCAGGTTATAGATATTCCCGTAACTTCTTTTGATATATTGAGGGCCATAAGCAGCATCAGCAGCAAGGGGTACAAAAAAATTGCCTTTGTAAGCACCTCCAATATCATATTTAAAAGTGATTATTTTAATAAAATTCTTGATGTAACCTTAGATTTTGAGTGCTGCAGTAAGGTAAGTGAAATTCCAGAAAAAGTTCAGTATCTAATAGATAATAAGGGTGTAGATGCCATTGCAGGAGATGTGATAGCTACTAGGGAAGCATTAAGAAAAGGTATACATGGTGAACTGCTGGAATCGGGGGAGGAGTCCGTTATACAGGCCTTAATTCAGGCAAAGGAAATACTGGAAATTACTTTAAAGGAAAAGGCAAGAGCAAGGAAATTTGAAATTATATTAAATATGGTAAGAGAGGGGATTGTCACTGTAGATCCACAGGATAATATAACGGTATATAATTCTTCCGCAGAAAAAATATTGGCCCATTCTAAAGAAAAAGTACTGGGGAATAATATAAATAAATGTTTGTCTAAAAATATTATAAATAAGCTCAGTGAAAAAAATAAAGAGGAAAATATAGTTACTGATATAAATGGAAAAAAGATATTATTCAATAAAGTCCCCATATGTATTGAGGATAAGCTTTGTGATACGGTTATGATACTGGAGGAGACCTCAAATATAGAAAAACTTGAACTAAAAATAAGAAAAAATTTAAGTGAAAAGGGCTTTGTAGCTAAGCATACTTTTGCTGATATTATAGGCAGTAGTGATGAAATTATAAAAATTAAGAATCAGGCATCTAAATTTGCCAGATCTGAGGGTACAATATTGATTCATGGTGAGACAGGCACAGGAAAGGAGCTATTTGCACAAAGTATTCATAATGAAAGCAGAAGAATAAATATGCCCTTTGTATCTGTAAACTGCGCAGCTTTAAGTGAGACTCTACTGGAGAGTGAACTCTTTGGGTATGAGGAAGGAACCTTTACTGGAGCATTAAAAGGTGGAAAGAAGGGATTATTTGAATTAGCCCACGGAGGAACACTGTTCCTGGATGAAATTGGTGAAATATCTCTTGGCTTTCAGTCAAAATTATTGAGGGTACTTCAGGAAAAGGAAATAAGAAAAATAGGTGGAGATAAGGTTATACCAATAAATGTGAGAATAATATGTGCTACTAATAGAAATCTTTTAGAGGAAATAGAAAAGGGAAATTTCAGAGAAGATTTATATTACAGAATTACCTCCCTTGAATTGGAATTATTACCTCTAAGGCTAAGAAAAAAGGATATTATACCCATGGCTGTTTCATTTCTGAAAGAGGAGTGCATTAGAGAAAATAAAAAAATATATTGGAAGGATGATAATATTTTTAAATGTCTTATGGATTGCAAATGGCAGGGGAATGCAAGAGAACTTAGAAACCTTATGGAGGCACTTGTAATATGCTGTGAAGGCAGTGAACTTCGGGAAGAGTTTGTACTGGAAATGTTAAATTCCAAGAGAAAAAAGAAGATTGTTAAAAGAGAAATAAAGATAAATTTATCAAACAATCTAAAGGAAATGGAAAGTGAAATTTTAAGAGTACTATTAAATAATTATAACGGGGATAGAGATAGATTGTGCAAAGACCTCTCCATAAGTAAAACTACACTTTGGAGAAAACTAAGCTTTAGTAGTGAAGACAAGCTATAAACTGAAATTAAAACTATACATTTAATTGATAGCAAATGAAAAGCAGGATTTAAAATAGATATTTCACAATAAGTAGAATAGATAAATATGATGTGGCAACATAAAAAATATACAATTTCAAATATGAAATCACATATTTCACATTTGAAATGAAAACGATTTTAAAAGTGGATTCTCAGTAATTTAAGGATTCACTTTTTTTTAATTATTTTCATAATCCATTTAAATTCAGGGCTTCACATTAAAATTATATAAAATAAAATTAATTTCAAAAATTTGGCATCATACTTGCTATTAATAAGTGTGTAAGCAAAATAAGTATTTTGAAAGTTGTAAATATAATAAGCATTTCCATAGGAGGAGGTAAATTAAATTATGTTAAAAGGAGTCATTACACCAGTTATAACAATTCTTGATGAGGATAGGAATTTAGATTTTAAAGGGAATGAAGAGGTAATCAATAGTTTAATAAGTGGAGGAGTAAACGGTCTTTTGTTTCTGGGAAGCATAGGTGAATTCTTTGCTTTAACAATGGAAGAGAAAAAGAAATTTATAAGCTTTGTCATAAAGACGGTAAATAAAAGAGTACCAGTTCTAATAGGAACAGGGGGTACTGTAGTAGAGGAAGTTATAGAACTGACCAATTTTGCAGACGCAGAAGGAGCTGATTATGCAGTTGTCATATCACCTTATTATTTTAAACTAAATGATGAAAGCCTTTACAACTACTTTTCTGAAGTAGCTAAAAATACAAAACTTCCATTAATTCTATATAATTTTCCTGATAGGACAGCAGTAAATATCAATCCTAAGCTTGTTTTAAGACTGGCAAAGGAATTTAAGAATATTGCAGGTATAAAGGATACAGTAGATAACATAAGTCATACAAGGCAATTAATAGATACAGTAAAATCAGAAGTAAAAGATTTTGCGGTGTTTTCAGGTTTTGATGAATATTTTATACCTAATCTATTATCTGGTGGAAATGGACTTATTGGAGGATTAACTAATATTGCACCAGAAGAATTTGCAAAGCTCTATAAAGCTTATAATGACAAAGATTTTAATACAGTTGAAAAATTACAACTATTTGTAAACGTTTTGATGAATATCTACACAGTATCAGACTTCTTTATCCCAGCAATTAAGACAGCGAAAATGTTATCAGGATACAACATAAAGCCTGTCTGTAAGAGTCCCGCTTCTGGTCTAAGTGAAAGTCAGGTAGAAGAAATTAAAGAAATCCTCATAAGAGCCAAACTAATAATCAATGAATCCAGCTTGCTGTAAGTCATAGATGTGACGATTTTGTAAAATTAAATATTCCAGCTCCAATTATAGGATAAATAAAAAATTATAGATTAGGGGGAAGTCTTATGAAAATAATGAAAACCATTCAAAAAGTTCCAGGGGGAATGATGGTTATACCCTTATTATTGGCGGCGCTGATTAATACCTTTGCACCTGGTGCTTTAAAAATAGGATCTTTTACTACAGCAGTTTTTTCTAACACAGCAGCAGCTACAGTAGTAGGACTGCAGTTATTCTTTATAGGAACAGGACTAAAGATAAAGGAAGCTCCAGAAGCAATTAAAAGAGGATCTGTTTTACTTATATCGAAGTATATTGCAGGGGCAGTTTTAGGAATTGTTATAGCTAAGTTATTTGGAACAGCAGGTATCTTGGGAGTATCGGTTCTGGCTATCATAAGTTCTGTTACAGGTGCCAATGGAAGCTTGTATCTTGCCTTAATGGGAGAGTATGGAGATTCAAAAGACCTTGCAGCGCAAAGTATTATGAATATTCATGATGGACCCTTTTTAGCTCTTCTCACCTTTGGTGTATCAGGTTTAGCCAATATTCCTTTAATGGCTCTATTTGCTGCCATTGTTCCATTAATTATAGGATGTATACTTGGAAATTTAGATGTGGATTTCAGAAAATTCTTTGCACAGGGCGTAGGTATAACAATACCCTTCATTGGCTTTGCACTGGGAGCCGGAATAAACTTCTTCAGTATTATAAGGGCCGGCTTTAGTGGAGTGATTTTAGCAGCAATGGTATTTATCATTGGTGGAGGTTGTGCAATTCTTGGAGATAAATTTATAAATAGAAGACCAGGCTATGCAGGAGCTGCTATAGCAAGTGCAGCAGGAAATACAATTGCAACACCAGCAGCTATTGCCCTAGTTGATAAAACCTATGCACCTTTTGTTGCAGCAGCTACGGCACAAATAGCAGCAGCAGTAGTTATAACAGCTATTATAGTTCCACCTTTTGTTGATAGAATGGCAAAAAAATATGGATCACCTAAGCTCCAAAACAGTAAGGCAGAGGTTAATGTAAACAGCAGTGTAGACAATAACGTGGAAACTATTCCATAAACAGAGTTCTTTGTTCCAGGTGGAGTTTTTTTCCAGCTGAAACTTAGAAATCGTTATCCAGGGACGTAGCATCCGTTATCTCCCACTTTGATAGAAGATGGGAGTATTACGGATGGTAGTCATCGGATAAAGATTTAGCTAATAAACGGATTATACATTTTAATGGATATTTTAGATAGCAAAGATTTATAATTTTAACATCTTTCATATAAGGAAGGTTTATAGGTTGCCTTTACTAACCTAAATATATTATGCAGGGATGATAACTATGGAAAATAAAATCAATTCATTATTAATTAATGCAAAAGATAGTGTTGCAGTGGCAATAGAGGAATTAAAAGAAGGCAGTGCTGCCAGTTACAAGTATGGAGAAGAAATAAAAGTGGTAAATATAATTCAAAACATTCCCATATATCATAAATTCGCCATTACTAATATAAAGGGTGGAGATCTGGTTTACAAATATGGACAGATAATAGGAAAGGCAACACAGGACATAAAAATAGGCCAGCATATACACACTCATAATATAGTAAGTATTCGTGAAGCAATAGAAGGTTAATAGGAGGGGTTAATTATGAATTTTCTAGGATATAAAAGACCAGATGGAAAAGTTGGAATAAGAAATCATGTATTGGTGTTAGCTACCTGCGCCTGTTCCAGTGAAACTGCCAGGGTAATTGCAAATCAGGTACAGGGGGCAGTTCACATTATAAACCAGAATGGATGTGCACAGGTACAAGGAGATTTAAAAATTACCATGGATATATTATCAGGTCTTGCCGCTAATCCAAATGTTTATGGTACTATATTAGTAGGGCTTGGATGTGAAAATGCTCAGCCGGAAGATATGCATAATTTAATACAGTCTAAGACTAATAAACCACTTAAGCTGGTGGTTATTCAAGAGGAAGGTGGTACTACTGCCACCATAAAGAAAGGAGTAGAATATGCAAGGCAGATGGTTATGGAAGCTTCAATGCTAAGGAGAGAGGAATATCCATTATCAGAGCTCATAGTAGCAACTAACTGCGGCGGTTCAGATCCAACTTCAGGATTGGCATCAAACCCTGTACTTGGAAATGCCAGCGATAGATTAGTTGATTTAGGTTCTACTTCAATTCTATGTGAAACTACAGAATTTATAGGTGCAGAGCACATATTGGCAGAAAGAGCAGCTACTCCGGAAATAAAGGAGCAAATTTATCACATTATTAAGAGATATGAAAATCACCTAAAGAATGCTGGAGAAAATCTAAGAAATGGTAATCCATCTCCAGGAAACAAAGCTGGTGGAATAACCACCCTGGAGGAAAAATCCCTGGGCTGCATACACAAAGGTGGACATAAACCAATTATGGAAGTTACAGATTACGGTGTAGGCCCAAGCAAAAAAGGATTAGTCATAATGGATACCCCGGGATATGACATAGCATCAGTAACGGGACTGGTAGCTGGAGGTGCCCAAATGGTAGTGTTTACAACGGGTAGAGGGACACCTACTGGAAATGCTTTGGCTCCTGTTTTAAAGATGACTGCAAATAAAATAACTTTTGAAAAGATGAAGGAAAATATGGATTTTGATGCAAGTCCCGTAATAGCAGGAACTAAATCCATTGAAAAAATGGGAGATGAGCTTCTTGAGGAAATAGTAGCTGTTGCCAATGGAAAGGTTGTAAAGGCTGAGGCTTTTGGCTTCAATGATATTGCCATAAGCAGAGTATGTAACTATGTATAATATAGCAGGCATAAAGGCTGCAGCATTTGTGTATTATTATAATATGGAACAAGATATATAATTGAGAAATTGTATAATTAATTTATTACATTACATCTATATATAGTATATATATTTACAAATATGTACTATATATTGCATTTAATTTTTAAAACCTTGTAATATGCAATTTCCACAATTAAGTATAATATGAGTAGAGGATGGTTTTATGAAATTTGTAACTTTTTTAGTAGACAATGAAAAGAAACTTGGTATGTTCAATAGAGATATGACAAAAGTGGTAAATATAAATAATTTAAATCTATACAGAACCTACAATGACATGATGGATCTTATAAAAAACTCCAGCAGGCATGATTTAAAATTATTAAAGAAAGTATATGATGAGGAAGGCTGTATAAGAGAAAATGGATATTCTACAGATGATATAAAAATATGTACACCTATTGAAACTTTAGAAAGTGACATACTTTGCCTTGGGCTTAATTATAGGGAACATGTAGAGGAAACTGCCAGAAGTTTTAAAGATGACTCTATAGATATACCAGAATATCCAGTATATTTTTCAAAACGTGCAGTTAGTCCCATAGGACCAGAAGATAGTATAGACAGCCATGGAGAGGTGACAGAACAGTTAGACTATGAAGTTGAACTGGCTGTTATAATAGGAAAAGATGGAATAAATATAGCTAAAGAAGATGCTGAGGAGTATATATTTGGATATACTATTATGAATGATGCCAGTGCCAGAGATGTACAGCAAAGGCATGTGCAGTGGTATAGAGGGAAAAGTCTTGATACATTCACTTCTTTAGGACCTTGCATAGTTCATAAAAGTGAGCTTAAATTTCCTATAGAATTAGATCTCTCCAGTAAAGTAAATGGAGAACTTAGACAGAATTCTAATACTAAAAACTTTATATTTGATATTCCGACTATAATTCACGATATTTCCCAGGGAATGACACTAAGGGCAGGGGATATTATAGCCACAGGCACCCCCTCAGGAGTTGGAATGGGATTTAAACCTCCTAGGTTCTTACAAAAAGGTGATGTAGTTCAATGTGAAGTGGAGAATATAGGAGTGCTGGAGAATAAAATAGTTTAATTTTATAAACTAAAAATAGAGGAATAGACGATATATATTGTATAGGGGCATACCAAGTGGAATGCCCCTTTTAAGTTTTGCTTCAATATATCCAAGATCTATAAGGCATAGGTCCGTGGGTCATAGGTCCATAAGGCATAGGTCTAGGTCTACGTCTTCTTCTTCGTCTACGTCTTCTGCGGCGTCTACGGCGACGAGGATCAGGATCTGGGTCATCGTCGTCGTAGCTGTCGTCATAAGCATCGCTAAGTCCATCATCGTATCCATCATCATAACCGTCATCATAATCATCATAGTCGTCATCATAATCATAACTCATATCATCCATTGGATTGTACATTGGCTGAGACATATGTGAGTTAGGGTGCGTCATAGGGCAATTAAATGTATGTGGTGATTTATAAGGTTTTTTATTGGCATAATTAGATGGATTAGGATTAATAGCAGGATTAATAGAAGGATTAGGATTAACAGAAGGATTAGGATTGATAGAGGGATTAACTCTATCGCCAAAATCCTCATTAGTGATTAAATTATCCTTTGAGTTAGAGTTTTCATTATAAGCTCTGTAGTACATAACTACCTCCATAAAATTTACTACATAAATAGAGTATGTAAAAATATATAAAGGGTTACATATGTTTGTGATATAATATCTATGGGATGGTGATATTGTTGAACAAAATAAGCAGAAATGATCCTTGCCCATGTATGAGTGGTAAAAAGTATAAAAATTGTTGCATGGGTAGGAATTTTTTAGAAGAATTAGAGAAACAAAATTTAAAGTATTATGATGAAGAATATATGCTTAGTAAAATAAAAAGCGAAAGCCAATATTTTAATATATTTTACGAAAACGAAAGACAAAAAATTAAAAGGAAATTACTGTGCCTGAAAAAGACCATCAATTCAGGGGCAAATATGTCCTATGGAACACTGCCATTTATAGATGGTAATCCTCATTGTATTGCAGTAAAAAATGTGCCAATATCCTTAGAGGAAGCCTTTGGGGCTGCCCATGAACTTCAACGTATAATTTGCCTTGAGGAAGGCTTTAAAATCGTTAAATTTAAAGAAGGTATAACTGGTAATTACAGTAGTCTTCTATGTAGAGTTATTAATGATATGATATATGATCCAATAATAGATAACAGGCTCATTAAATATGGGTTTAATTTAGATGATAATTACAAAAAAGATGATGAAATCCAAATTAAAACTATAGGAATTCAACCAATTGAAAGTCTTTCACCAGAACAGGTAGTATTTATTAACACTTTATATGTGAAAAAGACTTTGGAATTAAGAAATATTTATCCTAATATTAATGATGAAGAAGTAGAATTCAATAAATGGATAAATAAAAATTATGGAGGACTTATACCATTTTCAAAAACCATACTAAAATTCGTGGAAGAAGTGGGATATGATACTCCAGAAAAAGTAGAAATCATTTTTGATAATATGATTAATGCATTAAAATTAGAAGAGTTATTAACTGTTGATTACATTTAAGAGCCTATATGAAGGCTCTTTTTTAATAGAAATATTAAATTTTAATGTAAAAAAATTTAAATATATAATGAAGCTTCCATATAATTTGGATATAATATAGGCATAGAAGAATAGATAGAATGGGAGGTATAAAATGATGTGCAGGTTAAACCCAAAGGTAGATTTTGCATTTAAAAAATTATTTGCCAGTCTAGAAAATAAAGAATTATTGATATCCTTCATAAATTCAATGCTTTCAGAAGATGAGCAGATTTTAGATATAGAACTAAAGAATCCCTACAATATAGCAAATTATAGAAAAGGTAAAATGACCATACTAGATATAAAAGCCGTAGACGAAAAAGGGGTATGGTATGACATAGAGATGCAGCTGGCAGAACAGAGTTTTTACGACAAGAGAGCCTTTTACTATTGGGCAAAGGTGTATTCGGATCAGATAGAAAGCGGAGATGATTTTGAAACCCTAAGAAAAACTATAGCTATAAACATACTGGATTTTAACTATATAAATGAAGAAGATTTTCACAATGTATACAAAGTATTTAATGAAAAAAGTAAAAAAGAGTTTTCCAATATATTTGAAATGCATTTTGTTGAATTAAATAAATTCAATAAGGATTACAGTAATTTAACTAGTACTTTAGACAGATGGTTAACCTTTTTAAATAGAGCTTATGAGATAGATGTAAATAAAATACCAAAAGAACTGGCAGTTGATAAAGAAATAAAAAAGGCTATAGAAAAACTGGATATTATGTATCTGGACAGTGAAGAAAGAGAAATATATGAGAATGATCTAAAGGCTATGAGAGATTATAAGGCCGGACTCAAAACTGCTGAAAGAAAAGGAAGAGAAGAAGGAAGAGAGGAAGGAATTAGACAATTAATACTAAAGCAATATGCAAAAGGTCTTTCTGTGGAATATATAGCAGATATAAATGATATTGAGATCGAGTATGTAGGGGAAATAGTTAATAATCCTAAATGAGTAATCTTTGTCATAAGTAACTTCACTTTCAAAAAAACCTAGGATTGTAGCTGTCCTAGGTTCTAGTCATCTTTATCAAAAATGACCCAAACCTCGCTGTAAGTTCCTAAACTGCGTTTTTTTATAGCTTCATTTACTAGCACTTTAGTAGATCGGCCTGTACCTTCCACTTTTAAAGAAATTTTATCAACAATGATATTATTTCTAAATAAATTTTCAATTATTTGTTTTATATTTTTAAAATAATTGACTTCAGTTTCGGTACCTTCAGTTACAATTAAATAATTTCCAGGACCAATTGTTTTAATAGATTCATTTCTTGGACGCTTATGACCACCTCTATTTAGCTCTGTCATCTTCTGTCATCCACATATCATAGCCTCTCAATATAGGGACAGCACCATATTTACCTAAAAGATAATCTTTGTTAAAAGATGCATCTTTTCTAACTTTTTTATCATCATCTGATTTATATTCAACTAAAGAATATAGATGAGAAACAGCATTAGTGTCTTTTTCTACAAACCAAATTTGATCTCTTCTAAATATATCCTTAGTTAAAGTATAATTATCGTGTGTGGCATAAATAAGCTGAGCATTATTTTTATTTATAGATTCATCATTAAACATAATTAGGATATATCTTAAAAGTAACGGGTGTAGTTTTGAATCAAGTTCATCGATAAATATTGTAAGTCCTAGTATAAGTGACACTCTTAAAGAGAAAAAGAGCGAAAACATCTTTTGGGTTCCGCTAGATTCTTCAGAAAGAGCCATTTTATAATAACCTCTTCCATCCTCCATTAAATGTTTTGTGTAAATTTTATATTTAGGTTTATTATTTTCATTATCGTCTTTTTCTACAATAATACCGTCTATATTAATATCTATAGCCTTAAAAAAATTAGTTAAATTCTCTTGATAATCTTTATCTTCAATATTGGGTGCATATACCTGTGTTAATGCAGTCTCAAAGGCCAAGTTCCCATAATCTATAATATGAAGCAATAAAAACCATTCAAAAACATCTTTAGCATAATCAATTTTAGCATTTGATATTATAGAAAGAAACAATGTTTTATCTTCTACCATAGTAATAAAATTATTAGAACCTTTTAATAGCTTTGAATTACATTCGATATCAGAGCCTGATCTTTCAAATAGAGAAATATATTTATCTTTACTATTAGTTTTTTTAATATATAACCATTCTTCATGAATTTTATGATTATCTAAAGAAAAACCATATTGATATTCATTACCTTTATATCTAAAGAATACTTCAAATTCTGCGGGAATGTTTTTACTTTCAGCATCGAAAGCAAATCTTTTAATTGGAATTTCATTAATATTAGCTGATATTTTAAAAGATTCTATTATCCAGGTTCTCATAAAATCAAAAGCTTGTATTACTGAACTTTTACCACTGGCGTTTGCACCATAAATAGCTGCAATTTTAATATATTTTTCATCCTTATTAACATTTATGAGATTGTAAGGGTGTTCTGTAATAGAAGTCGCTGACATATCCAATGTAGCCATGTCTCTAAAACTTTTAAAATTTTTAAAATTAAACTGTATTAACATTTTTCTCACATACTTATTGTTATAATACTATATTTGCTTTAAATAATGAATACTTGTGAGAAAATTTCTCATATATTATTTTTAACATAATCTTTTTTTACTTCCTTTACTTCACCAGTAGCACCAGCTTTAAACCAAGTTATTATTTTATCACTTCCGGCCATAGATTGATCTGTACTGTTAGTATCCACGTCCATTTGTCCAAATTCAATAAATCCGTCATTATCAATATCTTTTGGAATAGTAACGATAATCTACTAGTCTGTATTGATTTCTATGAAAATTATATCATATTATTCAACATATTCCATTATTATAAATACAACTTGTAAGATGTAAATAAAATTTCATTATAGCTTTATGCCTTTAGAAGTTTTAGATTTATATTTTATGGTTTTGAGGTATACAATTTCCTCACATAATAGATTCCAAGTGATATTAGCGGAACTATAATGATAAGTGGAGGGAAAATATACACAAGACCAATATCCCAGCCAACATGCATGTGTTCTGGATAAGTATCTGCAATTATAATTGAAGTGATTAATATTGATAATCCTAATATGCTGCACAGCAGCCCCCAATTTTTAATTTTAAATACCTGTGAAATACCTAGTGCGGATGCATACATTAGTATGGATATTTTAAAAAATCCACCCAGCATTAAAATAACTATAAATATTATGTCTAATCTGTTTAAAAGATCACCTATATGTATTAGTCTAACAGCTTCAAGTAGAGGATAGACAGTGGAACTGGAAAATTCATATCCTAAGGTGATTATAAATAAAATATGGTTTAATGCAATAAATATACCCTCTAAAATTGATACAAAAATCACAGTTTTCGTTAATTTGCTTTTTTCCATTAAAAAGGGATAGAGCATAATCATAGCTATAAATTCACCATAGGGAAACATAGAAAGTTTCCATCCCTTTGAAATTAGGGTTATAAAATTCATGTGTAAAATTGGATACATATTGGAATATTTTAAAGCACCTTTAGTTATAGATAATAATATAAAAACAAGAATAGTGGAAAATATCATAATTATAAAGCCTATCTGTACCATGTTCCCTATATTCTCAATGCGCTTATAAACACTATAAGTAACGATAATTATAAAAAATAATGCTATTATATACCCAGGTGTTCTTATCAGTGAAAAGGATGTTGCAAGTTCAGTGCAATCCCTTAAATCTCTAGCAGCATCATAGGCAAAAAACCATATGTATATAATATTTAATATAAATCCAATATATTTTCCATATATCTTAGGTAAATATGTTACTAAAGAATCTTTAGGATATTTATTAAAAAGACTTATATAAATCATTTGAACAATTATAGAAACTAATGAATAAAACAGCAATGCAATCCAAATATCGTTTTTAGTATCTGGTGCCAGAAAAAATAAGCTTGCAGTTCCGTAAGGCGCTAAAAACATTATGGCGAAAAATTCATAGGATGTTAATTTTTCTTTCATGGGCAAACCTTCTCCATTTATAAATTTTTATTTAGAGAAATATATATATAATCTTTGCAAAAATCCATAAATTATTTATTTCAAATGAAAAAAGGTAACATATCCTTCTTAATATTTGTCAAATAACTACATGCTCTAATACTTTCATTAATAGTTATTTTTCACACTAAAGCTGTATATAATTTTTATAGAAGTCTATTCCATATACAATCAAATTAACTGTTGAAGCAAGTTCTTAATTCAGGTGGGGATTCTTTTACCCCATCTGAATTTTA
>NZ_JBDNRK010000056.1:0-26545 GCF_047718555.1 Clostridium sp. | reverse complement strand
AAAAAATATAATGGAGTATATAATTGAAAAAGATAATTATAGACAAAGTATAAAAAAAACGGCTGAAAAAAATTATGAGGAACTTCATAATATTGCAGAAAAGAGATACAATATAATACTAAAGCATGAGAGTGACTCTATGAAAATTTATGGTAAGCTTTGGAGATTTCTAATGACTAAGGGGTATAGTAGTGATGATGTAAAACAAGAACTAAAAAAATTAATAAATGTAGATAAATAGAATCAAGACATCTAAAAATAACATATAGGAGTAGTTTCAAATACAATTTAGAGGTGATTTTGTGAAGGTTAATCCCGTAACTTTAATTATAATAATTAGTTTTTGTTATCCAATATTAAAGGGACTTTTATTAGGGTTTTCATCTTATAGTGCAAAGAGGGATATGGAAAATATTATTGGAAGTATATCTTTTATACTTGCTGTATATATAGGAATCAAGTATGTAAGAAATATTTTTATAGGAAATGAAAATGGTGTTGTAAATAAAATGATAAGTTATCTTCCAGATAATATAGCTTACTATTTTCAAAGTAAGCCTATGATAATATATTTAATTGTTATTCCCATAGCAATCTATGTAATTTATAAAATTATAAATGTAATATTGATGTTTATAAATAATATTACTATATATCATTTAATAGATGGAATTGAAAGTTTGGTTAGAAATAAAAGCTATGTGTTTAGAAGGATAATGGGAGCTTTAGTACAAATACCAAGGGCAATATGCTATCTTTTAGTTGTATTATTAGCGTTAAATTTTGCATCAATGTTTAGTGTGAATAGTCAGTTTAACAAATATTTAAGTAGTTCAAATACTTATAAATACTTATGTCAGCAATTTGTTATACCAGCTACTAATTCTAGTGTTGCTAAAAAGTTACCGAAGATAATTGATGATTCTGTAAGCATTGTAGTTAAACAAAATAATTTAGAAAATCTTCCTAACGGTAAAATAAGCGATACTTCTCCAGGAAGAACTATTGTATATTACAATGGTGTTACTTTGGATGAAGGTATAAAATCAAATCAGCAAATAAATAATTTTGCAAGAAATTTAGTGGATGCTGAAGGAAATACCACAAGTAAAGCAAAAAAATTATATGATTGGGAAGGGCAAAATATAGCCTATGACTATAATAAAGCCAATTTAGTTCTAAATAATAATTTTGATATACAATCTGGTGCCATACCAACCTTTGAATCCAGAAAGGGAATTTGTTTTGATTATGCAACTTTATATGTAGCTATGGCTAGAGCTAATAATATAAAGGTAAGACTTGTAACGGGTGAAGGCTTTAATGGGGTAAGCTGGGTAAGTCACGCTTGGAATATGGTTTATATTCCTGAAACAGATAAATGGATTAATGTGGATACCACTTTTTCAAAGGGAGGAAACTATTTTAACAGCAGAATCTTTGATTTAGATCATAGAAATGCTAAGATCATTGGAGAATGGTAAGAAAGGGCGAATTAACTACAAAGATTGCTTAAATTAATAGATGGTGATTTTGCTCATTGACAAGTGAAATCTTTCGTTTTTTGTGGCTGTAAAATTCCATGCTTTTCGGGATTTTACACCACAAAAGCTTTCACTGGTTAGTGAACAGAAACTTTCAAGTTAGTTCGCAACTTTCTTATATTATATCTTTTCTATAAGAATTGGTGATCATATTTATTGCTTTTTCACAATCTACATCCTGGTTGTCTAAAGACCAAGCTGTGTTAAAGTAGATTAAAGCCTTTCTTTTATTTTTAAGCATAGCGTGGCAATAACCTAAATTAAAGAAATATCGACTATCTTGCTTTAAAATTAAAGCTTTTTTTAATAAGGGAATTGCTTTTTCATAGGATTTAAGTTTTATTAGGCAAACAGCCCAATTATAAAAAGAAGCTGCTTCATTTTGCTTAACTTCTATGGATTTTTGATATAGATTTAATGCACTTATGTAATCTTTTCTATTGTAAAAACTGTTTGCTTCTTTAAAGTAGTTCATGTTAACTCCTCCTCATCCAATCTGTTAAATTTAATTAAAATATCTATTTAATTTATATCCGTAATATAAAAAAATTATTCATTAAATATTTATTTGATATGAATCTCATATCAAATTTAACAATAATTTTCATATAAATTATTTTAAATATATACTACAAATAAGTGAGCAGTAATAATTTATTATAAATGGAGAATAAATATTTATTGCTTTGCATGAAACTTAAATTTAATATGTGGTTTTTAGAATCAATTAGTTAGATTTTTATATGAAAATTTGATATACTATAAATAAAATTACAATATATTGTATTGGATATTAAATAAAAATCAATATATTGTGGATATTAAGTTACTATATGGATCAACTGTTATAAATTATGGTGATTAAAAACTAGTCTATATTGAAGAGTTTATGCTATAATAATCATTAGTCTTAGCAATTAACTATTGAAATAGAGTGTTTGCATTTTCATCTTAGTTGTTAAGTCAGCCCTATAGTGGGACAATATTATAATTATGAAATGGGAAGGTAATTATGAGAGAAATATTGCATTTAGGTTTAGATGTAGGTTCTACTACAGTTAAATTGGTTGTTTTAAATGATAATAATAAAATAGTTTACAGCAAATATGAAAGACATTTTTCAGATATTAAGAATACTATAGTAAAACTTTTAGATGAAGCCTATGAAATATATAAGGAAAATGAAATTACAATTATGGTAACGGGTTCTGGTGGATTATCTGTTTCAAAATGGCTGGATATACCCTTTATACAGGAGGTAATTTCATGTACAAATACTATAGAAAAATTAATTCCTGAAACAGATGTGGCTATTGAGCTTGGTGGAGAAGATGCTAAGATAACATATTTTCTGGGAAATATAGATCAAAGAATGAATGGAACCTGTGCAGGGGGTACTGGTGCATTTATTGATCAAATGGCTACGCTTTTGAAAACTGATGCAAAAGGCTTAAATGAACTGGCATCAAAGCATAGAAATATATATCCTATAGCAGCACGATGTGGAGTATTTGCAAAAACTGATGTGCAACCCTTATTAAATGAGGGGGCAGCAAAAGAGGATATTGCAGCATCCATATTTCAGGCAGTGGTAAATCAGACTATAAGTGGGCTGGCTTGTGGAAAGCCTATTAAGGGAAATGTAGCCTTTTTAGGAGGACCATTATATTTTCTTTCAGAACTTAGAAAGAGATTTATTGAAACCTTAAAGCTTAGAGAGGATGAAATAATATTTCCTGAAAATTCTCAGCTGTTTGTGGCATTGGGAGCAGCTTTGGCTTCGGAAAAGGAAGAAACTTTAAAATTTGAAAGCCTAAAAGGAAGATTAGCTGTTTTAAAGGACGATTCAGTAAATGAAATTGAGAGACTTAGACCTCTATTTTTAGATAATGAAGAACTTAGCAAATTCAAAAAAAGACATGAGGGTCATAATATAAAGAGAAGAGAACTGAGTAGTTATAGGGGCAAATGTTTTTTAGGAATTGATGCCGGATCTACTACTACTAAAGCAGCTTTACTTTCAGAAAATGGTGAACTCTTATACTCCTTTTATGGAAGTAATGAGGGAAGTCCACTGAAGCTTACTACACAAATACTAAAAGATATATATTCAAAGATACCTGATGGGGCTAAGATTGTTAATTCTGCAGTTACAGGTTACGGTGAGGGGCTTATAAAAGCAGCTTTAAAAGTTGATATTGGTGAAGTTGAGACGGTTGCACATTATAAGGCATCAGAATTCTTTTTACCAGGAGTAGATTTTATACTTGACATAGGTGGTCAGGATATGAAATGTCTAAGGGTAAAGGACGGAGTAATAAACAGTATATTACTAAATGAAGCCTGCTCTTCAGGTTGTGGTTCATTTATTGAGACTTTTGCAAAATCTCTTAATATGGATGTTAAAGATTTTGCTGCTTCTGCTCTTATGGCTAAAAATCCTGTAGATCTTGGATCTAGATGTACAGTATTTATGAACTCTAGAGTCAAACAATCCCAGAAGGAAGGGGCAAAGGTAGGAGATATTTCAGCAGGACTTTCTTACTCAGTAATAAAAAATGCTCTTTTAAAGGTTATTAAAGTAAGAAATCCTAAGGAACTTGGAGAAAAGATAATAGTACAAGGTGGTACCTTCTATAATGATGCAGTGCTTAGAAGTTTTGAACTCATATCTGGGAGAGAAGCAGTTAGACCGGATATTGCAGGGCTTATGGGGGCCTTTGGCTGTGCTATTATTGCAAAGGAAAAATATGAAGAAGATTATTCTACTACATTACTTAATTTAGAGGAAATTGATAATTTCAGTGCAGAGGTTGATATGAGAAGGTGCGGCCTTTGTGGAAACAACTGTATGCTTACTGTAAATAAATTTTCAGATGGAAGGCAATATATAACTGGAAATAGGTGCGAAAGAGGAGCAGGTCATGCTCAAAAGAGAAATGATATACCTAATTTATATGATTACAAATATAGGAGAACCTTTAATTACAAAGCTTTAAGT
Source organism: Clostridium sp. (assembly GCF_047718555.1). Lineage (GTDB taxonomy): Bacteria > Bacillota > Clostridia > Clostridiales > Clostridiaceae > Clostridium_I. The sequence continues at coordinate 22,000 of NZ_JBDNRK010000056.1, read as the reverse complement.
AAAGAAGAGGCAAAAAGAGGAATAGTTGGAATACCTAGAGTTTTAAATATGTATGAAAATTATCCGTTTTGGCATACGTTCTTTACAAATTTAGGCTTTAGAGTAGAGTTATCACCTAGATCTTCTAAGGATATTTATGAAATGGGCATAGATACTATACCATCAGAATCAGTTTGCTATCCTGCTAAGCTTACTCATGGACATGTAGCAAGTCTTATTAATAAGGGAATTAAATTTATATTCTATCCTTGTCTTCCTTATGAGCAGAAAGAGCAGGAAGGGGCGGATAATCATTATAACTGTCCAATAGTAACCTCTTATGCAGAGGTGCTTAAAAACAACATTGATGTGCTTAGAAGCGGAGATATATTATTTAAAAATCCATTTTTGCCTTTTGATAATATCAAGAGACTTAAAGAAAGACTTTATGAAGAATTGATAGAATTTAATATATCAAAAAGAGAAATAAATAAAGCAGTAGAAGAGGCCAATGATGAAATTTTAAAATATAAAGAAGACATAAGAAATAAAGGCAATGAAGTAATGCAATATCTTAAGGACACGGGAAGAAAAGGTGTAATTTTAGGGGGAAGACCTTATCATATAGATCCAGAAATCAATCATGGTATACCTGATCTTATAACCAGTTATGGTATGGCAGTGCTTACAGAAGATGCAGTGGCACATCTTGGAAAAGTGGAGAGACCTCTTAGAGTAGTTGATCAATGGGTTTATCATTCAAGGCTTTATGCCGCTGCTAGCTTTGTGGCAGAACAAAATAATTTGGAGCTTATACAGCTTAATTCCTTTGGCTGCGGCCTTGATGCAGTAACTACTGATCAAGTTGAGGAGATATTAGATAATTATAAAAAGGTATATACTTCCATAAAGATTGACGAGGGAAATAATTTAGGGGCAGTTAGAATAAGAATTCGTTCTCTAAGAGCGGCTATGGAAGAAAGAGAAAAGAGTGGGATAAAATCAGAGCGTATTGCTGATATGAAGAAAAAGATTTTATTTACAGAGGAAATGAAGGATACACATACAATACTTTGTCCACAGATGTCTCCAATGCATTTTCAATTTTTAGAAACAGCTATGAATGCTTCAGGTTACAAATTGGTTATGCTGTCTAATGATGATAAAAATGCGGTGGAGGAAGGCTTAAAATATGTCAATAATGATGCATGTTATCCATCAATAATTGTAGTTGGACAAATAATATCGGCTTTAAAGTCCGGCAAGTATGATTTAAAGAGAACTTCTGCTTTGATTTCACAAACTGGCGGGGGCTGCAGAGCCACAAACTATATTGGATTTATCAGAAAAGCACTTAAGGACGCAGGCTATACTGATATGCCAGTTATTGCTGTAAGTGCCCAGGGGCTTGAATCAAATCCGGGATTTAAGTATTCTATGTCTATGTTAAATAAGTGTGCAATAGCTCTTGTATATGGTGATTTACTTATGAGAGTTTTATATAGAGTTAGACCTTATGAAAAAATAAAGGGTTCTGCGAATGAACTTTATAATAGATGGGTAAAAAAGTGTAAAGAATCTACTATGTCTGGAAACCATAAAGTATTTAAAAATAACGTGAGGAATATAGTTAAAGATTTTGACAACTTAGCAATAGAAGATGTTAAAAAACCTAAAATAGGACTTGTGGGAGAAATATTGGTAAAATTCCTTCCGGCAGCAAATAACAATATAATTGATATTGTTGAAAGTGAAGGTGGAGAGGCTGTAATGCCGGATTTAATAGACTTTTTACTGTATTGTGCCTATGATGAAAGCTATAAGCAGAGATATTTATCCGGTACCAGAAAAGCTAAACTAATCAGTAATGTAGTAATAAGTGCTATTGAGTTCTACAGAAAGGATATGAAAAAAGCTTTAAGAAATAGCAAGAGATTTGAACCTCCTAAGGCAATAAGTGAACTTGCAGCAGGAGTTAATGGCATAGTGTCCATTGGTAATCAAACTGGAGAGGGTTGGTTCTTAACTGCGGAAATGGTAGAGCTTATAGAAAGTGGTACAGAGAATATTGTATGCATGCAGCCTTTTGCCTGCCTTCCTAATCATGTAACAGGAAAGGGAATGATAAAGGAGCTTAAGAGAAGGTATACCTATGCAAATATAGCAGCTATTGATTATGACCCTGGTGCCAGCGAAGTTAATCAGCTGAATAGAATAAAATTAATGCTGTCTACAGCTTTTAAGAATATGGAAAAGAAAGCTGAATTCGATAAAATGACAGAAATAGTGGAAATAAAAAAGCATAATTCTGAAGGAGCACCTATTAAGGCTTAAAATATTAATATAGTTAAGCTTGAAAAGAGAGAGTTGAAAGAAAAAATAATTTCTTTCAACTCTCAAATTTTAATTGATAAAATAATATTTTACTTTGTCCATTTACTGTATAAATTAATATTATAGTTTTTTAGTTCAAGAAGAAATAAGTCTAGGACATTTAGTGTTTTTAGTGTTTTTAATATTTTATATAAAGTATCTTCTTTTAACTGATTGCTGGATATGTCTATCAGTATGAGTTCATTATCTTTTTTTATAAAAATGTCCTCAAATTTTATGTCTAGGGTTAAAACCTTGTTAATATCCAATTTTTCTAAAAACTGTATTAACTTTAAAGCAGCTCTATGGTCAAATTTATTTTCATTTATATATTTTATCATACTAATTCCTTCAATATATTCTCTTATGATGTAGTGACCACAGAAGTTATATATTTTAGGAAAGAAATTGCTAACGGCAGTGGTTTTTAATAATTCATATTGTCTTTTACAGTCTAAAGGATCTTTGTAAATTTTTACTACTCTACTATCTTTCATAAGATATACTGAAGAATTATAACTTCCTCCAATATATTTGCACTCATCTAATTTTATAATTACTGATTTATTATCTTTTTGTAAATTTCTTTTTTTTCTCATGCTGACACCTCTTTTAGATTACGCCCATGTTATATTCGTAGTTTTCATAAAGTTTAGTAACGTTGCCTGATTGAAGAAGTACACAATAAAATTTTTCAGTAATATACTATGTCTATAGTAGTATATTAAATATATATAAAAGTGTTAAAAATATAAATGACCGTTTATAATTAGTTATTTTTTTGTGTGTTTGCTGTATTTTAATTCATAATAGTGTGAAAGAAGGAATTAAATTACTTATTCATTAAAGTTATTAGAAAAATTTCTTGACATATTAAAAGTTTTATTTATAATATTAAGTAATAATATATTTATACGTTGATGAAGAGGAGTAAAAGATAAAAGGCATTTAGAGAAGAAAATTCATAGGCTGAAAGATTTTCTGTGCTTTTTACTTTGAAGGTAGCTTCGGAGTTTCTTTGCTGAAGTATAAGGCATCTGAAAATAAATAAGAAGTCAAAGATGCGACGAATATTTTGAATCCAACAAGGAAACAGGTTCTGATGATAGTTGGACTATCAGAGGGTTCTGTTGACGCAGTAGGATTTAAAATAGGCTAGCATACTGACTTAGTTATTTTTTGAAGATGCATTAGTAGGTAAAGACGGTAATCTTAACCGATATTCTATTAAGAGCCTATATATTGTCTGGGGACTATGATTATTAATGTCAATGGATAATGAATTACAAAATTCGGTGAAAGCATTAAGAATTTTGTCTGTAGGAAAAAAGGTGGTAACGCGCGCAGTCGTCCTTTGGGATGTCTGTGCTTTTTTATTTTATATAACAATTAAATAATCACTGAAGATGTAATTCTATTGAATTATAATATAAATTGATAAGGAGACTAAAAAATGGATAATTCTAAAAATATAGCAACAACTTATGATCCAAAAGAGTTCGAAGATAGATTATATAAGTGGTGGGAAGAAGAGGGATTTTTCACGCCAAAGGTTGATAAAAGTAAAAAGCCTTATACAATAATAATGCCACCACCTAACATTACAGGGCAGCTTCATCTCGGGCATGCTCTAGATAATGCACTTCAGGACTTCTTAATAAGGACCAGAAGAATGCAGGGCTATTGTACCCTATGGCTTCCAGGGCAAGATCATGCCAGTATAGCTACTGAAGTAAAAGTTGAAAAGGAACTTTTAAAAGAGGGTCTGAAAAAAAAGGAGATGGGCAGAGAAGCCTTCCTTGAAAGAGTTTGGCAGTGGACAGATACTTATAGAGCCAGAATACGAGGACAACTGAAAAAGATGGGAGTATCCGCTGATTTTACAAGAGAGAGCTTTACTATGGATGAAAAATTAAGTAAGGCAGTAAGAGAAGTATTCGTAAAATTATATAATGAAGAACTAATATATCAAGGAAACAGAATCACAAATTGGTGTCCTAAATGCCAAACTGCTCTTTCTGATGCTGAGATAGAGTATGTTGAACAAAATGGTCATTTTTGGCATATAAAATATCCTGTAATTGGCAGTAATGAGTCTTTGGAAATAGCTACTACAAGGCCAGAAACGCTACTTGGTGATACTGCTGTAGCTGTAAATCCAAAGGACGAAAGATATGCTCATCTTGTAGGAAAAGCTCTTATGCTTCCATTAGTAAATAGAGAAATTCCGATAGTTGCAGATGAATATGTAGATATGGAATTTGGAACGGGAGCAGTTAAAATTACTCCAGCCCACGATCCAAATGATTATCAGGTTGGAAAGAGGCATAATTTACCTGAAATAATTATTTTGAACAATGACGGAACTATTGTAACTGGATATGGAAGATATTCTGGTTTAGACAGATATGATGCTAGAAAAGAAATAGTAAAGGATTTAGAAGAGCAAGGTTTCCTTGTAAAGATAAAAGAACACACTCACAATGTAAGTACTCACGACAGATGTGGTAATACTATTGAGCCTATGATTTCTAAACAGTGGTATGTTAAGATGGAATCCTTGGCTAAACCAGCTATTGAAGTTGTTAAAAATGGTAAAACTAAATTTGTGCCTGAACGTTTTGATAAGACTTATTTTAACTGGATGGAAAATATTCAAGATTGGTGTATATCAAGACAGCTTTGGTGGGGACACAGAATTCCTGTCTGGTATTGTCAGGAGTGTGGCGAAGTAATTGTAGCCTCACAGGATCCAGGTAAATGCACAAAATGTGGGAGTACTAATTTAAAGCAAGATGAAGATGTACTTGATACTTGGTTCAGTTCAGCATTATGGCCTTTTTCTACACTAGGATGGCCAGAAGATACTGAAGATCTTAAATATTTTTATCCAACTAATACTTTAGTAACAGGTTACGATATAATATTCTTCTGGGTTGCTAGAATGATTTTCTCAGGTATTCATAACATGGGAGAAACTCCCTTTGAACATGTATTAATTCATGGACTGGTAAGAGATGCAGAGGGAAGAAAGATGTCTAAGTCCTTAGGTAATGGAGTTGATCCACTGGAAGTAATAGATACCTTTGGGGCAGATGCACTAAGATTTACTCTAATAACAGGTAATGCACCTGGAAATGATTTAAGATATAAAACAGAAAAAGTAGAGGCTGCAAGAAATTTTGCAAACAAAATATGGAATGCATCTAGATTTGTTCTTATGAATTTAGATGAGGGTATTATGAAAAAATATGAGAACTGTGAAGAATACAGCCTTGGAGATAAATGGATATTATCAAGAGCAAATACTGTAGCTAAAGAAGTTACAGAGAATATAGAAAAATTTGAGCTTGGAATTGCATCACAAAAAGTATATGACTTCATGTGGACTGAATTCTGTGATTGGTATATTGAAATTGTAAAACCTGTTATGTATGGGGAAGATGAAAAGGCAAAGGGAGTGGTTTTCAATGTACTTAATAAAGTATTAACTATTGGACTGCAGCTTCTTCATCCTGTAATGCCTTATATAACTGAAGAAATATATCAACATTTAGATGGAGAATATAAATCTATATCTATATCCAAATGGCCTGAATACAGTGAAAAACTTTATGATGCAAAGGCAGAAACAGATATGAGTTATATAATAGAAGCTATAAAAGCCCTTAGAAATGTAAGAGCAGAGATGAATGTACCACCTTCAAGAAAGGCAAAGCTCTTTGTTTTGGCCAATGTAGAAAGCAAAAATGCTTTTGAGGCAGGAGAGATATATTTTGAAAAATTGGCTTCTGCAAGCAGCATTGAGTTTATTTCTAATAAGGATACAGTAGATAGTAATGCAGTTTCGGTTATAACAAAAGGTGGAGAAATATTTATTCCTTTGCTTGACCTTATTGATTTAGATAAAGAATTGGAAAGATTAAACAAGGAAAGTACAAGATTGAAAAAAGAAATAGAAAGAGTAGAAAAGAAACTTTCAAATAAGGGCTTTGTTTCTAAAGCTCCTGCTGCTGTAATAGAAGAGGAGAGAGCTAAAGGAAACAAGTACAATGAAATGTTAAAAGCTGTACTGGAAAGACTTGATAGCTTAAAAAGTAATTAGTCTGAAATTTAAACTAATAAGGCATATGAAAATAAATAGTAAGTCAAAGATGCGACGAATATTTTGAATGATACAAGGAAACAGGTTCCGAAGATAGTGAGCTATCTGAGGGTTCTGTTGACGCAGTAGGATTCAAAATAGGCTAGTATACTGACTAATTATTTATTTGAATGTGCCTAAGGATTAATTGGTAAAATAGCAATAGTATTAGGCAAAAGAGATATAATTTAGAATTCAGTACTTCTATGTTATATCTCTTTTACTTTAAAATGTGTTATTGAATTAAGCTGCATATTTACCAATGAATCTTACTTAGTGAGAGTCTGTACTCTCACTAAGTTTAGGTGAATTATACGAGTATGTGCAGATGTTATCAGCTAAACTTTGCAGTGTTAAATGTATATAGTATAGACCGCATATAATATTATTTAAACAGCTGACACTATACATTGACGCTGGTGTGCAATATTGTTAAACTATAATGAGATAAGTATAATACTTTGCTTAAAGATGAAGGAGCTTAAGTTGAAATGGACTATAAAGAAACTATGGATTACATAAAGAATACAGCTAAATTTGGAAGTAATTATGGATTGTCTAGAACTAAGAAAATACTTGAACTTTTAGGAAATCCAGAAGAAAAATTAAAATGTATTCATATTGCAGGTACTAATGGGAAAGGTTCTACTACAGCTATGGTATCTAAAATTCTTATAGAAGCTGGATATAAAGTAGGCATGTATACATCCCCTTTTATAGAGGAATTTGAAGAAAGAATACGTATAGACGAAAAGAATATACCTAAAAAAGAACTTTGTGAAGTGGTAACAGAGCTCTCTACGGCTGTGAATGAAGTGATAAAATTAGGATATGAGCATCCTACAGAATTTGAAATAATAACTTGTGCAGCTTTTTTGTATTTTTGCAAAAAACAAGTAGATTATGCAGTTATAGAAGTAGGACTTGGAGGGAGACTGGATTCTACTAATGTTATTACACCTTTAGTCAGTATTATAACCTCTATAAGCTATGATCACATGAATATATTAGGTAATACATTAACTGAAATAGCTCATGAAAAAGCAGGGATTATTAAAAATAATGTACCGGTTATTCTATATCCTCAAGAGGCTGAGTGTGAAGTTGTAATAAAAGAAACTTGTGTAAAAAATAATTCCAAGCTTATTAGTGTCTCAAGAGAGTCTGCAGAATTTATAAATACATTTAAATCACAGGAAGAATCAAAATATTATCAGCAAATTAGAGTTAAAACTTCAAAGGATATTTATAATATAAAATTATCACTTTTAGGAAAGTATCAGCTCTTAAATTGCAGTACAGCTATTTATTGCATAGAGGAGCTTAGAGAAAAAGGTGTTAATGTATCAAAAGAATGCATTCAAAGAGCCTTAAGGAGTGTTATTTGGAAGGGAAGACTGGAAGTTTTATCAGATTCTCCATTGGTAGTATTAGATGGTGCACATAATATAGACGGAATAAAGAATTTAAGTGAAAGTGTTGATAAATATTTTACATATAATAATATTGTTCTTATATTAGGAATACTAGCCGATAAGCAAGTAGAAGCTATGGTGAAAATTATTGCACCTAAGGCTAAACGTATCATAGCAGTAACTCCACATAGTGATAGGGCCGAAATATCTAAAGATTTAGCTAAGATTGTAAAAAGATTTAATTCTAATTGTGAAAGTTTTGAGGACTACAAAAAAGCTTTTACTAAAGCTAAAGGATATTGTAAAAATGGCGATTTACTTTTGATTTCTGGTTCATTGTATATGATAGGTGACATGAGAAAAATAATTAAGGCATGTGAAAATAAATAGTAAGTCAAAGATGCGACGAATATTTTGAATCCAACAAGGAAGCAGGTTCCGAAGGTAGCTTTGGCTATCTGAGGGTTCTGCTGACGCAGTAGGATTCAAAATAGGCTAGCATACTGACTAGTTATTTATTTGAATATGCCTAATAATGCCAGAGAATTTGTATAGTGATAAATAAAGTTCTTAGTATGGTATTTATTATAATTGAAATAGGATAAATATTTAATATTTATGAACGGGAGATGAAACTTATGAGAGAAGTAGGTATAATTAAGTGGTTTGGTGGATTTAACCCTAGAATTCATAAATTAAATGATTTTGGATATATACTTAGAGATAATCAGCCAGATCTATATGTAAATAGAAATCATCTGCATTGTAAAGCTAAATTACTTACTCCTGGTACAGTTGTGTCCTTTGAAATTGGAGTTAATTATAAAAATAATATGGAACAAGCTCTCAAAGTAAAATTACTAAAAAATGAAAAGGAAAAGATTCTTGTTAAAACATGTGTCTTCAGCAGTAGAAAAGAATATTATATGCCACTTATAGTAAATTTTTTTAAGGCAGCTGATGATTCAGATATAGAGGTGCTATTTCCTAAAATTTTAAATTTGGATAAGGAAGAAAAGAGAAGAATTTTAGATTCCATGGATATGGAATTTAAGGAGAGAGATAACGTATTTAAATTTCTAGATATAGAGGAGAAAATAAATATATTATTTTGTTTAGAAGAAAATAAACTACTTAAAAAATGGGGCAGCTTGGATCTTAAAGTTAAGATTTTTTTCATATATAGGCTTTGCAGTGAAAATAAGGCTATAGGTCTAATTGAAAGATTAAAGGAAAAAGATTTATTTATAAGAGCTATGTTAATAATTGCCTGGGTAAAATGCAATAAAGATAAAAAGTATGCAGCATATAAAAAAGCTTGTGAGTTAATATATAAATATAGTGCTGATACCGGGTATGAGGATAGTAATTATGAGAATTTGAAGATTATCCTTCCTAAAAAAAGTGATGATTTTAAAGTGGATATAAGTAAGTCCTGGCAAAATTGGAGTATTCTTGAGTTTATTCAATATTGTAATGGTACAAGCATCTTAGAGGATATAGATAAGGGCAATAGGGCAGTGATAATTCTAGTTTCCACTATAAATAATTTTATGAAGAGATTCAATATTTAAATAACAATATTTAAATAACAATATTTTATAGGATAAATATTTTTTATGAGAAATACTATAGAATTATATGAAAAGACTTATTGATATATGGAGAGATAAATTAAATGAGAAGTTCAATTTTAAATATTAATGCTAAATATATGATTATAAACAGATTAAAAAAAGAAAAAGTGTTTATCATAGCATTTATACTAGCGATTTTTACTTCCTTTTTTATGAAACCACAAATATTTTATATAAACTTCAAAGTTATTATATTGCTTTTTAACTTGATGATAATAATCGCTGCTTTTGAAAATTTAAAGGTTATGGATAAATTAGCTTTAATAATTTTAACAAGGTGCAGAGATACAAGAAGAGTATCGTTGGTATTTATTTTAGTTACTTTTATTTCATCAATGTTGGTGACTAACGATGTGGCACTGCTTACTTTTGTACCATTATCAATAGTTACATTTAAAAGGGCAAAAGTAAATTTTATGAAGACAGTAATCCTTCAAACTTTGGCAGCCAATATAGGCAGTAGCCTTACCCCTATGGGTAATCCACAAAATTTGTTTTTATTTACTCATTATAACTTAAAGGGAAGTCAGTTCTTTGCGGTGATTTTACCCTTTGTGTTAATTGGGCTGTTATGGCTTTTATTGTTAAATAAAAGAGTTACAAAGGAAGAAATCAAAATTTCTTTAGCGGTTGTTAATATAAAAGATAAAAAAAGAGTATTTACATATTTTATGCTGTTCTTATTTGTAGTATTTTCAGTGTTCGGTTTTGTTGATTACAGATATACTTTTTTAGCAACTGTTCTGTGTATAAGTTTAATGGACAAGTTTCTAATAAAAAAGGTAGACTATTTTTTATTAGGTACCTTTGTTTGTTTTTTTATATTTATTGGAAATATTTCTAATGTTAATTTTATACAAATGCATTTAAAGGAATTTTTACAAAAGCCTACTGCTCCTTATTTTTCATCTATAGTACTAAGTCAAGTGGTGAGTAATGTGCCATGCTCTATATTGATAGCTAATTTTACTGAGAACTGGAAGGAGGTGCTTCTGGGAGTTAACATTGGGGGTATGGGGACTATTATAGCTTCTCTGGCAAGTTTGATTTCATATAAAATATACATAAATAAAAGTGGAGAAAAGGACAAAAAATACTTAATTAAATTTAACCTATACAATTTTTTTAGTTTAGTTGTATTTACTTTTTTGAGTTACGTTTATATATTATTAATTTTCTAGATTAGTATCATTTGAACGTTCGGTCTGATAGTAGATATTTATCCTTTTTTAGAGGTAATTTACTTACGCAAAGATTATTAAATTGATAGGGATAATAATTTAAAACTCATACTAAGTATGTATTATGGAAAGATTTCTTAGATTAAGTGAGAGAATTGAATCAAATTTAATCTAAGAAGTCTTTTTAGGTTATATTACTATTATCATTATAAAATCTAATTAAATTATTTAATTAGATTTTATTCCTAGCTTCTGTAAGAACCGTTTATTTTAACGTAATCATAAGTTAAATCACAGCCCCAAGCAGTGGCATTATAGTTACCATCATTTAAATCTATGGTAACAGTTATTTTTTCCTGCTCCAATATTTCCTTTGCTATGGCTTCATCAAATTCTATATTACCACCTTTTTGGCATATTTGAATCTTGCCTACACTATTGCTAAAGAATATGTTAATTTCATTTACATCAAGTTCTGCACCACTGTAGCCTAAGGCACAGATGATTCTTCCCCAGTTAGCATCAGCTCCAAAAAAAGCAGCTTTTACAAGGCTTGAAGTTATAACAGCCTTTGCACAGATTTTGGCATCCTTTAAAGAACGTGCATTATAGACATTAGTTTCAATTAATTTTGTAGCACCTTCGCCATCGCCAGCAATCATCTTTGCAATTTCCACATTTACGAAATGAAGGGCTTTTTTAAAAATTTTATAATTCTCATCTTCAGTATCAATAAGAGTATTTTCACAGGCTCCATTAGCAAGTACTACCACCATATCATTAGTGCTGGTGTCTCCATCTACAGATACCATATTATAAGAGTCTTCAACACTTTCCTTTAAAGCTTTATTTAGCATTGTTTTTGAGATATTGGTATCTGTCCCTAAAAAACTTAGCATAGTTCCCATATTGGGATGTATCATACCAGAACCTTTCGCCATAGCACTAATTTTAGCAGTCTTAGATCCAAGATTAAATTCTACGGTAATTATCTTTTCTTTTGTATCCGTAGTCATAATGGCTTTAGCAGCATCTTCACCACCTTCATAGGATAGAGCTTCACAGGCCATTCCAATTCCAGAAGTTATTGTATCCATAGGCATGGGAACTCCGATTACACCAGTTGAAGCTACAATGACTTCTTCGGGAGATAATCCTAGAGCCTTTGAAGTTGTTGCAGCCATAGAAAGAGCATTGGAGTAACCATCTTCACCAGTACAGGCATTGGCATTTCCACTGTTAACTACAATAGCTTGAGTGTTTTCATTTTCTATGAATTTCATATTTAAAAGTATTGGCGCTGCTTTTACTTTATTTTTAGTAAAGGTCGCTGCAGCCACAGCTTTTTTTTCACTATATATGACGCATAGATCTTTTTTTACTTTTTTTAATCCACAATGGATACCGGATGCTTTAAAATAAGGTACATCAGTTATAGTTTTATTTTCTAATATTTTTATTGAATCCATATAACAGCCTTCTTTCTATAATAGTAAGGCAAACTCAAAGAAATAAGTAACTTTTTACAATAGTTATTTATTTGAATGTGCCTTAATGCCCATTAACAAATTGATAAATCTTTATTTTAAAATACTTTTATTATGTATATTCATACTATAAAAAATAGCTTTTGAATATAAGTTTGTATGGTTATCTAATTAAGATGAATTATTAAGGGAAAATTGGTGTATTTTCCAACGCAGTATTTTCTTTCAAGCCAAACATAAGATTCATGTTTTGAACTGCCTGACCAGCAGCACCTTTCACTAGGTTATCTATAGCTGAAACAACTATAACTCTATTTGTTCGTGTGTCTACTCTTAAGCTTATATCGCAGAAATTGGAACCTTTAACCCATCTTGTTTCAGGTAGCTCTTCAATTACTCTTACAAAGTATTCATCCTTATAAAAATCTCTATATAAATCCATAAGCTTTTCAGAATTTGTTTCCTTTGTTAGTTTTCCATAACATACAGAAAGAATACCCCTGCTCATTGGAATTAAATGAGGAGTAAAGGTTAATTTTACTTCTTGTGAGGATAGTTCTGAAAGATTCTGCTCTATTTCAGGGGTATGTCTATGGGTAGTTACACCATAAGCTTTTATAGAATCATTGCACTCTACAAATAGGTTAGCTACGGAAGCTTTTCTTCCTGCACCAGAAACTCCTGATTTTGCATCTATAATGATACTGGTGGTATCTATAATATTATTCTTTACAAGGGGAGCAAGAGCTAATGTGCTGGCCGTAGGATAACACCCGGGATTAGCAATAAGTTCAGCTTCCTTTATTTTTGATCTATTTAATTCAGGTAAACCATATACAGCTTTCTCTAAAAGGGAAGCATAATTATGCTCAAGATTATACCATTCCTTATAAAGTTCTGCAGTTTTAAGTCTGAAATCTGATCCTATATCTACAAATTTAACTCCACTTTCCATAGCTGCTTTTCCAAATTCTAAAGCTTTTCCAGAGGGCAGCGCGGTGAATAATATGTCTATGTCTTTGATTCTTTTAAAAGCTTCTTCGTCACTTACACATTTTTCATCTACAAATCTTTTTAAATTACCATATAAATTGCTAAAAGGTTCATCTACATAACTGTGAGAACATAAAAAATCAATTTCTACCTGTGGATGTCTATATAGTAATCCGGTAAGCTCTTCTCCTGAATAGCCTGTAGATCCAATTATTCCTGCTTTTATCATATTATCACTCCAATTTATATTGACTTTTAAACTGATTATACATAATATATATATGTTATTCAATAAAAAAACATAATTTTTATTGAAAATATTGAATAATTATATTTAAGTGTGTATAATTATACATGTAAAAAAATAAGGTAGGTGCTTTAATATGAAAAATGAAGAAGGAGCAGTTTCTTTAGAGCCTTTGCCTGCACTAAGCAGTTTAAAGGGAAAAACATTTGTAATAAAATATGGCGGAAGTATAATGAAAAATGAAGAAGCCCAAAATGCATTTTTAAACGATGTAGCCACTATGAGACAGTATGGAGTGAATATAGTTATTGTTCATGGAGGGGGCCCTCTTATATCCAAATGGCTTAATAAAACTGGTATTGAAAGTAAATTTGTCAATGGTCTTAGAGTCACTGACGAAAATGTAATGGAAATAGTTCAGATGGTATTGTGTGGAATGGTAAATAAGGACATATCACTTAACTTAAGTTTAAGAGGATTAAATGCCATAGGAGTAAGTGGAATAGATAGTAAGCTTATAGAGGCACAAAAAAAGTATATATATGATAATGGAGAAAAAATTGATATAGGCTTTGTAGGAGAAGTTACTAATATAAATGAAACTATGCTTATAAGCTTAATAAAGTCAGGCCAGGTACCTGTTGTTTCTCCTGTAGGATATGATAAAGATGGTAATAAATATAATATAAATGCAGATTATGCAGCTTCCTTTATAAGTTCAGCAATTAAGGCTGATAAGCTTATTATATTGACAGATGTAGAAGGTGTATATGAGGATATAAATAATAAGAATAGTCTTATAGAATATTTAACATTAGATAGAATACATGATTATATAAGAGATGGGATAATAAGCGGAGGTATGATACCTAAAATGGAGTGTTGTATGGAAGCTATAAAAAATGGTACCCATAATGTACATTTAATTGATGGAAGAAAAGAGCACTGCCTTATTAATAATATATTTAATAACTGTGGTACAATAATAGAAGAAAAAGGTGGGGATAATCAATGTCAAAAGGCAATATAATGAATACTTATGGAAGATTTGATGTAATTTTCGAGAAGGGTAAGGGAGCAAGACTTTTTGATGACAAAGGCAAGGAGTACATAGACTTTGTTTCTGGTGTAGCAGTTAATTGTCTTGGTCATGCCAATGATAAAATTGTAAACACAATAAAAAATCAGGCTGAAAAGCTTATGCATATCTCTAACTATTATTGGAATCAAAATGCAATGGATTTAGCTGAAAAATTATGTGAAAATACTGATCATCAGAAGGTCTTTTTCTGTAATAGCGGAACGGAATCCATTGAAACTGCATTAAAGCTTTCAAGAAAGTACGGGAGAATGTTTGGAACAGATGAGAAGAGTGAAATAATATACATGGATAATTCTTTTCATGGACGTACTATGGGATCATTGTCAGTAACTGGTCAGCCTAAATATCAGAAACAATTTAAGCCTTTAATAGGAAATGTTAAAAGTGTACAATTTAATGATATGGAAGAGATTAAGAGTGCAATCAATGATAATACCTGTGCAGTTATAGTAGAACCAATACAGGGTGAAGGCGGAATAATATGTGTCCATAAAGAATACTTGCAGCTCCTTAGAGATTTATGTGACAAGCACAATGCCTTATTAGTATTTGATGAAGTACAATGTGGTATTGGAAGAAGTGGAAAGCTTTTTGCATATCAAAAATTTGGAGTGGTACCTGATGTGATATGTATGGCAAAAGCTCTTGGTGGTGGTTTCCCAATTGGTGCAGTACTCGCTAAGGAAAAGGCAGCTTCTGCTTTTGTACCTGGTGATCATGGCAACACCTTTGGCGGAAACCCAATGGGCACAGCTATAGGTCTTTGCATTTTAAATGAGCTTATTGATGGTAAAGTTATAGATTCTGTAGATGAAAAGGGAGAATATATAAAATCTAAATTGGTGAAGCTTCAGGAAAAATATAATTGTATAAAGGAAATAAGAGGAATGGGTCTTCTTATAGGTATGCAATTGAGTATAGATATTAAGAGTGTTATCAATAAATGTTTTGAAAAAGGACTTTTGCTTATTACAGCAGGAGCTGATGTAGTAAGAATATTACCTCCTTTAAATGTGGAAAAGAAGGATATTGATGATGCTTTTGAAATATTAGAAGAAGTTTTTAAAGAAATATAGGTATGTGAAAAAATCCTCACTTTATGGTGAGGATTTTTTTAATTATTGCTTTTAATGTAAGTTTCAAGGGCTTTAGATAGCTGATCTGGACAGGATGTACCTCTTCCACCACAATCTATGCCCTTTAGTTTATTTATAGCGTCACTTATATCAAGTCCCTCCACTAATCTTGAAAGTCCCTGAAGATTTCCATCACATCCTCCTATGAATAGAAGCTCAGTTATCTTATTGTCTTTTACTTCAAATTTTATTTCTCTTGAACAGACACCCTTAGTTTTATATGTGTACATTAAATTTCCCACCTTTCTAAATAGTACAAGTTAAATATATTAGAGTTGAATTTGTAATATTTACACTCAGGTGGTGTAAATTTCCCCAATTTCAGTTTGCCATCTTCTACTATTGATAGATTTCTTTAAATATTTTAACTCTTTTATAATATATACTAAAAAATTAAATACTGTCAATAACTCAATGGCACAATAGATAGGTTTTACATATTATAAAATGTAGGGAGGGGGAGGTATTTTGAAGAACTTGTTTATTTGTAACGGATATTCAGATAGTATTTCCATAGTTGATACCGATATATTCGGGAAAGCTGGAGAAATTTCTTTGAAGCAAAATCATACTGACAGAATTGGGCCACATGGCATATGTGTATACAATGACAAATTATTAGTGGCAAATAATTACAGTAATTCACTGTCGCTAATAAATATAGAAAAAAAGAAGGTTGAAAAAGATTTTTTTGTAGGCATGAATTGTAACGATGTTAAGGTCATTAAGCATAATGCTTTTGTTGTTTGTGGTGATATAAATAATATTGTAAACTACAGTCTGGATAAAAATGAAATTGAAGAAGAAATTCCCTGTGGAAACATGCCTCATAGTATTGATATACATGAAATTTTAAAAGGTATTGTTATATCCAATATGAATAGCGATAGCATAACATTTTTTCAATATGAAAATAAGGATAATATAAGCAATGTTAGGGTTGGACAATATCCAACAAAGGCACTTTTTAGTGAAGATGGAAAGATGATTTTTGTTTGTGAAAGCAATATAGGTGCTGATGGGTGCGGAAATATAAGTATATTTTCTTCAAAGGATCTAAGAATACTGCATAGGATACCAGTAGGTAATTCACCAGTGGATATGTTCATAGAAAAAAAAATGTGTTTTGTATCAAATTTTGGAGATGGCACTATTAGTATTATAGATCTAAAAAATTTCATTGAAATAAGCAGAATAGAGGTAGGTGGAATGCCTAGAGGAATTATAAAAGATAGAGAAAATATTTATATTGGTGATAACTATAATAATTTATTGCTGTGCATAAATTTTAATGATTATAGGAAAAGGACAATATGTATAGGAAAAGAGCCAACGGGAATGCTGCTCTTTTAATCATCTATTAATGCTTTTATTATTTTTGTATACAGCTCAGAAGAATTATTTTTCCACTTTGAGCAAAGATCCCTTGCCTGTTTATTTGATACTACATTTAGTTTTAGGTCTATAAGAGTAATGTCATTTTCTGTAGCCTTTAAATTTACTGTGAAACTATCATTATTAGCTAAAGTGTAATTGGCAGTTAAACTTATTTCTTTTCTTATATTAGTTATATTAGATTTGATGTAAGTATCAATAAGTGTCTTTTTAGTCTCTGACACTCTATTGGAAAACATATTAAGTACCTTATCGCCTTTTGAAGTTACTGTTAATCTGTGTTTTCCATCTATATCACTATAACTTATAAAATTAGCAGATATAAGTTCAGAAATATATTCTTGCAAGGTAAAATAATTTATAAAATTATTTTTTAATACTATTTCTGTTAATTGATTTTTAGAAATAGGAAGTTTAATTTGTTTTAAAATATATATTAAAAGAAGTTTGCTTTCAGCTAAGTCCAGGGTATCGTCAAACATCTTCTTTCCTCCTTAATATGTAATTAAAATATATTATAACATAAAAATACAGAAATAAATCTACAAAAAGTTTTATATTTTAGTTATTAACATTCATAAAATAGCTTGTACAGAATATAGATTAACAAGAATATAAAATTTGGGGGTTAAAGTTATGCACATAATTATAGTTAGAAAAAATTTTTTAAAAAAACTTACGATTGGTATTATTGTAATATTCACTTTAGCGGTTATTGCATTTTTATTGCTAAATCATGGAGATAAAACTGCTATCTTATCTGGAAATAAAAATCTTCCTATATACTCTGTGGAGACACAAAGTAAAAATGTAGCTATAACCTTTGATACTAGCTGGGGATATGATAATACTACAAAAATTTTAGATGTGCTTGATAAGGAAAATGTAAAGGCAACTTTCTTTGTTATTGGAAGATGGGCAGATGAATTTCCAGATATGACTAAGGAAATAGCTAAAAGAGGACATGAAATAGGAAACCATTCGGATAAACACTCTGATTTCACAAGAATATCTAAAGATCAAATTATTAATGAAGTGGCAGCAGCAGACGCTAAGATTTTAGCACTTACGGGGACAAGACCTACTCTTTTTAGATTCCCGGAAGGAACCTATAATGACAGCAGTGTTTCTTTGGTAGAACAAACAGATCACAAATGTATACAATGGAATGTGGATAGTATTGATTGGAAAGATGAGGGATCGGATATAGAATATAATAGAGTAATGAAGAAAATTAGTTCAGGATCAATTATACTGTTTCATAATTCGGGAAAGTACACACCGCAAACTTTAGCGCGTGTAATTGATAAGCTTAAAAGTGAAGGATATAGTTTTGTAAAGGTTTCGGACTTAATTTATAAGGAAAATTATACTGTAGATAATGAAGGAAAGCAAATAAGAAAATAACCTATTGAAATATGAATCAAAAATGTATTATAATGGAAATAAATATTGAAAATATATGAATATTTCAGGTGAATTAATAATAGAATTGTTCTATATAGAGAGATATTAGGCGTTCCTGCTTGCTATTTCTTTTCATATATTATTAGAAGGAGGATTTATAATGCAATTATAAATTTAATTTTAGTTATATTTTGTTCATATTATGAATATTCATAATGTAAGTATATAGAAAACTAAGGGAGAGAGGGATATAAATGGACAATTTAATGTTGAACAATAAGCTCTATCTAGAAGGAAAGATTTCTTCAAAACTTGAATTCAGTCATGAGATGTACGGTGAAGGATTCTATACTTTTAATATGGATGTTCAAAGACTCAGTGATACAAAGGATACACTGTATGTTACCATATCAGAAAGACTTATAACAGGAATGGATTTAGAGGAGGGTCAAGATGTAATCGTAGAAGGTCAACTTAGATCCTATAATAAATTTGTAGAAGGCTCTAACAGGCTTATACTTACCGTATTTGCCAGAAATATTGAGGTATGTACAGAAAAAAGTAAAAATCCAAATCAAATTTACCTTGATGGTTATATATGCAAAAAACCTGTTTATAGAACCACACCTTTTGGGAGGGAAATAGCAGATATGCTTCTAGCAGTAAACAGAGCTTACAATAAGTCTGACTACATACCTACCATTGCCTGGGGAAGGAATTCGAGGTTTTGTGAGTCTTTAAAAGTAGGAGATAATATTAGAATTTGGGGAAGACTTCAGAGTAGGGAATATCAGAAAAAGTTATCAGAAAATGAAGTGATAAAGAAAATAGCTTATGAGGTATCCATATCTAAAATGGAAAAAGTAAATAAGGATGCTGAAAATGATGTGGTAAATGTAGATGAAAATTTTAACGAAGAGGATTATCACATGGGTAATATTAATAAAAACGCAATTTAAGGTTTGATGTAAAAATGATAGGAAAGTAGTATACGAAATATATTTTTTATTCTATAAAATTAAAAAAGATCCCATACTTGTTTTGGTATGGGATCTTTTTTAATGGTATGTAGATTATTTTCTCAAATCATCCATTATTTTAGTCTTATCCTTAGTTTGATCGTCTACGCTTTTTATTATTTGAGCAGGGGTTCCGGCTACAACTACATTGGCAGGGACATCATCAACTACTACAGAGCCAGCAGCAACTACAGCACCATTACCTATTTTTACTCCTTCAAGAATAACTGCATTGGCTCCAATCAATACGTCATCACCAATTTCACAAGGTGACTTACTTGGTGGTTCAAGTACACCAGCAACTACAGCTCCAGCACCAAGATGAACTCTTTTACCAATTTTACCTCTTGCACCTACAACCGCATTCATATCAATCATCGTGCTTTCACCTATTTCAGCGCCAATATTTATAACTGCCCCCATCATTACAACTGCATTTTTAGCAATGCTCACTTTGTCTCTTATAATAGCACCAGGTTCTATTCTTGCATCAACCCCAGTTATGTCCATAAGAGGTATAGCTGAATTTCTTCTGTCTTGTTCTAATCTGAATTTTTTAATTTTATCCTTGTTGCTCACTATAAATTCTGATACAGTGGAACTTTCACCAAAGATAACATAGAAATTTTGTGTGCCATATATTTCTACGTTTTCCTGAGTAGCACCGGATAAATCACCATCAACATAAACCTTCACTGGTGTTGATTTCTTGGCTTCTTTTATGTATCGTGCAATTTCATACGGATCTGTTAAATCATAGTTCATTTAAATTCCTCCTAAAAAGTAATTTATATAGTAGTAAATTTCTACATAAATGTATTACTATACATTAGATTATTATAATAAATAATAATAATAAATTAAAGTGTATTTTAAAATAAAACGTAAGATTTGTTGTTATTATTACATTATATTGTATAATTATTAATAATGATATATTAGGCGTCTTTAATTTGCTATTTTTTAGATGCTGTATTGGAATGGAGTGAGACTTTTGGTTAAAAGTAAAATTTCGGATAATGTTAACAGTATAGAACTTTCTGGTATAAGAAAATTTTATAATAAGGTTGTGAAAGTAGAGGGAGCAATATCATTGACTCTTGGTCAGCCTGACTTTCCTGTGCCAGATGCAATAAAGGAAGCTATGATAAAAGCAATAAATGAAAATAAAACGGTATATACTTCTAATACAGGCATAGTGGAACTAAGACAAGAGGTAAGTAATTTTTTAAATAATCAAGGTATAAGTTATGATAAGGATGAAATTTGTATTACAGTGGGTGGAAGCGAAGGACTTATGGATGTATTTGCTGCATTTATAAATACTGGGGATAAAGTGCTTATTCCTACCCCTGCTTATCCAGCCTATGAAAGCTGCGTTAAACTATTAGGTGGAGAAATTATTAATTATGAATTAAATAAAGAAGATTTTTCTATAAATTTTGAAAATTTGAAAAATCTTATACAGGAGAAAAAACCAAAGCTTCTTGTACTTTCATATCCATCTAATCCTACAGGAGCAGTTTTAAGTAAAGAAGCAAGAGATAGACTCTATGAAATAGTTAAAGCAGAAGATATAATAGTTATTACAGATGAAATGTATAGTTGCCTTTCTTTTGAAGAGAATTACTATTCTATTGCTCAGTTTAAAGATATAAAAAATAAGGTTATAGTAGTGAATGGATTTTCAAAGATGTTTTCCATGACAGGACTTAGAATAGGATATGTTTGTGCGGCTGAGAATTACATGGATTCTATAATTAAGGTTCATCAATATAATGTTTCCTGTGCTCCATCTATAGCGCAGTATGGTGTACTTCAGGGACTTAGAAATTCTATGAAAGACGTTGAAAACATGAAAACTCAGTTTGCCTTAAGAAGAGATTATGTATATAAGAGATTAATTGACCTTGGTTTTCAGGTAGAATTACCCAAAGGTGCATTTTACATATTTCCTTCAATTAAAAAATTTGCTTCCAATAGTGAAGAATTTTGCGATAAACTTCTGCAGCGGGCAAAGGTAGCAGTAGTACCTGGTTCAGCTTTTGGAAATGGTGGCGAAGGATATATAAGAATTTCTTATGCCTATAGTCAAAAACAGCTTGAAGAGGCTTTTGACAGGATTGAAAAAATATTGAATAAATAAATTAAAGGATAATAATTATTCTGTAAGAATTACTATGTTAAAAAATACTTTTATTGTATAATCTTAAATGTATTTTATAATATAGTAATTTTTTTATTTGAATAAATATACATATAATATATATTATGTGCATTATAATGCAGTATTTGAATTCATGTATTTCATATTTAGTGTAACAGAGTAATCATATACATTTACTACGAATGATATTTTCTTTAAAATATGACAAAAATCGTAATTGTAAGTTTATATATTGAATTTTAAGAGTATTGTAAATGTAAATGTTTGATTTTAATAATTTATCAAAAAAAATAAGTTTTATTTTAAATATTATAATTA
>NZ_JBDNRK010000055.1:0-26748 GCF_047718555.1 Clostridium sp. | reverse complement strand
TTGAACTCCCACTTGAAGAAGTGGGAGACTTACGCCAAGTTAGTCAGGTTAAATTTTTGTTATGATAGTTCCTACATCAGTAGGCTTCCCAAAATAAACCCAGGTAGTTGAAATAGCATCCACACCAGTTTTTGCATATTCTTCAACATTACCAGAATTAATTCCACCAGTTCCTATAAGGGTTATACTACTGTCAATATTTCTTATTTCCTCAACCATATGCTTTAACTCACTAGGAGGAATTTTATCAAACTGTATACCATCAACTCCAGCTTTCCCAAGTTTTATGGCATCCTCTAAAGAATCCACTTCAACAATAATCTTTTTCTCGCAAGCCTTAGACTTAATATTTTCAAACTTTGAAATTAATCCATCTACTCCCCCAATAAAATTCATGTGCTGCTTAAAAATCAATATGGTTTCAGATAAGCCAAGTCTATGGGGATATGCGCCTCCAGCTATAGCAGCCTTTATTGATAGTTCTTTAGTTCCAGGAAATATCTTTCTTGTGGTAAAAAGTTCAATTTTAGGATTAATCCTTTTAGCAGCATCAACTAAATTTCTAGTTCTAGTTGCTATACCTGAACAATACTCAAGTATATTTGAAGAAAGCTTCCACGCCATATGTAGGGACTCTGTATAGCCTTCACCCTCTAAAACAGTCTGCCCCGGCAAAACACTCTTTCCACTTTCCACCTGAGCTTTAACCTGAATATTAAGTTTATGAAATATTCTAATTATCTCTTCCGTACCACTAATTACAGCATTCTCTCTGGAAACAAATTTTATATTTCCCTTTTCTTTTCCTATATTCAAAACCAAAGTAGTTAAATCAATATAAGGTATATCCTCTTTAATAAACTTATCTATAGTTTCATCTGAAATATATAACATTCTCATCCCCCATTTTAAAATCCATTTACTTTATTATACTCTATTCTCATAATTTTTTTAGTTTTCATTGTTCTTATTTCTAATTAAGACATCTGAAGATAAATAGTAAGTCAAAGATGTGACGTATATTTTAAATCGTACAAGGAAACAGACTCTGATGATAGATTTCAAATTCAGCAGCAATTAATTTTTATTTAGTTATGTTACTATAAATTATAACCAATTTGTTGTAAAAATCAAGTTGTATATATTAATTTATCACTAAGATATAATTTTTATTAACAAAATATTAAATAGTATTAGGAATATATATATAATAAATATGTAAGAGTATTTACTTTATCCTATTTATTTTATAAACTCAATTTTCCAATTATAATATCCAGTTTCTTCATTTAATATATACTTAAAATAAGCTGAAAATGTTGTTCCTTTTTTACTCTTTAGATTTCTAAATCCAACTTTTCCATTCTTAAGTAACAATTCAACCATTTCCTTAGAAACCTTTTTACCAAAAGATTGGATATATTTATCATCTTTCCAAATTGTAAATTTACATCCATTTTTCCAATTAGTACATCCGAATCCCTTTTCACTTTCAACTATTGGATTTCCACATACAGGACAAACTCCTATAAATTCTGCACCTTCTGGTAGTTCTACTTTAAAATTCTTTAACATTGATGTATCTTTTTTTATAGAATCTATTGCATTGATAGTAAATTCTTTAATCATATTCAGGAAATCATCTTTTTTAAATTTCTCTTTTTCTATATCTGATAGTGTCTTTTCAAGCCTTCCAGTATATTCTAAGTCTAGAAGTTCTTTTGCTGGAAAGATTTCTATTAATCTTTTCCCTAAATCTGTACAGGTAAGACTTTTCCCTTTTGCTTTAATATATGATGCATCTTTTAGTTTTTTAATTGTTTCAGCTCTTGTAGCTGGAGTTCCTATACTAAATCCGCTTAATATTGCAGCCATCATCTCTTCTGAATCTTCTTCATCTTTAAAACTCTTCCCACATGTCTCCATAACTCTTAAAAGCGTCTTTTCAGTATGAAGTTTAGGTGGTTTTTTAGTAACCGCATTTACTCTACTATCAACTACATCTACAATTTCTTTCTCTGCTACCATTGGTAAAATAGTATCCCTGCTTTCCATTTTCTCAACAACATGCCATCCTTCAATTGTTTGAACTTTTCCCTTTGATATGAATATCCCTTTAATTGTACTCTCATTAACTTTAGATACAAGTTTAGTTTCCTCATATTCAGCTACTGGTAGAAACTGCATTATAAATCTACTTTTTATTGCATTATAAACAATTTCTTCATCTTTACTTAATCCAGTGGGCTTCATGTAGGTTGGAACTATAGCACTATGACTTTCTACCTTGGAATTATCAAATATTCTTTTATTATCAACAAACTTAATCTGACTTTCATATGGTAATCCTACTTTTAATACATCTAAAACTTTTTTAGTTCTTTCTTTTAAACTCTCCTCTAATGCAACACTGCCTGTTCTTGGATATGTTGTGAATTTTTTTTCATAAAGTGCTTGAGCAACTTTTAATACTTTATCAGATGTCCATCCCTTGTACTTACTTGTGATATATCCTTGTAAATTTGATAGATTAAATAACAGTGGTGCATAGTCTTTTTTCCTCTCTACTTGCTTTTCTATAATTTCTGCATTTTTATCTTTTAAAAGTTCAATTATATTTTCTGGAATTTCTTTATCATCAAATTTTTCATTGTTATTTTCATAATAGATCCCCTCAAATTCTTCATTATCTTTTGTTTTAAAAATTGCTATTAATTTATAATAAGTAGATGATTGAAAGTTTTCTATTTCTTTATCTCTGTCATAAATAATCTTTAGAGTTGGTAACAGAACTCTCCCTATATTTAATACTTTTTTATCATTAGGATTATATCTTAATGTTGCCACAGACGTTAAATTTATTCCTAAAATCCAATCAGCCCATTGCCTACTAATACCTGCATCCTGCAATGATTGCATTTCTTTATTAGGCTTTAAATTTGCCATTCCTTTTTTTACTTCTTCTGCTGTCCACTCATTCAATAATATTCTAAATACAGGTTTTTTTTCATTTAAATATAAAAATAATTCATCCCCAATAACCTGACCTTCTCTATCAAAATCTGTTGCTGATATAATTGCATCTACATCATTTCTATCTATTAAATTTTTTATTATATTAAGTTGTTTTTGAGCGCCTTTATCCACAGAAGCTCTATCTACACTATCACATTTGACTTTATACTGAAACTTTTCTGGAATAAACGGAAACTTTTCAAGTCTCCAGCTTCTCATATTTTCATCATAATCTTTAGCATCGTATAATTGCAAAAGATGACCAAATGCCCATGTAATTAAATAGCCATCTCCCTCAAAATAACCATCTTTTCTCATTTTTATATTGAAAGCATCTGCAATATTTTTGGCTACCGAAGGTTTTTCTGCTATTATAACTTTTCTCATATTTTAGTTTTCCCTTCTATTTTTCTTATATTTTTTATAGGAATTACCTTATTATTCTTTTTAATATCTCAATTAAGAGGATATTATAAATTTAATTAAAAGTGCTATCTTTTTTATTAAACTTTTGTTCGTACAGTATATTAAAACATTTTCTTAATAGCTCATAAACTAATCTATTACTACATATAAGTTAGAATAAGTTATATCCACTAATAAGATATCTATCTTATTTTATTGAAAATTATATACAAAATATATTTTAACAGCTTTCTTAATAAATTTAAAATATTATAATATTACATGCTCTGTATTAGACCTAGATTTAACAAACAATCATATACGCATTGATATTCTTATATTTATTTTTAAAAGTCTTGTAAAAAAATTAGACCTTTTAAACTTGTTAAATATCTGAAAATAAATACTTGCATTATAGGTTTATCATGATGTATCTTATATTATGATTATAGACATAATTGTGAAATTAAATTATCTGAGGCACGTGCCTAGATAATTCATCTAAACTTAGTGTGGGAAATAAGCTTACACTAGGTAAAATTCATTGATATTATGATAAGCCACAAAAGCTGTAAATTAATTTTCTTATATCAATTAGTAAATAAACAAATAATAATTTTCAAATAACATGGAGGAATAAAAATGAAACCTAGTAAAAATAAAATTGTAGTTATTGGTGCTGGTATGGTAGGTGCTGCTGTTATGAATTCAATCTTAACACTAGGGCTAGTATCAGAAATAGTTGTAATTGATAACAACAAAAACAAGGCACAAGGAGAAGCCCTTGATTCAAGTCACACTACCTCCTTTGCCTATAGCCCTAATGTTTCCGTAAGAGTTGGTGATTATGAAGATTGCAAAAATGCCCAAATTATTGTAATGACAGCTGGTCCAAGTTTAAAGCCAGGAGAAACTCTGGATAGAATGCTATTGGCAAATAAAAATGTAGCTGTAATGAATGAAGTTATGACTTCTATAACTAAATATACTAAAGATGCAGTAATAATTATTGTAACAAACCCTGTAGATGTTGTAACCTATTTGTCTCAAAATCATTTCGATTACCCAAAAGAAAAAATTATAGGTACAGGTACTCTTCTTGACACTGCAAGGCTTAGAAGAATAATAGCTAAAAATTATTCTGTAGATACTAAAAATGTACACGGATATCTACTTGGCGAACATGGCGGCAGTGCCTTTGCGGCTTGGAGTGGCATAAGTATATCAAGTATTCCTGCTGATAAATTTGATAAAGTTTTTCAATCCTGTGATCCTATAGATCATAAGAAAGTAGTTGAAGAAGCTAAGGCTATAGGACTAGAAATACTAAAGTTAAAGGGATATACAAGTTCAGGTATTGCAATGAGTGTTAATAGAATTGTAAAAGCTATATTACTTAATGAATTCAGTATACTTCCTGTTTCCACAACACTAGAAGGAGAATATGGTATAAAAAATGTATCTTTAAGCATACCTTGTATTATTTCAAGTGAAGGCATAAGTAAAAAGTTAGAGGTACCCCTTACTAAAGATGAAGTAGATATGCTAAAATTTAGTGCTAATAATATTGGAAAAATATTGGATGAATTAACTATAAGAAAATAGTATTTTCATCTCAGATTTTGTTATAATATATAACATATTTTCTATTAAGCAACATTATATACTGACAAATTACAATTAAAAAAACTGCCTGATGGCAGTCTTTTTTGTTATTAATACTTATTTTATTCAATAACCGTACCTATTTTTCTAAATCTATCATATCGCTCTTGCAAAAGAGCATTTTCATCCTTATCTATAAGTTTTGGAAGTTCTTCAAGCAATGTATTTTTTATATTATTACACATAAGATTTAAATCTGTATGCGCTCCACCCTCTGGTTCACTTATAACTTTTTCTATAATATCATATCCCTTTAAATCCTGCGCTGTTATCTTCATAACCTCTGCAGCCTCTTTAGCTCTTTTTGCATCCTTCCACAAAATAGAAGCAAAACCTTCTGGCGAAAGTACAGAGTAAATAGAATTTTCAAGCATCCACACTTGATCTGCCACTGCTAAAGCAAGTGCTCCACCACTTCCACCTTCACCAATAAATATAGATATTATTGGAGTTTTAAGAGAAGACATTACCATAAGATTTTTAGCTATAGCCTCACCTTGCCCTCTTTCCTCAGCACCTATACCACAATAGGCTCCTGGTGTATCTACAAAGCAAATAACCGGCCTTTTAAATTTCTCTGCCTGCTTCATAAGTCTGAGAGCTTTTCTATATCCCTCTGGGTTTGGCATACCGAAATTTCTCTTTATGTTTTCTTTAGTATCCCTTCCCTTTTGCTGACCTATTACCGTAACAGATACTCCATTAATAGTAGCCAGACCTCCAACAATAGCAGCATCATCTCCAAAGAGCCTATCCCCATGAAGTTCTATAAAGGAATCAAATATATTATCTATGTAATCAAGTGCTGTAGGTCTTTCTACTTTTCTTGCAATGGTAAGTCTTTCCCAAGCAGATAGCGTTTTTATATCCTTATTATCCAATGCACATCACCTCAATTCCTATATTGATAAAATTTTTCCAAGGGTATCTTTAAGTTCTGCTCTTTCAACAATTTTATCTATAAATCCATGTTCTAGCAAAAATTCTGCATGTTGAAATTCCTCTGGTAACTTTTGCTTTATAGTTTGTTCTATGACTCTTCTTCCCGCAAAACCTATAAGGGCTCCAGGCTCTGAAATTATTATATCTCCAAGCATGGCAAAACTTGCAGTAACCCCACCCGTGGTAGGATCTGTAAGAACTGTAATATATAAAAGACCTGCTTCATCGTGTTTGGCAATAGCACTGCTAGTCTTTGCCATCTGCATTAATGAAAATATACCTTCCTGCATTCTTGCGCCCCCAGATGCAGTGAATATAATTATAGGAAGAGACTTACTTGTAGCAGTTTCAATTGCCCTTGTTATCTTTTCCCCAACTACAGAACCCATACTGGCCATCATAAAATTACTATCCATAACAGCTATTACTGTACTTTTTCCATTTATACTTCCTATACCTGTAACAACAGCATCATTAAGTTCTGTTTTCTCTGCCGCTTTCTCAGTTTTACTTTCGTAATCAGGAAAATTCAAAGGATTTGATGGTTTCATCTGTGAATCAAACTCTATGAAGGTATCTTCATCTATTATAGCCTTTATTCTCTCTCTTGCACTGAGTCTAAGATGGGCATTACAGTTCACACATACCTTCAAATTTTCATTTAAATCCTTTTTATACAGTATTCTACTGCATTTTGGGCATTTAACCCACATACCATCAGGTATTATGGGCAATTCTTCTTCTGCTATATCTATATTCTCATCTTTTATCTCCGTATTACTGACAGTAATATATTTTCTCTTTCTGAATAACCTCATAAATTTCACCTAACCTTCACCATATATTTTTTGTCCTTTGTTTAAAAAATAATATGGAAAATAAATAATATTATCTAATATTAATTTTAAAATATAATTGCAAAAATCAAAATATAATTTTATAAATTAAACTCTTTATTTATAAAACTTGTATTGTAATTTCCTTTTTTAAATGCTTTATTATTGATTATTCTGTATTGAAAATCTATATTTGTATCTACGCCTTCTATAATAAATTCTCCAAGAGCCCTTTTCATTCTGTTTATTGCCTCTTCCCGATCTCTTCCATACACTATAAGTTTACCTATCATAGAATCATAAGTAGGTGGAATTATGTATCCTTGATAAGCTGCACTGTCAAGTCTTACACCTATACCTCCTGGAGTATACAAATATTTTATTTCTCCTGGTGACGGCATAAATCCCTTATCAGGATTTTCTGCATTTATACGGCATTCTATAGCATGACCTGTAATTTTAATATCTTCTTGGCTAAAAGATAATGCTTCACCTGATGCAATTTTAATTTGTTCTTTTAGTAAATCTATACCTGTAACCATTTCAGTAATAGGATGCTCTACTTGAATACGGGTATTCATTTCCATAAAATAATAGTCACCATGCTTATCCAGTAAGAATTCTATTGTGCCTGCATTTTTATAGTTAACGGCTTTTGCAGCTTTAACTGCTGCTTCTCCCATTTCTCTTCTTAACTCCTCTGTCATAACTGGTGATGGAGCTTCTTCTAGAACCTTTTGATTTCTTCTTTGAATGGAACAGTCTCTTTCTCCAAGATAAACTATATTTCCAAAATTATCTCCTAATATCTGAAATTCCACATGTCTGGGTTCCTCTACAAACTTTTCTATATACATAGTGTCGTCTCCAAAGGATACTTCTGCTTCTGCTCTTGCAGTTTCAAAGGCCTTCTTAAATTCATTTTCCTCTTTAACTATTCTTATTCCTCTTCCACCGCCACCAGCAGAAGCTTTAATCATTACAGGAAATCCAATTTTCTTTGCTTCTTCAAAGGCATCTTCTAACCCCTTAACTGCACCTTCTGTTCCAGGAATAACTGGCACTCCAGCCTTAATCATAATTTCTCTTGCCTTTGATTTATTTCCCATACTATCAATAGTTTCTGCATCTGGTCCTATAAATGTAATATTACATTCTTCACACATCTTGGCAAACTTACTGTTTTCAGATAAAAAACCAAAGCCAGGATGAATAGCTTGTGCTCCAGTAAGTACTGTAGCACTTATTATATTTTGCATATTTAAATAACTATCTTTAGATTTTGCAGGGCCAATGCAAACCGCTTCATCTGCAATTTGAGTATGCATTGCTTCCCTATCAATTTCTGAATAAACCGCAACGGTGGCTATACCCATTTCCTGACAAGCTCTTATTATTCTAACTGCAATTTCTCCTCGATTAGCAATTAATATCTTTTTAAGCATATCTATACTCTCCATTTCTAAAGTTTAGTGCTTATAAACAGAATTCTTAGATTCAGGGAGAATTTTACTCCCACTGAATTTTAGAAGCCGTTATCTAAGGACGTGACGCTGTTATCTCCAGCTTTAAAAAAGTATTATACTACCATAAACATAAGCTCGCCTTCTGCTGCCTTTTTACCATCTACTGTAGCTATACCTTTTCCTACTATTGCAGGTCCTTTAATTTTAACAATTTCTACTTCAAGTTTTAATACATCTCCAGGTACAACTGGCTTTCTAAACTTAGCAGATTTTATGCCTGCAAATAAAGGTGTTTTTCCCTTGTACTCATCCATACTTAACATGACTGTTCCACCCAATTGAGCTAATGCTTCTATTATTAATACTCCAGGCATTACTGGATTACCTGGATAGTGTCCCTGAAAAAAATGTTCATTAATAGTAACATTCTTATATCCAACTACCCTCTTCCCAGGTTCAACCTCTTCAACTCTGTCAACTAAAAGCATTGGATATCTATGTGGTATTATTTCCATTATTTGTTTTACATCTAAACTCATAATTTTCCTCCACTTTATATAAAACTCTATTTTAGAATAATTCAATATAAATTTACATGAATAATGATATCTATTTCACCTTTATCTTAAACAAGTTCTGTCCATACTCTACCATGCTCTCATTCTCAACTAATATTTCTACTACTTCTCCATCAAATTCTGATTGTATCTCATTCATTAGCTTCATGGCTTCTATAATACAAAGAGTATCTCCCTTTTTAACTTTACTTCCTACTTCCACGAAAGCTGGTTCCTTTGGATCCCCTGACCCATAAAAAGTTCCCACTATAGGTGACTTAACAATTTTAATATCTTTTTCATCTACAATTGGTTTAGCAGTTTCATTATTATTTGCAATTTTAACATGCTTTTCAGCAATTGTATTTTCCTCTTTAGTCTCTTCTATTTCTTCTACACTATCAGTAACACTTACAGAGCTTTCAGTTTCATCATTTGCCGAACCTTTTTTCATAGTTATACGGATACCTTCTGTTTCAATTTCAAGAAAAGTAAGTCCTTCTTCTCCAGCTGTCTTAATAAGCTGTTGTATTGATTTATAATCCACTTAAATTACCTCCCGGTCCATTTTTTAAATAGAATAGTTGCATTGTGACCGCCAAATCCTAAGCCATTTGATAGTGCATAGTTCAAATCTGCCTTTCTACCTAAGTCTGTAACATAATCCAAATCACATTCAGTATCTTTAACTTTCAATCCTACAGTAGGTGGTACGCATCCATCTTGTAAAGCTTTAATAGATATAACAGCTTCAACAGCTCCTGCAGCACCAAGCAAATGTCCTGTCATAGATTTTGTTGAACTAACAGGTATTTTATATGCATACTCTCCAAATACATTTTTTATAGCCTCAGTTTCTGTTTTATCATTTATTGGCGTACTTGTTCCATGGGCATTTATATAAGATACCTCTTTAGGTTCAATATTAGCTTCATTAATAGCCATTTTCATAGCTCTAGCTCCATCTGCACCACCTGGTGATGGTGAAGTTATATGATATGCATCACAAGTTGAACCATAACCCACAACTTCTGCATATATTTTAGCATTTCTCTTCTTGGCATGTTCAAGTTCTTCTAATATAAGTATTCCTGCACCTTCACCCATTATAAAGCCATTTCTTTCAGCATCGAAAGGTATAGATGCTCTTTCTGGGTCAGTACTCTTACTAAGAGCTGTCATTGATGCAAATCCCGCAATAGAAATAGGAGTAATTGCAGCTTCTGTTCCTCCTGAAATTATTATATCAACTTCATTATTTCTTATTTTGTGAAAGGATTCTCCAATAGCATTATTAGCAGAAGCACATGCTGTAACAATAGTGGTACATATGCCTTTAGCTCCATATTGAATTGCTACATATCCTGAGGCCATGTTACTTATTATCATAGGTATAAGCATAGGTGAAACTCTGTTAGGTCCTTTATCGTTAAGCTTCTTTACCTGTTCTTCAATAGTGCCTATTCCTCCAACTCCACTTCCTAATATAACCCCTACTCTCTCTGCGTCAACTTCATCAAAATTCAAACCTGAATCTTCTACAGCTTCCTTTGAAGCAGCCATGGCAAAATGGCAGAATCTATCCATTCTTCTTGCTTCTTTTTTATCAATATAATCTTCTGGATTAAAATCTTTAACTTCTGCTGCTAGTTTAGCTTTAAAGTCAGTAGTATCAAATAATGTTATTTTATCAATTCCACATTTTCCGTTTTTAATTGAATTCCAAAATGTTTCTACATCATTTCCTACAGGAGTAATTGCTCCCATACCAGTAATAACTACTCTTCTACTCATATAATTTCTCCCATCTTTATATTTTTAGATATTATTGCATTACCATACCGCCATCTACATTTATAACCTGGCCAGTTATGTATGAGGCCATGTCTGTGGCTAAAAATCCTACTAAATTTGCTACATCTTCTGGTGTTCCTAATGTCTTCAAAGGGATAGTTCCCTTTACATTTTCTTTAACTTTATCAGAAAGTACCTCTGTCATATCCGTCTGAATAAAACCTGGTGCTACAGCATTAACTGTAATTCCTCTGCTGCCGAGCTCTCTTGCTGCTGATTTTGTAAGTCCTAAAATGCCTGCCTTTGCAGCTGCATAATTTAATTGACCTACATTTCCTGTAATTCCTACTACAGAAGAAATATTGATTATTTTCCCAGACCTCTGCTTTAACATTATACCACTTACATGCTTTATAGTGTTAAATGCACCCTTTAAATTTACATTGATAACACTGTCAAAATCTTCTTCTTTCATTCTAAGTAGAAGTCCATCTTTAGTTATACCTGCATTGTTAACTAATATATCAATACTTGTAAAAGTGTCAACTGCTGCCTTTACAAGTTTTTCTGCTTCTTCAAATCTACTTATATCTGCTTGAACAGCTATAGCTTTTACGCCTTTTTCCTCTATTTCTTTTATGATATCCTCTGTACTCTGTATACTGCTTCTATAATTCAGAACTAAATTAGCTCCCATATCAGCAAGCCTAAGCGCTATAGCTCTTCCAATCCCTCTACTAGCTCCAGTTACTATAGCAGTTTTACCTTTTAAACTACAACATTGCATTAAACTTCCCTCCTATTCTCTAATACCCTCTACACATTTATTTAAGCTTTCCACATCCTCTACATTAAAGGTTTTAAGCTTTCTATTTATCTTCTTTACAAAACCACTTAATACTTTTCCTGGCCCAATTTCCACAAAAGTATCTACACCAGCTTCTACCATTCTATTTATACTATCTTCCCATAGAACAGAACTCATAACCTGTCTTCTAAGCAGGTCTTTAATTTCCTTATCTGTTTCAATGTAATCTCCAGTAACATTTGTTATTACAGGGAGCTGTAATGTATTTACAACTACCTTTTCAAGCTCTACTGCCAAATTTTCTGATGCTGGCTTTAGCATTGATGTATGAAAAGGTCCGCTAACCTGCAGCATTACTACCTTCCTTGCTCCCGCTTCTTTAGCAAGTTCTGCTGCCATTTCTACGGCTGCCACTTCTCCAGCTATTGCAATCTGTCCAGGACAATTGAAATTAGTAGGTTCTACTATTCCCTTTTCACTTGCTCTTTTGCAAACATCTTTTATTTTATCACTATCCAGTCCCAAGACTGCTGCCATAGCTCCTTTTCCTTGAGGTACAGCCTCCTGCATATATTTCCCCCTCTTTTTCACTAGCTTTACAGCATCCGGAAAATTAAAGGCTCCAGCATATACAAGAGCAGAATATTCTCCTAAACTTAGACCAGCAGTAATATCTGCTTTAACTCCCTTAGTCTCTAATGCCTTAAGTGCAGCTATACTAGTTGTTAAAATAGCAGGTTGAGTATTTTCAGTTTTATCTAATTCTTCTTTATTACCCTGAAAGCAAAGATCGCTTATTTTGAACTCTAATGCTTTATTTGCTTCATCAAATATATTTTTACTCTCTTTAAAATTGTCATAAAGTTCCTTTCCCATACCTACATATTGTGAACCTTGACCAGAAAACAAAAATGCTATTTTTCCCATAATACTTCTCCATTTCTTCAAAATGCTTATCTATAAATTTTAATATTTTCTAATGTTTTATCTGCTTCTGAAAACATTTCTTTTATTATATCCTTACAATTCTGTTTCTTGCATACAAGTCCTGCAATCTGTCCAGCCATAATGGATCCCATATTTATATCTCCATCCTTTACAGCTTTAGGAAGAGCACCTCTTCCTAATTCCTCATATTTTTCAATTTCAGCTCCCTCTTTTTCAAGAATCTGAAATTGTCTAGTAAGTTTATTACGCAAAACCCTCACAGGGTGGCCAGTAGGTCTTCCTGTAACTACTGAATCAATATCCTTTGCCTTTATAACTTTTTCCTTATAATTTTCATGTACTGTACACTCATCAGCAACTAAAAATCTCGTTCCAACTTGCACGCCTACAGCTCCAAGCATAAATGCAGCAGCAACACCTCTTCCATCTCCAACACCACCAGCAGCGATTACTGGAATATTAACTGCATCTACTACCTGAGGTACTAATGTCATAGTAGTAAGTTCTCCAACATGTCCTCCAGACTCACAGCCCTCAGCTATAACAGCATCTACTCCGCTTCTCTCCATTCTTTTAGCAAGGGCAACAGAAGCTACTACCGGTATAACTTTAATTCCGTAAGATTTCCACATTTCAATATATTTGCCCGGATTTCCAGCTCCTGTAGTAACAACTTTAACCCCTTCTTCACAAACCATTTTTGCAAGTGCTTCAGCATTTTCACTTAAAAGCATTATATTAACTCCAAAAGGCTTATCTGTCAGTTCTTTAGCTTTCCTAATTTCACCTCTTATGTAGTCTACAGGAGCATTAGCCCCTGCAATAACACCAAGTCCTCCAGCATTTGATACTGCTGCTGCTAATGAGCTATCTGCAATCCATGCCATAGCACCCTGAATAATAGGATACTCTATTCCTACCATTTCACAAAATACGGATTTAATCATGATATCCTCCTCATATTATATAAATATTTTCATTCTTATAGCTGTTATTGTAATAGGTCAGATATAAAGATCAAAATTTAAATTGATTGTCCTCAATAAATATATAATCTCTGTATCTGACCTTAATAGTTTTCGTCTATTTAATCAATCATCCATTTTATAAGTGCTGCTCCAAAGGTTAGTCCACCACCAAAACCGACTAAAATAATTTTATCCCCTCTATGAAGGAGCCCATTTTTTGCCATCTCATCAAGAGCAAGTGGTATACTTGCCGCAGATGTATTGCCATATTTGTCTAAATTCATATAAAATTTATCGCTATTAATTTCTAATCTTTTAGCTGCAGAATCTATAATCCTCATGTTAGCTTGATGAGGTACAATATATTTAATATCTTCTATGGTACAATCTTCTTCTTTTAAAACCTCTTCTATACACTTAGGTATAATTTTAGTACCAAATCTAAATATATCCTTTCCACTCATAGTAACCAAACTTTCCTGTTTTTCCGTTGATTTAATAAAAGGATTTCTAACTGGAACTGCTGAACAACCTAATAACTCTGCTGCATTTCTTCCATCAGAGCCTGTATATATTGACAATATTCCATTCTCCTCCTCAGAACTTTGGAGTATAGCTGCACCTGCTCCATCACCAAACAAGACACAAGTGCTCCTGTCTGACCAATCAACAATCTTAGAGAGAACTTCTGCTCCAATTACTAGAGCAGTTTTACACTGACCAGCTTTTATAAACTGGGTTCCTATGTTTAGAGCATAAACAAATCCAGAACAAGCGGCTGCTATGTCAAAGCAAGTTGAATTTTCTGCACCTATTTCTGCTTGAACAATACAAGCTGTTGAAGGTATAAACTTATCTGGAGAAGCAGTTCCTACAACTATTAAATCAATATCTAAAGGATTTATATTGGCATTTTTTATGGCCTCTAATGCCGCTTTTGTAGACAATACCGATGTATCCTCTCCAGTTGTTATTCTTCTTTCCCGTATTCCCGTCCTGCTAGAAATCCATTCATCGTTGGTATCAACTATTTCTGAGAGATCGGAATTTGTTACTATCTTACTAGGTGCATAACTTCCAGTCCCTATTATCTTAACACTCTTCACAAAATCACTCCTTATTAGCCCTTACCTCTATTTTGTATTTATCTTTAAAACAGTAGTTAATTTTCTCTAAGGCATTTATTAAAACTTTCTCTTCTGTATTACTCATTCCCTTTATTATTTCTTTAACCATATCCCGATGAAATTTAGCATGGATTCTGTAAGCAAGCTTTCCTCTTTTAGTCAATGTAATTTTAACTACTCTCCTGTCCTCCTGAGATCTTTCTCTCTGTACATAACCTTTTCTTACCAAATTACCTATGGCTTTAGTAAGTGTTCCTACAGTGATTCCCAGATCCAAAGCTACTTCCGACATAGTTCTTGCTGTATACATGCCTATAGCTTCTATAGTATGTATTTCTGTAACTGATATGTCTTTAAATGATCCGTCTTTCAACGCCGTTTGCTCTATAGTTAGTATACCGTTAAAGATATCTACCATTAATTCATTCATCACAGTTAACGTCCTATCCAACTATATCACCGCTTTTTAAATAATTTTTATTATTACCTATTTTGACAGTCAAAGTATAATGTAATAAGTTTGACTTGTCAACTATTCCAGGTGTTCTTCGCATTCAGATATAAGTTCATCCAAAAGTTCTTTTACTGTAACAATCTTATCTATTTTATAAGCATTGCTGCCTGTAAATAATAAACCGTTATCAATGTCGCCCTTTACAGCATTTATAAGAGCCTTTGATATACAATATGGTGTATTTTTAGGATTACATGGTTTTAAGCAGTTATAACATTTCGTTATTGGTTCATTCTGCTTTTTTATTTTTTCAATAAATTTATTTCTTATAGCTCTTCCAGGCATTCCTACTGGGCTAATTACAAGCTCAATATCTTCCTCTTTGCAATCAATAAAAGCCTGTTTATATTTTATATGTGCATCACATTCTTCTGTGGCTATGAATCTTGTTGCAATTTGCACTCCTGCTGCTCCTAATTTTATATACTTTGCTATATCTTCTCCACTGTATATTCCACCAGCACAAATAACAGGTATCTTTCTTTCATATTTATCTTCAAAAGGCTTTACTGCTTCTATTACAGATTGTACTAACTCTCCTAAGTCTATATTTTTTTCACTTTTGAGCTCATCTATGGAAAATCCAAGATGTCCGCCTGCATTTGGGCCTTCAACCACAACTAGATCAGGAATCCTATTGTGTTTTTTATCCCACATTTTACATATAACTTTTGCAGCCTTTGCAGAGGAAACTATCGGTGCAATTTTAGTGTTAGAGCCTTCAACAAGTCCTGGTAAAGTTATTGGTAATCCTGCCCCAGATATTATTAGATCTATTCCCTCTTCCACTGCAACCTTAGCAAGTGTATCATAGCAACTTATAGCAACCATAAGATTCAATCCTATTATTCCCTTAGGACTGATTTCTCTAGCTTTTTTTATTTGTTTTCTTAATGCTCTTACATTGGCTTCAACTGTATTAGTTTCAAAATCTGGTTCTTCAAAACCAATTTGAACCCCAGAAATAACTCCAACGGCACCATAACTAGCCACAGTGCCGGCTAATCTGGAACGGGATATGCCAACGCCCATTCCTCCTTGCACTATTGGGATATCAGCTTTTAAATCTCCTATTATTAAAGGAGGTAATTTCATACTTATCTCTTCCTTTTCTGTATAGTCAAATATTTATATTCATTATTATATACTTTGATAATCAAAGTATATATAAAAAGTACTATTTCGTCAAGCAAAAATGTTAAAATATGTTTTTACAATCATATATTTTCCAATTCAAGTAAATACTTTTTCCTATTAATTAATATGAGTATTCCTTAGATTTATTATTTCTCCTTTCTTATATATTATATCATAACAAAGACCTGGCTGTAATAATCACAATTTATTAGCAGCCATATTTCATAATCAAACAAAACAAATACGTCCATAATATTTCTAAATAATAATCTATTAATAATATTGTCATAAAACTGTAACAATGCACCTATAATATATACTTATTGTTTTACTAATGTAAATTTATTACACTCCAATATAAAAACATAAAATCCAGGGGGGAAATAAAAAATGAATAGGACTTCATTAAAAAAATTAATTATACCAATAGTAATTGTAGCTATAATCTCTGGCGGTTCTTACTATGCATATAGCAAATATTCTAATAGTAAAACTACTAGTCAAAGCAGATTTATAACCATGACTGCAACAAAAGGTTCTCTTTCTGTAGGAGTTCAAAGCACAGGGACAGTAGTATCCTCAGCATCAAAAGACATTGTAGCTACAGGCAATGGTACTTTAACTAATTTTCCAATACAACTGGGAAGTGTTGTAAAACAAGGTGACTCCTTGGGTTACATAAATGATTCAAGTATAAGCAATCAGGTACAAACTGATCAACTGAAGCTTACTCAGGCACAACAACAGCTTACTCAAATAACAAACCAGGCAAATTATCAAGCACAAACTGATCAATTAAAGCTTACTCAAGCACAAACACAGCTTTCTCAAATGACCAAGCAATCAGATATAGATAATGAAAATATAACTATTCAACAATTACAAAATGCTTTGAATAATGATACTGCTACTAAAACTCAAAATATAAATAATCAGAATGCAACGATTCAACAGCTTCAAAATACTTTAAATAATGATACTGCAACTAAAAATAATCTAAATTTAAATGTACCAATAAGTGGTACTGTAACAGCTCTCAATAATCAAAATGGAGATACAGTACAAAATGGGAAAACCATAGCAACAGTACAGGATCTTAATCATCTTCAATTAAACGTAGCAATAGATGAACTTGATATAAACAAGATACAACTTGGACAAAAGGCTGATATTACTTTTGATGACATACAAGGCAAAACATATACAGGTTCAGTAGCAAGCATTGCTTACACAGGACAAACCTCAAACAATGTAACTACTTATAACGTAGTAGTTACCATAGATAATCCATCTGGAATAAAAATCGGTATGAATGGTAATATAAATATACAAGTACAAAATAAGGATAATGTAATAATGGTTCCTACTGAAGCTATACAGTCCAGAAATGGTAAAAAATATGTTATGGAACCTACTTCAAGTACTTCTGGTACATCTAGTGATTCAGGAAGCTCTTCAGATACATCTAGTGGTTCAGGAAGTAAACGTCAAGGCAATGGTGGATATGGTGGACAACGAGGTGGAAATGGACAAAGTGGATCTTCTGGCGGCGGCAATAGAACTTCCTCCTCTGCTGGAAAACTTGTTGAAATTGAAACTGGAATAGAAAACCAAAACGATGTAGAAGTAACAAGTGGTCTTCAAGAAGGTCAAAAAGTCTTAGTTCAGCTGCCAAATATATCTTCTAGTGGCTCACAAGGCAGATCTGGAGCTAGTGGTCGTGGAGGTAACAGCGGCTTTGGCGGCGGTGGCGGCAGCTTCGGTGGCGGAGGTAGCTTCAGCGGCGGCGGTGGTAGCGGCCGTTCTGGAAATTAAAATACTTACCTCATAAAAAGAATTCCTAGGCAGGTAGTTTCACTCTATCTGAAATCTAGGAGTAATTATCTAGGGACATCCCAACCTTACTGCTAACTTTTTAGGAGTTTGTACTTTGCGGTTAGTCATGAGATAAAAATTAATTATGGAGGAAACTATAAATGATTGAAGTAAAAAATCTCAGTAAAATTTACACAATGGGTAAAGAGAAAGTTTACGCACTAGATAATATTTCCCTAAGTATAAAAGATGGAGAATTTGCGGCTATTGTTGGTCCATCAGGCTCTGGAAAATCCACATTAATGAATATTTTAGGCTGTCTTGATGTACCTACTCAGGGAAATTATATATTAGATGGTAAACCCGTTGAAAGCTTAAATGATGATCAACTTGCTGAAATAAGAAACGAAAAAATAGGCTTTATATTTCAAAGATATAATTTACTTACAAAACTAAATGTTTACGAAAATGTAGAAATACCACTAATTTATTTAGGGCTAAATTCATCAGAAAGAAAGAAAAGAATAACTGATGCCTTGGAACAGGTAGGTTTATCAACGCGTATTCATCATAAGCCTACTGAGCTTTCTGGTGGTCAGCAGCAGAGAGTTTCAATAGCAAGAGCTCTTGCCACTAATCCTTCATTAATAATGGCAGACGAACCTACTGGAGCTTTGGACAGTAAAACGGGTAAAGAAGTCCTTGCGTTATTACAGGATCTCCATAAAACCGGAAGAACAATTGTATTAATAACTCATGATCTTTCTATAGCCGAAAAAGCAGAAAGAAGAATACAAGTAAAGGATGGTCACATAATTTCTGATGATGGGGGGAATATGTAAATGAAGCTAATTCAGCTATTTAAAATGGCTATCAAATCTATCATTGGTAATAAAATAAGATCTATTCTTACCATGCTTGGTATAATTATAGGTATAGCTTCAGTTATAATTTTGGTTGCCATGGGCCAAGGAACAACTAAAGAGGTTCAGGATTCAATTCAAAGTATGGGTACCAACCTTATAACCGTAAATATTGTTAGCAATAGAAATGCAACTGTTACAACTAAAGAATTAGATCAGCTTAAAACTAAACCAGGAATTGCAGATATCTCTCCAACATTAACTCAAAATACTAATATTTCGGCTAATGATCAAACAGCTACTACTTCTGCTCAAGCTGTGGAACCAAATTTCGCCAAAATCAGAAATATGTCAGTAGAAAGCGGACGATTTATAAATCAGTCAGATTTAGATAATAGATATCATTCAGCTGTTGTTGGAACAGATGTTGCTACGGAACTTTTTAACACTACCAATGTTGTAGGACAATCAATAAGCGTGAATGGTGTAGATTTTACTATAGTTGGTGTTTTAACACCAATGGGAACAAGTTCTGCTGGTTCAGCCGATGACACAGTATTACTTCCCCTCACTACAGCACAAAGACTTTTAAAAACAACGCAAGTAAAAACCTTCTATGTTCAAGCATCAAATTCAGACACTGTAGATACTGCTATGTCTTATCTTCAAATTTTTCTAGATAAAAAATATAATCTGCCAATTAGTTCAAGTACTACAGCTACAAATAAATATTTTAGGGTAATGAGTGAAACTAGTTTACTTCAAACAGCAACCTCTACACAACAAAGTATGACTAATATGCTTTCAGGTGTAGCAGCTATTTCTCTAATAGTTGGTGGTATTGGTATTATGAACATCATGCTGGTATCTGTTATGGAACGTACCCGCGAAATTGGTATTAGAAAAGCATTAGGAGCTAAGAGGAAGGCCATACTTTTACAATTCCTCATTGAAGCAGTGTTCATAAGCGGAATTGGTGGTATAATTGGTGTATTGATTGGTATTGGCGGCGGTCAATTACTAAAAACCTATAACCATACTGCAATACAATTATCCGGAACAGTAATATTAGCTGCTTTTGCTTTTTCTGTAACCGTCGGTGTTGTATTTGGCCTATATCCTGCAAACAAAGCATCAAAATTAAACCCAATAGATGCATTAAGTTACGAATAAATTACAACAAGATATTATCTCAAAACAAATAAAATTAACACTATCAACCTATTGTATTTCAATAGATTTTGATAGTGTTAATTTTTATACTAAAATCTTTATTAATAATTTACACTTGATGCCGCTCCAATTAATGCCCCACAAGCCACTAAAAACAATATAAATAATACAACAGATATAATTCCAAGCAC
The DNA here is from genome assembly GCF_047718555.1 of Clostridium sp. Lineage (GTDB taxonomy): Bacteria > Bacillota > Clostridia > Clostridiales > Clostridiaceae > Clostridium_I. The sequence continues at coordinate 6,524 of NZ_JBDNRK010000055.1, read as the reverse complement.
CAGTCCGGCAGTAGCCATACCATTCCCATCCAGTTCTCCATTAGAATTTCTAATTTTATTCTTTCCTATAACAGCAAAAATAATTGCTAATACAGCCAATATTATTCCCAGAAAATTAATACCAGGAATAAGATCAAAAATTACACTTATTATACCTAGAATCATACTAGTTACAGCGAAATTATCATTTTTAACCAATTGGTATTCACTCCTCTAAAAATATTATTATAAGAAGACATATTATTCTATTTATATCTTTACAGTTATAATAAGGTTTAGATTAAGTCTAAGTATTATGTTTTCATAAGCTTTTCCAAGCGTTTTATTTCATCTGGCGCTAAATCCACTGGAACTTCCACCGTAGTATTACTAAGAATAAATCTGGCACACTTTTCATAATCTGCATTACAAAACTTATTCTTGTATTTAATAATATCATCTTTAAGCTTCTCATCTGGATTATTAATAAAAGGACATGTTTCTAAATTAGGACAAACCATAAGTAATTCCTCCAAGCAGAACTCATCCCTACAATTATATGAGTTTAAAGGTAATATTTATTCTAAGTTTATGAAGATAAATTGATGATTACCCACTATAATACCCCTACCGCAATCTACGAAAACGTTTCACAAGAAATTGAAGATTTTTGTTTTCTTCTTGCTATACACTGTTCACTAGCATACATTGACATAATTTAGTCCTTATATTAATATTATCTTAAGTAAGGTATCTTCAAATAAATATTGAAAATTCTTATTTAGAAAGGTGGATAGTATAATTATTTTAGAAAGGCAGTGCTTTTTATGAAAATAAAAGATATGTACAACAAAAAAATACCTTTGATTTCTTTTGAAATTTTTCCTCCTAAAAAGGAAACTAATATAGAAAGTATATATAATACAATAGATGTATTATCCAGTTTAGAGCCTGATTTTATAAGTGTAACTTATGGAGCTGGCGGCTCTAATGATAATAAAACTATGGACATTGCTTCAATTATTAAAAATAAATATAATATAGAAGCTCTAGCTCACCTTACTTGCATTAATTCAACTAAAGATGATATAGAAAATACACTAAATAATCTAAATGAAAATAATATAAATAATATTCTAGCCCTCAGAGGAGATTTTCCATCTGATTCTCATAAATCAGATAAACTTGAATATAAATATGCCAGTGATCTCATAAAGCATATCAAATCAAAGCAAAGTTTTTCTATTGGTGCCGCTTGTTATCCTGAGGGACACATAGAATGTAAAAACCTTAGAGAGGATTTATTACATCTCAAGCAAAAGGTGTCTACAGGTGCTGAATTTTTAATTACACAGTTATTTTTTGATAACGAATATTTTTATAGTTTCAATGAAAAAATTAAAGAACTCAATATTAATGTACCTATATCTATAGGTATAATGCCTGTAACAAATAAAAATCAGTTGTTAAAAATGATTTCCCTATGTGGGGCAGATTTACCAAATAGATTTATAAGAATACTAACCAAATACGAATATAATCCAGAAGCGCTAAAAGAGGCTGGCATAGCATATGCTACAGAACAAATAGTGGATCTTCTCTCCTATGGTGCAGATGGAATTCACATATATACAATGAATAACCCAGAAATAGCAAAAAAGATATTATCAAACATATCATATATAAGGAAAGAAAATAAAATATCCTAGGTAATTGAAAAGAGCTCTTAGATAAAAATTATTAAAATTTAATATTAATCTAAGAGCTCTTTTAAAATCATTAGCAATACCTCCATTTAAATTGAAAATTTAATTTTTTTATTGTTTAAGCAACTTCAAATTAATTGTTCTATTTATTCAAATATCCAATCAATTCTCTTCTAAGCCAATCTAAAGCAGAAGCTACAGCTCTATCTCTAACCTTTTGTCTATTGCCTACTAAGTTTAGCTGCTTTGTTTTTACTACACCATTTATGTAAATTCCAGCATAAACAAGCCCTACCGGTTTTTCATCGGTACCACCACCAGGTCCTGCAATTCCAGTAGTAGATACCCCTATATTAGTACCGGCAGCTTTTGCTATTCCCTCTGCCATTTCAGCTGCACATTCACTGCTGACAGCACCAAATTTATTTAGGGTATCCTCTTTAACTTTTAATCTATTAATCTTTGCAGTATTGCTATACGTTATCGCTCCCTCGAGAAATACAGAAGATATTCCAGGATAATTGATTAATTTTCCTGCCAAAAGTCCACCTGTACAAGATTCAGCTGTAGCTATAGTAAGTTCATTTTCTATAAGTAATTTAGCCACTATTTCTTCTACAGATTCATTCTCTATTCCATAGACATTTATATCTCCTAATTTATCTCTTATCTCCTTCTCAACTGGTACAATTAGTTTATATGCCTCTTCCTCACTGTCAGCTTTGGCAGTAAGCCTTAAAGTTACCTCATTGTCCTTTGCATAAGGTGCCACTGTAGGATTTGTCTGCCTGTCTATTATATATCCTATTAAATTATCAACACTACTCTCACCTATGCCTGTTATCCTTAAAACCTTAGATACAAGAGTTCCATCTTGGAATTTTTTTAAGTAAGGGATTACGCCTTCATTTAACATTGGTACCATCTCTTTTGGTGGCCCCGGAAGCAATATAGCTATTTTATTATTTTCTTCTATAATACATCCAGGTGCTGTTCCGTTATTATTTTTTAGAATGATACATCCCTCTGGAAAATATGCCTGCTTTCTATTATTCTCACTGACTTCTCTCTTTATCTTCTTGAAAAAGGTTAAAATTTTCTCTAAGGAGTTATTATCTAAAATTAATTTCTTATTGAAATATTCTGCTGCTATTTCCTTTGTTAAATCATCTTTTGTTGGTCCAAGTCCTCCAGTTGTGATTACAATATCAGCTCTGCTTAGTGCAAAATTATAGGCATTCTTTAACCTTTCTGGATTATCCCCAACTACGGTTTGATAATATACATTAATCCCTAAATTAGCTAATTCTCTAGAGATATATTGAGCATTAGTATTTAATATATCTCCTAAAAGCAATTCTGTTCCCACTGATAAAATTTCAGCTCTCATTTTCTCACCCCATCTTTTAGATTACAGCTTTCTGCAAAAAAATAAAACTGTGTATATATTTACATATAATTATATCATAAATATATACACAATATTCTACTTGCCATTTTTAATTATGCACAACGTTATTATTTAAATATTTTAATGGATCCACAGCTGTTCCATTTAACCTAACCTCAAAATGTATATGAGGTCCTGTGCTTCTACCCGTACTGCCAGCCTTTCCTATTTCATCTCCAGTATTCACCTTATCACCTTTATTTACTTCAATCTTGCTGCAATGGGCATAAACAGTCTCCAGCCCTCCAGCATGCCTTAATATTATTACATTTCCATAACCTTCTTGTACTCCTACAAATTCAACCTCACCGCTCATAGCTGCTCCTATTTTGGTTCCTAAAGGTACAGCTATATCTATACCTTCGTGAACACCAGCTTCCACAGTTCCATTATTTAGTTTTACCTTTCTGTATCCAAAAAAAGAACTTATTCTACCATTGGCTGGTAATACAAGAAGTGCTACCTGCTGTTTATTATTTTCTGCTGCTTCATGAGAATTTACAGCTACTTCCTTGCTTTTAATATTGTTAACTGATACTTTTGCAGCAGACTTTGTATCTTCTTTAACATTTGTCGGTGACGGTTTAGGTTCACTTTTAGCCTTTACCTTATCTGAATTTGATACCTTAGTTATTTCTTTCACCTTAGATTTCTTCGCAGCTTCTATATTATCTTTAGGAATTTCTTTTTCATTTTTACTTGCACTCTTATTCTTTCCATTTATATTCTTTGTACTACTATTCTTTTCAGTAGAAATATTATTTGTTTTATCTACCTGATTAAATGAACTATTAGTAGTATTTTCAAAAGCCATAGTCCTGCAATAACTAAATACACAAAAGCTAATAGTGGAAATTATAAGTATTAGCCCCTTTACAGTTCTATGTTTATTTCTTAATTTCAAAGTTATCTCTCCTCTCGCATTAAGATATTATTGACATATTTTATAAAAAATATAATAATTAAATATATTTTCACATTACATTTTTCAAATATTACATTTAAACCACATTGAAATTTTTAATAATTAATGGCTATAATTATTAAAAACTTTATTATTGCTTTTAACTGCAGATTATAATATGATTTGTTTGTTAACATAATTTTTATGTTTAAACATTAAATTTGACTCAATATTTTGTTATAATAAATATAGATGATACTATATATTCAGTAATTAATTTGAAAGGCGGTGGTATTATGAGTACTTTTATGTTTAAAAACAAAGTAAATAACTATACGCCTATAAGTAATGTATTTATAGATAAGTACATGCCCAAAGCAAGAGGCGAGTATGTAAAAGTATATCTTTTAGGAATAAAATATTGTATTTCTGGAGAACCCGGTGTAAATTCCGCAATGTTTGCTGGAACTCTTCATCTTCTCGAAACAGATGTAATGAATGCTTGGAATTATTGGAGCGATGAAGGTGTAGTAAAACTTGTTCCTATAGATAATTTAGGCAATTTTAATATAGATTTCTTAGACTTGAATGAACCTGCTTTAGATAAAAACGAGAATATAGATTTATTAAAGGAGTTAAATAATAATTCTACTAAAGATATGCTTCAAGACATTGAAAATCTTGTTGGTAGACCACTTTCAACTAAAGAAATGAAAATGTATATTAGTTGGATAAATGACTTCAGTTTTCCACCTGAATTAATTCTTCTGCTCATTGAGTACTGCACATCTAAAGGTAAAACTGATTACAGGTATATAGAGAGAATTGCCATATCCTGGCATGATGATAAAATTAATAGTATAGAAAATGCGCAAACTTATATAAAAAAGCATGAAGATAAATGGATAAAGATAAGAAAAATATTATCTTATTTAGGAATCAAAGATGCAGAAATTATGAAACCTCAGCAACAAGTATTGGAGAAATGGATAAATTCATATAAATTTTCTTTAGACGTTATTTATAGAGCCTGTGATATTACTTTTGCCAGAATAAACAAAGCAGATTTCAAATACATAGATGCTATTTTAACTAATTGGTTTAAAGATGGAATTAAGACTATTGAAGATATAGATACTAAGGACTTTAAGAAAACTAAATTTAAAAAATCAGCTTCAAATTCAGGACCAAAAACTAATTTCAATAATTATGAACAAAGGTCCTATGACTATGACGAACTTGAAAAGAAATTATTAGGATGGGATAAAAATGATTAATGGATATAAGGAAGAAATCAGTAAAATTTATTCTCGTATTCAGCAAAATGAAGATGCTGCATTAAAAAAAAGAAAATTGGAAATTTCAGAAAAGCTTCCGGAAGTTTTGGATATAGAACGTCAAATAGCTAAGCTTTGCATAAATTTATCAGTTATATCCTTTAAAGATGTAGACAATAGAGACCAATATTTAAAAGAACTGAGAGAAAAAATTACAGATCTCAGAATAAAAAAGTCTGAGCTTCTAGCATCCTACGGTTATCCTATAGATTATGTTTCTCGTCGTTATAAATGCAATAAATGCAAGGATACAGGTTACATTGGATCTACAAGATGTGTATGTTATAATCAAAAGCTTGTTAAATTATATTATAAGGATTCTCATTTGGATCTTATATTAAAAAATAATAATTTTGAACATTTCAATATAAATTATTATTCCTCTAATAGAACAGGTGAAGAGCCAAAAAGTCCAAGAAAAAATATAGAAGAAAAAATAATACCATTTATTATGGATTACATAAAAAATTTTTCGTCTTCAAATACAAATTTACTTTTTTATGGCAATTCTGGCACAGGCAAGACATTTTTATCCAATTGTATTGCCAAAGATTTACTAGATAGAGGTTTTTTGGTGATCTATCGAACTGCTGATGATCTCATTCAGGAACTAAAACGAATTAAATTTGAAAATAACTCTACCCTTGAAGACTTACTGTTAAACTGTGATCTATTAATATTGGATGATTTAGGTACAGAGCAAATAACAGATTTTTCTTCTACAGAATTGTTTAATCTTTTAAATAAAAAGTTATTAATGAATAAGAAAATGCTTATTTCTTCTAATTATTCTTTAGAAAAACTTTCTAGGACATATTCAGAGAGAATTACGTCGAGATTATTCGGTAATTTCAATCTTTTTAAATTTTATGGTGAAGATATAAGAGTTAAAATCAATTTTTTAAAGCAAAAATAATATCTAATAGTATACTTATTTCAATTCGTAATTGTGAGAAAGTAGGAACTAATAAATGGAAAAATTTACACCCCAGGGGTGTAAATTTTTCCACATAAGTCCTAATTATTTGTTTTTTACTTTAATCTTAATCTTTTTGCATAACAAAAAAACTCCTTAGAAATAATCTAAGAAGTTTTGGTGCTGGCAATAGGAATTGAACCCATAACCTACTGATTACAAGTCAGTTGCT
>NZ_JBDNRK010000054.1:0-27044 GCF_047718555.1 Clostridium sp. | reverse complement strand
GAATCACTTTCACAGAGTGCGTGGGAGACTTACGCCAAGTTAGTCAGGTTAAATTTTTCTTACAGAATCTCGCTTAACTAGAGATGTGTATATTGCAATATTTTCTTGAGGTTTGCAGGGATTGTTGATTTTCTTTAACAATAAATCTACAACAACTTCACAGGAATATTCAATATTTAAATCCACGGTAGTTAAAGAGGGTATGGATAGTGATGAAATTTGTGTATTTCCTGTACCTATAATAGATACATCTTCTGGTACATTGATTTTAATGTCATGAAAAATTTTTATAAGTTCTAATGAAATAAAATCACTTCCACATATTATTGAAGTAGGTCTATTTTTTTTATTGAATAATTTAATAATTTCATCCTTATAATTATCTTTCATATTTATAAAAAATTCATTTTTGACATCGATATTATAATCTTCTAAGCAGGTAGTTATTCCCATAAGCATTTCTTTATTTCTGAATTTACTCATATCTCCCAGGTAGCCTATATTTTTGTGATTATTATCTATTAGATATTTACATTGCTTGTAGGCACTGTTATTAAAGTTAAACCAGACGCTGTCATAATCATAGGATGGGGAGTAGCCTGTATAAAAGACTAAATTTTTAATTTTATTACTGATAAAATCAGCATATTGTAGGCTAAATCTTCCAAGTAAAATTACACCGTCGTAATATGTACCTTTAGATAATTTATAAGGAAGATACATATTATTCTGTTTATCTTTATCAACAAATTCTAAGTCGTATTGTGCATCATTTTGTTGAAGTATTTTTTCTATGCCCTGGATTCTAGTGCTAAAATTACTATTATCATCAATTAAAGCTCTTTGATGAAGAACTAATACGTTTATACTGGATGCTTTTTTACATTTTTTATATTTAAGTTCTTCGGCTTTTTCCAATACTTTATTTCTTAATTTATCACTTACTCCTGTCTGACCTGAGAGCGCTCTGCTTACTGACATACTGGATATTCCAAGGCTATCAGCAATATGTGAAATAGTAATTTTATTTTCCTTCAAAAGTAGTACCTCCTAAATTTATATCAATGAACCTTATTTATAAATATATTATAACTGTTCTAAATATGTATTACAACGCAAAAAAATACATTTATAACGTTGTGTATTATCTGTTTGTAACGTTTTAAGATTATCTATATAATAAGAATAAGTATTGACATTAATAAATTACGTTAATATAATTAAAATAGTTATAAAAATTTTAATTAATTATAAATGCTATATTTATATAATATACGTTATAAAAATAATATATAACGTATATTATAAAGTAATGACTTTGAATTTATGTTTAAGATTTGGAAAAATTACTTAATATAAAAATTTAAATTAGTACAAGCTCACTTAATATATGAGAGGCTTAATATTCCATGTTAATTTATTTAGCATGAAATATTAAGCCTTGTTTATGATGTAGGGTAAAAAATAATTATTGCAGATAATAACTGAAAATGGATTATAGGAGGAAATTTAAGTGAATGTGTCATCAATGGGAGAATTGCTGGGCGAGAAGTTGCCAATGAAGAAGGTATACAATAGAATTATTAAAAGTTTCCCAGCTTTAAAGTATAAGTATTTTAGATATTTTTTAGCTGGACAATGTGTATCCCTTATGGGGACCTGGATGCAAAGGACAGCCCAACAGTGGGTATTTTACAGTATCACTAAGTCAGCATTTTTACTTGGAGTTTTAGGAGTTTTTCAATTTACACCAATGCTCCTATTTTCTCTTTTCGCAGGTGTTTTTGTTGATAGGTTTCCAAAGAAAAAGCTCTTGCTAATAACACAGTTTTTACAAATGATGCAGGCATTTATATTTGCCATATTAATATGGTCTGGTAATATAAAATATTGGCATGTTTTAATATTAGCAGGCATTTATGGTATTGTTCAAACTTTTGATATGCCAACAAGGCAAGCATTTTTTATAGAACTAGTGGGTAAAGATGATTTAATAAGTGCCATAGGTATGAATTCCACTGTTGTAAATATAGCGAGAATATTAGGACCAGCACTTTCTGGTATTATATTACTTAAATTAGGATCTGTTTTTTGTTTTCTTATTAATGGAGTTAGTTTTATAGCTGTTCTTATAAGTTTAATTAGCATTAAGTCTTATTATGCAAGTATAAGAAAGGCAAAATGCAATATTATAGAAGATATCACAAATGGCCTAAAATACATTAAGTCACAAAAAATAATATTTACTGCAGTAATGTTAATGCTTGTTGTTGGAACATTTGCATTTAACAATGAAGTAATTATACCCGTTTATGTAAAAGAAGTTTTGCATAAATCAGCTGGCGCCTATAGTACACTTTTAACCGCTTCGGGTGTAGGTGCTTTAATTGGATCCGTAAAATTTGCCTCAAATACAAGAAGAAAATCAAATATAATATTTATTAGTGCTTTAATTTTGTCAATGTGTTTAGTAATACAAGGTTTTGTTCATACATATTATATTTCAATATTCATATTAGCAATATATGGATTCTTTAATATAATATTTATGGCATCAGTTAATTCTACAATTCAAATAAATTCAAGTGATGAATATAGGGGAAGAGCAGTAAGTGTTTATAGCTTGGTGCTTGTTGGATCAACCCCAATTGGAAATTTATTTGCTGGAACAATAGGTGAGCATTTAGGAGCTAATGCCAGCTTTTTATTTTGTGGCCTGGTAACTTTAATACTAATGTTTTTTGTTGTTTTTAAATTAAAAAAAATTTAATATAGGTAATAAAAAAAGTATTTCTATTTACCAACATCTATCAGTAATAACAGTAACCTTGTGTTTGTTTCATGAATATTAATATGATATAATGCTAATCATGAATATTTTTATTTAAATAATTTTAAATGAAATTATTTAATGTATAATTTGATGTTTGTTTAAAACATGATTCATTGATAGAGCGAGGTAGAAAATATTATGAGTAGGATGTTTGGTACAGATGGTGTAAGAGGTATAGCTAATTGTGAATTAACACCAGAAATTGCATACAGTCTTGGAAGAGCTGGAGCATATGTATTATCAAAGGGATCACATAAACCTAGAATATTGGTGGGAACAGATACCAGGATATCTAAGGACATGCTGGAATCAGCAATTGTATCAGGAATACTTTCTGTAGGAGCAGAGGCAGTGTGTGTTGGGGTAATACCTACACCAGCTATAGCTTATCTTACAAGGAAATATAAGCTGGATGCCGGTGTTGTAATATCAGCTTCACATAATCCTGTAGAATATAATGGGATAAAGTTTTTTAATTCTCAAGGCTATAAACTTTCAGATGAACTAGAAGATAAAATACAGGGTGTAATTGAAAATAATTGCAAGGATATTCCTTCACCTTCAGGAGAAAATTTGGGAAGAAAAGTAATAGAAGATTCTGCTCTTGAAGATTATATGGAATTTGCAAAATCCACAATTAATTGCGATTTAAAGGGAATGAGAATAGCTTTAGATTGTGCTAATGGTGCAAGTTATAAGACATCGGTAAAAACCTTTAGAGATCTTGGTGCAGAAATCGTTGTAATAAATAATGATCCAGATGGTATAAATATAAACAAATGCTGTGGATCCACTCATCCTGAAGAACTTATGGAATATGTAGTGAAAAAGAAATGTGATTTAGGTCTTGCTTTTGATGGAGATGCAGACAGATGCCTTGCTGTAGATGAAAAAGGTAATCTCATAGATGGCGATTTTATAATGGCTATATGTGGTAAGCATTTCAAGGAAAATGGAAAGTTAAATGAAAATGTAGTTGTTGTAACTGTAATGAGTAATATGGGACTCTTTATTTCTCTTGATAAAGAAAATATAAATACAGTTAAAACAAAGGTGGGAGATAGATATGTTTTGGAAGAGATGCTAAAGCAAGGCTATAAGCTTGGTGGTGAACAATCAGGACATATAATATTTCTTGATTATAATACTACAGGAGATGGTTTAGTTACAGGACTTCAATTATCTGCTATAGTAAAAAACAGCAGCAATACTTTATCAGAACTTGCAAGTATGATGAAAAAGCTTCCTCAAGTACTGGCAAATGCTACTATACCAAATAATAAAAAGAACATATATAAAGAAGATGCAGAAATTGTAAATGAAATTAAAAAGATAGAAAAAAAGCTAGATGGCACAGGCAGAGTTTTAATAAGACCTTCTGGAACAGAGCCTTTAGTGAGGGTAATGCTTGAAGGAGAAAATCAAGCAGAACTTGATGAAATGGCACACTCTTTGGCAAAGCTTATAGAAGAAAAGGCAAATGCTGAAGCTGCTGTATTTGAAGGCTAAAAACTAAAACATTCATTGATAAATATTAGGATATAAACAGAGTTCTTTGCAACAGGTGGAGTTTTTATTCCATCTGTTGCTTAGAAATCGTTATCCAGGGACGTAGCCACTCTTTACTTCCACTTGAATAAGAGGGGAGTATTAGAGGGGGTAGTCATCGGATAAAAGGTCTTAATTAAGAAATGGATATGGAGTTTCTTAATTAAGACCTTTTTATTAAATTAAATTTAATATTTTGTGGACAAGTTGACTTATGGCATAGTTAAAAATATAATGTAGTATAGAGAATTTTAGGAGGTGAATGATAATATAATATAATAATAATGAATAAAAGCGCCAGAACTTAAATGAAACTAATAGGCAATATAAGGATGAAAAATAGGATTTTATAAATATGAATAAATTCTAACTGGTAAAATCCAAAATTTTTAGTTTAATTTAAGTTGACGAGGATGGGGAGTATCGATTTCTTCGGCGGGTGCCCCACGGTATCACACTACCGTAAACGGCTAATAAAACCATGAAGCGATTTTTGGGACAATATTAGTCTGGTGTTAAAACCTTTAGCTAGATATCTAAGAAATATTTATTTTTTATGATATCACCTACATGCTTAGTATTTTTTTGAATATTATACTAGGCTTAGAAAACTTTGCAAAAAAGAAAGGGAGAATTGATAATATGTGTGGAATAGTTGGTTATGCAGGTAAAAGACAGGCAGCACCTTTACTTGTAGAAGGGTTAAAAAAATTAGAATATAGGGGTTATGACTCAGCGGGAGTTGCACTAATTAATGCTGGTAAAATAGAAGTTACTAAAGTTAATGGAAGACTTGTTAAGCTTGAAGAAAAATTGAAAGCTAATCCAATAGAGGGCATAGTAGGTATAGGCCATACAAGATGGGCTACCCATGGAGCACCATCCTTTTTAAATTCACATCCCCATTTAAATGAAAAAGGAACTATTGCAGTTGTTCACAATGGAATAATAGAAAATTATATAGAGCTCAGAGAATGGCTTATAGAAAGAGGATATAAATTTGTATCAGATACAGATACAGAAGTAGTACCTCATTTAATAGACTTTTACTATGAAGGAGATATAGTAGATGCATCTATAAAGGCAGTAAAAAGGTTACAGGGGAGTTATGCACTAGGGATAGTTTCAATTTATGAACCGGACAAGGTTGTAGCAGTAAGAAAGGATAGTCCTCTTATAGTGGGTTTAAAGAAGGATGAAAACTTCATAGCTTCCGATATACCAGCAGTACTAAGTGAGACTAGAGACGTATACCTTTTGAATGATAATGAATTTGTAGTTTTAACTAAAGACGGTGTGGATATTATTACTGAAGACAAGGTAAAGGTTGAAAAAGAAGTATATCATGTGACTTGGAATGCTGATGCAGCTGAAAAGGCTGGCTTTGAACATTTCATGTTAAAGGAAATTCATGAGCAGCCAAAAGCTACAAAAAACACTATGACCTCAAGAATAATATCTGGTGAAAAAATAAAATTAGATAGTATTAATTTAACAAAAGAACAGATTGAGGATATTAACAAAGTTTATATTGTAGCTTGTGGAACAGCTTATCATGCAGGAATTGTAGGTAAATATGTAATAGAGAAATTGGCTAAAATACCTGTAGAGGTTGATATAGCATCAGAATTCCGATATAGAGATCCACTTGTAAATGAAAAGACGCTTATGATTGTAATAAGTCAATCAGGAGAAACAGCTGATACTTTAGCTGCTATGAGACTTGCAAAGGCAAAGGGTGCCAGAGTAATAGCTGTAACTAATGTAGTTGGCAGCACTATATCAAGAGAAGCAGATGATATTCTATATACTTGGGCAGGACCTGAAATTGCAGTTGCGTCTACAAAGGCCTATACAACTCAGCTAATAGCCATGTATATAATTGCGCTATATTTTGCACAAAATAAAAATACCTTAACAAGTGAAGAAATAGAGGCAATAAAAAAGGATATGCTGGAGCTTCCTGAAAGAGAAAAGGAAATTTTAGATCACAAAGAGGATATAGAAAAATTTGTTGATGAAAAATATAGTGAAAAAGATGTGTTTTATTTAGGAAGAGGACTTGACTATGCTGTAGCTATGGAAGGTTCCCTTAAATTAAAAGAAATATCTTATATTCACTCAGAAGCCTATGCTGGAGGAGAGCTTAAACATGGTCCTATAGCTTTAATAGAAGACGGAACTGTAGTAATAGCTCTTGCCACTCAGAAGGATTTATTTGAGAAAATGGTAAGTAATATTAAGGAAGTAAAGACAAGAGGAGCTTATATATTAGGTGTAGCAATAGAAGGTAATAAAAATATTGAAGATACTTGTGACCAAGTAATTTATCTTCCTAATGTAAGCTCAATATTAGCTCCAGTAGTGACAGTAATACCACTTCAGCTTATTGCCTACTATATATCAATCAAAAAAGGCTGTGACGTTGATCGTCCGAGGAATCTAGCCAAGTCAGTTACGGTTGAATAGGTGCTGGTATAAAAAGCTGTAGCTTTTGTAAAAGACAATAAAGTTGTCATTTACAATATATGATAGCACAAATTACAATATAATAATGTCACAGGTGTTGTGAGTTGTAATTAATGTTGTAACTGTTAAAAAACAATAAAGTTTGTCCATGAATAAAAAAGTTTGGGCAATTAATGTTAGTAATTGCTATCAAATATGAATAGATACGTGTTAATATAAAAGCTTATATTAAGAGTTAGGAACTTTTAATCTGAAAATGATTAGGGGTTCCTAATTTTTTATTATATTAAGATAATAGGATTAACACTAAAGAAGTAAGGTTTTAATAGTAAAGCATGGTATTTTATAATAAATTATTTTTGATCAGAATAATATATTTTATCACAGGAACACACATAATTCGGTTTGCTTCTTGTGATGAGGTCTTGATTACTTTAGTAGATTTTTTAAAAAATGCCGAAATGAAACACCCAGTGAGTTCAGACAGAAATATATAAGATAATCGAATAGGTAAAGCAATAAATTTATTTTGAATTATAAGACATGAAACTTGACATACTATTGTCAAGTTTCATGTCTTATAATGATCAAGAGGTGATTGTATGCAGATAAGCAGACTATTTGAAATTGTTTATATCTTGCTTAATAAAAAAACTATAACCGCCAAAGAACTGGCTGAACATTTTGAAGTATCTGTAAGAACTATATATCGGGATATTGACACTTTGTCTTCAACAGGTATACCAATTTATGCAACGCGAGGAAAAGGTGGAGGTATAAATCTGTTAGATGAGTATATTCTTAATAAATCATTGCTATCTGAAAATGAGCAAAATGAAATATTATTTGCCTTGCAAAGTCTAAATGTAACACAAAATCTAGAAACAGACAAAGTGCTTTCAAAATTGAGTAGCCTGTTTAATAAAAATAATATTAATTGGATTGAAGTAGACTTTTCTCCTTGGGGCAGCAATAAAAATCAAAAATGTCAATTTAATAGCTTGAAAAGCGCCATTATTAGGCATCAGGTAATTGAATTTGAATATTTTAGCTCATCCGGTGAAAAAAGCAGCCGAAAGGTAGAGCCTATAAAACTTATTTTTAAAGTTAATGCTTGGTACCTTCAAGGCTTCTGTTTATCAAAAAAAGCATATAGAACCTTTAAAATTTCACGTATGTCGGATGTCAAGATAACGGGAGAGATTTTTATAGAAAAATCTACGAAAGAACTGAATGAAGATATTCAAAAGTATAAATTCAATAATTGGATAGATATACAATTGAAAATATCTCCAGATGGAGCCTATAGGGTCTTTGACGAATTTGAAGAAAAAGAGATTGTAAAAAATCAAGATGGCTCATTTACTGTTAATACAACTTTGCCAGAAGTAGAGTGGATGTTCAATTATATCCTTTCATTTGGAACAACAGTTGAAGTGCTATCCCCTCAGAGTATAAGAGGAATGATTCAGGATAAGCTGGAAAAGTTACTTAAAAAATATAAAAACAAATCATAATAACTTGACACTATGTGGTCAAGTTATGGTAGGTATAATGAAAAAGTAATGAATAACTACAAAATAAAAAAGGAGAATAGGATATTGGAAGTATTAACAGATAATAAGGAACTGGAAGGTAGACGAATCCTTGTTACAGGCGGAACTAAGGGGATTGGGGAAGCAATCGTTCAACGACTTACCAGGGCTGGAGCAACAGTTATTACCACTGCACGAACGATTCCTGATGAACTTCAGGATTCAGAATTGTACATTCAGGCCGACGTCAGCACACCTGAGGGTACCACAAAAATTATTAGAGAGGTGCTTAAACGTTTTGGGGGTATAGATATCCTGATCCACAATGTTGGAGGTTCATCCACTCCAGCCGGTGGAGTTCTTGCCCAAAGTGACGATGGTTGGAAGCAAACATTCGACACTAATTTGTTTTCTGCCGTGAGATTGGACCGAGGATTAATACCCTCAATGATCAAACAGAATTTTGGTGCTATTATCCATATCACGTCTATTCAACGTCGACTCCCTGGAAATATGACCATGGCATATTCGGCAGCTAAAGCGGCATTGACAAACTATAGCAAGGGATTAGCTACTGAAATTGCTCATGATGGAATACGTGTCAACACTGTTGCACCTGGCTTTACTGAAACAAAAGCTGCAGAGAGACTTATTGAACGGATGGCAAAGAACTCCAAAACTGATTATGATGATGCACGGCAGGAGCTGATGGATGCTCTCGGAGGTATACCACTTGGCCGCCCAGCCCGCCCAGAAGAAGTAGCAGAGCTTGTTGCTTTCCTGGTATCCGATCGGGCTTCATATATTACAGGTAGTGAACATATCATTGATGGTGGAATCATTAGAACAATTTAATGATTCAAAAGTGAAATTCCATAAAATTCTAAATTCACTTAGTGATGAAATAAACAAGGAAAGATATTATGATTATAAAACAACTGCGGTCTGTTAAAGTCTAGTTCTGCCGAGCGAATGCTCATGACAGCAAGTTGCCTGCAGAGTGCTTTACGGAGTATGCTATTCTCTATAATTAAGGGGAAGATAACTGTCCTGCGCTGGGGCTAGATAGGAGAATGAGAAAAATGACATATTTAGATTTTATTCAAGTAAATCAGGATAAATGTATTCGCTGTGGTCTTTGTGTTAATGTCTGCAGAGGGGTTCTTAGTATGGAAAGTCATGGACCGGAAGTCAGCAAGGATCTGTGTATTAATTGCGGACACTGTGTGGCTGTTTGTCCTACAGAAGCATTGGATCATACCAACTCACCTTTAATGAATCAGGTACCGCTGGAGAAAATATCGGTTTTAGACGCAGATACAGCAGCACAATTTTTACGTTCGCGGCGTTCTGTTCGCTCTTATAGACAGACTCCCGTGCCGCGTGAAAAAGTTCGACAACTTCTTGATGTTGCCCGCTTTGCGCCAAGTGCATGTAATTCACAAGGTGTGGCCTATCATGTTGTGGATAACCTTGATATATTACGCGGAATCACCGTCGCTACTATTGAATGGGCAGAAGAAGAAATGAAAAAAGTTTCATCATTATCATTATCGCCATGGGCGTCCAATACTGCAGCACAGATCAAAAGTTATAGAGAGTCTGGTCAAGATGTTGTGTTACGGAATGCACCGTGCCTGGTGGTGGCTATAGTGGATAAAAACTTTTTACCACTTGGTCGAGACAATACTCATTTTACATTGACATATGCACAATTATATGCATCGTCTATTAAACTTGTAACCTGCTGGGCAGGATTATTTGAATTTTGTGCTAGCTCTGGCTACCAGCCACTCCTCCAACTTTTAAATTTACCAGAAAATAAAAGTGTGACCGGCGGACTTATGGTGGGGTATCCTGTCAACCAATATAAACGATTGGTTGACAGGGATCCCTTACAAATAACATGGCAATAGGATTGTATTAGAAGTAGAAGCGTTTAATAATTAAACGGCCAATATTAGAATATAAAAATAAAAACAAAAACTTATAGTTAAATACAAGGAGAGATATTATGCTTACAAAATTACCAAAACCTATCAGAACTTATTTTGATGCAACCAATCAGCCTGACTCCACTGCATTTCTTTCGGCTTTTGCAGAGGATGCCGTTATAAAGGACGAAGGTAAGGAGCATCGTGGAATACAGGCCATAAAAGATTGGAGTGATGGCCAGCAGTTTGCTGCTCAAATTACACTAGAACCAACAAATGTTGTGCAAAATGGTGATAATACTATTGTTACTGCAAAGGTAGACGGTAACTTCGATAGGACCGGACTTCCAGATCCAGTATTGCTTGATTTCCACTTTACCGTTAGAAATGATAAAATTGTCAGATTGACCATATTACTTACTGAGTAAAGATTCATTGCTTTATCGTGGGGATTGGATTTATCTACTACCGCGAGAAAGGAAGTACAATTTATGGAAGCACAGCTAAAGTTACTATCATGGTAAATGGGCAGAAGAAAGCCTATACAATACTAAAAATAATACAAGGAGGTTAAAAAATGATAATAAACAATTTGCTACTGAAGCTAAAAGAAAGAGATAATGAAAGCATTTTAAAGGCAAAGAATGCACTTCTCAGTTTGAAAGGAAAAATAGAGGTACTTCTTGATTTACAGGTGGAAGTGAATATTCGTCATGGAGAATCGTCTTATGATATCATACTGATTACGAAATTCGCTTGTATGGAGGATTTAGATGCGTACCTTGTCCATCCGGTACATATTGAGGTGGCTAAATATATTGGAAGTGTAGTGGATACTCAGTCAGCTGTCTGCTATGAAGCATAAGACGAAGCCCATTAATTGAATATGATTATTTTGTAATGGCAAAACTAAAAGCTTTCAACGACTCCCTTATTTAATGGCTACACCTTTTCTCAAAATAAAATTTACGCGTACCAGTATAATATTTTTAATTGATAGGAGATAATAAACTTTGTCTCGAAATAAAAATCATTGTCCAAAGCATGAAGGAAATTTAGGCGTTTTGTCCTGTATTCCTTCATGCTTTTTTTATATCTTCTCCCAAATGCTCAGAGGCTTTATAACGGAGTGAAATTATACTATAGTGTAAAAAGTTCATGCAAAATTATGTTGATAAAGTAGTTTTAATATTTTAAAGGATTATAAGGCCTATAAAATTAGGTCATTCGTAAAGAAGTGGAAAAACTATTGAACAATATGAATATCATATCGTTGTGAATGTATGGATAAAAATAACAATGGATTTGATAGGAGTGCAATTAAATTTAATAGTATCAAAAAAACACTTGACTTGGAGCTAACTCCAAGTGCTAGACTAAATTTGAAGCCAATCCATTGAAATCAACAGTTATGGCAGGCGGTGCTTTTGCAAAAGAAAAAAGCTGTGATTTTATTGTGGCTTTAGGTGGTGGAAGCTGTATGGATGCGTCAAAGGCAATTGCCATTATGGCTACCAATGATGGATATTATTGGGATTATGTTTTTGGTGGAACGGTAAAAGGGAAGGCAATTGAACATAAACCACTTCCAATTGTAGCAATTACAACAACAGCAGGAACAGGTTCTGAAACTGATCCATGGGAGGTTGTAACACATGAAGAAAATCACGAAAAAATAGGATTTGGTAATGACGATACGTTTCCTGTTCTGGCAGTAGTTGACCCAGAACTTATGATGTCTGTACCACCAAAATTTACTGCTTATCAAGGATTTGATGCATTATTTCATAGCGTAGAAGGATATGTTTCTAACGGTGTCAACCTTATGAGCGACATGTATGCAATTACAGCAATAGAAAATATAGGACGTAATCTTGCAAAGGCAGTGAAGAAGGGTATGGAGTATTTACTCCTGCAAATACTTAAATAATTCTTTGAGTGTTCATTATTTTCATGTTTTTTAGAATGTCAAATTATTTGTAAAGGAGTTGATAGTAAAATATGAGAAATACCTGGAAAATTTACATGCTGGCCCTAATTAGCTTTGTGGTCAGTACATCGGAGTTCGTCATTGCAGGTATCCTGGACAGAGTCGCTGCCTCTGCTAATATATCGGTATCGGTGGCAGGTCAATTGATCACCGTATTCTCTATTGCTAACGCTATCGGTTCTCCAATTGTCATCATGGGGACGGCGAAAATGGATCGGCGTAAGTTATTAATGATTTCTCTCGCTGTAATTGTGCTGGGCAGCATTTTAACATTCACTCTTCCTGGTTTCGGTTTTTAATGGTCTCTCGTGTTATACTTGCTGTAGGAAGTGGAGTTTTTGTAACCACTGCTAAGACCTTCGCAGCAAAACTAGCGTCGCCCGGACATCAGGCAGGAGCGATTGCCACCGTTATAACGGGTTTCAGTGCGGCCCTCATCATCGGTCTCCCAATTGGTCGTGTTGTGGCCGCAGCATACGATTGGAAGGTAATCTTCTTGGGTATCGGTATTCTTAGCTTGATAGCAATCTTCATTGTGGCGGGAATGATTCCGTCCACAGCTGGAGAGGAGGCCGTCCCTTTGGGCAAGCAACTCGCTCTTTTGAAGAACCCGAAAATCGTAATTTCCATTTTTATAACCTTCTTCTGGCAGGTAGGATATGCAGTGCTCTATTCATATATTGCCCCCTTCTTGATAGGCGTTACACAAATGAGCGAACGGGAAGTGAGCATTGCCCTATTTTCTTTCGGTATCGCTGCCTTAATAGGTTTCAAGTTCGGAGGCTTGATGACTGAGCTGATCGGTGTTCACCGATCACTTTTGAGCAGCATGTCTGTCAATGTGATAGCTCTGGTGTTACTGTCCACTATCGCCAGATCAACTTTTGTCACCATTCCATTGCTTATGCTATGGGCTTTTTCAACATGGTCGGCTGGTCCGGCTGTGCAGTATAATATGGTCTTGCTCGCTCCAGAAGCCTCAGGAATTATGCTTGGCCTGTACGGTTCCATCATACAGTTCAGCGTAGCCGCTGGGGCCGGAATTGGGGGTATTGTCGCGGGAAGCTCATCGATGTTAGCAATTAGTTGGATCGGGGCTGCATCAGTTGCGATTGCTGTATTTATTCAGTGGGAAGCATTTAGCTTGATAAGGCATAATAAGTTTCGCAAAAATGACGAACTCAAATATTATTCCGCCTCCGGAGAGGAACGGCACTAGTGGCACTGCTACATACAGGTACTTGCATGTATTGCAACCATTGTCAGCCGTGCCCCTTCGGAATCAATATCGGTTCCGTAAACAATACCTGTATCTGGCAAAAGCGCACAGGCAAAGTAAGATAGTAACAATACCATTAGTCCGTAAAATACGGATAATACAAATAGAGAGGACGAACAACACATGTCAGAAAGGAAAAATATTCTTATAGTTTATTTCTCTTATACCGGCAACACAGGCAAACTTGCAAATCGAATACACGAAAATGTTGGAGGCGATATTATAGAAATCCAGCCAGTCACGCCATATTCAGACAACTACAATGCGGTTGTGGATCAGGTATTAAAGGAGCAGAAAGAGAATTACAGACCTGAGATTGAAACAAAAGTTGATAACATCGAATCTTACGATGTAATTTTAATTGGTTCACCTATCTGGTGGTATGAGATAGCTCCTCCACTCAAAACTTTTTTGGAAGAAAATGATTTGTCGGGGAAAACTGTTGCACTGTTTACCACCCATGGAGGTTATGGAAAAGGGAAAAGCGATGATAATATTGCAGAACTTTGTCCACAATCGACTATTTTAGAAAGCTTTTCAATTGAAGGCACAGAAGTAGACTCTGAACAAGAAGATGTATCAGGGTGGCTACATGCAATTAATATGGTAAAAGAATAAGTATAGGTATTATATATTGCTAAAAATTAGTAATACAGATATTCATCTAACAATTAATCCTTTAGGAGCTGGACTTCTTACAGGAAAATATGGGGTGAATAAACGACCAAAGCAAGGACGATTAGTTGAAGAAAAAAGATATACAGATCGCTATGGGGATGAAATGAATTTTGCTGTAGCTGACCGATTTAATGCATATGCTTCGGAACATGGTATGAACCCCTCAACACTTGCAGTTTCCTGGGTTATGTCCAATCCTGCAATAACAGCACCCATTATCGGGGCAAGAAATTTAGAACAGCTTGAATATTCCCTGGCTGCTATTGATGTGGAAATGACTCCAGAATGGCGCAATGAAATATCTTCACTTTCTGTTACTCCTGCACCTGCAACGGATCGAGGAGAAACGCTGCTACCCACGTGGACATAATGTCCAAATGGATATACTCCTCCTATATGTTTGAGTAAATTTTCTTGATTATTTATATAAATTGTAATTTATTTAGTAATTATATGATTGGAGTACAGCTTAACTGCACTCCAAAAAACACTTGACTTGAAGTTAACTCCAAGTGTTATTATATAGGATATCAGGAGGTGAAATCGCATGACGATTACAGAAGTAAGTGAAAAATTTGATGTTTCACAGGATACACTCCGCTATTATGAACGCATCGGGCTGATTCCTCATGTGAACCGCAATAAAAGCAGAATCAGAGATTATACGGAAGAAGACTGTGGTTGGATAGAATTTATTAAATGTATGCGAAGTGCAGGTCTTCCCATTGAAGTATTAATTGAGTATGTTGGCCTGTTTCAACAGGGTGATGAAACTGTTGAGACAAGAAAAGAGCTCTTAATCGAGCAGCGTAAGCAGCTCATGGCAAGAATGGAAGATATGAAGAAAACGCTGGAACGTCTGGATTATAAAATTGCAAGATATGAACAGGCAGTAGTTACGAAAGAAAAGGAATTAAAAAGAACGGATGATTAGTATTTCTGCTTTCCAAATGGGAAATTATAAATTAAGTCCTCTTTATACTTGGTTTGGAATTAAAAAGTGTAAAGAGGTTTTTTAGTATATGTTTTTAATATAGAGAAAACATCTTGACTTGGAGTTAACTCAAAGTGATATCCTTGAAGTTCTTGCAAATGCTCCAAGAAGTTCATTTAGCGGACATTGTATGTATTGTGGACATTGTGCCCCATGTTCAAAAAAGATAGATATTGCATCAGTAAATAAATATTTAGATTTAGCCTTAATTCAAGAAGATGTTCCTGAAACATTAAAGAACCATTATGACTTATTAGAACATCATGCAAGTGAGTGCATAGAATGTGGGTTATGTATGAAAAACTGTCCATTTGGTGTGGATGTTATTAATAAAATGAAACTGGCAGTTAAACTATTTGGCAATAAAGAAAACTAGAGAATTCTCTGAAAGCCTTGGTATAAAAACCCGTTTGTCCCAATATGGTGTTGGAGCTGATAAAATACCGGCTGTTATTGAACAGCTAAAGGCTCATGGGATGACAACGCTCTCAGAAACTCAGGATCTCACATTGGATATAAGCCAAAAGATTCTTAAAAGAGCATTGTAATTTTCATTCATAATTTATGACCTGTCTGTAACCTTCTAGTCAGACCCAAGAGTGATTGAACGAGTAGTGGAAGTGTCAGAGGCAAAAGATTTTGCAAAATAAATTTTATTAATGAATAAGATGTAACTAAATATCATATTTTATACTATATATAAAAAATGTGCATTCTTCCGTATTTATAAAATGTAAAATATAATCTAACTATAGATACGATACGTGCAATTTACATAAGAATAATACGAGAGGTGGAATTTTAGATGTCCATTAAAAAAGAAGAAATATTAAAAGCATATAATTTTAGACATGCTTGCAAAGAATTTGATGTAGATAAAAAGATTTCTAAAGAGGACTTTAATTTTATTTTAGAAACTGGAAGGTTATCTCCAAGTTCTTTTGGTTTTGAACCATGGAAATTTATCATATTACAAAACAAAGAACTTAGAGAAAAGCTTAGTCCTGTAGCTTGGGGAGCACAAAAAAAACTTGAAACTGCAAGCCATTTTGTGATAATTCTTGCAAGAAAAAAATCTGAAATGATTTATAATTCAGATTATATATATAACTTTATGATTAATGTTCAAAAGCTTCCAGGAGAGATTGCAGATGAAAAAAGAAATTTTTATAAAGATTTTCAAATGAACGACTTTAAATTACTAGAAAGCGATAGAGCCTTGTTTGATTGGTCCTGTAAACAAACATATATTGCTCTTGGAAACATGATGACTTCGGCTGCTGAAATAGGAATAGATTCTTGTCCTATCGAAGGCTTTAATAAAGAAAAAGTAGAAAAGATTCTTGAAAGAGAAGGTATCATTAATAAAAATAAGTTTGAAGTATCCGTAATGGCTGCATTTGGATATAGAAAAATCAGCCCAATGCCAAAAACAAGACAGAACATAGATGATATCGTCGAATGGATTTAATAAATAGCAGAACATAGTGGAATTGAAGGTAATATTTATAAACGCTCTAAAGTTTTAAGTAAGGTTAGAGCGGTTTATTTTATTAGAAATAGATATGACGTATTTGTAAGATAGTGAGAAGTAAAAAGTATTTATGTAACAAGAAGCAACGGATAAAGTAAGACTCCGTTGCTTTTATATTTTTAGTAATAATTGCAATGTTAATTAGCTGAATTTAGAGTAACTGCATACTTAAGTGTTCTTACCATCTGGCTTGCAAAAGAGTTTTCATTATCAAACCAGGCAGATACTCCATCATTTTCCAATAAGGTGTACCATAAAATTGATAATCTGTGGAAATAAAGCCATTACAATAACTGCACGTAGTACCTGCATGATTATGACATCCGTATTTTCAACACCTATGTCAGCGGAAATCAGCGCCATATCGGAAGCTCCTGCCGGGGTTGTTATGAGCATGGACTCTTTTCTTGTAAATCCACAGGTTTTTCTGATTATTATGCCTGTAAATAAGCAGTTTGCCATATAGCTAAGTCCAATGATTATTAGCGGAATCAAAAGGTATCTAAGTTCCAGTACGTCATTTAATGTGATGACACTGCCAAGATAACAGCCGCTTAAAACTTGGGCACATTTTTTTGCCCAGCGTGGTATGTAAGCAAAATCAAAAACTAACTTTAGAATAAGGACTGCAATAATAGGGAACACAAAGGAACCTGATGGAATGCCAGTCATGTTGCCTAATATTCCTGCCATTGTAGCAATTATGAGGGTACATACAAAGGATTGCCAGGATTTTGTTTTAGATTTTTTACGTTTCTCAGTATTGGCTTCCCTTTCACCATCTTTTTGGATAGCCGTTTTCCTATTATCATAAGCAAATATCAAGGCGGGGAATACACCTATACCTAGTACCTGCCTGACTATCTGCATGACGGCTACCTTTGGTGCATCTGCTCCCATGCTTGCTGCTATGATAGGTGTATCGCTAATACCTCCAGGAACAACAGACATAAGTGAAGTCAAAAGATCTAGTGGACTTACCATGTGTATGAGTAAACCTGCTGACAGATTCAGAACAAGAAAGCCCAGCAGCATAATGATGGCAGGCTGAATTATTACTGGAACTCTTTTTACATCACTTTTTTCCATGATGCATCCAATAAATGCTCCAGCAATTATTTGTACAAATAGTTTGGTATTTTTCGGTACGTAGGTAGTTCCAAAGAAAATATTAAGTGCAGCTACGCCTATAATGGCACCAACCATGAAGCCACCTGGGATTTTCATTTTGGATGCGGCAAGCCCGAAAATACTTCCAATAGCTAGTGTTAAAAATAAATATAAAAAATTCATCCTATGTCCTCCCATTTCAGATTTAATATCTCAATTCGTATCGATTTGCACTTGAAACATATAAAAATGTGCGATATAATATGAAATAAGATATAAATAGATGAAAATAAGTTTTTAAATATAATAATATATCAATTCGCACAGAAAATCAATATGGATTTTATCCGATAACTAGTCGCTGTAACACTCCATTTCACTTTGTGAAAGTGATTCACACAAAATTAAAAATTTTGCTTATCCTTTTCTACAAGGTGGAGATAACAGCGACACGTTCCTGGATAATTCATCTAAACTTAGTGGGAATACAAAACCCCACTAAGTAAGATTCATTGATAATATAGAGTAATTTGGAGGATGTCTATGAACGAAAAAAATGCTTTATCTACACAGGAAGTTGCAGATATGCTTCATGTTAGTAAGAGCACAATATACGATTTAATTAAAAGAGGAGAAATACGTTCTTATAAGGTTGGAAGGAAAGTACGCTTTACGGAAGATGATGTGAAGGAGTATATTTCCCATTCAAGGGACAGTCAGTCCGTTATGAGTACACCTGCTTCTGATGGGACAGGTTTCAGCCTTACGGGAGGCGATAAGAAAACTGATGGGTTTATCATATGCGGACAGGATTTGATCTTGGATGTACTTTCAAACTATATGAGACTTCATGGCGTTCCTGCACTCAGGGCTTATATAGGAAGTTATGACAGTCTGGTATCTCTCTATAGGAATAAGGTTAATGTGGCATCGGCCCATTTGTTGGATAGTGATACTGGCACATATAATATTCCTTATGTCAGAAGACTTATTCCTGGAATTCCAACAGTTGTCATTCGTTTGACATGCCGCATGCAGGGGCTTTATGTTCAGAAGGGTAATCCAAAAGGAATTACTACATGGGCAGATTTTCGACGGGATGACATTACCATGATTAACAGGGAATATGGAGCCGGTTCAAGAGTACTGCTTGATGAAAATTTAAAACTTCTTGGAATATACGGAAGTTCTGTTAAGGGATATGATAATGAAACCCAGTCACATCTAGCGGTTGCCAGTGTAGTCAGCAGTGGTAAGGCGGATGTGGCAGTAGGTAACGAAAAGATAGCAAGACAGGTGGATAACATAGAATTTATCCCACTCCAGAAAGAAAGATATGATTTGGTTATCAGAAAAGAAGACCTGCACACTACAGAGATTGAAACCTTGCTGAAAATTATCCGATCAGATGCATTTAAGAATGAGTTTGAACATATAGGTGGATATGATACAAGTGGGATGGGGAAAATTATTGCAGAAATTTAATACGAAAAGCAGGGGACTTTAATTCTATATATTAGAAAATAATAATAATTTACCACCTAATCGGTTATGTGGTATCATCTTGTATATAATTAAAACGTACTATGAATAGATTTGGAGGAATTTATAATGACTGGAAAAACACATGCGGCAGTAGGAATTTGTTCAGCAGCTTTTATATTAGTACCTAAAGTAGACATAAAAACAGCGTTAATAGGATTAGGCTTTTGTATTATAGGCTCTTATGCTACAGATGCAGACCTTAAAATGTCTAAAGCAGGACATGTTGTTAGTGATGTTATTCATGCAGCTTTTACTTTAGCAGTCATATATTTGGTATTAACATATAAGCTGCATTACAATATATGGGGGTTAGTAGGAAAAAATATGCCGAATCAACTTAAAATTATAGGAGGTTTATTTATAGTAGGTTCTATAATCCTTGGGAGGATTACAGGTCATAGAAAGTATATGCATAGTTTAATTGGTTTCTTTATTATGACTATGGGTGTATGGCTAATTGCAGGAAACTTTGCTATTTGGTTTGGACTTGGGTATGCTCTGCATATGATAGTAGATCTCCTAAACGAAAAACCGGAAGCTTTGTTATTCCCATTACCATTAGGAAAAGTTTGCTTTTCACTTGCAAGTTCTAGGGGAATTGTAAATTGGGGTTTAGCTACAATCGCTTATGTTGCTTTTATATATAAAATAATATCTATTTATAGCTTTAGTTATCTACATAATGTTTTTTTTAGATAGGAGATAAATATTTGTGTGATTAGGGTTAATGTTAATACCGACTGCAGGGTTATAAATTCATCTCAGGAATCCTATAATGAAAAAATGTCCGAAGATTATGGGCAATGAGCAAAAAATTTATAGTACTGGATAACTAAATATTATATCCATATATAGAACCCGATGTACTCAGTAATGTGAGTATATCGGGTTCTTATTTTACGAAATGAGGGATAGATAATTTTGTATGAAGGTTTATTATTTGTTTACATTTGTATCCTAATTATCAACTTGACAACTAACAACCTATAATATATAATTGAGTTGTTAGTTGGAAAGCACATGCTTTCATTAAACGTGTCACAAAGATATCATAATATACTATTCTTTTAAAAAAGTTTTTAAATAGAATATGTATTCGATACAGTAATCTAATCTATGCCAATACTTTCTAATTTGCATATATGACTATTTACTAGAGTCATTATATGCATCGGCTAACAATTTGCAAAATAATGACGTAAATAAAAATAATAGACCAAATTTACAAAAAACATATGTTTTTTGATTGGAGGTAAAATATGATTTTTCAAAGCAAAACAGTAAATGCAGCAATTTTTGATATGGATGGAACTATGTTTGATACAGAAAGACTTAGAATGAAAATGTTAAAACAGGCGTCTGAAATTCTCTATGGGAAAGGTATGGAGGATGAGCTTCTGATGGATTCCTTAGGCCTTAGTGCACAGTCCTCAGAAGCACTTGCCAAGAAGGAATACGGGGATAATTATCCTTACAAGGAAATCCGCAAAAAAGCAGATGAACTTGAAATGGAGTATGTCAGAAGAAATGGAGTTCCGGTTAAGAAGGGGCTCATTGATGTTCTGGAAAGATTAAAAAAGAACGGTGTATTACTTGCAGTTGCTACATCAAGTAAACGAAGTATAACTGAAGAGTACCTTATGCGTTCTTATATAATAGATTATTTTGATATTGTTGTATGCGGAGATGAGGTAAAAAACGGAAAGCCAGATCCAGAAATATTTTTAAAGGCTGCTGGTGAGTTGAATTGCGAACCTTCAAATTGTTTAATATTTGAGGATTCTCAAAATGGCCTTCTTGCTGCTGCAGATTCAGGAGCAATGCCTATATTTGTAAAAGATATGAAAGAGCCAAAACAGGAAATTAAAGCTCGTGCATTTAAATCCTATGACAGCATGTTGGATTTTTTGAATGACTTGATAAAATTTACTGCTAAAATGCCTAAGCCAAGGCTAAATGAACATTTTCCGAGAAGATTCAATCATATGAAGGTAGGAATTCATGGTTTTGGTGCCATAGGTGGAGGGTATTTAACACAAATTTTTTCACATTGGGATGGTTACACAAGACCTATTGAAATAGTAGGGGCTACGAGAAATTCTACTTTAAGAGAGTTAGTGAATGCCTTTGGTAAATTTAATGTTCATTATGAAAACTTAGCTTTTGATCAAACAATCACTAATGTGAGACTCATAGATATTTTAGATGAAGCTGAAATGGAAAAAATGTATGTAGAATCAGAAATCATTGGACTCAGTCTTCCAGAAGCAGCAATTAAACAGGAATCAGTTATCATTGCAAAAGGTTTAATGGAACGATATCGGAACAATGGAAAGGCTATAACCATTCTTGTAATATTAAATAAAATTAATGGTGGTTTATATGTAAAACGAAATGTTGAAAATGCACTGAAAAATTTCGTCGCAGAAGAGGAAGCAAAGAAAATCATATCTAAAGCCTTTTTTGCTGAGACGGTTGTAAACAGAATGGTTTCTAAAATACACAAAAAAGCTCTTTTAAAACAAGTAGGAATGAATTTTAGAACTGTTGAAGGAAATATAGCCAAAAAAGAACTGGATATGGGTTCACTTTTCGAAAGTTCTTCAGAAAAAATGAGTATTGATGACAAAAAAGATAAGAAAAATACGAAGGAAAATAATGATGTAAATAAAGATACTGCTTTAGTGAAAGATATTTCTAAAAAACTATACAATGTGTCAGAAATTACACAGGAATTATCTAGACTGAATATTACCTTATTCAATAGTGAGCCTGATATGTTATTGTATGCAAGTAAGGGAAGTCCTATTTTAGAAAGAATTAGACAAATTAAAATAGTAGATAATATAGCGGAAATGCAGGATGTGAAGAACAAATTATCCAACGGAACCCATGCCATAATTGCCTGGTATTCAAGTCTTCTGGGTTACAAAACAATTGGTCAGGGTATGGGAGATGAACGTGTAATTTCTCTTGTGAAAACAGTGATGAAAAAAGAGATAAGACCAGCTATACTAAAACATGATGTGGAATTGACAGAGTATGTGGATAATTTTATTGCAAACTTTATTAAACGATGCAGGTATTCTTTTAAAGATCCGTGTATCCGTGTTGGGCGTGACCCCTTGAGAAAATTACAAAGAGGAGAGCGTATACTTGGAACTATTGATTTGGCACAAAAAAATAATGTTTCCACTCCTATGTTAGAGTTTGGTGCAGCAGCAGGTCTGCTTTATGCAATTTCTTTAATAAATCCTAATGATAAAGAATGTCAAATCATAAAAAAATTATACGATAAAGAAGAATCTATTAAAGATATTCTAACTTATGGTGGCAATTATAATGGAAAACCATATCTGGGTTTAGATGAGAAAAAAGATGCAGATTTAATTGAAAGAATCGAAAAACAGTTTAAAGAGCTTATAGAAAACAATTCTAAAGAGTGTGTTTCTTAGGATTAGGATAAAAAGAAATTTTGATGGATTGTACTGCATTAATTGATATAAATATTATGTATAGTATGCATATTCAATTATGAGTTAAAATATAGAAAAGGGCTGTGACCCTTTTCTATATTTTAATAAATCATTACATAACTGTCATTCTGGAGATTTTTCTAAATATAAAGAAAGATTTATAGGATATCATTAAAGTATAAAATCCTGCTGCTTATCTACCTAAATCATCCCAATGCTGTTTGGCTTCACTTAATTCCATTAAGGATGCAGTTTTGTCTTTAGAGTTAATAGAGGCTTTTATTCGAGCAATACTTACACTTAGAGCATTCATTTCATCTCGCTCACTGCTAAATTGAATTCGTTTAGTTACAGCTTTCCAAGCTGTTTCCAATTCATCGGTATTTTGTCCTGCTAATTTCCAGTTATCTGATGTTACAGCTTCCGTAATTGTGTCCATATGTTTTGGAACATTATCCCAATCTGCTATAGGCTTCTTAAAAAATTGACCACTAAGCATGACTAATACAGAAATTATCAGAAAAGCTACTGGAATGAATATAACAAGGAATTTTCTCATGACTATATACCCCCTTCGTAAATTATAATGTTGAATCTGCAAAGTTATTTTGTATGCAAATAGACTTATCAATAAGGACCTTTAAAATCACCTACAACAATAGGTTTTTGTATTTTATCTTTGAATTTATCTACGTACAAAGAACCTGAGGCCTCATAAGTAGCCAGAAATACTTCAGAAGGATCTTTTACTCCATATTTCTTCAGCTCGGATCGTAACCATTTACGATTACGATTAATTTGTTTTAAATTCAAATCTACCACTATACCATCATAAATTAATTCTATTCCTATTCCGGTGTTAGGTACAGTGATGTTCATATCTTTTGCAGTTACTGGCTGCAATTCCGGTTTTTTTAGAACAGAAAGTTCACCATTGGGCTCTAACACTGCAAAGTGAACTTCATTTAGATCAAATACATCTTTAGTTCTTAACTGTTGTTGTAAATTTGCAGCATCATACCTTAATTTACGCATATTATTTTCTAATATTTTACCATTCATTATTATTATAGTTGGTTCTCCTTCTATATATTTTGCTGCAAACCTGGATTTAGTTGTAAGCAGGTCAATACCTAATCCGACAACTGCCCAAGTGGCAAGGCCTACCCAATGAGGCCAAGCTCTACTTGATAAATCAGTTGTCATAGTAGCAGCTATTGATCCAATGGTAATTCCAAGTGTATAATCAAAAAAAGTAAGCTGACTTATTTGTTTCTTACCTAGAAGACGTGCAAATATTAATAATGAGAAAAAAGCAATGATTGCTCTTACAAATACTACAATTCCTTCGTTCAATAATATCACTCCCACATAAAAGTATTAATATTTTTAACATATATAAAATTATATTTATCCATGTGTACATTTGCTAGGATAACACATATAGGTAATAATTATTCTAATTTCTGTCTATTAATTTAATAAGAATCCAAAATAACTGTTTATTATTGGTTAAAGGTTGAAAGATTTTGTGTTTTAATTAATAAATGTTACTTGACAATAGTTCTAGATGATATTAATATATGTATATACATATATTGCATTGGAGGTATAATATTTATGTCTTATTTAAATTCATATGATGTATTACATGTAAAAGGTTGTGCATGCGGAAACTTGAGAAAGACAACAAGAGTTATTACGCAATTTTATGATAAAATTCTTCAGCCAACTGGATTGCGCAGCACTCAATTCTCGCTATTAACTAATATTTTAGTACACGAAAATATTTCAGTAAGTGAATTGGGAGTTAAATTATTAATGGATCAAACTACAGTAACTCGTAATATTGAGATATTAAGGAAAAAGGGATATATTACTGTTACAAAAGAAGATGATGATTCAAGGAGAAAATCTATTTCCATAACTAATGATGGAGAAAAGAAGCTTGAGGAGGCCATTCCATTATGGGAAGTAGCTCAATCTAAAATAGAACAGGGTATAGGTGCTGAAAATTTTCAGGAATTTTTAAAAACACTAAATTATATTCAAAATTTAATTTAGTGTTTTTTAGCAATTATATGTATATACATGTAATCTGCGTAATTTATTGCTGATTATATATTAATGCAAATTTATTAATGTCTTATATGTATTTGTATATAGATTACAAATATTTTATTTGTTAGATACAGTAATATTTTTTAATAAAATATATGTATATACATACAAATTTTTAAAAAAGAGCTATAAATATATAGAAATTAAAACTAATATTTATATATCTATGGGCTCTTTCAAATAATTACAAGGAGTGAATAAAAATGAGTTTAATAACTGTAGATCAAGAAAAATGCATTAAGTGTGGTATTTGTGTAAAGGAATGTCCAACAGGATTATTGCGAATTGGAGAAAAAGGACCAGAAGAACTTGCTAATGGAAATTGTATGGCTTGTGGTCATTGTGTGGCTGCTTGCCCAAAAGAAGCCATTGACAATAAAAAAACACCTTTGGT
The DNA here is from genome assembly GCF_047718555.1 of Clostridium sp. Classification (GTDB taxonomy): domain Bacteria; phylum Bacillota; class Clostridia; order Clostridiales; family Clostridiaceae; genus Clostridium_I. The sequence goes on along the minus strand of NZ_JBDNRK010000054.1, from coordinate 1,604 downwards.
TAAGCAGATTAAACCAAAAGAATTTCCAAAATTAAATGCAGAAGAGGCAGAAAACTTTCTTCGCTCACGACGTTCAATTCGTTCTTATAAGGAAATTTCTGTGCCGCGAGAAAAATTAATTCAGTTGGTTGATATTGCACGTTTTGCTCCTACTGCAAGCAATAAACAGGGTGTATCCTATGTAATAGTAGATGATAGAAAAGTAATGGAACAAGCTGTTGAAATTGCAGTCAATTGGCTGGAGAATGATGCAACTTTCAGTAAGATATTTTCTGGCGTTATTAAAAATTATCACGAAAAAGGAATTGATACTGTTTTGCGAGGAGCACCTAATCTTATTTTAGCTACTACTGATGTAAATTTTTCAGGTGGAAGAGAAAATTCAATTTTTTCATTAACTTACCTTGAGTTATTTGCACCATCTCTTGGATTAGGGTCATGCTGGGCTGGAATATTTGAAATATGTGCACTTAGCGAAAATTCTCCAATGCTTAAATTATTGAACATTCCAGAAGATAAAAAAATTACAGGAGCTGTTATGGTGGGATATCCTCAATATAGTTACAAGAGACTAGTGGATAGAAATCCTTTAGATGCTACTTTTTATAAAAATATAAAATAATTTATTCAAATTAAGAGCAGCAACAATATCATATGAAAGAAGATGTAGTTGATATAGAAAGTCTCTATAAACAGAGTTCTACGAATGTAATAATTACTATATTTTAAAGAAAAAACAGAAGGAGGTGAGAAAACTCACCTCCTATTTTCTAAACAAAATGTGAAATTAAAATTATTGCTCCAACGATCCAACAGTAAAAAGAAAATGGACGCATAGCATTGACTTCCTTTTTATTAAACCAGCGCATAAGTATATTAACAGCTATGAGTGCACATATACCTGCAGCAATTCCTCCTATAATTGACATATTCAATAAAGGACGATTTGCTGCTTTAAATAATTTTGGTACTTCAAGTATTGATGCTCCAGCTATAATTGGAGTAGCCAGCAGCATTGAAAATCGAGCGGATTCTTCATGCTTTAGGCCCATCCAAAAGCCAGCAGTTATACTGGAACCTGATCTTGAAAACCCAGGGATAAGTGCTAAGGATTGAAATAAACCTATTATAGCAGCTTGTTTATAACTTAGACCCTCAATATCCTTTTTCCCTTTAGAAGCAGCCTTCTCTCCTACAAATAATATAATTCCATTTAAAATTAAAAATATAGATGCCGCTAAAGCACTTCCAAATAATATTGTTAACTTCTTTTCAAAAATAAGTCCTATTATTGCTGCTGGAATCGTTCCAACAATGATTAAAAATAACAATTTCTTAGAATCTCTGCTATTAAAAATAGACTTTATAACAGCTTTCCAATCTTTCCAAAAGAAAATAAAAAGAGCTATAGATGTACCTAGATGCATCATTACTACAAACGGAAGGAAGTTTTCCTTTAAAAATTCAGGCTGTAAATTCCATCTGAAGACATAAGGGGCAATTACTGAGTGCCCTGCACTACTAATTGGAAATAATTCTGTTATGCCTTGTACTATTGCTAATATCAAGGTTTGAATAATTGTCATTAAAACTCCACCTTTACT
>NZ_JBDNRK010000053.1:0-28359 GCF_047718555.1 Clostridium sp. | reverse complement strand
CCATGAGAAATGTTTATAGTATTATAGTATCAAGTAATCATACTTGGTGAGTTTATTTCTTTCACTAAGTTTAAATAAATTATTTAGTAACATGTGTATGGTATCCAAGCTTAAGAAAAGCGTATAAGATAAAATTCATATTATATTTGTTATCGTTTACCTTGAAGTGGTGAAAGTGCTGCAGTGACTAATGATTAAATAAATGTGTAATTTAATTTTAAAATTATTTAAGCGATATGAAATAAGGTTAGGGGGATAGTTTATGATAGTAAAACCAAAATTCAGGGACTTTATATGTATTACAGCTCACCCGGAAGGATGTACAAAAAATGTATTAGAACAAATAGAATACATAGAAAAGTTTAAATTATCGAGTAGATTTAAAAAGGTGCTTATAATTGGGGCTTCCACGGGTTATGGATTGTCTTCCAGAATAGTTTCTACTTTTGGTTATAAGGCTAGCACTATTGGAATAATATTTGAAAAGCAGTCATCTGGAAATAGAACTAGTACCGCAGGCTGGTATAATACTGCAGCCCTTGAGAAGGAGGCCTTAGATAAAGGTTACTATTCTAAAACTATCAATGGAGATGCATTTTCCAAGGAAATTAAAGACAAAACTATAGAATTGATAAAAAAGGATTTTGGAAAAGTGGATATTGTTATCTACAGCATAGCTGCACCTAAAAGAAAGGATCCGATTACAGGTAAAATATCTCATTCTGCTTTAAAGCCTATAGGAAAAACCTATAAAAATAAAACTGTAAATTTCCATAATTTTAAAGTATCAAATGTAGAGATCGAACCAGCTAGTGAAGATGAAGTAGAGCAGACTGTAAATGTAATGGGTGGACAAGATTGGAAGCTTTGGATTGATGCATTAATGGATGAAAAAGTGCTTGAAAAAGGTGCAATTACCATTGCATACTCTTATATTGGACCTGAAATTACATATCCCATATATAGACATGGTACTATTGGTAAAGCTAAAGAAAATTTAGAAGCGACTTCTCTGCAATTAGATCATAAGTTAAAAGAAATAGATGGAAAGGCATTTATTGCAGTAAATAAAGCTTTAGTTACTCAATCAAGTTCTGCTATTCCTGTAGTTCCATTGTATGTTTCCCTACTGGATAAGATTATGAAAGAAAAAGATATTCAGGAGGGATGTATTGAGCAAATGCACAGATTATTTTCAAAAATAAACAGTGGTAATCTTCAATTAGATGAAGAAAATAGAATACGATTAGATGATAGGGAGATGAGAAAAGATGTTCAAGAAGAAGTGTGTAATATTTGGGATAGGATAACTACAGAAAATATTACAAATTTAACTAATATTAAAGAATTCCGAAAAGATTTTTTTAAATTGTTTGGATTTGAATATGACGATATTGACTATGAAAAGGATACTAATATTGATGTAAGCATAATAAACATGATATAGATAATATATTGTTTATGTATAAACTTAAATGTGAAATATATACAATTTAAGGAATTTATTTTATAATTATTATATTACTTGTAAATGGAATTATAAAGATTTATTATTGTATTATAGGGTATATGAAAAGCAATACAAAATATAAAATTAAAACTTGATAATCATTGAAAAGGAGAGTTGTTTGATGAGAATAGTAATGCTTTCTTGGGAATATCCACCTAAAAATATAGGAGGATTATCTAATCATGTACATAATCTTTCTAGGGCACTAACTTTATTGGGTCATGAAATACATGTAATTACCTGCGAGGAAGGTACGTCACCAGTGGAGGAAAATGATGATGGTATTATAGTTCATAGAGTTACACCATATAAAATAGATACAGAAGATTTCACAAAATGGATTATGCAGCTTAATTTTTCAATGATTGAAGAATGTATTAGAATTATAAGAAAAATAGGCAAAATAGATATAATACATGCACATGATTGGCTTTCAGCCTATAGTGCAAAGGCACTAAAATGGTCTTTTAATATTCCAATGGTTTCTACTATACATGCTACAGAAGAGGGAAGAAACAATGGTATTAGAACAGAGATGCAAAGATATATTTCTTCAACAGAATGGCTTTTAACATATGAATCCTGGAAGATTATATCTTGCAGCAATTACATGAAAGAACAAATTATCAGCACTTTTAAAGTAGCGAAGGATAAAATTTGGGTAGTTCCAAATGGCGTAGATTCAAAAGGATTTGATTTTGAATTTAATCCTTTAGAGTTTAGAAGAAATTATGCTTTAGATGATGAAAAAATAATATTTTTTATAGGAAGACATGTTTTTGAAAAGGGAATTCAACTATTAATAGATGCTGCGCCACGAATATTAGGGTCATATAGTAAAGCAAAATTTGTAATAGCAGGAGCAGGCCCTATGACAGAAGAATTAAAATATAAGGTTAAGCAAATGGGGCTTGAAAATAAAATTTTATTTTCAGGATATATGAATAATGAAATTAAGAGTAAATTATATAGAGTTGCCAATATAGCAGTATTTCCATCACTATATGAACCCTTTGGTATAGTAGCGCTTGAGGCTATGGCAGCGGGATGTCCAATTGTAGTTTCAGACACTGGAGGACTAGGGGAATTAGTGGAACATAGAGTAAACGGAATGAAAATGATAAATGGACTTGCAGAAAGTCTTAAGGATAATGTCCTAGCACTATTGAATGATAATGAATTATGTGAGCATATAAAAGAAAATGCTAAAGAAAGTGTAAAAGAGAAATATACCTGGGAGGAAGTTGCTAAGTTAACAACTAAAATGTACAATTTAGTTAAAGAGGAAGCTTTAGATACAGAGTGGGATGTGGATAAAAAAGCTTTTACAGAAACTAATTTAAGGGATGCAAAGAAAAGAAAAAGAACTGTTTCCTCCAGAAAAACAGAAATAGCTAAGGAAAAAATCGAAGGCTCTAAAGAAACTAAGCCAAGAAGAAGGACAAGGAAAGCTACTGCAGTTAGTGCTGCTACTGTAAGCAAAATAGAAGATACTTCAGCTGAAGCTAAGAGTAAAACTATGGCAGCATCAAGTGCTGTTAGAAATAAAGAAGTTCTGAAGATAACAACTAAGGCAAAATCGGAGGATAAAAATACCAATAAGTCAAATCAGGATGGAGAAGAGTCTGAGACAATAAAATCAGCTTCAGAAATTGAAAGTGCTGTAAGTAAAACAGAAGATACAGCTAAAACAAAAGCAAGGAAGACACGTACAAGAAAACAAGCTGTAAAGTCTGATTCCACGGAGAAAATTAGCTTAAATAATAGTGATAGTGATATTAAATCTACTAAAAAAGTAGTAAGAAGAACTAGGCGAACTAAAAAAAATGAAGAAGAGAGTAAATAAGGTATACTAAAATATACTTATAAAATGTAAAATAATTTTTCTACGTCTCAATTTTCTGTCCTCCATTAACATAATATATTAATGCAATTGTTTTTTTATTATTTGAAGTTTATGAATATTTTATAGCTGTTTAATTTTAACAATAATATATGATCATATTTTTATTAATTTTTCAAATAATAAATTAATAGAATTTGCTTATAGGATTATATATAATAACAAACTCAAATATTTATTGCATGGAGGTACTCTAAAATGAGAAGGTTTAGAATTCTTAATAATACAGTTATTATAGTATCTATTTTGGCTATGTCTATGTTTTTAGCTGGCGGATGCAATAAGAATATTTCAAGTTCTCAAAATACCGCACAAAAATTAGCTAGGAAAGCTCCTACAAAAGATACACTTAGAAAAGACTATGAAGATAGGATTCAGCCATTGGTAAATGATGCTACAATAACTAGGGATCAGTCTAATAAAGTATTGGACTATCTTACTGCAAGCTTAGATACTTTAACCAAGGAGAGTATACAAAAACAAAATATTACTTTAGATAAGCTTGTAAATGATAAGGTTATTACCCAGCAGCAGGCGGACAAAATAATTAATGCTTTAAGAAAATAAAATATTAAACACATGTCAGCACTTATAACAGAGGTGATGGCATGTATTTTTAATATAGTATAGCATGTAGAAAACATATAATATATTTATTACAGGGCTTATTATTTTCTCTTACTTTTCTTTTTTACTGAATAACCAAAAGAACCCAGTGGTTTTGAATTTAATCCATAATATTCTCCATGGCTATAACATATAAGATTTGCTTTATTAAAACATATTTTGTTATTTGAATCCAATAAATTTTCGTCTACTTTGACATTTAAAACTTCAAGTAAGAATAAATCATGTGTTCCAAGGGGTGTAACTGACTTTACTCTACATTCTAAAGCTACAGGAGAACGTTCCAACGAAGGAGTGTCTATTTCTATTCCATCACTTAGCTGCAAATTAAAATGCTTGATTTTATCTTCTTTTTTTCCAGAAACAACACCGCAATAGTCTACAATCTTAACCATATCTTTTGTAGGAAGGTTTATAACACATTCACCACTTTCTTTAATGTATTGATATGAAAGTCTTTCCGGTCTTACTCCCATAGCAATTATAGGTTCTTTAGTGCAAACGGTGCTCACCCATCCAACTGTAAAAACATTTAATTTATTAGATTTACTCTTAGAAGTGACAAGAACTACTGGAGTGGGGTTCAACATAGCACTGCCTTTAAAATTTAATTTATTCATAATTTCTCCAATCCAATTAAATACGGTATTTATAATTATAAATTTATAATTATGTAATTGCAATATATGATTTTTTTTTAATATAATTATGTTAAGCCTATATTATAATTGAAATTATGTATTTACTTTATAATAGTTAATAAATGGAACTTTGATGCAATATCTATTGTATAATGAAAATAACTTAGTATAAAGTTTATTAATTAATAATAATTTGTTTAAACAATTTTATATTCTATTGCATTATAATATAAATATAGCTTATTATTAGAGTTGCTAATCTTACAGAGGTATATAACAGTTAATGAGACTTTATAGAAACTTATAACTATATTGGATATATATAATGTTTGTATTATGATAAATTCAAAAGTCACAAGAATAGCTTAATCATTTTTAGGGAATTAAAGTATTAAAACTAAAAAATAATAGAAAATGATTAAGGAGTTTTTAGAGAATGATATTGGCGAAGAAAGTTAGAATTATTCCAAATATAGAGCAGGAACGAAAATTATGGCAATCAGTAGGAACTGCAAGATTTGTATATAATTGGACACTTGCTAAACAAGAGGAAAATTATAAGAATGGTGATAAATTTATATCTGATAATGATTTGAGAAAAGAACTGACTATCTTAAAGAAAACAGAACTTAATTGGCTGAGTGGAGTATCTAATAATGTAGCAAAACAGGCTGTAAAAGATGGGTGCAATGCTTATAAAAGATTTTTTAAAGGATTAGCAGATAAACCAAGATTTAAAAGTAGAAGAAAAAGTAAGCCATCATTTTATAATGACAATATAAAACTAAAAATTAAGTCTAAGATGGTTTTAATTGAAAAAGTAGGCTGGGTTAAGACAAGAGAGCAAATACCAATGAGTGTTAAGTATACTAATCCAAGAGTAAGTTTTGACGGAAAGTATTGGTACTTATCTGTAGGTATTGAAAAAGCAAACCCAATAATAGAGTTAACTGATAAAAGCATAGGTATAGATGTTGGTATTAAAGAACTTGCTGTATGCTCTAATGGAATGATTTTTAATAACATCAATAAAACAAGATTAGTTAAGAGATTTGAAAAGAGATTACGCATGTTGCAGCGTAAAATATCAAGAAAATATGAATTAAATAAAGAAGGGAGGAAGTTCGTCAAAACCAGCAACATTATAAGACTTGAAAAGCAAATTAGATTACTTCATAGAAGATTATCTAATATTAGGAACAATTACTTACACCAAGCAACCAATAAGATAGTGAAAACCAAACCATCAAGAGTTGTTATGGAAATACTTAATATCAAAGGTATTATGAAAAATCGTCATTTATCTAAAGCTGTAGCACAACAGGGATTATATCAGTTCAAAAGACAACTTCAATATAAATGTGAGTTCTATGGAATTAAATTTGTTGAAGCTGATAAATGGTATCCATCATCAAAAACTTGTAGTGAGTGTGGTCATATAAAAGCTAAATTATCACTATCTGAAAGAACTTATATCTGTGAAGAATGTGGAGCGGTAATTGACAGAGATTTTAATGCTTCAATTAATTTAAGCAGATATTCAGCGTAACTACTCAAACAGTTATGCCTGAGGTGTAGGATTCGTTGTATCCGAAGTTAAGCCCTTGGAGTGCTTATACAAACCAAAGTAGCTTCGGCAAAATGGAGTACGTTGAACAGGGAATTGGACAACCTTATAGAGTTTTATAAGGTTTTGGCAACGGTGAAAGCTATTTTTAAGAATAAAAAAAATATAATTATAGGAATAGTATTAATTTTAATAGCAGTATGTTTTTTTTCGTATAAAAATTTCGTTGCAAATGAAGATGATAATCAGCCTGTACATGGAGTTGTTATATCTGAGAGTTCAAATGCCAGCGGTTCTAAGCAAACACAAAAAGATTCTAAAAGCATGGAGAGCAGTAAGGTTCAGGTAAAAATTACTTCTGGAAGCCATAAGGGAACAGTGCTTAGTTTAGACAACCTTGTAAATGATAAAACTTTTGATGAAACTCTAGCACATAAGGGTTCAGAGGTGCTTGTAAATATCGATGAGAATGATAATGGAAGCATAAAGAGTGCATACATATATGAAGTTGTAAGATATAAATACATATATATATTATTATTTGTTTTTGTTGGGTTACTTGCAATTATTGGCGGAAAAAAAGGAATAAAATCTATAGCAGCTCTACTATTGACAGGTGTAGTTATATTAAAAATTCTTATTCCATTAATAATAAGTGGTTTTAATCCTATAGTAGTATCTATTATACTATGTATAAGTGTCAGTATTTTAAATTTACTAATAATAAGTGGTAAAAATAAGAAAACTTTAGCTGCAATTATAGGAACTGTTGGTGGAGTTATTATAGCTGCGATTATAGGGATATCAATGAGCACCATTTTAAGATTGACAGGTTTAACTGATGATGAATTGCAAATGTTAATTTATATATCTCAAAATACCTCCTTTGATTTTAGAGGTCTACTATTTTCAGGGATATTAATGGGGGCTTTAGGTGCAGTTATGGATGTTAGCATGTCTATTGCTTCGGCAGTTAATGAAATCAAAGAAAACAATAAGGAGATTTCCACAAAAGAGCTTATAAAGTCTGGAATGAATGTGGGAAGGGACATTATGGGTACTATGGCTAATACACTGATATTGGCCTATGTAGGTGGTTCAATGTATATTTTAATGTTGGTGTCATCCTATAATTTACCTATGTTTAGAATTTTAGATCAGGATGTTATAGCTTCCGAAGTTTTAAAATCCTTAGCTGGAAGCATAGGGTTAATTTTTACTATACCTATCACGGCAGCAGCGGCGGCTTGGCTTTTTAGAGAGAAAAGCAAAAAATAGTATATTTAATTTAGTATTGTCAATAATTTAAGTATACATTTTATTGACAATAAAATATAATAGTAGTATAATCATAGCAAATATATTGAAATACTAAGTTAATATATAGCAATATTTTACCAGCATAGTAAAATGATTGATAAAAATATTGAGATGAGAGGTGTGCAAATGAAAATTTCCACGAAAGGCAGATACGGATTAAAAGCTATGATTGATTTAGCTTTAAATTCAGTAAATGATAGTGTTACTTTAAAAAGTATAAGTGAAAGACAAAATATATCTGAGGGATATTTAGAGCAGATTTTTGCATCCCTTAGAAAAAAAGGACTTATTCAAGGGAAAAAAGGTTCCCAAGGAGGATATATATTAGGGCAGTCACCAAGTGATGTCACTGTAGGTGATATTTTAAGGGCTTTGGAAGGCGAATTGAATCTAGTAGAATTTGATGAAACTAAGAATGAAGATAGAGTAGAGCAGTGTATTAACTATAATGTTTGGAGTAAGCTTAACAAAAGTATAAATGACATAGTTGATGCTATTACTTTAGAAGACCTAGTTATGAAGTATAATACACTTGCTAATGACGTATTTATGTATTATATTTAATAATAAGAGGTGATTTTCATGTCAAGAATTTTTAAAAATGTTACTGAATTGATAGGTAATACTCCTTTAGTGGAGTTATCAAAGTATGAAGATTTAGAAAAGCTTGAAGCAAAAATATTAGCTAAAGTTGAATATTTTAATCCAGCAGGAAGTGTTAAAGATAGAATCGGATACTCAATGATCGCCGATGCGGAAGAGAAGGGGCTCATAAATAAAGATACAATTATAATAGAGCCAACAAGTGGTAATACAGGTGTAGGTCTTGCGCTTGTATGCTCAGCAAAAGGTTATAAATTAATTTTAACTATGCCTGAAACCATGAGTATTGAGAGAAGAAAATTATTAAAAGCATATGGTGCAGACTTAGTTTTAACACCGGGTCCTGATGGAATGAAAGGTGCTATAAAGAAGGCAGAGGAACTTGCAGTAGAGTACAAGAATGCTTTTATTCCTCAGCAATTCAAGAATCCTTCTAATCCAGCTTATCATGAGAAAACTACAGCAGAGGAAATCTGGAAAGATACTGATGGTAAGGTTGATGTATTCGTAGCAGGAGTAGGTACTGGTGGTACACTTACTGGAGTAGCAAAAGTTCTTAAAGAGAGAAATCCTCAAGTTAAAATAGTTGCAGTTGAACCTTACGATTCACCTGTACTTGAAGGTGGAAAACCAGGACCTCATAAACTTCAGGGAATTGGAGCTGGATTTGTACCAGACGTTTTGAAAATTGATTTAGTTGATGAAATAATTCCTGTGAAGAATGAAGATGCTTTTGCTGTTACTAAAAAATTAGCTAGAGTAGAGGGCCTTTTAGTAGGTATTTCATCAGGAGCTGCTACTTATGCCGCTATAGAACTTGCTAAGCGACCAGAGTTTAAAGGAAAGAATATAGTCGTAATACTTCCAGATACAGGTCAGAGATATTTATCAATGACAGTTTTTGATTGAAGCAAGTTATTAATTCAGGTGGGGATTCTTTTACCCCATCTGAATTTTAGAACTGCAAATACATGGCTTACTTGGCGTTGAACTCCCACTTGAAGAAAAGCAGAGAACCAAAATCTTGGATTTTGTGTGAATCGCTTTCACAGAGTGCGTGGGAGACTTACGCCAAGTTAGTCAGGTTAAAATACTTGAAAAAGATAATAACACAAAAATATATAAATTAAATATGAATACATATGGCACAAATTTCAATTTGTGCCATATGTATTATGTTTTTAGAAAGGGTAGTGAGCAAATGAGTTATGATAAAAAATTAGTATACTTGGATTATGGCGCTTCTACTCCTATGAATAAAGAAGTTTTCAAGGAAATAGAGCCATATTTTTATACCTTTTATGGTAATCCTTCTTCAGTATCTTCGTTTTCGGAGCAATCAAAAATGGCAATTTTTAATGCCAGGGAGAGAATAGCTAAGGCTATCAATTGTAAGAGAAATGAAATTTATTTTACTAGTGGTGGTACAGAAAGTGATAATTGGGCAATAAAAGGAGCAGCGTTAAAGAATAGAGATAAGGGAAATCATATTATAACTACTGCTATAGAGCATCCAGCAGTGCTTAATACCTGTAAGTATCTAGAAGAATTAGGCTTTAAGATTACATATCTTCCAGTTGACAAGTATGGTATAGTAGATCTAGAAAGTATAAGAAATGCTATTACTGAAAATACTATTTTAGTGTCAATTATGTTTGCAAATAATGAAATTGGTTCAATACAACCAATTGGAGAAATAGGAAAACTTTGTAGGGAACAAGGAGTAATTTTTCATACGGATGCAGTTCAGGCAGCTGGGCATATTCCAATAGATGTTGAAGAAATGAATATTGATATGCTTTCTATGTCAGCACATAAGTTTTATGGACCTAAAGGTATAGGTATTTTATATATAAAACGAGGTATTAAGATAGATGGTTTTATTCATGGAGGTCATCAAGAGAGGGGTAGAAGAGCAGGTACAGAGAACACCCCGGGTATTGTTGGAATTGGGAAAGCAATTGAACTGTGCACCGCTAAGATGAGTGAGGAGTCAGATAGAATAAAAAAATTGAGAGATAAATTAGCAGAAGGTATTCTAGAAATTACGGGAACTGAACTTAATGGACCAGATTATGATAGGAGACTTCCTGGTAATCTTAATATATGTTTTAATGGTATAGAGGCTGAAATTTTACTTATGTCTTTGGATTTAAAGGGAATTTGTGCATCTGCTGGAAGTGCATGTTCGGCAGGATCTATAAGACCGTCTCATGTACTTTCTGCTATTGGTTTAAGTCCAGAAAAATGCAAAAGTTCTATAAGGTTTAGTATTGGAGAAGAAACATCAGAAGAGGATATTGATTATACTATTAGTACACTAAAAGAGATAATCAGCAGTATTAGGACTACTTAAAGAAGAGGTGTATTTATGAACAATAGAGTTGTAGTTGGTATGAGCGGAGGAGTAGACAGCTCAGTAACTGCATATCTTTTAAAAGAACAAGGGTATGAAGTGATTGGAGTGACAATGCAGGTATGGCCTGAGGATAAGGAATATGAGGAGAGAGAAGGTGGCTGCTGTTCTCTTTCTTCTGTGGAGGATGCAAGAAGAGTTGCTCATAAACTTGGAATACCTTTTTATGTAATGAATTTCAGAGAACTATTTAACGAAAAAGTCATTGAGCCTTTCATTGATGAATATCTAGTTGGAAGAACCCCAAATCCATGTATAGCGTGTAATAAATTTATAAAATTTGATGCCTTTTTAGAAAAAGCAAAATCTTTAGATGCAGATTATATAGCAACAGGACATTATGCTAAGATATATAAGGAAAAAGGAAGGTTTTTAGTAAAGAGATCAAAGGATGATAAAAAAGACCAGACTTATGTATTGTATAATATGACACAATATCAGCTTGAGCATACACTGATGCCCTGCGGAGATTATAGTAAGGACAGAATAAGGGAAATAGCAAAGGAAATAGGACTAAGTGTTCATAATAAAAAAGACAGTGAGGAAATTTGTTTTATTCCAGATAATGATCATGGATCCTATATAAAGAGGCAGAGACCACAAAAAGTTAAAGAGGGAAACTTTGTAGATAGCAATGGAAATATTTTGGGTAGACATAAGGGAATAGTATATTATACTATAGGCCAAAGGAAAGGGCTGGGAATTGCTCTTGGAAAACCTGTGTTTGTAAAAGATATAAATGTATTAAAAAATGAAGTGGTACTTGGCAATGAAGAAGATATATTTAAGACAGAGCTTATTGCAGATAAAGTTAATTTTATTCCATTTGATAAACTTGATTCTCCAATGAAAGTTCAGGCAAAAATAAGATATGCTTCTAAAGCTACGGCAGCTACTATATATCCTCATGACAATTCTAAGGTGAAGGTAGTATTTGAAAGAGGAGTTAGAGCTATAACTAAAGGGCAGTCAGTAGTTTTTTATGATGAGGATTTACTTTTAGGTGGAGGAATTATAGAAAAAATTCTTTGATTTATATTTCTTGCCTTTTAATATTACCAATGATATAATATTAATGTATCTAAGAGATTTAATATCATGAACAGAACATTCTCCTTTTTTTATCGGAAGTGTAATTTATGAGCTGTTAGATCCCTAATTCGAAAAAAGGAGGTATGTTTAAATGGCTGATAGAACGATTGTATGTAAAGATTGCAACAAAGAATTTGTTTTCACTGAAGGTGAACAAGAATTCTATAAAGAAAAAGGTTTTGAAAATGATCCTGTTAGATGCCCTGAATGCAGAAAAGCAAGAAAGGCACAAAGCAATAACAGAGGTTTCAGAAGATAGTTTAATTTGTTTATGTATAGCTGCTGATTTATCAGTGGCTATTTTAATTTCAGTAACAAAATTCTGTTCAAGTACCGGTATATGCTAAATCGTCTATTGCTGCAGCGAAGTATTGAGTAAGAGAATATAATGACATTTATTTATTATTAGGAATAATATATTTATTCTTTAAAATTGTAATGATATTCTGGAGTCCTGTTAGTAATTGGTTCTATTTCATATCCATTATTTCTATAATATTCTATAATTTCAGGCAGTGCTTTTATAGTATTAATGTTGTTTGAATTACAATGCATAAGAAGTATTATTCTATCACCTCCATGGTGGATTTTCCTAGCATTATTTACTAGTTGATGTACAGATAGATGAGGATTTACTCCATCTTCTATGCTTGCATTCCAATCATAAACTTTTAAATTATTTTTGTGAAGTTTTTCAAGCATTTCACTAGTAAGATGTTTCGCGCTACCACCTGGAAATCTTATGGAATTTGTATTTGATCCAGTAATTTCCTTTACTTTTTTTTGAGTATCCACCATTTCTTGAATAAATGTGTCATCGCTTTTATATATTTCTTTAAAATTATGAGAAAAAGTATGAAGCCCGATACTATGGCCTTCATTATATATTCTTTTTAATAAATCTTCTCTTCCACATATTTCTTTACCAACAACAAAAAAAGTGGCTTTTGCATTGCATTCCTTTAGAGTATCTAATAGATGATTGGTTATTATAGTAGGTCCATCATCAAAAGTAAGATATACAATCTTTTTTTCAACTGTAGTTTCTTCTGGAGAATTATTTAATTTTGCCTGAGCATTATTTATATAAATATATTGTACTAAAATTAATGTTGCTAAAAAAAATAATAAATTAATTTTGTATTTTTTTATATTGTACATGATTTCATCTTCCTTTATAATTTTCAAATTGATTAGCAAAAAACATAAAATTATATTTCTTATTATCCCTAGAAATATAAGAAAAATACTGCATTAAATTTTGATTATTTAGTAAAAGTTACTATTGATTTTCTAAAAATATATATCTTCATTTATATAAAATACAAGAGATAGTTTTGTTCGAAAATATATTAAATAAGATTTTTTATGTATGTTATAATAATAGATATAGATTTGAAAAATAGTACTCTTAAGTATTAATGTGACTGTATTTATTTGATCATATCTAAGTTAAGAATTTATTTAGGAGAAATAGTTTATGAAAGAAAGCATTTTAATTGTAGAAGATGAAGAGAGAATGAGAAAGCTTATTGATGCATATTTAAAAAAAGAAGGATACAAAACTTTGGAAGCTAAAGATGGAGTAGAGGCAGTAAGAGTTTTTGATTCTAATGAGGTGACCCTTATAATACTTGATATTATGATGCCTTTAATGGATGGATTTAATGTATGTAAATATATAAGAAAGAACTCTAATGTTCCAATAATAATATTAACTGCTAGGTCAGAAGAAGAGGATAAGCTTTTAGGCTATGAATTAGGTGCAGATGATTATGTAACAAAACCTTTTAGTCCTAAGATTTTAGTGGCGAAGGCAAAAGCACTTTTGAAGCGATATTATCCAGATAATGATCACAATAATAGCAATATGAGCCTTGATGGTGTTATTATTAATGAACTCAGTCATGAGGTTACAATTGACAATAAGGAGATATATCTTTCTCCAAAGGAATATGATCTTTTGCTATATTTTATTAAAAATAAAGGAATAGTATTAAGTAGAAACAAAATTTTAGATGTAGTGTGGGGTGTGGATTATTATGGTGATCTTAGAACTGTAGATACACATATAAAAAGATTACGAGAAAAACTTATGGATAAAGCCTATCTAATAGCTACAGTTAGAGGAAGTGGATATAAATTAGAGGTGAAAAGATGAATTTAAAGCATGGAATAGCTGTTAAATTGTTTTTTATAACACTTGCCTTCTTTGCACTTTTTATAAGTAGTATACTTATCTTTCAATCTTTATTTTTTCAAAAATTCTATATAAATAGAAAAATGGATACTTTGGAACAAAATGTAGAAAAGTTTAGGGAAACTTATAATAAAACAGAGGGAAGTACAAATATTTTACAATTAGCTAGAAATTTTGAAGACTCAAATAATAGTAAAGTGGCTGTGCTGGATAAGTATGGATATCTAAATTTCTTAGCTGGATCTGAAAGCAGAGAAGTGGAATCAGCTAGTGTAAGGGTTATAAGGCAGGTAATTGATAATTGGAATGCAAATCCTGGAGCATCTATGAATATAAGGAGAAGTGGCAAGAGCAGCACTTATATATTTGACAATACTGTTTATAATGTAAGAAATATAGTTTGCGTACTTCCCAATAATGAAAAAGGAGAGGTGATATTTGTTGTCTCCTCACTGCAGCCTGTTAATGAAGCATCATCAGTTATTAAAGAATTTTATGTATATATATATATAGCTGCATTAATTCTAATTATAATATTGTCATTTATATATTCAAATATGATTTCTAAACCTTTAATAAGTCTTAATAAAACTGCATCTAAAATGGTAAATTTAAATTTTTCAGAAAAATGTATTGTTAAAAGCGATGATGAAATTGGAAATCTTGGTAATACTTTAAATTTTCTATCTGAAAATTTAAATAGTGCAATGAACTCATTAAGAAAAGCCAATGAAAAATTAAAGAATGATATTGAGCAGGAAAGAAAGCTTGAAAAAATGCGTAAGGAATTTGTGGGAGGAGTGTCTCATGAATTAAAAACGCCTATAAGCCTTATAGAGGGATATGCAGAGGGAATTAAAGATAATGTATTTCAAGATGAGGATAAAGATTATTATATAGATGTTATCATAGATGAAGCAAAAAAAATGGGATCTCTTGTGACAGATATGTTAGATCTGTCACAGCTTGAAAGTGGTAATTTTAAATTAAAATGTGAAGATTTCTACATTGATAAGCTCATCAATTCTACTGTAAGAAAATATTATACATTGTTTAATGAGAGGAAAATTGATGTACATTTAAATTTAAATGATAATGTTTTAACCTATGGTGATTCTATAAGAATAGAACAGGTACTTACAAATTTTATCACTAATGCTATAAGGCATACAGAGAATAATGATAAAATCAGTATAGATATGAGGAAAAGTAGTGACAGGGCCTACATATATGTAAAAAATTGCGGTAATAATATTGAAAAAGAAGATTTGCCTAAAATTTGGGATAAATTTTATAAAATAGATAAGTCAAGAAATAGAAGTCTTGGTGGAACTGGCCTTGGGCTTGCAATAACAAAAAATATACTTATGCTTCATAAAAGTGATTTTGGAGTTGAAAATTTTAATGGCGGAGTAGCTTTTTATTTTTCACTGGAGCTTTCTAAGGAGGCTAGAATAGAAAAATTAAAGGTGTTAACCTAATTTTTAGGTTAACACCTTTAATTTCTTAGTTTAGTTATTCTGTCAATGTTAAAGTAAGAGATTCGGTACTTCCGTTTCTATAAACTTGAATATTTATTTTATCCCCAGCTTTGTGGGATGCTTTTATACTGTTTAGCTCATCAGTAGTTTTTATGGACTTACCATCAAATTTTGTAATTATATCATTTGCCTGTAAGCCTGCTTTTTCCGCTGGACTAGATGGATTTACCTGTATCACCGCTACCCCTTGAGGTACATTATTTTGCTGTGCATCAGAACTGGATATATCGCTGCAGGTAATACCAAGCATTAATATAGGCTTTGAAAGTGAGCTGATTTTTGGCTTAACTAAGTCTATTGGTATTGCAAAGCCTATACCTTCAACTCCTGTAGAACCTATTTTTGCACTATTTATTCCGATTACCTGGCCTAGAGAATTAACTAGTGGTCCACCGCTGTTACCAGGATTTATGGCTGCATCTGTTTGAATAAAGTTTTCTGTCTTAGAACTATCAACCTGAACCTGTCTGTTTAAGGCACTAACTATTCCAGAGGTAACTGAACCTAGAAATTCTTTTCCTAAAGGGTTACCGATGGCTACAACTTGATCTCCAACTTGAAGAGAACTTGAATTACCTAATTCAGCAACTCCAGGAAGTGTCACATTTCCTGTTAGTTTTATAACTGCTAAGTCCATAGCGGAATCGTAGTTTACAACTTTAGCAGGCACTTCTTTTTTATTGCTGAGAATTACCGTTATCTGCTGTGCACCACTTATTACATGATAATTTGTTAATATATAGCCATCGTTATTAAAGATTATACCGGAACCCATACCGTCTTCTTCTTGAGATCCACCGAAAAAATTACTGCTGCTGCTAACAGTGCTTTTAGTTGAAACTCCTACCACCGCTGGACTAACCTTTTTAGCGATTTCAGCTATAGTAAGTCCACCGCTGGTTGCAACAACTGGAGAAGCCTTATAGTTGCTATTATTAGAGGAAGCCTGTTGTGATAAATTTTCATACAAAGGGCTGGATTTAAAAAAGCTTGTTTTAGGAAGAACATATAGTGAAGCAATACCAGAAGCGGCACCGCCAAGTATAGTACAAATAAGACCTACAGCTACATAGGAGGCTATTTTTTTACCTTTACCCTTGTTATTTTTTTTATTTGTTGATGTGACTTCATAATCACTATCAGTAAAATTATTATGTGAACTCCCTTTATCAGTATTATCGTAATTTGTATCCTTTGATACGTTATAAGCTGAGTAATTTGAAATTGGCAATTCACTTGTTGAGTCTATATTACTAGTATTGTTTTCATTGTTTGAATTATTTTCATATTCATTCATTTGTGAAAACCTCCTTACTATGTTTAATTTCTATATCTATATAATAGATGTAGACTGTGACAATTTTATGACAGCTTTGTTAAATGGATATGACAATTATATAGTCTTATTAATTTACTTATTTTATCATAGTATATCTAAAAGTAAAGCAGATGCTTTTTAGTAGACTATTAGTACTATTGCAAATAAAGTTTGTTTAGGTATATTTATGATTAATTAGACATCATAATGTAAATAATTTATTTATAAAGAGGTGTTTTATATTAAAGAGTATAGTATAAATCTATATTTTAAGATAAAATTTATATGTGTTATAGCTATATAAAAACAATTAAGCGTGGTATAATTTATTACATGAGGTGAAGGGGATTGGATTTTTTAAAACAAATATTTAAAAAGGATTTGGTGAAGAGTTTATTATTTTTAATATGTATAGGTGTATTCCTATATATGATAAAAAGTATACTTAATTTAGTTTTATTGACATTTTTATTTGCTTATTTAATTAATAGTTTAGAGAATTTTGTAATAAATAAATTAAAAAAATATGTTCCTGTGAAAAAGGGAATAGTTACAATAATATTATATATAATTATCTTTGCTCTGATAATAATAATTTTATATAAATACATTCCCATAATAATATTTCAAAGCATAAGTATTATAAGGCAGGCAGAGGAATCCTATATGGAAACTGTTAAATACAACATACCAAATGGTTTAGGTAAGTTTTTATTTCCAATGATGGCTAAACTTGATATAAGGAACTATACACAATCCGGAATTGATATTGCAGTTCGTACCGCTGCTAATGTTGGCAAATGGGGCGGATATTCGTTTATAGCACTTATGCTCAGTCTGTTTTTTATATTGCAAAAGGAAGAAGTAATTAATTTTTTAAAGAAATTTGAAAATAGTAAAATTTCAGGTGTATACAAATATTGTGCATACTTTGGAAACAACTTCTTAAATTCTTTTGGTAAGGTTATAACAGCTCAAGTAATAATAGCCATGGTAAATACTATTATATCGGTAATTTTACTTACTATAATGGGTTTTCCTAAATTATTGGCATTGGGATTTATGATTTTTCTATTAAGTTTAATACCTGTGGCAGGAGTTATAATATCTCTTGTTCCTTTATGTTTAATTGCCTTTAAAATAGGAGGAATTATAAAAGTAGTCTATATTTTAATAATGGTAGCGATAATACATTTAGTAGAAAGCTATATATTAAATCCTAAACTTATGTCAGAAAAAACTAAATTACCTATATTTTTTACTTTTGTAATACTTATTGTATCTGAACATTTTATGGGAATATGGGGATTGCTTCTTGGAATACCACTCTTTATGTTTATAATTGAAATATTAGGGGTTAGGGTAGGAGAAGATTCCAAAAGACAATAAATAAATTTACAATATCAATAATAAAATTTGTTAGTGAAAACACTATTAAATTAATAAACGATTTAATGGTGTTTTTTATTATTATGCATATATATTTCATCTATGTAAAAGAATACAGAATAGATCAGGAAATTTACCTATGAAGATCGGCGGTTTTACATCACGGCAATTAAAATGGGTGTGGTTTGGAAGACCTATTGTAACTTATGGTAGTATTAAAGCTTATATGGACATAGTTAATATAGTGAAGGCAGTAAAGAACAATCTGAAGGCAGGAAATTGATATCGTATAAAAATATGAAAATTGTTGTTAAAAATTAGTTATGTCGTATAAAATAATGCCTAAAGCAAAAATGTATACTTTTGTAAGATAATCATACTAATGATTGCAGGCATTATTTTATAATTCATAGCTAACCACCAAGAGTAACATCCTGTTTACTATACCATTCCAATGCATTATCAAATTGGCTCTTTGAAAAATCAGGCCACATATCATCAATAACATAAAAGTCAGAATAAACACTTTGAACAGGTAAAAAACCACTTAGCCTTCTTCTACCGCCCCATCTAATAAGTAAATCAACTCTGCTTATGTCACGTGATCCTATGGTATTGTAAATGCTGTTTCTAGAGTTAACCTGTGTATTCTTAAGATTCATAAGATCCCATTCCCAACCATAGTTTACTAAAAAATTTATTTTCATACCACCTTTTCCAAAATTTCTTCTTGTAGTAAAAGGAAGTAATTCCTTTGGAAATATAGGAGAATCATAATTTCCAACTACTAATAGAGATGCATTTTCTCTTGAAAGCATTTCAACTGCTTTTACACAGGCAGCTATAAAGGCATTCTTTTGAACTGTTGGTCTTTTGGTATTATCTACAGTAAAACCATAAAAAGTGAGTTCTTTAACTCCAACTTCTTCGCAGCATTTAAACAATTTAACACCAGGAAGTAAGCCTTTATCGTAGCCCATTTCTTTTGTAAGTCCATTTTTTACTGCCCATCTTCTATTACCATCTGGAATGATACCAATGTGATTTGGAACCCTCATAATTTTCCTCCATCCTATAAACAAATTGTTAGTTATTTTTTGAAATACACTATAAAGACATTCTAGTAGTATATTTGAAATATTACAAGTACAAAGTAAAAAAATTCTATAAGTACTAGTTTGTATATTAATTTGTAATAATACTATAAATATATAATTTATAGTATTGCCAAATATAAAGTTTTATATAAAAATTTTTGTTTTATTATTGAATTTTATTTTTTAACTCTTACCTAGTATTATTCTAGCATATGATTTTTGATTTAGTATTTATTTATATAGCTTAACTTTAAATTTATTCATTATTCTAAGCTGCTTGATTTTAAAGGCTTTATATCATATAATAATAAATAATAGAATAGCAAAGACAGTTCGAAAGCCATCCTGTCTATAAACAAAACTATGGAAAAACCGTAGATTTACGGTGTTTTTTTATTGATGTTATAGAGGCAGATAATGTCTCTTTTTATTTTAATTCTAATAGTTAAGTTTTATAGAGCAGAGAATACGCTCTATTTTTTTGAGGTGAAATATGAAAAATATAGGAATAACTACTACAGTTCCAATTGAGGTACTGATGGCAGCAGGTTATGAAGTAAAAGACTTAAATAATATTTTTATTACAGATGAAAACTATGGCAAATATATAGATGATGCGGAGAAAGATGGCTTTCCCAGGAGTTCCTGTGCTTTTAAAAAAGGTGTCTACGGGGTTGCAGTTAAAACAGGGTTTAAGGAAATAATAGGAGTTACAGAAGGAGATTGTTCAAATACTAAAGCTCTGGAGGAAGTGCTCAGAATGAAGGGAGTTAGAGTTTATCCATTCGCTTATCCACAGAGCCATAGATTGGAAGATGTGAAAAGTTCTTTAGATAAATTTATGAATATCTTTAATGTATCTCTTGAACAAGTTGAGAGGATAAGAAGAAGATTAGTGAAAATCAGAAAGCTTATAAAAGAGCTAGATGAGTTGACTTATATTGAAAATAAAGCAACGGCAGTGGAAAACCATATTTATCAAGTAAGTGCTTCGGATTTTAATGGTAATTATAAAGAGTTTGAAAATGATTTGATTAACAAAATAGAGGAAATTAAAAAGAGAAAACCAGTGAAAAAAAAACTTAGACTTGGTTACATAGGTACACCACCTATGACTTTAGATTTATATGAATATGTAGAAAAGTTTAATGCAAGATTTGTATACAATGAAATCCAAAGAGAGTTTGCTTTTCCACGGGCTATAAATTGTAATAGTATATATGAGCAATATTATGATTATACTTATCCCTATGATGTGAAGTTTAGATTAGAAGAGATAGATAGGCAAATACATGAAAGGAAAATAGATGCACTTATACATTATACTCAGGCCTTTTGCTATAGGCAAATAGAGCACATAGTTATAAAGAATTCCATTAGTGTACCAATATTGAATATTGAAGGAGATAAATTAAATGTTTTAGATGAAAGAACAAAGCTTAGAATAGAGGCATTTTTAGATATGGTAATAGATTTGAAGGAGATAGGGTAATGAAAAAACTGGGAATAGATCTTGGCAGCAGGCAGGTTAAACTTGTAAAAATGGAGGATAATAATATAATAGAAAAGTTTATGATAAGTACCATGTCATTTTATAAAAACTATTGCAGCTATGATGGCAGGCTAATGGTTGATTTAGATAAACTTAATATAGGATATGTAGACATTGCTGTATCTACTGGATATGGAAGAAATAATACAGATATTAGATTTTTTAAACCTATAAGTGAAATTAAAGCACATGCTTATGGGGCAATGTATAATACTGGATTGAAAAACTTTATACTATTAGATGTGGGGGGACAGGATGTAAAACTTATAAGAGTTGAAGAGGGTATTATAACGGATTTAGAACTTAACGAAAAATGTGCTGCATCCTGCGGGCGATATTTAGAAAATATGGCAAATGTTTTAGAAGTTTCTATAGATTATATGTTTAAATATTATGAAAATCCTGTAGAACTAAATTCTACCTGTGCAGTTTTTTCAGAGTCTGAATTGATAGGAAAGATTGCTCAAGGTATTTCTTTAGATAGGTTGTGTGCAGGAGTAAACTATTCCTTATATAAAAAGCTTAAGCCTCTTTTAACAAAGTTTATGGGAAAGGTACTTATAATATCAGGAGGAGTTGCTAAAAATAAAGCCCTTAAAATTTATTTGAAAAATAATTATGAAAAAATAATAACTATAGAAGATGCTCAGTATAATGGCGCTATAGGCTGTTGTTACTATGGAGAAAAGTTTAAAAATAAAATTAATGTTTAGTATTAATATATTTTCAGAAAAATTCTTTGATGACATTAATTTAATATTAAGGTATAATATACTATATCATCTAAGATGAATAATAGAGGTGAGGAAATGTTAAATGATGATAAATTTGCATTAATTTTACTGGTTCAAAATTCCAATACTGTATTTTGTTATTTCAATATTTCTCCAGTGATAATAAAGATTTTTCAAGACAGATATGGAGAAGATTTTTGGAAAAATTCTAAGCCTGCTTTAAAAGTGTATGATACAACTAATAATACTTCAAGAGAGATAAAGACAATATATCTGGATCCCTTAGCAAATAATTGGTTTATAAATTTAGATAGAAGCGGCATTGATGTATTTGTAGAACTTGGTAGGATACTATCTAATGGTGAATTTATTCCAATTCTTGTATCTAACGTTGTAACTACTCCTAGAGATTATCAATCAAATAATTCTAATGTATATTATATTGATATTTCTAGAGACAATGAAGATGAAAATAATAAATCATTGAATGATGAAGCCAGCAATATATGTGATGATAAAAAAGAGCAGCCTTATTCATTTATGGATGAAAAAAAAAATTAGTAATTACCCAGATATGATAATATATTCCGATTTATCCCAAAACGATTTTCTGAAAGAATATATAGAAAAGTGTTTAGACAAATATTCTAGTTTTTCTAGTTTTACAATTAAGGGGAATTTTTTTAAGGAGGAATAAGTGTGCAAAAGGGATATGTATCCATAGTTCTGCATAGTCATATGCCTTATATAAGGCATCCAGAAATTATAGATCCAATGGAGGAAAGATGGCTATTTGAGGCAATAAATGAATGTTATATACCATTAATTCAAGTGTATGAAGGTTTAATCAGAGATAAAATAAACTTTAAGATTACAATGTCTATAACTCCTCCACTTATGTCTATGCTTCAAGATGAATATCTTAACGAAAGATATACTGAGTATTTGAAGAAGTCTATAGAGCTTACGGAAAACGAATTAATAAGAACAAAAGATAATGAAGAACTGAATAAGTTAGCTAAGTTTTATAATGATAGATTTAATAAATTAATGAAAACATATCAGGATTATGATTGCAATCTAATGAATGCATTTAAAAAGTTTGACAAGCTAGGATGTTTGGAAGTAATAACTTGTTCTGCTACTCATGCATTACTTCCATTAATAGCAATAAATCCTGAAGCAGTAAGGGCTCAGCTTGCAACTGGAATTCAGTCATATATTGATACCATGGGTCATAGTCCAAATGGTATATGGCTTCCAGAGTGTGCTTATACTTATTCCTTGGATTCAGTGCTAAAAGAGTTTAATATAAAATATTTTATTGCCGAGAGTAAAGCTTTACTATATGCGGATCCAAAACCATTGTATGGTACAGCGGCTCCGATATCAACACCAAATGGAGTCTGTGCATTTGGAAGAGATATGGATTCCTCCTATCAGGTGTGGAGTGATTTTATTGGGTATCCTGGTGATGAGAATTATAGGGAATTTTATAGAGATATTGGTTTTGAATTACCTATGGATTATGTTAAACCATATATTAATGCAGCTGGAATAAGGCTTGATACTGGAATAAAATATTATAAAATAACAGGAAATACTGAAAAAAAACAGTATTACAATAGAGAAAGAGCTATGGAAAAGGTAAGAGAGCACGCTGCTCATTTTGCTAAATGCAGGCAGGATCAGATTAGGGGATTGAGCGAACATATGGAGGTTCCACCTATAATAACTTGCCCTTATGACACAGAACTTTTTGGACACTGGTGGTTTGAAGGACCTGACTTTATAGATGCCTTTATAAGGGAGGGTTCCAAAGAGAATTATTGTTATGATTTTATCACTCCATCTGAATATCTGATGAATAATTCTAAAGTTCAATGTTGTAGTCCTAACCCATCAAGTTGGGGTGAAAACAGTGATTATTCAGTATGGATAAACTCTTCAAACCAATGGATATATAAAGATTTGCATAGATGTGAAGAAATAATGATAAGGCTTGCAAATACTTATAAAAGCCCAAGTGAATTACAGACTAGAACTTTAAATCAAGCGGCCAGAGAGCTTATGCTGGCAGAGTCCTCTGATTGGCCATTTATTATAAAAAATAACACCACTGTAGAATATGTAATTAAGAGAATTAACACCCATATAGATAGATTTACAAGGTTGTATGATAGTATTAGTAAAGACACTATTGATATAAAATTTTTAGAAAAGATAGAGGCTTTAGATAACATATTTCCACATATAAATTATAAAATTTATGAAACATAAAAGAGAATATTAATATAAAAATATCTAATTAAATATTATAAAAACACTATCAAAGACTATTTAAGTTTAATAATTTGATAGTGTTAATTTTTAATTAAGAAGAATTACCAATAAAACTTTAAATAAAATTTTATTTATAAACGGCCTAATTATAAAAATTATTAATTTCTATTTTTAGCCACTTCAATATTAACTCTTCTATTATTAAATTTTTTACCGCTAGTATTTTCTAGTACCAATGGTACTTTATTTTCATTTACATCCACAAAGGAGAATTTATCCAGTATATCAATGCTTCCTATATAATTTGAATTAACATTAGAAGTATGATCTATAAATTCCAAAAGTGATTTTATGTTTATTCCATCCCTGCGACCTATGGACATAAATAATCTTACTGAATTTTCTGCATTCAATGAATCTTCATTGTATTCCGTGGATATTTCTTTGTCCAGTGTATTCTTTAAAAGAGCAGCAGCAATTTGAGCTAGAGAATATTCTTTACTTAAGTCCTCTATAATTGGTTCAAACTTTTTATATTCTTCAGTATCAAGAATATTTGTAACTTTATTTACAATATTTTTGGATTTAATATTTATTATATCCTGCATAGTAGGTACTGTTTTCTTAGTAATTTTACTCTTTATATCTTTTTCTATTTGTCTCAATTTTATAAACTCTTTTTTAGTCACAAGACTTATAGCTGTACCTGATTTGTTAGCTCTTCCTGTTCTGCCGATTCTATGAACATAAGATTCTGTATCTTGAGGAAGTTCATAATTAATTACATGAGTTATATTTTCTACATCAATTCCTCTTGCAGCTACATCTGTTGCAGCAAGGAATGTTAAATGACCATTTTTAAATTTGCTCAAAGTAGAAAGTCTTTGTTTCTGCTTCATATCACCATGCATTCCCTCTATGTTATATCCTTTTGAGCTCATGGTACTCACTAATTCATCAACACTTTTTTTTGTTCTACAGAATATAATAGCACACTCTGGTTCATCGATATCTAAAATTCTGCATAAAGATTCAAGTCGTGCATTATTGTGAACCTCATAATAATATTGATCTATTTTAGATACTGTCAATGATTTTTTTAGTATCTGAATGTGTTTTACATCTTCTTTAAGATAGTTTTCGGCTAATTTTTTTATTGGCTTTGGCATAGTCGCGGAAAATAGCAGTGTTTGTCTTTCACTATTAGTACTATTTATAATTTCCTCAATGTCATCGATAAAGCCCATGTTTAGCATTTCATCTGCCTCATCAAGTACCAAATACTTTAAATCACCGAGTTTTAATGTTTTTCTTCTTATATGGTCTAAAACTCTTCCTGGAGTACCAACTATAATGGACACATCTTTCTTTATAGCGGATATTTGCCTATCCATAGATTGACCACCGTAAATTGGTAATGAACGAACTCTATCATATTTAGAAAGTCTTCTTAATTCTTCATATATTTGAATTGCCAATTCCCTTGTAGGAGTTAATATTAATGCTTGAACAGACTTTTGGGAGGTATCAATTTTGCTAATGATAGGAGCTCCGAATGCACAGGTCTTTCCTGTACCTGTTTGTGCCTGACCAATAATATCAAAGCCTTCCAGTATAACAGGAATACTTGCACTTTGTATTTCAGAAGGATTTTCAAAACCCATATCAGTTATGGACTTTAAAACTGTATCCTTCAATTCAAGTTCAGTAAATTTAATGTTTTTCATCAGTTATCCTCTTTCTTTAATTAATTTAACAACTCATGATATCACATAATAGTGGAATTATCAAATTATTTTATAGATGTTAAGTTATTTGTAGTTAAATCTAAGCTATAAGCTGCGCCTGTATTTGTGTCTACAAAATACCATCCAAGGGTATTACTATGATTATCAGCTGAAGTACTATTACCAACACTAGTAAGGGCTTGAAAAACATAATATTTATTGTTATCTTTTTCTTGGAGATGATCATAGTTTACGGTGACCTCTGAATTATTATCAATTTTAGCTTTTAATATACTTGAAGCCTTCTCAACAGTTATACTATTTCCTTTAGAATCACTAGAGGATGTATTTAGATTATTTGATGAGCTAGGATCAGAAGTATTAATTGCTGGCTTAACATCTGAATTACTTTTAGTACTAATGTTTTTACTATCATTAATATTTGAATTGTTATTTTGAATTACTACATTGGATGAATTATTATTTTGAATATTAGAGGCAGTTGCACTATTAGTAGAATTAGCTTTATTTTGCGTATTATTTTCAGCACTTGTTTCATTTTTTGTAGTATTTACAGTTGAGTTAGTGGCATTGTTTTCAGCAGTTAAATTTGAAGTATTCGTAGTATTATTTTCTGCCTTTAGAGTTGAAGAATATCCTTTTGATGTTTTTGATGATAATCTAAATATAATAAAAAGTGATAATGTACACAGTATTATAAATATAATAAAAAAAGGTAGTAATTTTATTTTTTTATTTTTATGTCTTTTAACTCGTGTCATTGAATATACCTCCATAGAATTTTATAATAAATAGTTTAATTTATATCAGTAATAAACATTATACAACTAATTTTACTATATTTTTATAAAAAACACATAAAAATTTTGTAATTAAAAAAATCAAAACTAAAAAGTCCCATTTGTACATAGGTAAATAACATAAAATATGATATAATGAAAGTTATTATTAATGGCAAGGAGATTATATGAATAGAGGAATTATTGATTTTAAAGAAACTGAGCTCAGCAATGGACTGAAGCTCATAACTATAAAAAAATCTACTGATTTGTTTTCAGTTCATGCAGGAATAAAAATAGGATCCATATATGAGAAAAAAGATGAGAAGGGAATAGCACATTTTGTTGAACATATGCTTTTTAAGGGCACTAAAACTAAGAGTAATGAAGTACTTAATAATGAATTTGAAGGTATAGGGGGAGAGTATAATGCCTATACCGATTATAACTGTACCGTGGTACATGCAGCTGGCTTAAAGGAAGAACTTGAAAAAGCATTGGTTTTGATATCAGATATGCTGATTAATTGTAATTTCCCAGAAGAGGAAGTTGAAAAGGAAAGAGAAGTAATATTAGCCGAAATCAGAACTAGTATGGATGATGTAGAGGATTACAGTTTTAAAAGAGCTCATGCGGTTGCCTATAAAAATAGTCCTCTTAAATATGAAACTATTGGGGAAGAGGGAACTGTAAAAAAATTCACAAGAAGAGATATTTATAATTTTTATCATAAATATTATGTTCCTAATAACTGCTGTATTTCTATTGTGTCTTCCTTAGAACACGAAGATTTAATTAAGCTTGTTAAAAATTATTTTGAAAAATGGTTAAGAAGGGATTTTAGTGTTAAAGATATTATTGTGGAAAATAATATTCCTGTTAAAAAAATAACTTTTAAAGATAATATAGAACAGAGCAGTATTATATACATTTTTACCTTCCATAGTTTAGATAAGAAATCAGAGTTGGCACTTAAAATACTAAATCATAAGTTTGGTGAAAGTGCAAATTCAATTTTGTTCAGAGAATTACGAGAAAAAAGAGGTCTAGCCTACGATGTATATTCAGAATTGGATACCAGCAGCTTTGTTAAAAGCTTGTATATATATACCGCTGTAGGAAAAGAAAATATAGAAAATACTATAACTTGTATAGATAGTTGTATAGAAAAAATTAAAAATGAAGAATTTTTATTTGACGTTGATACCATAAATTTAATGAAAAAGGTGTTGAAAACAGCAGTTGTATTAACTATAGAGGATACTTCAGAATTATGTAATTATGTGTTACATCAAATAATAGAAAAAGAGGATATATATAAGTTTTTAACGGATATGAAGGATTTAAAAGATATAAAAAAAGAGGATATATATGAAGTTGCCAGGACGGTGCTAAAGAACCCTACAATTCATATATTGTTGCCAAAAGAGAGTGATATTTTTGAAGGATAAAATAACTAAGATAGAACTACAGAAAAAAAGAAAAGACAGGGTTAATATATATATAAATAATGAATACAGTTTCTCTTGCAGTGCTGAATTGGTTTTTTCACATTCTTTAAAAAGGGACATGGATATAGATAAGGATTATTTAGAAAAAATTATAGATGAGGAAAACTATATTAAATGTAAAAATGATGCCCTTAAATCTATAGAACGAAGTTATAAAACTGAAAAAGAAATAATTACAAAGCTAATTCAGAAAGAGTACAGCGAGAAAAATATAAATAAGGCTATTGAATTTTTAAGACAATATAAATTTGTGGATGATTATAGGTATGTTGATTTATATTTAAAAGAAAGAATGAAAAAACAGGGAAAAAAGAAAATAAAATATGAATTATTGAAAAAAGGTATTGAAGAAAACATTATAAATGATAAGCTTGATAGTATTAGTGGTGAGTGTGAAATTTTTAATATGGATATACTAGCTAGAAAAAAATATAGTATTTTGATAAAAAGTGAAGATAATTCATTTAAGATATACGGTAAACTATTTAATTATCTTTCCAGATTAGGTTATAATAATAGTATGATAAA
>NZ_JBDNRK010000052.1:0-29493 GCF_047718555.1 Clostridium sp. | reverse complement strand
CAATAATAATTTATATATTTCTGTGATATTATAATTAAAGGATAAACTTTTATATTAAATTTAACCAAAAAAGCTCATAAATATTAAAAAATTTTTTCGGAGGTTTTTTTATCATGGATAAACAAAATATAATAAAATTTTTAAAGGAAAATCAAATAGAGGATATAGAAGAGATAAAGTATAAAGAAGGAGTTTACACCTTAAGATTCTATTATGATTTTGATGATTCCGAAATTGAAGCGGCAAGGGCCTATTCTAATGACGAATGTGAAGAAGAGGAAGAGGGAGAAGTCTGGTATGGAGAATTTTTTAAACCCTATCTAAATGATATTGCAATAGATAATGTAGGAGATATACTTGAAGATTGTATGAAAGAATTTAATATAGGCATTCAATTTATTAGCTATGATTTTGATGATGAGGAGCAATGCAGTGAAATAGTTGCCATATTTTATGAAAGTGACAAAGCCATTGATATAGAAAATGTCATAGACGATTTAAAGCTCTAAGTATTTCAGGTGCCATAGGCCTAGATAATCCATTTATACAAGTTGAAAAAAACAAAATCTACAAGGTAGATTCATTGATATTGTATAATTGAGAAAATAGAAGCTTAAGAGAGTAAAAATAAGATATTATACATTTAAATTATGAAAATGACGTAAATTCATTAAATAAAAATTTGAAACTGAAATAAAAAATGATATAATAATACACGTAGTTAATTCTGATGTGCCCGTGAAGCTTATATGTTCAACCGACATAATCAAAAAGGGATTTTCGAGAGATTATTTGTAGATATGGAACTTTTTTAAAGTGAAAGTAGATAGAAGCAAATTGAGAAAAACCCACCTGCTATAGTGCGGGTGTGACTTTTAAGTGTGACGACATATCGGAAATACATTTTAAAAATAATGTTATTTAATTATGACATGGGGTTTAGTTCCATGTCATATGAATTATTATGGCCTCATGGTCAAGCGGTTAAGACATCGCCCTCTCAAGGCGGAATCACGGGTTCGATTCCCGTTGAGGCTACCAAAGCTTTAAATAAGCTAGTTTACAGAGTTTGTAGACTGGCTTATTTTTTATTTTCTCACATTAATTTTAGAAAACTATAGTTTCTGTCAGAAATCAGTAGTTAGTAAAGCTAGAAATATCAATGCTTACAGCAAATTTTAGAAAACTGTAGTTTGATATAAGACAAAACCATTGGTTCTTGGTTGAAATCTATTTACTATCCTATTTATGAGGCTTTCCGAGGTTCCGGAAAGCCTTTTTTGAAAATAAATAACATAATAGAAATTTGTTTAATATATATTATTAGATATTTTATGAAAGATATTATTAGAATAATATGTAATATTATGGTGGACAATGATATAATTGACTATAATAGAGTATATTCTACAAGTATATTTTATCTAAGAATAATTATGTCTATAATGTGAAGCTTGATATTTAATTGTTTTATAAAGGTATTTTACATGTTTGATTTATTTTTTAGAAATAGGTATGACGTATTTGTGAGAAAAATCGAAGTAATGAATGGTAATATTTACACCCCAGGGGTGTAATTTTTCCCAATTTTGCTTCGCAATCTTCTTATTTTGTGCTGTAAGAGTGAATTAATGTGAACTAACTTGCTCTAAGATTATTTTGGAGGGTTAAAATGATTATAAGGAAAGTAACAGAGGATGATATAGAATCCCTTGTGAAATTAAGAATTAATCAACTTATTGATGAAGGATATTCTCTTAAAAATGAAAATAACGAAATGATTTCTAATGAGATGAGAAATTATTTTCAAAAAAATATTAGAACAGACCGTTATATTTCTTGGATAGCAGTTGATGAAGAAAGAATAGTATACTACCATCTGGTAGGATACTGATAACGGATTTATATCATGTAATTCTACATATAGTAGTAATATTTAGAAAAGGTGGTGCGGAAAACAAATATAAAAAACTAGGTTATAAAGGGGAGTATACTATGGAAATTATAAATAGACATAATAAAATTACCGCAGGAATAACAATTTCTCTTTGCATTTTATTTGTTGTATATTTTGTGACTTCAATATATTTCATGAAGCATTTATATTTTGGTTCTAAAATTAACGGTACTGATGTATCAGGTAAAACAGTGGAAGAAATTAAAGCACAAATGGCATCTGAGCTGCATACATATTCTTTGGATATAAAAGAGCGGGGTGGCAAGAAGGAACAAATTAAGGCAGGTGATATTAATTTAAAGTATAAATCGGACCAACAATTTAAGAATCTTAAAAATGAACAGAATCCTTTGAAATGGCCTTCATCGTTTTTTAATACAAAAAATTCCAACATAACAGCAGAAATTTCATATGATAAAGGACGATTAACAAAACAAGTAGATAATCTATCTTGTTTTGCTGATAGCAATATAATTGAACCTAAAGAGCCCAGCTTTAAATATGTAGACAATGCTTTTAGGATTGTAGACGAAATTAAAGGTAACAAGATAGATAAGAATATTTTACTTGAACGTTTGGCAGATGCAATATCTAAGCAGGAATCAACAATAGATCTGGAATCTGCTAATTGTTATATAACGACCAAGTATACTTCAAAATCTGAAAAAGTTATCAAAGCTAGGGACATGCTCAATAAATATATATCCTCAAAAGTTACTTATACTTTTGGAAATAGTAAAGAAATTTTAGATGGTTCAACAATAAATAAGTGGCTTACAGTTGATGATAATTTTAATGTTATCCTTGACGAGGGAAAAGTAAAAGAATATGTAGAGTCACTTGCTGATACTTATAATACTGCTGGTAAGACAAGAAGTTTTCATACATCATCAGGAAATACTATAAATATTAGCGGTGGTGACTATGGGTGGCAGATTAATATTGATAAAGAAGTACAAGATTTAAGTGAAGCGATAAAAAAAGGACAAATCATAACAAAACAACCGGCATACAGTCAAACTGCTGTCTCTTATGGTAGCAGTGATATTGGAAATACATATGTAGAAATAGATATGGCAAAGCAACATCTATGGTTTTATAAAAATGGTTCACTGGTAGTAGAAGGAAATGTTGTTACAGGTAACGTAAGCCTAAATGACGCAACACCTGCAGGAATTTACAGATTAAAAGATAAAGAAAGAAATGCTACTCTAAAAGGTGAGGGTTACAGTGCTCCTGTTAGTTTCTGGATGCCATTTAATGGAGGAATTGGAATACATGATGCAAACTGGAGAAGTGTGTTCGGAGGAGAAATATACAAGACAAATGGTTCTCACGGTTGTATAAATTCACCATACAATTTAGCACAGACAATATTTGATAATATAGATGTAGGTAATCCTGTTGTGTGTTATTATTAGGGAGCTGATGAAAAATTAAATTAATAAAATTTCCCCACACTTTTCCCACAAAAGTTTCAGATAACTCTAGTTTTGATTAGAAAGTAGAAGTAAGTAAGTAATATCAACACTTATAGAAAAGTGAAGAAAAATAAAAATAAATTTGGCACTTAAATTAGAATACTGCAGTAATATGAATTATAGCAATATAAATCAGGGTGATTTATTATGTATATTATAATTTTTATTTTATGTTTAGTTTTCGCTTATGGAACAGCAATCGTATTAGACAAAACTTCAAATGAAGAAGAAAATAAAAAGGAAAAAGAAAATTAAAAGAAACCTATCACGAATATGCTACAAGATTCATACAATGGATAGTAGGTGCTTCAATAGATGGGATCTTTGGAAATGGAACAAAGATAAAAGTACAAAATTGGCAAGCATCTCATGGTTTAACGCCTGATGGAGTAGTTGGACCCGCAACATGGGCTAAGATGTTAGGCTAAAAAGGATTATAGAAAACTATAGTCCTTTTTTAAGTAAAAACAAATAAAAGAGAGATAACTTTTTGGATTTAATTTTATTTTCCCTATAAAATATTTAATTTAATACGAGCTTAAAAAGATGCACCACAATAAGGGGCGCACCTTAAAAAAATAAGTAAAAAGAGATTCATCTAGATTATTAACATATATTAGAATTTTATACAATTAAAAACTTTGGCTTTTTAGAGGGATTTTTCGTTTTTTGTAGAATTATAAATGTAAATTATAAGAATAGCTATATAAATAAACTGTAAATATTTGTTGTTATTGAAATTCAGAGAGGTGATTTAAATGAGTAAAGAAGAAACTAAAAATAAAATTAGTAAATTTCGTAAAACAATTTTAGAGTTATTAGACAAAGATATTATAACTGGAGAAAATGCTGTAAGATATGGCTATAAATTTCTCTCAATAATAGCAGGCAACATATCATATGAAAGTAATCTACTTGATAATTATATAAATAATAATAAGTTATTGGATGCATTTTGTGCTATAGTAGATGAAAAAATAGCTAGTACAACAGGTGATGAACATTTACTAAAAAAATATCAAGATAGGGCAAATAAAGCTGCCAATGAACTGACAGAAGATATTAAAGTTTTTGCCGAAACTAATGAAGAAAAATTAAAAGGTATTTTTAATAATAAAGAATTCTTAGATTTATATGATAAATTAAAATTTAGACACAAAAAATAGCAGATCAAAAAGGAGTAGCTTATAAAGTTACTCCTTTTTTCTTTTTACTTTGCCACTGGCTATATGGATGTTTCCATTATCTTAAGATGTAGAACTTTAGAGATATTTAAACTTTTTGATATAAAAAAATAATACATTTAATATAATTGTATATACCTTTTTAGATTTAAAAATTTTTAATCTATACTTAAGATAATAGATACAATATTGAAAGAAATTTGTAATAATATTTTGATATTATAAATATGAACATGAAGATAATCCTCACTTAACACTGGCGTAAATGCTGGTGTATTTTTTAAAAAGAAAATAATTATTGTAAAATAGTAAATATTATTTACAAAATAATATTTATAAGTTATTATATATATAATAACAAATTACCCCCTAATAAAAATAAAGATGACCTAGCATTCACTAAAATGACAGGTCATCTTTAATAAAAATACAACATTTATTGATGGAGGAGTTTATTATGCTAAATCTTAGATTTAAAAGAGAAATTAGAAAGAAAGCACCATTAGATTATTCAAAAATAAATTTCACCGAGCAAGAGGAATTAAATTGGTGGTGTAAGGAATTAAACTGCACAGAACAGGAATTGATAGATGCAGTTAATAAAGTTGGAGAGTCTACCCATAGGGTAAAAGAATATTTAGGAGAATATTAGTAATAATAAAAATAATTTTCAAAAGCAATAATACATATAAGTAGAATAATTACATTTTAATAAGCAATAATAAATTGAGCATCAGTAGTAATACTGATGCCTTTGTTACGTCATGTAAAATAGAAAAAAGGTAAGCTGCAGACAAAATATTACAAAACTATTTTAATTTGCGGATGATTTACCTAGTATATCTATAGAGAGTTTTAGAAGATATAGAAAGCCTAATACATTTAAAAGTGAAGTAAGTATAGTTATTGCATTGTATAAAAGTGCATTTGAACCATTAAACTGATTGAATAAAACTACATGAGTATTTATATAAATTATTAAAGTAAATAATGCAGATAAGATTAATAATCTTTTATCTTTAGCATATATATAGGCTAAAATTGAAATAATAACAGCTGTAAACATATATCTTTCATGCATTCCTACAGAGAAATTAAAGACACCTACCACTTGAATAAGAGCTACAATGTATACAAAGGATCTATTTTTAGCTTTTATATATATGAAGCCTGAAAAAAGCGTAATGAGTACAATGAAGATCATTCCCCAAGTATGGTAACTGAATATAAACATAGTTGTTGTATCCCTAGTCATATTTGCTCCAATTAAACTAAAAAAATTAAATGCATTATCAGAAGCATAGGGATATTCCCCTATAGTATTTTTGTAAAGATTAAAAATCCAGATTATATTACCGTTGCTTATTGAAAATGGCAATATAATAATTAATGTGGTTATTAATGCTGGTAATACACAATATAAAATACTTTTTAAATTTTTCCTTCTTATAAGTTCAAACAAAAGTAGTGGAAGAAGTATTATTCCCTGGGGCTTCATGAGTACTGCCACTGTAAATAAAATAGAAGAAAATATAAGCTTATTTTCAGACAATAAGAATACTGAAAGTATAACTATGAAGGCAAAGAATGAATCTGCCTGTCCCCAAATAGTTGAATTCATTAAAACAGCTGGATTGAAAATGTAAAAAGCACCTAATAGAATTGAAAGTTCTTTATAGGTACGTTTATTTGCTATTCTATATATAAAGTAAGAGGATAAAATATCCGCAATTATAGATGGTATTTTAAGCAGCAGATAATAATATTTACTAAGTAAAGATATGTTGGCAAGTTTTCCAATTATACATAAAATGTAAATATATACAGGTGGATAATCTATTGAAGAATCATTGCCATATACCGTAAGAAGATTATTTGCAGCTGCAGTGGCCCATCTTTTATATAAATTAATGTCAAAAGGCTGTCCATCTATAAGTAACCCTAAATAAATACGTAAGAGAAAACCTATTACAAATATACCTGCTATAAGTGTATAAGCATCTGCAGCTTGAATTTTTATTTTTTTATAAATTAAGATTAAATATGTTGATATAAATAATATAAAAAATAATATGCAATAAGCCATAAATACAGGAGAATATATACTATTGGAATTACTGCTATCTTTAGCTGAACCGTTTATATTCCTATTCCAAGGTCTTGCATTCTGATTATTAGAAGTATGGTATTTATTAAATTTTATCATAGATTGTGCTGAATTTTCCCCAGGGGATCTTTCTTTTAAATTACTTATATTGAGATTATTTTGTAAGTTGGTTATATCAGATTGATTCTTTGAATCATTTATATTAAATTGGTTTTTGGGGGCATTACTAAATTGATAATTTGCCCCCATCCTATTTGAATTATCATTTCCATAGCTTAATATAGCGTAAATACATAAGCTGCCTAATAATACAGTTATCAATACTATAACTATTTTTAATAAATTATTTCTTAAAAATTGCATTTTCATTCCTCCTACTTATAATGCCTATTATATAGTATAGACAGAAATTATTGAATTATTATGAAATTTTTATGTGAATTTTATGGGATATATGATTTGATTCTAAATCACATAAATTTCACACAAAATTTTGATATTTATCCGGTAAAACTTAAGTATAATTTTCACATAGGCATTATATGAGAAAAGTGTACTAAATATTGATAAAATTTTTACTATATAATTCATTTAAACTGAGTGAGGAACCAAACTCCTACTCAGTAAGATTCATTGATGATTATGCCTTATAAAAATAATTATTACTTATAGTATATAAGAAAGAAGGGAAAATATTAAATGAAAAAAATAAAATTTACCAAAGAAACAATTGCACTAATAGTAATTATATTAATATCTGCCATACTAAATTTTG
The DNA here is from genome assembly GCF_047718555.1 of Clostridium sp. Taxonomy (GTDB): domain Bacteria; phylum Bacillota; class Clostridia; order Clostridiales; family Clostridiaceae; genus Clostridium_I. The sequence goes on along the minus strand of NZ_JBDNRK010000052.1, from coordinate 21,989 downwards.
TTAACTTAGGCATAGAGGGATATAGTAATTCATACTATGCTTCAGCTGTAAAGAGTATGACCATGAGCTTTAAAAATTTCTTCTTTGTAGCTTTTGATCCAGCTGGCTTTGTAACTATTGACAAGCCTCCTGTGGGTTTTTGGTTTCAGGCAATATCTGCTAAGATATTTGGATTTAATGGAGTAAGCATATTGCTTCCTTCAGCCTTAGCAAGCGTAATATCAGTTATATTGATATACAAAATTGTTAAAAGAGCCTTTGGAAGCATGGCGGGATTGATTTCAGCGTTATTTCTTGCTATAACACCTGTTTTTGTAGCAGTTAGTAGAAATAATACCATAGACAATATACTTATACTATTTTTATTATTGGCGTGTTGGGCACTTTCCATTGCAGCGGAAAAAGGGAAGTTTAAATATATCATATTAAGTATGGTACTTGTAGGTATAGGATTTAATGTAAAGATGCTTCAGGCTTATCTTGTAGTTCCAGCTATATATATAACATATCTTCTAGCTACTACAATTTCCATAAAGAGAAGGATTATTAATCTTGTAGTTGGAACTGTTGTGCTTATAGCAGTTTCACTGTCTTGGGCATTGGTGGTTGATTCTGTACCTACCTCCAGTAGACCTTATGTAGACAGCAGTACAAATAATACTGTACTGGAACTTATAATTGGTCATAATGGAGCTGAAAGATTTTCTCTCAGCAGCTCTGATAAAGGTAATGGTGGAGGAGGTGCTCCAGGAGGCAGGCAAAGTCAGGGACAATTAGGTGGAAACTCACAGAAAGGTCAGTTTAATGGGAATTCTCAAGGCATGCCGGGAAATCCACCAAATGGCAATGGCGGTAGTGTAAATTCATCAAATGAGAGCAGCAGTCAGAATAATAATAGTGATATGATGGACTTTAATGGTAATCCAGGAAATGGACAAAATCCAGGAGGATTTGGAGGAGGCCCCAATGGTGGAGGCGGTGCACCTGGTGGCAGATCATCAGGAGGAGGTTCATCACAACTTCAAGGTACTTTTGGTGGAGAAACAACCTCAGGTCTTACAAGGCTATTTTCTAAAAACATACTTTCAGACCAGATAGTTTGGTTTATACCATTAGCTGTAATAGGATTTATAGCAGCAGCTATTAGAGAAAAGTTAAGATTTAGACTGGATAATAAGAGGAAGCAGTCTTTAGTACTATGGTTCCTTTGGTTTTTACCAGAATTCCTATATTTCAGCTTTAATACAGGAACCTTTCATTCATATTATTTAACAATGTTGGCACCACCAATAGCGGCTTTAGCGGGAATAGGAATTACTTCTATGTGGAGGCTATATAAAGAGGGTGGATGGAAAGCTTGGTTCTTACCAGTAGCCTTGATAGTTAATAGCGCAGTCCACTTGCTTATGTTATACTATTTCATCAGTTCATCTAATATTATAAAAATATTAATAATATTAGTATCGATTTTAAGTATTATACCAGCTATAATACTTAGTATCTTGAATGTATTAAATAAAGAAAAAGTAAATGTTGACAAAAAAGAAGAAAACTGGAAATCAAACAACAAATTTAATTTAAAGAAAACTCTTGTATCACTGGCTGTGGTAGGCCTATTAGTAACCCCATTTGTTGGATCCTCTGCAGTTTTAACTACTAAATTGAATGGATCTTTTCCAGCAGCAGGTTTAGAACTGTTATCAAGTAATAATCAGCAGGGACCAGGTGCTGGCGGTTTTCAAGGCCAAGGTATGACAGCTTCTAATGGAGATACGAAGCTTATAGAATTTTTACAGAAAAATAAAACAGCTAAGCAAAAGTATTTGCTTGTGGTTTCAAATTCTAATTCCGCGGCAGATATAATAACCAATACAGGGGAACCTGTAATGTCCCTTGGTGGTTTCCTTGGCAATAATAAGGCAATTACTTTGGAGCAATTCAAGAAATTGGTTGTTAATGGAGAAGTAAGGTATGTAATGGTAGGCGGCATGGGACAAGGTAATGGAAGCAGCGAAATAATGAATTGGGTTAAACAAAATGGTAAACTTGTTTCTTCAAGTGAATATAGTGACTCAAGTAAAGCGCAAACAAATGCAGACAATAATACATCAAGTACAACTAATTCACAGGCATCAGTGGATAATGCAAATACTTCTGAGAATAATGAGGCTACTGGGAATGAAGGGAATAATACTATGGATAATAGTAGAGGTGGAAATTCATCACAGCAACTTTATGATCTAAAATCATATACTGACTCCAATAATTAATATAGTTGTTAAGACATAGTTTTCTAAGTTAGTGTAAATATTTATATTTTCTAATTTGGAGTAAAACTAGAAAATATCTAACTGAGGAGGAAAAACAGCTTCCTTCTCAGAAATATTTATGATAAACAGAGTTCTTTGTTTCAGGTGGAGTTTTTTTCTCCAACTGAAACTTAGAAATCGTTATCCAGGGGCGTAGCAGCCGTTATCTCACACTTTGATAGAAGATGGGAGTATTACGGATGGTAGTCATCGGATAAATATTTGTGAAACTTGTATTTATTATTTAATAAGGCAGTAAATACATTTGCTTTTTGATGTACGAAAGGAAGGTGTATGTAAAAATTAATATGATAAAAAAAATACTAAAGATTATTTTGAAATTTTCAGTATCAATAGTAATGATAGGTTGTATATTCATGGCATTAGTTTTTTATTGCAATTGGGGCCCTTTTAATAAGTTAAGAACTCTATGGGTAACTACTGCTATGACTACATTTAAACATCAATGGTTAGCTACTGATTTTATATCCGGTACTGAGATAAATAAAATTTTAAATTCAAACAGAGTTGTAGCTACAAATGATAAGACTAATATCGATGAAAGTAAAGTAAATAATAACTCATCAGAAAAAAGTGAGAGTACTTTAGGCGATATGGTAGTAAAAGCTAGTAGTTTTAGTACCTCTGGCAATATATCCATAGTTAACATTAACGAAAATAATTATACAGGTAAGCTTATGATTGTAGATAACCCAAAAAGGATACAATTGGCCACCATAGATAAATTTAGTTTGAATATCAAAGGAGATAAGCTATTAGAATTAGCACAGAATAATTACGCGGTGGCTGCTATAAATGCCAGTGCATTTGTAGATCCCAATGGTACAGGTAATGGAGGCGTGCCTATGGGCATTGTGGTGAAAAATGGTAAAGTAATATATAATGATACTTCAGGTGCTTTTAATATAGTAGGATTTGATTACAGCGGAAGATTGATTACTGGACAATTTACATTAGAGGATATAGCTAAAAATAATATAAAGGATGCTGTTTCCTTTGGACCTGCATTAATTATAAATGGTAAGCCTGTTACAATAGAAGGAGATGGTGGTTCTGGTCTTCAGCCAAGAACTGCAATTGGACAAACTACTGATGGGAAGGTTCTACTTCTAGAGATTGATGGAAGGCAACCTCTTTATAGTGTTGGTGCTTCTATAAAAGATGTACAAGATATATTGGTGAGATATGGTGCCATCAATGCCTCAAATCTAGATGGCGGCTCCTCTACAGCTATGTATTACAATGGTAAAATTATAAATAAGCCCTGTGGACCATTGGGAAGTACAGGAGGAAGATATCTTCCCACAGCTTTTTTAGTAACTAAATAACATAGTGAAACTGTTTAAATCCTATAAATAAACTTATTTATAGGATTTTACTTATTTGTTATTTGACAAATAAGTAACGATTTCTAAATATCAATATTTTTGATACCTAGAAATCGTTGTTCTTTATGGTAAATCGTTATCAAGGGACGTAGCCACTCTTTACTTCCACTTTACGAAAAGCAAAGAGCCAAAATCTTCGATATTGTGCGAATCACTTTCACAGAGTGCAAGCAGAGAACAAAAATCTTCGATTTTCTGTGAATTGCTTTCACAGCATGCGGTGGGAGTATTAGAGTGGGTAGTCATCGGATAGAAGAAAATTGCATAGTTTTTATACAATAAAAAAATAAGTATGCTTTAATGCATACTCAATGTATAATATATAATAAAAAATATAAAATGCAATCAAAAAATCATTTAAAATAATTAAGCAACCTTCTGTAACAATTTTTGTGCATCATGATATTTAACTAATAGCTTGTCCAATTTTTGACTGTAAGTAACAACCTTATCATCAGTGAGAGATCTATAGAGTATAAGCTGGTAAAGCTTATTTCTAAGTTCATCTATTTCACAGATTAAAAGTTCCAAATTAGAATCCATATTAAAACCTCCTTATTTCAAACTACCCCTTATTTTTTGATTGCAAATTTATTTTACCAAAATATCCATCACATGTAAATTCATTTTAAAAGCCATTATAAAACATAAATCTACATCTAGTGGCAACTTACACCTATTTTCAAAGTTTTATTTATATTTACTATTTTTTACATTTGTTCAAACGTGTTGAAAAAAGCTATTTGTTATAATATGTAAATGACGGAATGTGTCATTTATTTTTATGAATTATTATAATTATTGAAAGTTGTTTTCAATAACAATTGTGTTATAATATTTATGTTAAATAGGTTATTTTGTACATCATATATAATTTATTTTAGATATATATGATGCAATAAATTACCTCAATAAATAAAATAATTATTTCATTTAAGTAGTATACATTAGTTATTATCAATTAAAAGTATAATTTTAACTAAATTTTATATATTATTTAATAGTTAGTCAAGTTTTATACTTTTTTATATTATTAGAATATATTAAAATCTTTATATAGGATAAAGCATTTAAAATATAGCTAGTAAACAGGACATATGCAAAGAAATAGCAGATCAAAGAAGAGGTGTAGAGGTATTCACGTATTGATTAGTTATTTCTTTATATATGTCTAAATTTAAGGACAAAACAAAATTTAGGAGGTACATTTATGTTAAACATGGATCTAACAATGGCTCTTGTTAGGGTAACTGAAGCTGCTGCTATAAGATCGGCAAAGTTTATGGGTAGAGGAGATAAAATAGGAGCAGATCAAGCTGCTGTAGATGGTATGGAGAAAGCTTTTGAATTAATGCCAGTGAGAGGAACAGTTGTAATTGGCGAAGGGGAGCTTGATAATGCACCTATGCTTTATATAGGTCAGAAAGTTGGAATGAATGAAGATTATATGCCTGAAATGGATATAGCAGTTGATCCATTAGATGGAACAATTTTAATTGCAAAAGGATCACCTAATGCTATTGCAGTTGTTGCTATGGGACCCAAAGGAAGTCTTCTTCATGCACCGGATATGTATATGAAGAAAATAGCAGTAGGCTCTGGAGGTAAAGGTGCAATAGATATAGATAAAAGTGTTGCTGAAAATGTAATAAGTGTGGCAAAAGCACTTAAAAAAGATGTAACGGAATTAACTGTAGTGGTTCAAGAAAGAGAAAGACATGATTACATAGTTCAGGAAGCTAGAGATATTGGTGCTAGAGTTAGGTTATTTGGAGAAGGAGACGTGGCTACCATACTTGCTTGTGGATTTGAGGAAACAGGAATAGATTTATTTATGGGAATCGGTGGTGCACCAGAAGGAGTTATTGCAGCAGCAGCTATAAAATGCATGGGAGGAGAAATGCAGGCACGACTTATGCCTCATAGTGAAGAAGAAAAAATAAGATGCAAATCTATGGGCATTGATGATGTGAATAAAATATTAACTATAGATGATTTGGCAAAATCTGATGATGTTCTATTTGCAGCTACAGGTATAACTGAATGTGATCTATTAAAGGGTGTTGTATATTCAAAACATGAAGTTGCCATTACCCATTCAATCGTTATGAGTTCTAAAACTGGTGTAATAAGATTTGTTGAGGGCAGACATGACTTGAATAAAAGTAAATTAGTAATATAATAGTATTATTATATGTGGGAAAGGCGTGATAGAACAATGCCTGTTAAGGTTAAAACTTTAGTTGAAGATTTGGGTTTGGAAGTAATTATTAGCGGACCGGAAGAAGCTGAGGTTTGTTTAAGTGATATAAATAGACCTGGACTGCAATTTGCTGGATTTTACAGTTATTTTGCCAATGAAAGAATACAGATTGTGGGAAAAACAGAATGGAGTTTCTTGGATGAAATGAGATCTGAGATTAGAAAGAAAAGATTAAAAAAGTTTTTTCAGTTTGAAACTCCTTGTATAATTATAGCAAGAAATCTTACACCTCATGAAGAATTTATAGAAGAAGCTACAAGACGTAATGCATGGCTCATTAGATCCAGTAATACTACTACAAGATTTATAAGTAAAGTTATGAATTATTTAGACGATAAGCTTGCACCAGAAACCAGAATGCACGGAGTTTTAGTAGATGTATATGGCTTTGGTATACTTATTACAGGGGAAAGCGGCATAGGCAAAAGTGAAACTGCTTTAGAGCTGATAAAAAGAGGACATAGACTCATAGCTGATGATGCAGTTGACATTAAAGCTATTGAAGGAGTACTTCATGGCAAATCTCCTTTTATAACCTCTGGTATGCTGGAGGTTAGGGGAATGGGTATAATAGATGTACCAGCCTTGTATGGCCTCAGCTCAGTTCTGGAAACAAAAACTATTGATTTAGTTATGTATTTGGAACAATGGAAAGAGGGAAAAGATTATGACAGACTTGGTATAGATAACGAGTGTATAGAAATTTTAAATGTACCTGTAAGGAAAATGACTTTGCCAATAAGACCCGGTAGAAACTTAGCTGTTATAATTGAAGCTGCTGCTGCAAATTATAGATATGCACTTAGCTGCAAAGTATCTCCAGTAGAAACAATTAATCAGAGAATGGATGTGGGTGGAGACGAATAATACTAAAAGTCAATTTAGAAATTATATAGCTAAAAAAAGGGAGGCATTATCTTTAGTGGAAAAAAGAGGAATGGATAATGCCATATATGAAACTATAATTAATAGCCATGACTTTATAAATGCAAAAGTGATATTTATTTATATTAGCTTTGGCAAGGAAGTGGACACACATAATATAATTGAGCATGCCATTGCTTCTGGTAAAAAAGTATGTGTACCAAGAGTTATTAGCAGATTAAAGGGTATGAGAGCACTTAAGATAAACAGTTTGGATGAACTTGAAATAAGTAATTATGGAATTTTGGAACCAAAGGAGAATTCAGAGGAAGTATCTGTAGAAAATATGGATTTAGCTGTAATTCCAGGTTTAGCATTTGATTTACAGGGTGGAAGAATTGGTTATGGTGGTGGTTTCTATGATCGATTTTTTTCAAATGCAGATATAAATATAAAAAAAATAGCTTTAGCCTATGAATTCCAAATATTGGAGGGAATTCCTTTGGAAGATCATGATATAGCTATTGACGGTATAATAACTGAAAATAGTTTTAAAAATATTAAATAAGGCATGTGAAAATAAACAGTAAGTCAAAATGAACTAGCATATTAACTAGTTATTTATTTGAATGTGCCTAACATATATAAAAAGAAAGAATAAATTAAATAAATTAGTATAATATATTTATTAGTTGATTTTTGAATATGTACAAATAATTATCTTATCTAGGAGGGGAATACTATGGCAGATAAAAAAAATGATTTAGAAAAAAAATACGATTATGCATGGAAAAAGTATTCTGAAAAAGATTTGGCTAAGGTATTTGAATTAGCAGACAGATACAAAAAATTTATATCAGACTGCAAAACAGAAAGAGAATGTGTTACTGAATTTATAGAATTGGCAAAAAAGGCAGGATATCTTGATATAAATGAAGTCATAAGTGAAGGTAAAAAGTTAAAACCAGGAGATAAGGTATATGCCAATAATAGAGGAAAAAATTTAGCTCTATATGTAATTGGAAAAGAACCTTTTGAAAAGGGATTAAAAATATTAGGAGCTCATATAGATTCTCCAAGAATGGATTTAAAACAAAATCCTCTCTATGAAGATACGGATTTAGCACTTCTAGAAACTCATTACTATGGTGGAATAAAAAAATATCAGTGGGTGACTATACCCCTTGCTATACATGGAGTTATTGTGAAAAAGAGCGGAGAAGTAATCAATGTAGTAATTGGGGAAGATGAATCAGACCCAGTATTTGGAGTATCAGATCTTCTAATACATTTATCTCAGGATCAACTTAAAAAGTCTTTAGCTACAGGAATTGAAGGAGAAGATTTAAACATATTAGTCGGAAGTATTCCTATTGATGATAAAGATGTAAAGAGCAAAGTTAAATACAATATACTTAAGATTTTAAATGAAAAGTATAATATAAGTGAAGAGGATTTTGTTTCTGCAGAACTGGAAGTAGTGCCTGCCGGAAATGCAAGAGACTACGGTTTTGACAAGAGTATGGTTATGGGATATGGACAGGACGACAGAATATGTGCATATACATCTTTTGAGGCTATGCTTGATATAAAAGAAACAGATAAGACTTGCGTAACAATACTTGTGGATAAAGAGGAAATAGGAAGTGTTGGTGCAACAGGAATGCATTCAAAATTCTTTGAGAATGCTACTGCAGAGGTTATGGAATGTGCTGGAGATTACAGTGATATAAAGCTTAAAAGAGCTCTTGCAAATTCTAAAATGTTGTCCTCAGATGTAAGTGCTGCTTTTGATCCAAATTATCCATCAGTTATGGAAAAGAAAAATACAGCCTATCTTGGTAAGGGTGTTGTATTCAATAAATATACAGGAGCTAGGGGAAAGTCTGGCTGCAATGATGCACGTGCTGAGTATCTAGCTGAAATAAGAACTATGATGGATAAACATAATGTATCATGGCAGACCTCAGAGCTTGGAAAGGTAGACCAAGGCGGTGGTGGAACTATAGCATATATACTGGCTCAGTATGGTATGGATGTTATAGATTCTGGAGTAGCTCTTTTAAATATGCATGCTCCTTGGGAAATTTCCAGTAAGGCAGATATTTATGAAACTAAAAATGCCTATGGGGCGTTTTTAGTGGAAGCCTAAGATATGTAATTTTTAAAAGAAGGATTAAGATCAGATATACTATATGAATTTAGGATATTCCTTATCTCGTTAGTTAAAAGGAATATCCTATTTTTTAAACTCTCAATTATTAATCTAATGGTACTATTCACTGAACGTTTTGAGAAATTTATCTATATTATCAGAATCCAAATAAACTGAACCCAAAGTACCATGCTTTGTGTCAGCTTCTTCACCACTGTGAAAATCTGAACCTGCAGTAACTAGTTTGTTATAATCCTTAGCTATTTTTAAAAATCTCTCGGTATCTTTTTGTTCATTAAGAGGATAAATAGCCTCTAGACCGTCAAAGTCGTACTTCATCAAATCTTCCACAGGAGTCTTTTTCACTAAAACTGGATGGGCCAGTACAATTACTGCATTTACAGATCTAAGCAATTCTATTCCTTCTTCTAGTGGAAGCTTTTTATTAGGTATATAAGCAGGGCTATCCTCATTTATAATATTTTTAAAAATATAGTCTATAGTATAGTCATAGCCGGCATTTATTATAGCTTTTGCAATATGAGGTCTTGCTACTACTCCATTTGCACTTTCAAGAACTTTTTTATAGTCAATATCTATATTAAAATATTTTTTTAAATTATTCGTTATCATTTCAGCTCTTTTTACTCTATAGTCAGTTATATTTTTTAGAAAGTCTTGAAAGCTTTTATTTTTATAGGAATTATCTTTAAAATATGCTAATACATGAATGCTTTCATCATTGTAACGAGTTGAAAGTTCCATACCTGGTATTACCTTTAAGCCTATTTCATCACCTGCACCAAGAGCTTTTTCAATGCCTCTTGTAGTATCATGATCTGTAATTGCCATGATGTCTATATCTTTCGATTTAGCTAAAGCTATTAATTCCTTAGGGGAAAGCCTTCCATCTGATTCTGTTGAATGGCTGTGGAAATCTCCTTTAAAATACATTTAATCACTTCTTTCGTATTGAGTAATTTTTCTTCCTATGATATAGGATATTATATACTAAAAGTTATAATAATGAAATAGTGTAAGTTTACTTTAGTGAGATAAGGTGAAGCAAAGGTTATTTATATTATCTTTATAGACTCTACGAATAGTTTACTTGAGCATATTCTACGGATAATCGGTTGTTTTAATATAAATTGTCCTATAAAATTGTATGTGAAAGGACGGTGCTTAATATGAATAATGAAAGTATGGCTAAGTTTATTTGTGAACTACGAAAATCAAAAAATATGACACAAAGGCAATTAGCAGAAAAATTGAACATTACAGATAAAGCAGTATCAAAATGGGAAAGAGGATTAGGGTATCCAGATATATCAATATTATCTTCACTTGCCGAGGCTTTGGGAGTTACTGCAAACGAACTGCTTAATGGGGAAAGAATCGTTGCTACACCTTTAGAGGCAAATGCAATTGTCGAAACAACTTTGCAATATGCAAATGAAGTGACATTCAACAAAAAAGAATCAGCAAAATTTATTGCAAAAATTGTAATTACAGTAACTTGTTTGATCGGAATATTTATTTGTATGATTTGTGATATGGCTATTTCAGGTACTTTTACATGGTCATTATATCCAATTACATCTATTTTATTTGCATGGATTATTATAATTCCTATTTTTCAATTTGAAAAAAATAAAGTATGTATGTCGCTTGTTTCGTTAAGTGTTTTTATCATTCCGTTTCTGCTTATTTTAAATAAAATTATCGGCGGTACAAAATTCATGTTACCGCTTGGAATTCCTGTATCACTGATTGCTATTGCCTATATATGGAGCATATATGTTTTGTTTTCAATTAAGAAGGCAGTAAAATGGAATATGGCGGCAATTTCTATTCTTTTAGTAATTCCTGTTTCTTTGCTTATAAATTACATTGTAGCAAAATTTACAAACCAACCAATAATCGATATTTGGGATATTTTATCATGTGGAATACTGGGTGTGGCATCAATTGTGCTTTTTTTTATAGGAAAGAGAAAGGAAGTTTAATACTTCCTGTTATAAGCATAATATAAAGTTGAGTTAATTCACAAATTTTATATATAACGAATTAAAATCAGTGAGCAATTTAAGTATTTATCTCGGTATAATGTATTTACATAAATAATAAAGATTGTAGGAAGTGGGTATATTACTCATATCCACATAATCTTTATCATAAGAACCGTCCCAAGGATATACAGATATATATTTTTCGTTATAAATTTCTAAAACGTACTTGTCCGTTTTGAATGTAAAATAAATTTTATAGGGAGGTTTTGCAGGTAAATCCTTTGGTTTACTTATGAAGTCATTTCTATGAAGATGTAATATGAAATTTTTAGCCGTAGCATTTTGTTCTGAAGTAAAGGTCTGTTCTTTATAAAAATTAGTATCTAATACGATTCCTAAAAATGAATTTTCAAGTTCTATATCTCTAGTAAGCAAGTTAGTATAATAAAAATTGTAGGGTTTTTTAGGATTTAAAAATGAATTAGAATTAGAGCTAAGGCTGCATCCAGTAAAACTAAAAACTATGATAATTATAATTCCTATGTAAATTAATTTATTAACTTTCAATGTTATTACTCCCTTTATAAGTATTCTAAATTAAAATATGAAATTACTGAGGATTTTATTACAGTATTTGAATGGTTATATCTTTGAACATGAATTATAGGTGTGATATACTATCAATGAATCTTATATACTAGATAAAAAGATAATCAGTTTATGATATTAAAAGGAGAGATAGTAAAAATGCAGCAGCATTCTTTGTCAAGAACAGAGCTCTTAATCGGAAGAGAAGCTTTAGATAAATTAAAAGATAGCAAAGTAGTAGTATTTGGTATAGGTGGAGTAGGAAGTTTTACAGTGGAGGCGTTAGTTAGAGGCGGAGTAGGGAAAATTGTACTTGTAGATGATGATACTGTTTGTTTAACTAATATTAATAGACAGATCCATGCCACCTTTAAAAGCATAAGTAAGCCTAAGGTTGAAGTTATGAGAGATAGAATACTTAGTATAAATCCTAAATGTGAGGTTGTAATCCATCAAACTTTTGTAAAGGAAGACAATATAAGTGAAATTATAGGAGAAGACACAGATTATGTAGTGGATGTTATAGATACTGTATCTTCAAAGATAGCTTTAATTTTATGGTGTAAAGAGCATAATATTGAAATTATAAGCTGTATGGGAACAGGAAATAAATTGGACCCAACTAAATTCCAAATTGCAGATATATATAAAACAAAGATATGCCCTCTGGCAAAGGTAATGAGATATGAACTTAGAAAAAGAGGGGTAGAGTCTTTAAAGGTACTTTATTCTGAAGAAATGCCTTTAAAACCAAAGGAGGATGAAGTTATAACCTGTAAGGAAGGCTGTGTCTGTACAGGAGGTACTAAAAAATGTCTTGCTAAAAGACAAATACCAGGAAGTATATCCTTTGTACCACCAGTAGCAGGTATGATAATAGGCGGAGAAGTTATAAAAGATATAATTGGAATTCACTAGATTATTTAATCAATAGCTACATATGGTTGTTTATATGCTTCTACTCATTTAAATATATTATGTTTAAAAGCCTCAGAAGTGAGCGGATTATGTTTATTAATATAAAAATTAAAAGCATCATCTATAAGAAAGAAAATTCGTTATAGGTGATGCTCTTTTATCTACTTATTCACTTTTTCTGCTATTTTTATGGTTTTTAAGTTTATCTTCTATAGTTAGTCCGCCTTTTTTCTCATCTATTCTCACTACTGTTATTACTCTCTCACTGCCAGCTTCAAAAGGAATCCTATGAACTTTTTTTATAAGGTCAAAAACCTCATCATATTCACCTTCTACAGTAGTACTCATAGCACCTATTTCATATTTCAAACCACTGTTTTTTATATAATCGATAGCTGCATCTACCTGTTTATATAGCTCTTCTTCTGAAACAGATGGAACTAGAGGCATAACGGCTATGTCAGCAATAACCATATATACACATCTCCCTTGTTAATTAATTTTGTTTAATGGAATAAGTAACTTTTGTTAACATGTTTATTGACGATATAATAATTAGGGAATACAGATTATACGACTTTTAATATGTTTCAATAAATTATAGTACAAGAAGGAGAGTGTTACAATATTATTTTAAAAGATTGTGTCTATGATAAGGCTCTGCATGAATTAATATATAGGAATTAGGAAATATAATTTTTATGTCCCTTTCTATTGAACTACATAGGTTATGAGCTTCCACCAAGGATTGACTTGAGTCTAACAATAAATGGATATCTATTTCTCTTGTATAACCACTCTTTCGAGTTCTCAATTTGTGATAAGATTTTACCTCAGAATATTTATGAATAATATTTAAAATTTTATTGATGTCTTCAGAGGACAGGCTACTGTCTACTAGATCCTTCATGGACTTTTTTATAAGAACTATGGAAGTTCTTATAATTAACACAGCTACTATAATAGCTGCAACAGAATCAAATATCTTTAAACCTGTAAGCTTCAAAAGTATAAGTCCTATAAAAACACCTAAGGAGGTAAATACATCGGTTAATAAATGCATGGCATCTGCTTCTAAAGCTATAGATTCTGTTTTTTTAGATATTTTTAAAATATTAAGTGAAGTTATAAGATTTACTCCTGTAGAAATAAGCATTACTACTATACCAGAGTAGATATTTCCAACATTATTTGCAGAAAATATTTTTACTATGGATTCATATATTATTATAATGCCTGCAAATAAAATCAACAGAGCTTCTACAAAGCCTGAAACATTTTCGTATTTTCCGTGACCAAAGGGATGATTTTCGTCTTCAGCTTCGCTAGCCTTTTTTATTGAAAAAAATGCAATAAGACTAGCAATTAAATCTATGGAAGAGTGAATACCTTCGGATATAACACTTATAGAATTCATGGATATTCCAGCAATAATTTTAAATGTAATTAATATGATATTTGATGCTATGGATAAAAAAGCACCATTTTCTTTATTCATTTTTACCTCTCCAGTGACAATTATTTCAATTGATAATAGAAATTTAACTATTATTGTATTATTATATGTAGATGTATAAATAACTGTGAAGAAAAAAGTAAAACAAAGACTCCATCTGATGCTAAGAATTCTGTTTATATTAAGTTGAATTTCATAAGCAATATTATGGGTACAGTGAACTACAAGACTACTTGAGTAAAAGATTACTTATTAAGATAAATTTGTTATAATAAAATTAGAATATACAATATAATTCACCCATCCTATGGGTGCAATTTTTTAACCTTAAACTAAGAAAAGGCCATTTTGTCTTTTTCTTAATAGTTAATTATGAGACATACAGGAAAGGAAGACAATTATGAATTTGATATCCCTTGAAAATATAAAAAAGAGTTACGGAGAGAAAATATTATTTGATGATATATCTCTTGGAATAAATGAAGGACAGAAAATTGGATTAATAGGTATAAATGGTACTGGTAAATCCACCCTTTTAAAAATTATAGCAGGTATTGATACAGCGGATGAAGGAAAAATTATAACAAAAAACAAAATTAAAATTGAATACTTATCTCAAAATACCAATTTTACAAAAGATGATACAGTAATGGAGGCTATATTTAAAGGAAATTCACCTGTAATGATATTGTTAAGAGAATATGAAAAAACAGTAGGTCAATTATCCGAAAATCCTCAGGATGAAATTATTCAAAACAAGTTTAATGGTTTGTCGGAGAAAATGGATGCATTAGATGCCTGGAATGTAGAAAGTGAAGCTAAAGCCATTCTCACAAAGCTTGGAATAACGAATTTTGAAGCTAAGGTAGAAACTTTATCTGGTGGTCAGAGAAAAAGAATAGCTCTCGCTGGTGCACTTATAGCTCCCTCAGATCTTCTTATATTAGATGAGCCTACAAACCATATAGATGATGCAACTGTCAATTGGCTGGAGACCTATCTTAATGGTAGAAAGGGCTCTTTAATTATGATAACTCATGATAGATATTTTCTTGATAGAATTGTAAATGAGATATTAGAGCTTTATAAAGGAAAACTATATAGTTATGAAGGAAATTACAGTAAATATCTAGAGCAGAAGATAGAGCGATTAAATAAAATGGAGTCACAGGAACAAAAGAGGCAAAGTTTAATTAAAAGTGAGCTTAAATGGATAAGAAGAGGTGCAAAGGCAAGATCTACAAAGCAAAAGGCTAGAATAGATAGATTTGAAAAATTACAAAATGAAAATATAGATTTAAGTGATGGAAAAGTTGAAATATCCGTGGGGAACACACGACTTGGCAAGAAAATAATTGAAATCAATGATATAAGCATGAACTTTGGAGACAAAACTTTAATAGATGATTTTAGCTATATAATAAACAGGGAAGACAGAATAGGAATAGTAGGGCCTAATGGTATGGGCAAAAGTACTCTTCTGAATATAATTTCTGGGAAAATCAAGCCAACTGCAGGGAAGGTTGAAATTGGGGAAACAGTGAAAGTTGGATATTTTTCACAGGAGTACAGAGACATAGATGAAACCTTAAGAGTAATAGATTATATAAAAGAAACGGCAGAATATATGAGTACAGCGGATGGAAGCTTAATAAGTGCTTCGCAAATGCTTGAAAAATTTTTGTTTCCAGGAGTACTTCAGTATACTCCAATATCTAAGCTTTCTGGGGGAGAAAAGAGAAGACTATATCTTTTAAAGGTATTGATGGAAGCTCCAAATGTATTACTGTTAGATGAGCCCACTAATGATTTGGATATAGAAACACTAAATATATTGGAAGAATATATAGAAGAATTCACTGGAACGGTAGTAGCAGTGTCTCATGACAGATATTTCTTAGATAAGATAAGTAATAAAATTTTTGCCTTTGAAGGTAATGGAAAAATTATAGAGCATACAGGTAATTATACAGATTATCTAGAGTTTCATAATAATATTATTGAAGAAGAGAATGATTCACAAAAAATAAAAAATAAAGATAATCAGGAAAAGCAGATTAGAAATAATAAAAGAGAGAAAACATTAAAATTTACTTTTAAGGAACAAAAAGAATATGAAGAAATAGAGTCAAATATAAATAAAGCTGAAGCTTCTTTAGAAGAAATAAATGAGGAAATAAGCAATTCTTCTAGCGATTATGTAACTCTACAGGAGTTAATGGATAAAAAAGAGAAAACAGAGGAGCATTTAAATTATCTTTTAGAGAGATGGATGTATCTTAGTGAACTGGCAGAAAAAATAAATAATCAAAAGTCTTAAATTAGTTTATTTCTGGGTAGAATAAAGATGTACATTATATTTTGAAACTTTAAAAGTAAAAATAATATATAAGCTGCAATAAATTATGGTAGTTAAAAAAATATATATCTATTTTAACTGTCATTTATTAATCAATTGCAGTTTATGTAGTTTAAAGTGGTGATAAACTTTGGATAAAAGAAATAAGAAGTTGGCGAATTTAATTCTTTTCATATTTGCTATTGTATTTTTCATTTCCTATGCTTTTAAGGATTACTTTGTAGGAGCACTTATCTCGAGATGCTGTATGGCAGCCTTAATAGGCGGACTTGCAGATTGGTTTGGAATAACGGCTATATTCAAGAAGCCCTTTAATATAAATTGGCCTAAGTTTTTATTCAGGACAGATATTATAAATAAAAATAGAGATAGAATTGTGGATACCATTGCAGACACTGTAGAAAAGGATTTACTAAATAAAGAAAAAATAAAAAATAAATTAGAAAGCTATAACATTGCTGGTATTATAACAAAATTTATAAGATCCAGAGAAGGTGACGAGGCATTAATTGAAGCTATGGATGAAATATTTGATCCTAAACATAAAGCTAATAAGAGTATAAGCGATTTCTCTTATAAATTTCTTTCTAATATAATAGAAAAAATTAATATAAGCCAATTGCTATATAGGTTCTTCCTATGGAGTTCACATAGGGGCTATGATGATATGATAATAGATAAAATTATTGATTCAGCCGTCAATCTTTCTAAAGGAGAGAATGTAACTGTATTTATTGAAAATTTATATGAGAATGCTTTAAAGACCTATGAAGAGAATAATATAAATAGAAAACTTACAAATAAATTAATATTAAATTATATATTAGATATGTCTCCTAATAATGCAGCTTACAGCATCCAAAAGGAGATAATAAAGAATTTGAACAGTATGAAAAATTATGATAATAAAAATAGAAAATTTATAAAAGAAAAGTTAAAGGAATATGCATTGAGACTGAATAACGATGTAGGCTTAATAGATAAAATTGAAAATTATAAAATGGAATTCCTAAAGGAAAATGATTTTCTAAGGCAGGCACTTGAAAGATTTTTGGATAATTATTTTACCAAAAATTTTTATAGTAATAAAGATTTTATTAAGCAGTTTAAGGTTAAGAAAAGAAAATTATTATTAAAGTTTATAAGAGATAGAAAAAAAATTAACAGCATTGATAAGATTATAAAAGATACACTATATAGACTAATTGATGATAAATATAATTATATAGGTACATTGGTAAGGGAAAATTTAAATAAATACAATAATGAAGAAATAGTAAAGATAATGGAGGAGAGATTATCTGAGGATCTTCAAATTATCAGGATAAATGGATCTATAGTAGGTGGGTTAGTTGGACTCTTTATATTTTTATTAACCTTTTGGATAAGATAGGTTTTATGAAAATACACTAGCCTACTGATTAGTTATTTATTTGAATTTATCTAGAGTTGTGAGAAGAATAGGGAAGTGAATTATGTGAATTATAAGAATAAAGCCAATATTGCATTACTTCTTGTATTTGTAGTTTTTATAATAACTGCGGTTTTAAAATATTTTTATGGAAATCTTGTGATTTTAGATTTTTTCTTTATGGTGATGGAGGCGTCTTTAGTTGGAGGAGCTGCAGATTGGTTTGCTATTACCGCTGTATTTAGTAAACCATTTGGTATATCCTATCATACAGAACTTATACCTAAAAATAGAGAAAAGATTATACAGGGGATTTCTACTATGGTAGAAAAAGAATTGCTTACTAATGACATTATAAGTAAGAAAATTTCACAGTTAAAAATTGTGGAAAAGGTAATTTTATTTGTTGAAAATAGTAAAGGCAATATATTGTCCCACATAGAAAAATATATAGATGATTACTTTGCTCAGGGTGGTAAAGAAAAATTACTGTATTTTTATAATAATCAAATTAAAAATTGTATATCAAAATATAGCATTACAGATAATATAAAATTATTGGCAAAAAATATAGAGGGGACTAAACAGGAAGAAAAGATTGTGGACTTTATTATTGATAATGCTATTAAATTAGGTGAAAATCAGGTTACAAAGAATTTAATTTATAAAAAACTTAAGGAAATAAAAGAAGCTAAATGCAATAATTTTTTCTCAAGAATGAGTTTCTCCATATTTGAAAAAACTAATAGCGTTAACCTCTTCAGTGCAGCTTCTAGTATTCAGAATGGCATTGTTGAAAACCTTATAGAAATGAAGAATAAAGATAATAATATGAGAATAAGGCTTAAAGAAGAAATTAGAGACTATGTTTATCACATAGAATATCATAGGGAAGAAGTAGAAAAATTTAAAATACAATTATTGCAGGAGATTGATATAAACTCTATAATAGAGCACATTACAAATTTAAGAAGTGATAAAAGCTCAATATTATCACAATGGCTAATTGAAAAAATAGAATTTTGTTTTGAAAAATTTACTGAAAATGATGATTTAAAAAAATATGTAGAAAATATTTTTAAGCATATTGTGCTTGGCTTTGCAGAAAAGGAACATAGGTTTATAGGTACTCTTGTAAGTGAAAGCTTAAATGAATTTGATGATAAAAAATTAAATAAATTTATAGAAGATAAATTTGGAAATGACTTACAATGGATAAGAATTAATGGTTCTGTAGTTGGGGGAATTATAGGAGCATTGATGTTTTTATTTTTAAATTTGATATATGACCCTTATGTAGCGCCTGTTATAAGGAGATTTTTGTAAAAAAAATGAATTATGATTGTATAAGGTATTAGATAAATGCAAGGAGTGAGTAATTTTTGATTGGACAAATAGCTATAATAATTTTACTTGTAATAATAAATGCATTTTTTGCGGCAGCAGAAATTAGTATAATATCATTAAAAGAAATAAACATTGAAAAAAGGGCTAGTGAAGGAGATAAAAAGGCTAAATTGCTTTTAAATATATTAAAAGAGCCTAGTAAATTTTTAGCAACTATTCAGGTGGGTATTACGCTAACTAGCTTTTTTACTTCTGCTGCAGCAGCAGTTGGACTATCTAATGGTTTTGAGATCTTTTTAAAAAATTCCGGTATCCCTTTTTTGGTGGATAATGGAGCAAAAATTTCATTTATATTTGTAACCATATTGATATCCTTTTTTTCACTTCTCTTTGGAGAATTAATACCAAAGAGAATAGCCCTTACAAGATCAGAATTTATAGCAGATAAATCTATAGGCGTTATTCACATTATCAATATAATTAGTAAGCCTATAGTAGAAGCACTTACTGCTTGTACTAATTTCTTTGTTAGACTAATACTTGGAAAGGATACTAATAGAGAAGAGGATATAACAGAGGAAGAAATAAAGATGATGATAAATGTAGGGCAAGAAAAGGGCCTTTTTCAGGCCATGGAAACTAAGATGATAAATAGTATTTTTCAATTTGACGATACCACTGTAGTGGACATAATGACACCAAGACCAGATGTAATTGCACTAAATATAGAAAGTAATTTTGAAGAAGTCATAAAGGTGATAACGGAAGAAAAATATTCTAGAATTCCTGTATATAAGGATAATATAGATAATGTTGTTGGTATATTATATAGCAAGGACATAATTGATTATATGGCCTTTAAAATGGAAGATGAAAAGTTTCATTTAAAGAATTTTATCAAAGATCCCTTTTTTGTAATAGAATATAAAAAAATTGATGAACTTTTGAGAGATATGCAAAAAAGGAATGTACATATCTGTATAGTAATAGATGAATATGGAACCACAGCAGGTATTGCTACTATTGAAGATATGCTGGAAGAGATAGTTGGAAATATTTACGATGAATACGATGAAAAAGAGGAAGAAGTACATAAAACTGGTGAAAATCAATTTGAAATTGATGCTGGAATCAATATGTCAGAATTAAATCAGCTTTTACAAACAGATTATGAAGAAAATTATGATACTGTAAGTGGCCTGATATTAGATAAAATAGGTAGATTACCAAAAGAAGGTGAAAGTATTACAATTAAAGATTTTACCTTTAAAGTTCTTTCAGTAAAAAAGAAAAGAATAAAGAGAATATTAATAACTAAAAATAAAAATGAGGAAGAAATTAAATAATATATGAAAAAATAACAAATGTAAGATATTAGAATTGCTATTGAGAAAACTCTTATTTAGTAGTAATATTAAAGTATGGATTTAATAAAGTTTTATTTAAAATAAATTATAAATACAAACTGTCACTTAGGAAGATTCATTGTTGCAAACGACAGTTTGGTTAAATAAAAATTATTATTGAGGAAGTGTTAGTTTTTGCAAAATGGCAAATGTATGGTATGTGGAAAACCAGGGGAAAAGCACCATATAATTTTTAAATGTGAAGGCGGACTTGATTTTACGTTAAACTATATTTATCTTTGTGCTGAACATCATAGGGGAAGAAAAAGCCCACACAGAAATAAAAAAATAAATATTATGTATAAATTAGAATTTCAAAATAAACTAAGCAGTATTCTGACTAAAGATTATTATTTTATGGATGAAATTATGAGAATTTTATCTTTAAATTCATCTCAGGCTAGAAGTATCTGTAAAAAGTTTAAGCTCTATAAAGAGGGTTATAAACGTGATGACATAATAAAAAGACTTATGGGCGGAAAATTTTATTATGATTTTATGTTAGATGAATTTTATGATGATTCATGGAATATAACTGATGAATTTATAGATGATTATGCTTTATATGATAATTGTGAATTTTAAATAGTAAGAACACGGTAAAGTTTTTTAATATTGTGTAATACGATATTAAAGATAAGGCCGTGTTTTTTTGTTGATATTTTTAAAACCATAAATGTTATAAAAATCATAGTAATTATAATTAGAATTTGGGAAACATAATTACGTAGATATTTACTCCAATTTAAATAAAGTAAGCTATGTCCATAAACATTAATATTTTTACATTTATTTATAAAATTTCTTGTAAGGAAAATAAATTTTATAAATGGCTTGTTAAATTAAAATTCGGCATTTGAATGCAATTGAAAGGAAGGATTATATATGAGTAATAATTTAACTAATACAAAAAATAATAAAAAAGAAGATGGAAATTTCAAAAAGAAAAATATTAAGCATAGTCCAAAGGATGAAAGTGCAAGGGCAGCGGTAGATAAAAAAATGAAAGTAACCAGTGAATTCTGAAAGGAGATAAGTTAATGTCTGTGAGAGAAGGAATAATTCCGACTACATTAGGAAGTATAGTAACAACCGCAGGAGTTACTTTAGTTGTTAAAAAAGTTTTACCTAAAGTGGCATCAGGTATACTTGGGTTTGGTCTTGCTCATATAGTTTTAGGATCTATAGATTTAGTGCAGCACAAGAAGAAAAAAATGCTATTTAGATAAAATGGAAGGAGTGAGTGATATTATGGCAAAGGAAAGTGAAACAAATCATAGACCTAAAAGAGAAAATGCAGGTAATGAGCCTAAAAGCTGGTCACATAACCCTAATAGTGCAAAATATCATTCAAGAAGTGCTGAATATAAAGCAGAAGAAAAAGGTAAGTAAATTTGTAATTTTTATATATAATTAAAAAATAATAAAAGGTCTATATGAGAGTGTAAAATAATCTGTGTAAACTCCATAAGAATGATATAATTATTCTTAT
>NZ_JBDNRK010000051.1:0-30305 GCF_047718555.1 Clostridium sp. | reverse complement strand
TTATTTGGCAAATATAGACTTAATCTTTTTACTTTAATAATATTTTATATTTATAAAATATTATTAATTGTTATGCTAAGAGTCTCTTTGTTTTTTTTAATAATATCACATAAGGAGGTGTATATTCGTATATGAGTATTGTTTTTGATAATATTTGTAAGAAATTTCAACTAAATGATTTGGAAAAATATATTACAGTACTGGATCATGTATCTTTTAATGTAGAAGAGAATGAATTCATTTGTCTTTTAGGACCTTCAGGTTGTGGCAAGTCTACACTTCTTAAGATGTTAGCAGGTCTTGAAAGTATTGATGAAGGGGTGATTAATGTAGATGGAAATGAGGTAAAAGGACCTAATCCAGAGCGTGGTATGGTTTTTCAGGATTATGCATTATTCCATTGGTTGACTGTAGAGAAGAATATTGCTTTTGGACTAGAGTTAAAGGGGGTTCCAAAGGAGGTACGTAAACAAAAAGTAGATGAATGTATTGAACTTGTTGGACTTAAGGGATTTGAAAATGCATATCCTCATCAATTATCAGGAGGTATGAAACAAAGGGTTGCTATTGCAAGAGTATTGGCTATGAAACCTAAAATGATGCTTATGGACGAGCCTTTTAGTGCGCTAGATGCTTTTACTAGAATGAATATGCAGGATGAACTTATGAGTCTATGGCAAAAGCAGCGTTTTACATGTATATTTGTTACTCATGATATAGAAGAAGCAGTATACATGGCAGATAAAATAGTAGTAATGAATTCTCGTCCAGGGAAAGTTAAAACAGTAGTTTCAGTACCTTTGGCTAGACCGCGCAAAAGAACTGATTATGATTTTATTAAAATTAGAAATCATGTATTTGAACAATATGGATATCAACAATCCGAAGATATAGATTATAGCATCTGATATAGGAGATGAGTATGAATGGAGTTTAAATCTATTAAAGAATTAATAGAATTTAGAGGTAAAAATAATAGTTCAGAACTATTTATTTTCTCCCCAGAAGATGAAACTAAATTAACCTTTGGTGAGTATTACGAGGAGATAGTTAACTTAAGTAATAAATTAATTAATAGGGGACTGGAAAAAGGTGATAAAGTAGCTATTTTATTATTCAATGGACTAAACTATGCTGTAAGTTTTATGTCGGTAGTTATCGGTGGTGGAGTAGTTGTTCCTATTAATCCTAACTTAAAATCAACAGAAATAGAATATTTAGTGAAAGATTCAGATGCAAAATTTATAATTACCGATATAGACGGTATGAAAGATCTAAATAGCAAAGAACTAGATTTCAAACTTGAAGGATTAAATACTGAATTTGGTTCAAGTGGAGAGCTAAAGATAATACAGTTATCTAAGCAATTTGAAGATATTGATGATACTATTAATGAAGCTTTGAAATGGGAAGATGAAGTTTTATTATTATATACTTCTGGAACTACGGGAAAGCCTAAAGGTGTGGTTTTAACTAATGGGAATTTATTATCTGAAGCTGAAAATGTACATAAAGGTCACAAATTAACACAGAATGATATAGCACTTTGTGTTTTACCGCTATTCCACGTTAATGGATTAGTTGTAACTTTAATTAGTCCACTATTTTCTGCTGGAAAAGTTGTAATGCCTAAAAAGTTTAGAGCTAGCCAGTTTTGGAATTGGGTTGAATATTACAAAGTTACTTGGTTTAGTGTAGTACCAACTATTTTATCTATAATTCTTTCAAGAACAATAAAAGAAGAAATTGATTTATCATCCTTAAGATTTGCAAGATCTGCATCATCTTCTCTACCGGTAGCAATATTAAATGAATTTGAAAATAGATTTGGAATTCCGGTAATTGAATCCTATGGAATTTCAGAAGCCAGTAGTCAAGTAACAACTAATCCTTTACCTCCTTTAGTAAGAAAAGCAGGTTCTGTAGGTTTGCCTGTGGGAAATGAAATTAAAGTTATAGATGAAAATGGTAATGCTTTAAAGTCAAGTGTTGTAGGAGAAGTTGTAATAAGAGGTGATAACGTAACTAATGGCTATCGTAATAATTTAAATGCTAATTTAGAAGCATTTAAGAATGGATGGTTTTATACTGGAGATTTAGGATATTTTGATGAAGATGGTTACCTATTTCTTACAGGACGAAGAAAGGAACTTATTAATAGAGCAGGAGAAAAAATATCTCCTAGAGAGGTAGATGAAGTATTGTATTCGTTACCAGAAGTGGAAATGGCAGCTGCGGTTGGCGTACCAGATCCTTTTTATGGAGAAGAAGTAGTAGCTTTTATAAAACTAAGACCTGTACAAAAAATTGACGAAAAAGAAATACTGTCTTTTTGTAGTAATAAGTTAGCAGATTTTAAATTGCCAAAGAAAATATTTTTTGTAGAGGATTTACCTAAAGGTCCTAGTGGAAAAATACAAAGAAAGAAATTGGTAAAAGTATATGAAAATATACAAAATTCAGAAAGAGGAGAAAAATTTATATGAAAAAAATATCAAGCATATTACTAGTAACAATATTATTATTTGGTGCAACCCTCACTGGTTGTGGAAATACAAATAAAACACAAGCATCATCAGGTAAAACAGAAACTGTAAGAATAGGAACAAATAGAGCTTTGGGAACAGTTACACCTTATGTGGGTAAAGATAATGGAACATTTGATAAGGCTGGTATTAAACCTGAAATTGTAGATTTTCAAGATGGAACTACTCTTATGCAGGCTTTTGCGACAGGTAAGTTAGATATTGCATATGTAGGAATAGCTCCTGTAGCTACTTGGCAGGAAAAGGGAGTAGGATTAAAAGTAGTTGCTTCCGCTAATGGTGGTGGACATGTACTGCTTACCAGGGAAGATACAGGCATTAATAGCATAAAAGATTTAAAGGGTAAAAAAATAGGAGATACCAATCCTGGTTCTGTGGTGGATACTTTGTTAAGAGCTAGAATTTTAAAAGAAAAGGCAGGATTAGATCCAAGCAAAGATACAAAAATAATTACTGGATTGGCTCCGGCAGACATGCCTACAGCTCTAATGGTAACAAAGGAAGTAGATGCAGTTATTACATGGGAACCATTTGCTACTCAAGCAGAAAGTAAATTTAAAGGAGTTAAAGTATTATATGATGCAGGTGCTGAATGGAAAAAAGAGAATAATGGAAAATCATTTTATCCAGTTAATGTAGTTATAGCTAGTCAATCTTTTATTGACAAGCATCCAGATGTATTGAAAAAGTTTTTAAGTGCCAACAAGGAAACTGTTGATTTTATTAATAACCAACCTGATAAGGCAAACGATGTTATTGCCAAGGAATTAAAATTAGATAAAAGCATTGTATCAAAAGCAAGACAGAGACTAGATTATACTTGGCAAGTAGATACTTCTTCTACACTTCAAACTTTAAAATGGACAAATGAACTAGGATATCTAAAAAGTGTTCCATCAAAAGATAAATTATTTGACTTAAAGTATTTGCCTAAAAAATAAATTGATTATGAAAGGTGAATTGTGTTATGAAACATAAATATAAGAGAAGATGGCAGGGAGCTTTAGCAGTAATTATTTTTATAATTATTTGGCATGTAGCTTCAGTAACTGGACTTTTTGGAAAAATGCCAGCGGAGTACTCAGCATTGCTTCTTCCACCACCAGAAAAGGTACTAGCTACAATTTGGAATGAACTATCTACAGGCTATTTAATAGAACAGTTATCTATAAGTTTATTCAGAGTAATGATAGGCTTTGTCATATCAGTAATTATAGGTTTATCCTTGGGCTTAGCTATGGCATTAAAGCCTACCTTAAATAACATATTTGAACCTTTTGTACGTATCTTTTCACCTATTCCAGGTATAGCTTGGGTACCTCTTGCAATATTATGGTTTGGATTAGGAAATGAAGCTGCAATATTTATTATAGTTGTTGGATCTATTTTCCCTGTTTTAATTAATACTATGCAAGGTGTAAGAGCTGTTGATACAACTCTTGTAGATGCAGCTAGAACTATGGGGGCAACTCATGTTCAGGTACTTAAAAGAGTAATGCTTCCAAGCCTTATTCCCTATTTAGTAACAGGGTTTCGGTTAGGACTTGGATTTGCTTGGAGAGTGGTTATAGCTGCTGAAATGGTAGGAGTTCCAAATGGCCTTGGTTACATGCTGAGCGAAGGTAGAGCAACGGGAAGGACTGATATTACTATTGTAACTATGGTATGTCTAGGAGTAATAATGCTAATCTTTGAGGAAATATTATTTGAACCATTGGAGAAACGTACTCGTTTTTGGCGTAGAAGTATAAGTTAAATATTTAATCAGTCTACAAGTTGATATGGGAGATGTGACTATATATGAGTAATGATGTAGTAAAAGTAAATAGTGGGTTTTGTGTAGAAGTTGACGAATCTGCATGTAAAGAATGTGGATATTGTACAGAAGTATGTCCTAAAGGGATTTTTGTTATTAAAAAATCCTTTAATGAAAAAGGATATAGACCTGTAGATGCAGTTGATACAGAAAAATGTATAGGTTGTTTAAAATGTTTTTATATATGTCCTGATTTTGCTATTGATGTAAAAGAAAAGAGAAAAGAGGGCGAAGAAAAATGAAGAGAATATTTGATACAGGAAATGCAGCTATAACTGAAGCAGCTATTATATCTGGATGTAAGGTATATGCAGGGTATCCAATTACTCCAGCAACTGAACTGGCTGAAAATATGTCCAGAAGATTACCACAAGTGGGTGGATATTATGTTCAAGGAGAGGATGAACTTGCTTCTTTACACATTTGTATTGGAGCATCTCTTGGTGGTCTTAAAGCGATGACATCTACTTCTGGGCCAGGCTATGTTCTTTTTGCAGATCCATATGGTTGGGCGATTTCTAGTGAAATTCCTTTAGTTATAGTGAATGCCCAGAGAGTTGGACCTGTAAGCGGTATTACCGGTGCACCAGGTCAAGGAGAATTTTATTTAAGTAGATATCCAACTCATGGTGGTAATTTTGAGACTATAGTACTAGCACCTAATAGTGTACAAGAAGCTTTTTCAATAACTGTTGAAGCTTTTTATCTAGCAGAACGTTTTAGAACTCCAGTAACTATACTGGCAGATCAATTGGTTACAGACGGTTGGGAAACTTTAATTATTCCTGAAACAGAAGATGAAATTAAAGACATGGGATTAAAGGTTATATCTAGAAAAGTTAACTACGGACCGGAATTTTATCCTTCTACTGATGAAGTTGATGTACCACCGGTAGTTTTAGGTCATAATACTGGTGCTGCATGTTCAGATTGGACACCAACTGCTGAAGGCTACGACACAGAAGAAGTTGAATGGCAGCATAAGCACGCTCATAGGCTTATTTATAAGATTAGAAATAATAAGGATATAATTAATAAATATGAAACTTATCATTTAGAAGATAATCCTGATATCATACTAGTAGCCTATGGAAGTCCTTCAAGGGTAGTAAAAAGTGCAGTTGATGAAGCAAGAAAGCAAGGGTTAAAAGTTGGAGGTATAAGGCTGATTTCTATTTGGCCATTCCCTGATGAGATTTTTGATAAGAAGGCTATATATTTATCCGTAGAATTAAATTTTGATGGACAACTTGTAAGAGAAGTTCAGAGGGTTGTACCAAAAGGTAGTGAAGTGCATTTTGTCGGAAAATGCGGAGAACTGCCAAAGGTATCAGAATTAATTGAAATAACGGAAACACTTTTAAAGGGTGATCCAATTGTTTCAAGACCATGGGAAAGGGAGGCCTGGTAATATGGATTATTTAGCAAAAAAATATCTTCGCTCAAGAAAAATACCAAGCACAGCTTGTAGTGGATGCGGTTTAGGTCAAGTACATAAAAAGGTTCTTTTAGCTATTGATGAATTGGGACTAGGAACAGAGGATGTTGTCTGGGGAACAGGAATAGGTTGTGCTGGACGTCAGACTTTTAATACTTGGAAAGGAGATAATTTCGCCGGAACTCACGGTAGAGTTTATGCTATAGCTACAGGACTAAGATTAGCTCTTCCACCAGAAAAAAAGATCATACTTACTGTAGGTGATGGAGATGCTTTTGGTATTGGATTGCTTCATCTTCTTCATTGTATTAGACGAAATGTAGATATTACAGTTATAGTTGCTGATAACTTTGGTTATCAATCTACGGGAGGTCAATATGGTTGGACAACTCCACAAGGATATGTTACTGATAGTAGTCCATATGGAATGATGGAGCAGAATTGGACTCAAAATGGAAGAGATATACTAGATATACTTAGAGAAGCTGGGGCTACATTCCTTGCAAGGCATACAAGTATTGAGGGAAAAAATGCAGTGGAAAGTATAAAAAAGGCCATTCAAAATAAAGGTTTTTCTCTTGTGCAAATATCTTACCCTTGCGTTACAAATTTTATGGGGAAAGCACTAGGAACTCGTAAACCAGTAGATGCCTATAAATGGTTTAAAGAAAGAACTGTTAGTGGAGTACAAAAGCCATCCTCTGATGAAACTATGTTCTATACTGGGGTTTATTATGATCATAGTAATAGTCAGCCAGAATTTGCTGAACATTTGAAGGAATGGGTAGCAGATATAGAAAGGAGGCATACAGATGGGTAAGAGAAAAGAAATACTAATTAGTGGTTTTGGTGGACAAGGAGTAGTTAGAATAGGGCAAATTCTAAGTTTGGCTTCTGTTTATCAAGGTTCATATACAACTATGCTAATTAGTCATGGTACAGAGACAAGGGGCGGATATGTACGTAGCCAGGTAGTTATTTCTGATGCACCGGTAGATAGCCCAATAGTTGAAAATCCAGATTATTTTTGCGCATTATCAAAGGCAGCTTATAATAAGTTTAGTAGCTTAGTTAAAAATGGAACTATAATATATGATCCAGGCTATGTTGAAATTAAAAATGGGTCAACAGTTAATCATTTGTCTATAAATGCCAGAGAGTTGGCTACATATGAATTAGGTAAAGAACTTTTTGCTAATGTGATTGTTTTAGGAGTATTAAGTAAACTGATGTCAGATATATTAGATAAAGAGAATGTTTTAAAAGCAATGTTAGAACGTATAACACGTTTTCAAGAAGAAAATAAGAGAGCATTTGAAATGGGATATAATTTGCTTTAAGGAAATATAAGGTTTTTATAAGAAATTAAAAATTAATTTTAAAATGGACTGCATCATTTCATGCAGTCCATTTTAGTATAAATTTTAATAATTATTTAATGTATTTAGTTGGATTTTTGTCCATACAAGGCACATCAAATTGGCATAGAGCACAGCCTGCTCTTAAATTATCTTTTGAGCATAAATGTTTGATAGAGTCATCAATAATTCCGCCCAGACGCGCTCTCATTTCATCCCTCACTCTATTACGTTGTTTAAAACAAATAATTTTATTATGTCCATATTCTGATACAGCATTTATAGGGCAATGGACAACACATTTTTTACATGTATTATTTTTGTAGAATAAACAATTTCCATAAGGCTCATCATCAGTTCTAGGTGTTATTTCAAGAGGTGCATTTGTAATTATAGAGCCAAGTCTTACATTGCAGCCAGCTTCAGTTATGAGAGCTGCATGAAGACCAAATTTACCAAGTCCTGCTGCAAAAGCAGCATGGCGTTCAGACCAAGTAGCATATAGCTTGTCTGCACTGCTTACATTCTCCTTAAAGGATGGACTTTTAATACCTACTACTGCATAAAATCCTTTGGATTTAATGTATTCAGCTAATTTAGATAATACATCAGGTATAAAATAGCTGGCAATATGTCTGGATAGTGAGTAAATTTCTGGTGGTAAATCAGAGCCATTGGAATATTTATCTCTTATAAATGAAGTATATGGAAACACAATGGAAAGTACA
Source organism: Clostridium sp. (assembly GCF_047718555.1). Lineage (GTDB taxonomy): Bacteria > Bacillota > Clostridia > Clostridiales > Clostridiaceae > Clostridium_I. The sequence continues at coordinate 22,419 of NZ_JBDNRK010000051.1, read as the reverse complement.
CGAATAGAATTATCTAAATTGTTAAGGTAAGGTAAATTATTATCTCTCCATATTTCTTTAGGAGTTAAATGATCAGCACTTACTACTTCTTTAAACTTTTCAAATATAGGGTCATTTCCATCAGCTACACCAATTAGTGGATTACTACTAAAAATTTGTTTAACACCATAGTTTTTTAATATAGTATTATACCCATCTTCATCAAATAAATTTTTTATAAAGTAATATAATTCTTTATTCATAATTTCTACCTTTCTAGTTTTGAAATTTATATATTTCATTATTTAAAATTGTCATGTATTACAGTCTTATACTCTTATATTGAAAAATTAGTGATCTTTTAATAAACAGAATTCTTAGTATCGGCTTGTGATACTTAGAAATCGTTGTCCTTTAGGGTAAGTCGTTATCCAGGGACGTAGCCACTCTTTACTACCACCTTCAAGAAAAGCAGGCAAAACAAAATTTATTTTGTATTCGATCACTTTCACAGAGTGCGATGGGGGGATTAGAGTTGATAGTCATCGGATAAAACTGAAAAGACAAAAAAAGGCCATTAAAAATGATGAATACTTCCTCACTTTCAATGGCCTCTAGTTTTTCTAGTCAGCCTGTAAAATGAATTAACATGCAACTATATTAATTTATTCTACACATTAATTTTACATTATATAAAGATTTTATACAATATAAACTTTAATTTGTAATTTGATCAAAATCTCTAACTACGACATATAAAAGTAAAATTGTATCAAGAAGTTTATACAATGGCTGAAAAAACAGAGTATAAATAGAATAACTCCTTTTAAGCTTGGGGAAAGTAAAAAAGAAAGGAGTGGATTTTATGCCTACAAAATCGGAAAGAAAGTCTAAAAATGATAACAAAACTCAAAATGGAAAGACAGCAAATCCAATAACCATGGACACGGACACAAATATGAGAAAACCTGTTAGAGGTTTGCCAAATAAGTAGCAAGTAGAAATTTCAGTACTTTTTCAATTTCTGCTATAGTGACTGTTCTCTATGTAAAAAATGGGAATAGGGTTAGTAAACAGAGCATATTAATTTGCTCTGTTTTTTAATGTACCAGTAGTATTAAATAAAACTCACAGCAAATTTTCATAATAAATATAGTCTTTTATATAGTCGCATTGAGTTAAAGTTATGCTTAATTTATAATAATCTATATAATCAATTTATAGAGGTGCTAGAAATGAATAAGTCAATTGGAATATTAGCTCATGTAGATGCTGGTAAAACTACATTTGCCGAGCAAGTACTGTATCATACAAAAAGCATTAGAAATAGAGGAAGAGTTGACTATAAAAATTCTTTTTTAGATAGTCATAATATAGAGAAGGAAAGAGGGATCACTGTATTTTCAGACCAAGCAATTTTTGATTATAATTCCTCAACTTATTATTTAATAGATACTCCGGGGCATGCAGATTTTTCACCGGAAATGGAGAGAGCTATTAAAATAATGGATTATGCCATTGTTATAATAAGTGGTGTTGAGGGGATTCAGGGACAAACAGAAATAGTATGGCAGCTGCTTAGAAAACATGGTATACCAACATTTTTCTTTATTAATAAAATGGATAGAACCGGGGCAAATGCCGAGGCTGTTCTTAAAGAGATTTCATTGAATTTAACTAAAGATGTTTGTTTCATCACAGAGTCTTTTAATAGGGGAGAAATCAGTTCTGAGATTATAGAGTTTATTGCAGAACGTGATGAGATACTTTTTGAAAAATACTTAGAAAATAACTATGAGAAAGATCAATTGATAAATTCCATGAAGAATATGATTAAAGAAAATAAAATATTTCCCTGTCTAAGTGGTTCAGCGCTGATGGATATTGGTATAGAAAGCTTTCTAGAAACATTAGATCTGTTAACTTTTACAGAATACAGTGATAAAGAAGAATTTAGTGGTCTAATATATAAAATACGTCATGATGAGCAGGGAAATAGATTAACCTTTATAAAGGCTCTCAGTGGTACTTTAAAAGTTAGAGAAGAAATACCTGAAAAAGTAAATCAAATAAGAGTTTACAATGGAAGTAAGTTTAAAGCTGTAGATAAGGTTTCTGCAGGGGATATTTTTGCAGTAAACGGGTTATCCAGTGCAGCTATAGGAGATGGAGTTGGCGCATTAAAAGAAAAAATTAATTATGAAATGGTTCCAACATTAAAATCAAAAGTTATATTTGATGATAGCTTAAATGTAAAAGATGTTTTAAGTTATTTTAAGCTTTTAGAAGCAGAAGATCCTGCTTTAAATATAAATTGGGATGAAAGACTTCATGAAATACAGGTTCACATTATGGGAACTATTCAACTAGAAGTTTTAAAGCAGCTAGTAGAAGAGAGATTTAATCTATCAGTAGACTTCGGTCCTTGTGAAATACTTTATAAAGAAACTATCTTAACAGAAGCAAGAGGCTGTGGTCATTTTGAACCCCTACGACATTATGCTGAGGTACATCTTAAATTAGAGCCTGCAGAGAGAAATAGCGGAATTATATTCAATAATGTTTGTCATTCTGATGATTTAACCATTGGAAATCAAAATTTAGTTTGCACACATATTTATGAAAGAGAGCATCATGGCATATTAACTGGTTCGCCTATAACTGATTTAAAGATTACTTTGATCACTGGAAGGGCACATAATAAACATACCAGTGGAGGGGATTTCAGAGAAGCAACATTTAGAGCTTTGAGACAGGGGCTGGAAAATGCAAAAAATGTGTTGATAGAGCCATATTATCGCTTTAAAATGGAGGCAGATATAGATTATATGGGAAGGATTTTATCCGATATACAAAAGTTAAATGGTTTCTTTGAGGCTCCTGAAACCTTTCTTAATAGAGCTATTATAACAGGAAGGGGTCCTGTGGCTACCTTTATGAATTATGGAATAGAATTTACCGCACTAACAAAAGGTAAGGGAAAAATAAATTTTATTTTTGATGGATATGATATTTGTCACAATGAGGAAGAAGTAATAAAAAGAATAGGGTACAATAAAAATGCTGACATTGACTATACATCCACTTCTATTTTCTGTTCAAAAGGACAAGCATTTTTAGTCAGCGGAGATGAGGCAGAGGGGTATATGCACTGTGTACATTGTAATTATCATTAAATTATGTTTAAATCATAATATATGATGGGGGTGATTATAGAAATGAGCAGTTCAATAATAGTAGCAGAAGATGAACCCATTACCAGGATGGATATATGTGAAATGCTTACATCTGCTGGATATAGCGTTGTTGGGGAAGCATCCAACGGATTACAGGTAGTTGAACTTTGCAGAAGATGCAAACCTGATCTCGTTCTCATGGATATAAAAATGCCTAAGTTAGATGGAATTCAAGCAGCAGAACTTTTAATTAAAGAAAATATTGTGCAATCAATAATAATGCTGACAGCATACAGCGGAAAAGAGTTTGACAATAAAACTTTAGGAGTTACAAATTCACCTCTGCCAGATACACTAGATGCTATATTTGGAAAGGGAAACATATTATCTAAGCTAATGAGTTTTATAGGTTTATTTGGACTTATAGCAAGTCTTCATGGAATAATTATAGGATATTCAAGACAGATATTTGCAATGTCTAGATCAAGATACTTACCTAAGTTTTTATCAAATGTTAATTCAAAAGGAGCACCTGTTGCAGCAATAATAATACCAAGTCTTATAGGAATGCTCTTTGTGCTTTTAAATAATACTGCAACAATAATTGTAATATCCAGTTTTGGTGCTATTGCACTTCATGCAATAAGTATGGTTGCATTCTTTCTTTTAAGAAAGAAAGAGCCAAATATGGAAAGACCCTATAAGGTTTCTATTGCTTTACCTATAATAGCTATAGTATTAAATTGTATATTTTTAGTAACAACAATATATTCAAATATTTCAACAATATCTTGGGTAATTCTAGCTTTTGCTGTAGCCTTTATTTACTATTTTGTATACTCAAAGCTAACAGCATCAGTGTCAGTAGAGGAGAACCAGGAAAAGGCAATTTAACCTGACTAACTTGGCGTAAATCTCCCACGCACTCTGTGAAAGTGATTCACACAAAATCAAAAAAAGATTTTGGTTCTCTGCTTTTCTTCAAGTGGGAGTTCAACGCCAAGTAAGCCATGCATTTGCAGTTCTAAAATTCAGATGGGATAAAAGAATCCCCACCTGAATTAAGAACTTGCTTCAATCTAATTAAGTGAGACGGGTGGTTTCCATGAATTTAAAGACAATATTATTTAATACAGTTTATGAATTTGAGGACATAAAGGATTTACTTGCAAAAGCAAATGAAGAAAAATCAGGAGATATACTGGCAGGAATTGCTGCCAGTAGTACTGCTGAAAGAGTGGCAGCAAAAATTGTTTTAGCAGATACCACACTAGAGGAACTTAGAAATAATCCTGTGGTACCCTATGAAGAAGATGAGGTTACAAAAGTAATTCAGGATTCTGTTAATGAAGAACAATATAAAAGAATTAGGTCTCTTACTGTGGGTGAATTTCGAGATTTTATACTTTCCAGTGAGGAAGAAGAAATAAAAGCAATAAGAGATGGATTGACTTCAGAAATGGTAGCGGCAGTAACTAAACTCATGAGTAATATGGATTTAGTGTATGGAGCACAAAAGTTTTGTAATACAGCTACTTGTAATACTACCATAGGTAAAAGAGGAACATTGTCTGCAAGGCTTCAGCCTAATAATCCCACAGACGATATAGACGGGATAATGGCTTCTTTAATGGAGGGAATAAGCTATGGAGTTGGAGACGCTGTAATTGGACTTAACCCTGTAGTAGACACAATAGACAGTGTTTCTAATATATTAAATAAATTCAATGAGTTTACAACAAAATGGAAAATACCAACACAAAATTGTGTGCTTGCACATATAACAACTCAAATGGAAGCTCTTAAAAAAGGTGTACCAATAGACTTGATGTTTCAAAGCTTAGCAGGTTCGGAAATTTCAAATAGAGCTTTTGGAATAAGTGTAGGCTTATTAGATGAAGCCTATGAATTAATGAAACTAAAGAAAAGTTCTAAGGGAGCTAATTTTATGTATTTTGAAACAGGGCAGGGCTCAGAACTTTCCTCAGAAGGACATAATGGTGCTGATCAGCTTGTGATGGAGGCAAGATGTTACGGCCTTGCCAAACGATACAATCCATTTCTTGTTAATACGGTGGTTGGCTTTATTGGTCCAGAATATTTATATGACGGAAGACAAGTTATAAGGGCAGGACTTGAGGATCATTTTATGGGAAAACTTACGGGATTATCAATGGGTGTTGACACTTGTTATACAAATCATATGAAAGCTGATCAAAATGACCTGGAAAATTTAGCGATGCTTCTTTCTATGGCAAATTGCAATTATTTTATGGGTATTCCCTGTGGCGATGATGTTATGCTTATGTATCAATCCTCAAGTTATCATGATATAGCAACTTTAAGAGAATTAACAGGCAAAAGAGCAATAGATGAATTTGAAAAGAGAATGGAAGAATTAGAAATAATGAAAGATGGAAGATTAACAGAAAAAGCTGGTGATCCTTCTATATTTAGATAGTGTGGTGAGTTAATTGAAAGATAAGCTGATAAGTATAGACAATCCTTTAGATGAAGAAATGTGCATAAGACTTAAAGAATCTACTACAGCCAGGGTATGTGTTGGAAGAGCTGGAACAAGATTTAAGACAAATACTTTGCTTAAATTTAGAGCAGATCATGCCGTAGCTATGGATGCTGTTTGGTCAACAGTAGATGAAAAATTAATCGATGAACTTAAATTTTTTAAAGTTCAGACTCTAGTTAAAGATAAAGAGGAGTATATAACTAGACCTGATTTTGGTAGGGCATTTTCTGAAGAGACTATTGAATGTATTAAAAAGAATTGTGTACATTTTCCACAGGTTCAAATTATAGCAGGAGATGGACTTAGTTCTACAGCTATCAATGCAAATTTAAAAGATATATATTCGATAATATTAGATGGCCTAAATGCTAAGGGATATAAAGTAGGAACTCCTATATTTGTTAAATTTGCAAGAGTTGCAACTATGGATAAGATAAGTGAGGCCTTAAATGCACAGGTTACTATAATACTTATAGGTGAAAGGCCAGGACTTGCTACAGGTGAAAGCATGAGCTGTTATATGGCCTATGAAGCCAGCACGAAAAAGCCAGAATCACAAAGAACTGTAATATCTAATATTCATAGAAACGGAACACCACCGGTGGAGGCAGGAGCGCAAATAGTGCATTTAGTAGAAGTAATGATGAAAGAAAAAACAAGTGGTGTTGATTTGAAAATATAAAAATTTTATATATCAGGAGAGAGTGGATTAAGAAAGAGATTTGGGAGAACATTGAGAGTATAAAATATATAAATAATCAGCAGAAAGGTACGCTATTTTAATAGTGTACCTTTTCTTTGGATTAAATTAAAAATATATAGTTTAAAGGAGATCAACGATTCAGAAAAATCATTGTAGTTAGATTATTGACATATATTGAAATTCTATTCACTATACACTATCTGCTTTAGCAATAATTAAGTCAGATTCATTTTCTGTAATAGCACCTATAACCAGTAATTCTTTAGCTAGTTGTCTCATTAAAACTCTATTCTTTTTAGTAACAGTAATAGCTGTATTTATAGTAGTATCTGCTTTTTCCATAATAACCTCCATATTCAAGCTTATTACTAAAGATTGTTACCATATGTTGGAGTTTTATTCACTTATTGATAAATTGTTAATAACGAGAAGTGAAATCACCAGCATATTTACAATCATGGAAACATTATAAAGATTTCATTAGTATCTTTAGTATAAACAGAGTTCTTTGTTTCAGGTGGAGTTTTTTTCTCCAGCTGAAACTTAGAAATCGTTATCCAGGGACGTAGCATCCGTTATCTTCCACTTTGATAGAAGTTGGGAGTATTACGGATGGTAGTCATCGGATAAAATCAACAAATGGGTGGAATGGTGAAACTAATGAATACTATAATGAGATAATGTGTAAATATATAGTGTAATTAAAAAATTTAATTTTATTATATATTTAGGAGAGGGAATTCAATGAAGAAAAAGAAATTAGCATTAACTCTAAGTGGAGTAATTATGATTCTATTAATGCCCACAGTAGTAGGATTTAATGTTCGTGAAAGAAATTTTGAGCAGAAAAAATCAGTACTTGTTGAAAAAACAATTTTATCTGATTCATCATTAAATAATATTGCTAAACAAGTAGATAGAATTGAAAGTGCCAAACAAACTGCAAGAGAATATATAGGTTCAAAAGATGTTGGAGTATATTGTATCGATTTGAAAAGTGGAAAAAATTTTGGAATAAATGAAAATAAAATTTATTACTCTGCAAGTACAGGGAAACTGCCAGGAATTTTATACACACAAAAGAAACTCAATGAAGGCATTATAAGTGCAGATACTCAATTCAAATATCATGATTATGTAAATGATATACCAGGAGCTATGATTAGAGGTGGAACAGGTAAGTTACAAAATAATATATATGATGGTAAATCAATCAGTGTTGTTATATTATTAAAATATACCTGCAGTTACTCTGATAATCTGGCTTCGAATATGCTAGGATACTATGTTTGCAACAAAAATGATGGTGTTTTTAAAAGTTACATAAGCAATATAATATCAAGAAATATAGTTAAATTCGCAAAAGAATTTTCAGCAAAAGAAACAGCATTATTAATGAAATCAATATATAATCAAGGTGGGCAGTCTATAAATAACCTACAAAATACAAGTTGGGATAAAGTAAAAATCCCCAAGTATTTGCCGGTAAAAGTAGCCCATAAGATTGGTATAAATGGAGCTTATAATCATGATGTTGCAGTTGTTTACGGAAATAATCCCTATGTAATATCAATTATGACTAAGGGTGGTAGTGATGAGTTTATTGCTCAGCTATCTAAAAAAATATATGATGAATTAGATTAAAATAAACAAAAAGATACAAAGGGGTGATAAAAAATGCCTAAAAAAACGGCTATAAATAGTGATATTTTATATGATGCAAAGCAAAAGACATCACCTAAGATATATGAATTGATTTTAAAATTAGTAAATGAACATAGAGAAGATTTAGCGAAGGTGGTGCTAAGAATAGATTATTTACTCCAGTATGCAAATAATTCTATAAGACAAAAGGAATTTGATGAAGCTAGAGAAGCACTTAATGGGGCCAAAATGAGGATGGATATGTTAAAAAAGAATAATGTGGATTTAGAACATATAGAGTACTTGTATGATGGAATTTATAAGAAGTTAAAGCAATAAGTGATAATTTTCGTTGATGCTATGGGCATATTGATTTTATTATAATCCCATGCTACAATAAAAACACAAAGTACAAATTTATTTAATAAATATATGAAAGGGTAAAGGTATTTGCAGCCATGAGAATGTAATTCACTTAAAGGACTATTTAGTAAAATAATTAAAAACTTTAAAGTATATTTGGAGTTTTTTGCGCTTAATTTTATTAAAACCTATGAGTGGATAGTGTATCATTGCTTTTATAATATCTTTATTACCAGTAAGAGTATTTATTATTTTATCTATGATTCTGTCATAGGTTTATTTGTGCATTTTATCATGTAAATGCGCTTTGTATTGTACTTTTATAGTAATTATTATATTAGAAAGTTATATCCTCTCTGGGTTTAAGGAGGGGTTTTTTGTGCTGTTAATAGAATGTAAAAATATTAAAAAATATTATGGGGATAGACTTATATTTAATATAGAAGATTTAAAAGTTTATTCAGAAGACCGAATTGGGTTGGTAGGTACCAATGGGAAAGGGAAAACTACATTGCTAAATATACTTGCTGGAATAGACAGTGAATATGAGGGATCTATTAAAACCTATGGTGATTTTAGCATAATAGAGCAGCTTGATAAAGAGGAGCAGGGAAGCATTAATAGTAAAGCAGCTAAAGCTTTTGGAGCTAATACAACCTGGAATGATCATTTAAGCGGTGGAGAAAAGACTAGATTTAAGCTTGCCAAGGGATTTTATGAAAATAGCTCTATTATAATTGCCGACGAGCCTACTAGTAATTTAGACATTGAAGGGGTAGAGTTTCTGGAAAAAAAGTTTAAAGAATACAAAGGTGCCTTTATAATTGTATCCCATGATAGAGAATTTTTAGATAGATTATGCAATAAGATATTTGACTTAAATAAAGGTGAAATTAAAGAATATAAAGGTAATTACAGTGATTATAGAGAACAGAAAGATCAGGAACTTAGCAGGGCAGCTCTTGAATATGAACAATATAATAGAGAAAAAAGAAGGATTAAAGAGTCGGTTGAGCAGGTAAAAAGGAGAGAAAATTCTATAAAGAGAACACCTACACGTATGGGTAATTCTGAGGCAAGACTTCATAAAATGGGTGGCCAGAAATCAAAAGCTAATCTTAATAAAACCATAAAGAATATGGAGAAGAGATTAGACCATATGGATATAAAGGAAAAGCCAAACGAGATAAAAAAGATAAGATTAGATGTACCAGATAAAAATAAGCTTTATAGCAGTGTAATCATTCAGGGCGATAATATTAATAAATCCTTCAAGAATAAAATTATATTTGAAAATGCAGAATTTATTATATGCAATAACTCGAAAAATGCTCTTATAGGACCTAATGGCTGCGGGAAAAGCACCTTTTTAAAGATGATTGTAAAGGGAGAAGGCTTAATAAAAAAATCTAAGGGACTAAAAATAGGATATTATAGTCAAGGTCTTGATATTGTGGAGGAAGAACTGAGCATACTGGAAAATGTAACTAAAGGTAGTATCTACGATGAAACCTTTATTCGAATTACATTGGCTAGACTTTTATTTAAGGATAAAGATGTATACAAAAAAGTTAAAATTTTAAGCGGAGGAGAGCGGGTTAAAGTTTGTTTTGCAAAGCTCATACTAAGCGATATAAATTTACTCATATTAGATGAGCCAACTAACTATTTGGATGTAGATTCCCTTGAGGTTGTGGAAGAGGTATTAAAGGACTATTCCGGGACTATTCTATTGGTTTCTCATGACAGAAGATTTATAAGTGCCATAGCAGATAATATTCTATATATTGAAAATCACAAGATTAAAGCTTCAAAGGGAACCTATGAAGAATATATGGAGAAAAGGAATAATCCTGTAATTGATAGAGAAGAAGAGATTAAAAAACAAATACTTGTACTTGAAAATCGTCTTTCAGAAATTATAGGTAAATTATCTGCTCCTTCTAAGAAGGATGATATTAAGGAGCTGGATACAGAATACTATAAAATATTAAATGAGATACAGCAATTAAAGATGAAGTTAAAAACAAGATAAAGATATAATAAGAGACGATATTTTTTTATCGTCTCTTATTATATTAGTATGACAGAATTATGGTAAAATATAAATAAGATGCTTACTTTTTTTAGTGATGAAACCAATCTTATAACGGGAATATATGAACTTGATGGATACCAGTATGTATTTGTACCAGGAAGTAAAGTTGCACTGGGATGGAATGGAGTAGATAAACAAGACGAATATATAAGATATAGATGATTAAGATATAATAATTTAATGTGAAAAATATGATATTGGATTATTGAAAGATAAGTGAGGTGCTAAAATGCAGCAATATTTTCTTGGATTTGATGCTGGAACCCAAAGTGTTAAAGTTGCAATATACGATAAAAATATGAATTGTATAGCTAAATCAGTGAACAAGACTACCCTAAAATATCCTCATATTGGTTGGGTGGAAATGGATGCTGACGAATATTTATATCTTACTAAAAAGGGAATGAAGGAGTGTGCCCTTCAGCTAAAGGATAAAAAAATACCAGTAAGTTCAGTTAAATCCATTATGGGTGATGGCATCATATGTGGAATTGTTGGAGTAGATGAGAGTGGAAAGGCTATTACACCGTATATTAATTATTTAGATTCTAGAACTCAAGGCGATGTTGAAGCTATTAACAATTTAAATTTATCAATATGGCAAAAAGAAACAGGTAATGCTGATGCAAGCTGTATGTTTCCAGCTATGCATGCAAGATGGATTTTAGCCAATAATGAAGATTTTAAAGCAAGAGGAAAAAAGTTTGTGCATAATGCACCCTATATTTTGTCTAGACTTGCAGGGTTAAGCAGTAAAGATGCTTTTATTGATTGGGGGACCATGTCTGGTTGGGGACTTGGATATCACGTTTATGACAAGAAGTGGTCAAATGAACAACTTGAGATTCTGGGGATAGATAGAAGCTATTTGCCTAGAATTGTAAAGCCTTGGGATATTATCGGAAGTTTATCAAAAGAAGCTGCTGAAGAAACAGGGTTTGAGGAAGGACTTCCCATTTGTGCCGGTGCTGGTGACACCATGCAATCTATGCTTGGAAACGGAATAATTGAAGCAAATAGGGCGGTAGATGTTGCAGGTACCTGTGCCATGTTCTGTGTTTCTACAAATGGAATTATACCTGAGTTAAGTAGAAGGGGAAGTGGTCTCATTTTCAACTCTGGAACTTTAGAAGATACATATTTTTATTGGGGATTTGTAAGAACTGGTGGATTGTCTTTACGCTGGTTTAAAGATAATATTTGTAAGAAGTCAGATGATGATGCTTATTATGAAAAATTAAGCAAAGAAGCAAAAAAAGTTACTCCAGGATGTAATGGTGTGTTTTTTTTACCATATCTAACTGATACACATGGAGAATACTCAAATCTTAAAGGTAGCTTCATAAATATGACCTTAGACACTGACCAATATGTTTTGTGGAGAGCTATTTTAGAGTCAATTGCCTATGAGTATTTGGATATTACTGATATTTATAGAAATGCAGGTATTGATATTAATGCTATTACAATAACTGAAGGTGGAAGTAAAGATAATTTATGGAATCAAATTAAGGCGGATATGATAGGCAGGGAAGTTATGACGCTTGAAATCTCAGAAGGGGCAGTGCTAACAAACTGCATTATTGGGTCTTATGCAGTAGGTAATGTTGAAGATTTAAAAATGGCATTAAGTAGTAGTTTAAAAGTTAATAATAAGTATACACCTAATTTAGATAATACTAAATTCTATAAGGATCAATATAAGATTCAAAAAAACATTTTAAAAGTAATTAAATAAGATAGATGCTATTAAACTTTGTTATACTGTTGAAGTTGTTTAGAATATATATTGACTCATGTGGTCAATGGAGTTATAATTACATTGACCAATATGGTCAAAAGCTCTAGCATAAGGAGGTAGATAGGTTGATTTCTAAGTTTATGAACCTTGAGCCAGAAAAACGGGAAGTTATTATTAACGCTGCATTAGAGGAGTTTGCACAAAAGGGATATAAAAATGCTTCTACAAATGAGATTGTGAAAAAAGCTAATATTTCTAAAGGGCTGCTTTTTCACTATTTTAGTAACAAAAAAAAATTATTCCTATTTCTCTACGATTATTCTAAAGATGTATTTTTAAATGAATTCTATAACAAGATGAATTATGATGAGACTGATATCATAAAAAGGTGGAGGCAGATAGTACTTTTAAAGATGGAACTAATTCAAAAGTATCCTGTATTGTATGATTTTATTTTAGCTTCAGCTGTAGAGGACAGTAAAGAAATAAAGCAGGAACTGGAGAACCAAATGAAAAACGTTTTAGAAGACAGCTATAAAAGGTTGTTTAATAATATCGACACATCTAGATTTAAAGCCGGCATGGATATAAAACGCGTTTTGGAAATAATATTCTGGGTTGCACAGGGCTTCAGTAACCGGGAGCTGGATCATATAAAAAGTGATCCAACTTATAGATCACATATTGATGCCAATGCGTTGGTAGAAGAATTTGAGCTATATTTAGATATGCTGAAAGATACTTTTTATAAATAAATCTCAAAATAAAATTTAAGGGGGTAATGACAATGAGCGTTATCGAGATCAAAAATCTAACAAAGAACTATGGCAAGTCCAGAGGTATTGTGGATGTAAATCTAAATGTGGAGCAGGGAGAAATTTTTGGATTCATAGGACCAAATGGAGCAGGAAAGTCAACTACTATCAGAACACTGCTGGGACTCATCTATCCTGGAGAAGGCAGTGCAACCATTTTTGGTAAGAGCTGCATTGAGCATCCGGAGGTAAGAAAGGAAGTTGGCTATCTACCATCCGAGGTATTTTACTACGACAATATGAAGGTAATAGACTTGCTTAAATATTCTTCCAGCTTCTACAAAAAAGATTGCACACAGCGAATCCATGAACTTGCAGAGATTATGAATTTGGATCTTAAAAAGAAGATAGATGACCTTTCCTTCGGCAATAAAAAGAAAGTGGGCATTGTGCAAGGGCTGCTCCATGAGCCAAAACTGATTATACTAGATGAGCCAACAAGTGGCCTTGATCCTTTAATGCAGCAGAAGTTTTTTGAACTCATTGAGGAGGAAAATAAAAAGGGTGCCACAGTGTTTTTTTCATCACATATCCTCAGTGAGGTACAGCGTATGTGCAGCAGGGTGGCGTTCATAAAAGAAGGAAGAATTATCAAGGTTGAAAAGATGAGTACACTGAAGGAGAACAATTATAAGAGAATTAGTGTAGAAGCAAAATCTGATATTCCAAAAGAATATTTCAATATCAGTGGAGTAAACAGTCTTCAGGTTAAAAGCAATAGTGCTAAATTTATATTTAAGGGCGATGTCAACTTAATTATGAAAAAAATTGCTGAAATGGAACTTCACAATATATCAATTGAAGAACCTGATCTTGAGGAAATCTTCATGCATTACTATGAAAAGGAGGTCTAAAGGGTATGAATATGTATCTGCACGAGCTTAAGTCCCTGCGAAAATCAACAATTATATGGACATGTGCTATGATAGCGCTGGCTGTGATTTATTTTTCTTTATATCCTGGAATTGTAAACGACGCTGCAGATTTTAAAAAGCTGATTGGTGCCTACCCTGCATCAGTGAGGGCGGCTATGGGCATTTCCATTGGCAATATAACATCTATATTGGGATTTTATTCAATGGTATTTTCATTTATAACGCTCTGTGGAGCTATTCAGGCAATGAATCTTGGGGTTTCTATTATTTCAAAAGAGTCTAGGGAAAGAACGGCAGATTTTCTCCTGGTGAAGCCTGTTTCACGTGCAGCCATCGTTAGTGCTAAGCTTGTGGCTGCGCTAACCATGCTTTTAGCCACTAATGTGATCTATTATGTTGCAGCTTCTATACTTGCCAACCTTGTGAAAACATCAGATTACAGTTATAGAGTGTTTTTTATGATAAACCTTACACTGTTCTTTATCCAGCTTATTTTCATGGCAATAGGAGTGGTTGTCTCAGTGTTTTTTACAAAGCTGAAATCCGTACTTCCCATTTCTCTAGGCACAGTTTTTGGATTTTTTATTGTGGGTGCGCTCATAGCTACTGGCAAAAATGATGAAATACGTTTAATTTCACCTTTTAAATATTTTGATATTTCCTATATAATTAAAAATTCAAGTTATGAGGTGACCTATCTCATTGCTGGTATAGTTATTGTTGCGGTGTCTATTGCTACAAGCTATTTTATTTATACTAAAAAGGATATTCATGCCGTGTGAGCTGGGCTGCTTTCAGGTTTTGATTAAAAGGAGGGTCTGATTATGAATATTTTCTTAAGAGAACTAAAGGCTAACAGAAAAGCACTAATCATATGGAGTGTATGCATGTTCTTGTTGATTGTCAGCGGCATGGGCAAGTATACGGCTTATTCTGCTGGTGGGCAGAATAATGAAGTTTTTAAAAATCTGCCTTATTCCATTAAAGCACTGCTTGGAATGGGTTCCTTCGATGTGACTACTATGGCTGGTTATTTTGCCATGTTGTTTCTTTATATTGAACTTACAGCTGCTATCCACGCTGTATTGCTTGGTGCAGGCATTATTGCAAAAGAGGAACGTGACAAGACCACCGAGTTTTTGATGATTAAACCAGTATCGCGAACTAAAATAATAACTTCAAAGCTGTTTGCTGCCTTTGTGAATATCATTATACTGAATGTGGTAACCCTTGTTTCATCTATTACTATGGTTGCTGCTTATAACAAAGGAAAAGATATTTCAGGTGAGATAAGCATGTTCATTTTGAGTATGTTCATGGTTCAACTCATCTTTCTGTCAATAGGTACGGCACTGGCGTCATTCATGAGAAATCCGAAAACTTCAGGTTCCCTTTCTGTGGGGATACTGTTGGTGTCCTTTGTCATATCGAAAATAACGGATTTTAGCGATAGATTGAATGGACTTAATCTGCTGTCACCCTTTAAATATTTCGATTATAAAAGTCTGGTAGATGGTAATGGTCTCAACTTTGGTATAGTTATACTTTCACTTATACTTGTGGCTGCTTTCTCTTTTTCCACATATTTCTTTTATCGAAAGCGTGACCTTAGCATTTGATTTAGCAGTTGTATTGATGAATGAGATAGATTTTAATACATCTCTCTTATTAGAAAAGATAGGCTGACTAAAAAGTAGAATTTGTACTTTTAGTTAGCCTATTTTTTAAATCTATTAATTAGCCAGCTGCTTAACTTTTTCGCATGAACTGGACAACAGTGTTATAATAGAACTAGATATTTAAATCACTAACGTTACCGCACGAGTAGAGAAGTTGAATTTTTAATAAAACTCTTACGGATGCTAGCGATTCAAACATTAAAATTGGCTTATAAAAGCTAAGAGGAGTGATTTATAGTGGAACAAATAGTTTTAGATGTAACACAGAGAGTAAAGAAGACAAAGAAATTTAGAGAAGAGGGGTTTGTACCTGGTGTAATTTATGGTGGCAATTCTGAAAAATCAGAAGCTATAAAAATTCAAGAGGCCTCATTGAAAAAGATTCTTTCAAAGCATGGAATGAATGCAAAATTGGGAATCCAATTTGGAGATGAAAAGAAATTTGGATTTATTAAGGAAATTCAGAGACAGCCAGTTACAAATAAAATTGTACATGTAGATTTGCAATTTGTGTCCAAGGATCAAGATGTGAAATTACAAATTCCTATTGTATTTAAAGGTGAAGAAGAATTGAGAGCAAGGCAATTTCAGCTTAATGTTAATAAACAGGAAGCAGAGGTTCTGGGAAAAATAGATTTAATGCCAGAGGTAATACATGTAGATGTGTCTCAAAAAAATGCAGGAGATACAATTACCTTTAAGGATTTAAATTTAAATGAAAATATAAAGACTCATGATAAAATAGATGAAGTATATGCATCTGTAGCAAACTTAGTAATTGAAAAGGAAATTGAAGATGAAGCTGATACTGAAGAGGCAAAAACTGAAGAATAATTAAAGTTATCTAAAATGATACAATTATAGATAAGATAATATAGAATAAAATATTTTAAACACGCAAAGTAAAATACTCTGCGTGTTTTTTGGTACTTACAGCATGAATATTTATACAACAGGTGTGTAAATATTGCCAATTTTTATTGAGATGAAATTATGGCAATGACCAAATAAATATTCATACTGCATAAAATTATAAGCTAGATTTTATCTAATGTTGTTTATGATTTTATTTTTGATAAAATTCGGAACGTACGTTTGCAATTTGATTTTATTGTTGATAATATAGTTATAAGTCAATAAAAAACAAAATAGTAACAGTGTAAATATTTTTTAGTTTGGGGAGAAAGCAAATGAGAATTTTACATACATCTGATTGGCATTTAGGTAAAAATTTAGAAGGTTATAGTCGCATGGATGAGCAAGAGGCCTTTCTTGAGGACTTTGTAAAAATAGTTGAAAATAATAACATTGATCTAATAATTATTGCCGGTGATGTTTATGATAGTCCCAATCCACCAGCTAGAGCAGAAAGAATGTTCTATGATACATTAAAGAAGTTGTCTGCTAATGGAGAGAGAATAACTTTAGTTATAGCAGGTAACCACGATAATCCAGACAGATTAGTAGCAGCAGGGCCTTTAGCTAGAGATCATGGAATTATAATGGTGGGTACTCCAAAATCAGTGGTTATCCCTGGCGAGTATGGCAATAATAGTGTTATTAATTCTGGTGAAGGCTTTGTTGAGGTTAAAATAAAGGGTGAAAAAGCTGTAGTACTTACAGTGCCATATCCAAGTGAAAAAAGGCTGAATGAAGTTTTATATGGAGCAATGGATGAGGAAGAAGAAAGATTAAAGTCTTATAGTGATAGGATAAAAACTTTATTTGGAACTCTGAGTAAGAACTATAGAGAAGATACTATAAATATAGCAGTGTCGCATTTATTTGCCATGGGGAGTGAAGAGTCAGGGTCGGAGAGAAGCATTCAGCTTGGTGGAAGTTTTATTGTAGATGGAAGCTGTTTTCCTAAGAAGGCCCAGTACATTGCTTTGGGCCATGTTCACAAGCCGCAGATAGTACCAGGTACAGATAAAAGAGCAAGATATGCTGGATCACCAATACATTATAATAAAAAAGAAATTAATTTTAAAAAGAAATGTTTCATTGTAGATGTAAAAGCGGGTGAACCGTGCAATATTCAAGAAGTAGAATTTAAAGTGTATAAACCCATAGAAGTGTGGAAATGTGAAAGTATTGAAGAGGCCATTGCTAAATGCCAGGAAAACAGAGAAAAGAATTGTTGGGTTTACTTAGAAATAGCTACAGATAGATATATAAGAGAAGATGAAATAAAGGTAATGAAAAATACTAAAAAAGATATTTTGGAAATTGTACCTAAAATATTAGGAGAAAATAGTGAGGATATAGGTATAAACAGTTTTTCAGAAAAATCTTTTCAGGATATTTTTAAAGAATTTTATTTAAAGGAAAGAAAGGTTGAACCGCAACCAGAGGTAATAGATCTATTGTTATCTATTATAAAGGAAGGTGAAGAAGAACATGAGACCAATTAAACTTAAAATAAAAGGTTTAAATAGTTTTATAGATAGTCAGGATGTGAACTTTGAAAAATTAACTGATAGAGGACTATTTGGTATATTTGGACCTACTGGAAGTGGTAAATCTACAATATTAGATGGTATTACCCTGGCATTATATGGAGAAGTGGCAAGAAAAAGTTCAAACTACATGAATACGAATTGTGATACTTTGAATGTAAGTTTTCAATTTCAGATATCATCAAAAGAAATAAAAAGATATAGAGTAGATAGAGAATTTAAGCGAGATCATAAAACAGGAAGTGTAAGGAGCAAGTCCGCCAAAATAGTAGATATAACTGAGGGAAATGAAATAATTTTAGAAGAAGGCGCTAAGACTGTAACTGGAAAATGTGAAGAAATAATTGGATTAAAGCTAGAGGATTTTACAAGGACTGTAGTTTTACCGCAGGGAAAGTTTAGTGAATTTCTAAAGCTAGAGGGAAAAGACAGAAGAAACATGCTGGAAAGATTATTTAACCTTCAAAAATACGGAGATAATCTATCTATTAAGTTGAACAATAAGACTAAAGAAGAAAAAGAGAAAGCAAGCATCCTTGAAGGTGAACTAAAGGGATATGAAGATATTAATGATAAAATTCTGGAAGAAAAAGTAAAGGGTTTATCAGGAAAAAAAGAGCAATGTAAAAAATGTGAAATAGAATTAAAAAATGCTGAAGAGGCTTTTAATAAAGGTAAAGAATTATGGGATATTCAAAATGAATTAAAGGAGCAATTACATAGAGAAAATAAACTTAAAGAAAAAGCAGGAGAAATAGATGAAAGCCAAAGAAAAGTTTCCTTAGGAGAAAGTGTCTTAAAGGTTAAGCCTTATATTGATAATTATGAAAATGCTTTAGTTCAAATAAAGGATGTAGACAGTGAACTGGTGAATTTAAAAAATAAAATAGAAGCCGTAAAGGAAAATAAAATAAAGAGGGAATCCTTATTAGAAACAGCTAAAAATAAAAAAGATAAGGAACTGCCTTTATTGAATGTGAAAGAGCAGAAAGCTTTAGATGCAATAGAGGAAAAGAACGTACTAGATACCATAAAACAGCAAAAGAATTTATTGGAAAAGAAAATTATCAATATAGAGGGAAATCTGCAAAATACAAATACCAGCATAGAAAAAAATGAAGCAGATATTAATGAGATTAATGCTAATATTACTATTAAAGAAAATAGGGTAGAAACTTTAAAAATTTCTGAAGAATATAAGGAAAAAGTTAATGAAGGCATAGTAATTTTAAATAGTTATAAGAACTTAACAAAACAGAAAAGTAATTTATCTGTGAATATAAAAACTACTCTGGAAAATGCTGGAGAGGCTCAAAAGAAAAGTGAAAAATTACTGAAAGAACTTGAAAATAAAGAAAACTTGCTGATTAGTTACAATGAAGAATTGAAGCAGCTGGTAGAAGTTTGTCCTGGAGATCAGAATACGCTATTAACTCTTCAAGAAAAGTTATCCTTTGTAAGAGATAAGTGGAATAAGTATAGGGAATATAGTGCTTATATAGGTAAAAGTAATGCAACTGTTGAAAAATTTAAAGAAGAGCTAAATATTAAAAAGGAAGAAAAAATATTTTTAGAGAAAGAAATTAATGAAATAAATGATAGTATAAAGAAACTTGAAACTGAAAATTTGGCACATATATTAAGAGAATCATTACTAGAAGGAGAGCCATGCCCTGTATGTGGTTCAAAGGATCATCATAGAGATGAAATTAAAATTTTTGATTTCAGTAATTTAGGACAGTTAAAAATAGATTTAAGTAGTGGAGAAGAAAAATATAAGCTGCTAACTGAAGGGACAATAAAGCTGGAAACTACTATTAAAAGTGAAGAGGAAAATATAAAGGAAAAGGAACTTAAAATTATTGAATTAGGTGAGGAATTTAAGGCTAATTCTGTGGATGTACTTGAAAATGAATTTAATAGATTAAGAGATAACATAAATATATTTAATGCTAAAAAAACTGATTTGGATAAGAAAATTAAGGCGTTAAGTGAGGAGAAAAGTAACTTAAGTATTGAATATGGTAAAGAAAATACAAGATTAATTGAAAATAAACGGCAATCAGAAAAACTGCAAGGAGATCTAAATGTAATAGATGACGAATTACAAAGGACAAATAAAAAATTAGAAGCATTAAAAATTGAATTAGATGTTGAAGATTTTGAGAATAAGAGCAAGGAGATTTCTCAAAAAGAAAAGCAAAAGTCCACTTTGGAAAAGGAAATAAAATTCTTAAGGGACAGTTTAAAAAATAAATTATTGCAAAAAGAGACTTTGAGTAAATCCTTAGGAATTCTAAGAGAGGATTTAAGAGAGAAGAAAACTACTCTTATTGAAAAAGATAAAAATATAGAAGAAAAAGAAAGATCTATAAAAAATAAAGTAGGAGAGGTAGAGGATTTAGCTTGCCTTAAGCAAGAAATATCTCAAGCTATAAAGGGAATAAAAGAAGAATATGAAAGAGCAGAAAAGGCTAAAAATGAAATAGAAATACAGTACAACCAATGCAATAGTGATATAATCTCCACTCAAAGTAAGTTATCAAGCTTAAAGGAAAGAAGTATTAATGATAGAGAAAAGCTTGAAGGTGCCTTGCTTGAAGAAGGTATTGAGAATATAGATGAAGCTAAAAATAATTTTATAATTAAAGATGAAATTGATAAATTAAAACTGGAAATAGGAGAATATAAGGATTCCCTTGCTAAGCTTGCTGGTACCATAGAAAGTCTTAAAGGGAAAATGAATAATAGAAGTTTAACGGAAGAACAATGGATTGAAATACAAAAGGTGAAAAATGAGAAAGCCCAAACACTAAAAGTCTTAGAGGAAGATAAAATAAAATTAGAAACAGAAGTTAAAGTCATAGGTGAAAGATTAGAAGAGAAAAAGAAGCTTTTAAAAAATAAGGAGAAATTAGACTATAAATTAGGTCTTTTAGATGACCTGGATAAATTATTCAAGGGGAAAAAGTTTGTGGAATTTGTGGCGGCAAATCAGCTAAAATATGTATCTATTGAAGCTTGTAAGCGTCTAAAGGAGATTACAGGGGGAAACTACGGTTTAGAAGTTGATGAAAATGGTAAATTTCTTATTAGAGATTATAAAAATGGAGGAGCACAAAGGGATGCATCCACTTTATCGGGAGGAGAAACCTTTGTTGCATCCTTAGCCTTAGCACTGTCATTATCTGCTCAGATACAATTAAAGGGTACAGCACCTTTAGAGTTATTTTTCTTAGATGAAGGCTTTGGAACCCTTGATGATAATTTGCTGGAAGTGGTTATGGATTCCCTAGAGAAAATTCATAATGATAAATTATCCATTGGCATAATAAGTCATGTTGAATCAATAAAAAATAGAGTACCCGTAAAGCTTATAGTAACAGCTGCAGAAGCTGGAATGGGCGGCAGTAAGGTTAGAATAGAGAGAAGCTAGAGTTACTCTAGCTCTCCTTCAAAGAAGCCTATTGTGTAATCAAGAACTTCATTCTCAAAAGCTCTACTGGTAAAAGTGTGGTTAGCGCCATTAATACTATGCAGCACTCCACGGGTTTCATAGATTTCTAGGTATTTTTCTGATGTGCTGAAGGGAACGGATGTATCCTCGGTGCCATGTATTAATAATACATTTTTATCATAAGAAGCAGATCTATCAAATATGTTTAAGCTAAGTAAATCATCTATAAAATTTATGCCTATAAGATATCCATCTAAATCATAGCATCCAATTTTACGTACTTTTTCAATATCATCTTTGCTTTTACCATTAGTGGCTATTTCTGCCATGTTTCCAGCTGGAGCCCATAGACAAAGGGATTTAATATTGTCTTTGTATTCTCCGGCGAGCATACTTGCTACAGCCCCACCCATACTAAAGCCTAAAACTCCTATTCTATCTGTGTCGGCAAAATCAAGGGATTTAGCGTAACTTAGAATTAATTTAGCATCTTCCAGTTCCTTAGTGAGAGTCATATCAACAAAATCTCCATCACTTTCTCCACTACCTATGAAGTCAAATCTAAGGGTAGCAATACCTTTATTTTCTAGAAGTCTTGATAATCTTACAAACATAAAGTGGGAGCCAAGCTTATCACCGGTAAAACCGTGAAACATGCATACTATAGGGATTTTACCTTCAACTTTTTCAGGAATATGCAGCATTCCCCTTAGAGTTAATTCTTTATTTTTAATTTCTACTGACTTTTGCACTAAAAATACCTCCATATGTGTTTTATATTATTATATTATACTATTTATTTATTACATTAACTTATTTTTATTGGTTAAGATTTGTAAAGTTATGTAAAATTGAAGCAAGTTCTTAATTCAGGTGGGGATTCTTTTACCCCATCTGAATTTT
>NZ_JBDNRK010000050.1:0-30947 GCF_047718555.1 Clostridium sp. | reverse complement strand
GAGTGCTGGCCTGTCACGCCAGAGGTCGAGGGTTCGATCCCCTTCCAGGTCGCCAATATTTTTTTATGTTTAATATACTGTGGCCAGTTAGCTCAGTCGGTAGAGCAGAGGACTGAAAATCCTCGTGTCCCTGGTTCGATTCCTGGATTGGCCACCAGAAGTGCGGGAGTGGCTCAGTGGTAGAGCGTCACCTTGCCAAGGTGAACGTCGCGAGTTCGAATCTCGTCTTCCGCTCCATTATGGCGCTATAGCCAAGTGGTAAGGCAGAGGTCTGCAAAACCTTTACCCCCAGTTCAAATCTGGGTGGCGCCTCCAGAATAAAACCCTCGAAAACATTAGTTTTCGAGGGTTTTTAAAATTTGTTAAGTATTTGATGATTTTTTTACGGATTGTTCTACAACTATCCTAAAGAAATCGTTTTATTTTTTGATAGACTTTCTGAATATCTTGGCAGTTTCCTTTGTTATTGTAAATATTTAATTGTATTCCTTTTAATACTGTTGCATAATATTGTAAAACTATTAACAGTTTGTTACAATTATATACATGAAATAAATGGAGGAATACTATGGAAAATAATTATACAAATAGATTCTATAAAAGTTGGTGGTTTTATTTAATTATTATAGTTGTTCTACTAGGGTTAGGGACAGGCTATTATTTTTACACTACACATTCAGCAGCAAAAATGTCGGAAAAGGTTTTTGATAAAAATATTAATATAAGCAAGGAAGGCGTAGTTACTCCAAAAGATAGTACAAAAGCAGTAGTAAAGGTGAGAAATGAAACTGAAATTTACAATGAAATACATAAAATGGCAAATACTAAAATTATAGCGGAGGGTAATAAGATTTGGGGGCAGATTGAAATAACTCCTGAAATATGTAATGAATTAATAGTTGAATTGAGTTACTCCAATTATAGTGACAAAGATACTTTAACTAAATGGCTTACGGAGTGGAAAAATAAAGATTATTCTGATAGCGTAGAAATACACAATTATGTGTGGAATAAATTAAATGGCAATATAGGTAAAGCTACAGAATTGAAAAAATAAATAAAAAATACTGAATATTCTTATTCAGTATTTTTTATACACGAAATAGTGTACCTCTATCTATGAGGTTACCTTCAGATAGAAAAATTGGTTTTACATCCTGCTCTATTAAAAATTTTAAAACCATACCACCATATAAATAATTATCTAAGCTTCCGAAAAAAACAATACTGCCTTCTTCAACAATACCACAGGTACCACCTATAAAACCATAATTTAATCCTGGTAATCCGATATGGCCTGGAGGAACAAGGAGAACATCCATGCCGTTATAGGTGAGCATATCATGTATCTTTATATCACTAGTAATGGCAGCCGAGTTATTTATTAGAGCAGTAGAACATTTACTATAGCCCTGTTTTACATTTAATAATTTTTTATCTTTAATCATAGATATTAAATTTTTATCTGTGTATTTTAAATTATGTAAAAATATATCTTTTGTACTGAGGGCATTAAGAAATATATCATAGGGATAGGTTTCTTTAAGACTATTATGACTTTTAATTACATTATAATTTAAATTTTTTAAAATATTAATAAAAGATAGTTCCATAGTGCTATGAACCACTATATTTTTTTTATCTATAATGTGTAATAGCATATCTGGATGACCACATACGGCATTATACAGTCTATTACTAGGTGGTACTATTATAGGCTCAAATCCATTTTTATATAAATTTTCTTTCTCAGTTTCACTAATCCTAAAATCTACTAATACATTTTTCAATTTTTTATACCTCAAAATTTAAAATTTATTTATTTTATTTTAGCATAATTTTTTTACTTTTACTTAAAATAAAATGCATATAGATTTACGTTAGCCACATACTATTTTTGGGAAGGAGTGAGAAATGTGCTTCTAAAAAACATTGTTTATAACGGAGAAAGAGAAGATGTAATAGATGGTTTAGAATATATAAAACAAAATTTAGAAATAAAAGGAGTTAAATTGGGAATCTCAGAAAGTGTAGAGAATAAAACTCACTTCGTTAAAATATTTTGTAGTGATGAAATTTTTAGTTCTAAGGTTGAACACAATTTTAATTTATATTTAAGTATGCTTTTATATAAATTTATGTCTGAAGAATTTTATGATAAAAGATTAATAGAGTTTTTAAACGAAAACTATTTTTTCCTTAAGGGTGAAGAGATAAAGGATTTAAAAAAGATATGCAAAGATTCATTTTTATGTGAAGGCAAAATTAAAGATGAAAATGAGGTCTACTATATAAATAGGAAAAATTCAATTACAAGAAAGATACTTCAATGTGTTAATGAGAATGCTTTAATAAATATAGAGGGCTTTGTTACATTCAGAATCAAGGAAATGGAAAGTGATTTTCAAGCTATAGTAGATAAATCTGTGGAAAAGTATATGATAGATAAAGAGTATGATGAGTTCATTAATCTATTAAAATATTTTGTAGATATTCAGGAAAGCAAAATAGATGAGATTAATATATCCTCTAATATTAAAGGAGAATATATTATTAAGGATAAAAGTGGTAATGATATAAGTGAAGAACTTATAAAGGGATTAAAGAATACAAAATATAATAATAAAGAGAATCAAGAAGATATAATTATTAGTGGACTTATAACTCTGGCACCACGGAGTATAATCATTCATAATATAGATGATTTTAAGAAAAGAGAATTAATAGATACGATAAGTAATGTATTTGAAGATAAAGTTAAATTTTGTGATGATGATGCGGAAATAGAGAGCTTAGAGACTAAACTAGAAAAAATAAATAAAGATCTTATAAAAGTTTAATTTAATTATTGACATATATAAATTTGTAGCATAGAATGAACTTAGTTAAAGCATATTAGTAAAAATGCAATGAAAAGGAAGAGTAAATAAATACTGTTCTAAGAGAGAGAAGTCATTTGCTGTGAGACTTCTTGAATAAGATTTATTGAAAACCACCTTTGAGTTAATTGCTGAATTTAAGGCGTTTGAGAATGCCTTAGTAGGCTAAATTCGCTTGTCGGCGTTAAGATATTAAGTGAATGCTGTATTTAAATGCAGTGTTAATTTGAGTGGAACCGCGAAATAACTCGTCTCATTATTGAGGCGAGTTTTAATTTTTTTATTTATTAGGAGGAAAAAATTATGGTTAAAGTGACACTAAAAGATGGTAAAGCTTTAGACGTAGAAAAAGGTGCAAAAATTGAAGATGTTGCAAAAAGTATTAGTATAGGCCTTTACAAAAAAAGTCTAGGTGCTAAATTAAATGGAAAAAGAACAGAATTAATGGCAAAAATAGATGAGGACTCTACTCTTGAAATATTAACCTTTGAAGATGAAGACGGAAAATGGATATTAAGGCATACAGCTTCACATATATTGGCTCAAGCAGTGAAAAGATTGTATCCAAAAGTAAAATTAGCTATCGGGCCAGCTATAGATAATGGATTTTATTACGATTTTGATGCTGATTTTCCAATAACAGTGGATACACTAACTGCTATAGAAAAGGAAATGTCCAAAATTGTAAAGGAAAATTTACCTCTTGAAAGATTTGAACTACCTAGAAATGAAGCTATTGATTTTATGAAACAAAAGGGTGAGGACTATAAAGTAGAGCTTATTGAAGATCTACCTGAAGGAGAGATAATTTCCTTCTATAAGCAGGGAGATTTTACAGATCTTTGCGCAGGTCCTCATGTGCCATCTACTGGAAGAGTAAAAGCTTTTAAACTTCTTTCTGTAGCAGGTGCATACTGGAGGGGTAATGAAAAAAATAAAATGCTTCAAAGAATATACGGTACAGCTTTTATAAAAAAAGCTGATCTTGATGAATATTTAAATATGCTTGAAGAGGCTAAAAAAAGAGATCATAGAAAACTGGGAAAGGAACTTGATTTGTTCAGTATTCATGAAGAGGGGCCTGGTTTTCCATTCTTTCATCCAAAGGGTATGGTAGTTAGAAATATACTGGAAAACTATTGGAGAGAAGTGCATACAAAGGCTGGTTATGATGAAATAAGAACTCCTATTATATTAAATGAAGAATTATGGCATCAATCTGGACATTGGGATCACTATAAGGAAAATATGTACTTTACAAAAATAGATGATAATGATTATGCCATCAAACCAATGAACTGCCCTGGATCAATATTGGTGTATAAGAATTCAATACATTCCTATAGAGAATTGCCAATAAGGCTTGGAGAACTTGGTCTTGTTCACAGACACGAGAAATCAGGAGCATTACAGGGTCTTATGAGGGTAAGATGTTTTACTCAGGACGATGCTCATATTTTTATGACAAAGAATCAAATTACAGAAGAAATTTTAGGAGTAATTAAGCTTATTGATTCCTTCTATAAAATTTTCGGATTTGAATATTTTGTAGAACTTTCTACAAGACCGGAAGATTCCATGGGAAGTGATGAAGATTGGGAAATTGCTACTAATGGATTAATAGAGGCATTGAAGTCAGCAGGACTTAAGTATAAAGTAAATGAAGGTGATGGTGCTTTCTATGGTCCTAAAATAGATTTTCATCTCAAGGATTGCATTGGTAGAACATGGCAGTGTGGTACAATTCAACTGGACTTCCAGCTGCCTGAAAGATTTGATTTAACTTATGTTGGAGCAGATGGTGAGAAGCATAGACCAGTAATGGTTCATAGAGTCGTATTTGGAAGTATAGAAAGATTTATAGGAATACTCATAGAACATTATGCGGGAGCTTTCCCTACTTGGCTTGCACCAGTTCAACTTAAAGTTATGAATATAACAGAGAACCAAATCGAATATCTAGACAAAGTAGTTAAAATGTTAAAAGATTCAGGCTTTAGAGTGGAAAGTGATGTAAGAAATGAAAAGATAGGTTATAAAATTAGAGAGGCACAGCTTCAGAAGATTCCATATATGCTTATAATAGGAGATAATGAAGTGAAAGAAGGAAATGTTTCTGTAAGAAGTAGAAAAGATGGGGATTTGGGAAGTTTAAATGTAGAAGATCTTATATTAAAATTGAAGGCTGAAATAGATCAGAAAGTAAATAGTCTATAAAAAATTATTAACAAATTTATTGACAAAACATTAAATGGATAGTATAATACTTTATGTCAAGAAGAAACATGCCGTTTCTCACCTTACAGCATTGCTAGTTAGGTTTGATTTTAAATTTTGGTTATTACTGAGGGCGGCATTTGTCGCCCTTTTGTTTTGTTTAAATATTTACTATGCATGTTTCTTTTTCATGAAATTCGGAGGTGAAAATCATTAGTAAGAATAATAGATTTCTCATTAATGAAGAAATTAAGGAAAAAGAAGTAAGGGCTATAGGAAATGATAATTCACAGCTTGGAGTTATTTCTACTAGAGAGGCTATAAGGCTAGCAGAAGAGCAAGAGCTGGATTTAGTTCTTATATCACCAGGTGCAGTTCCACCAGTTTGTCGAATTATAGACTTTGGTAAGTTTATATACGAGCAAAATAAAAAAGAAAAAGAAAATAAGAAAAATCAAAAGGCAGTAGTGATTAAGGAAGTTAGATTAAGTGCTACAATTGAAGAACATGATATAGCAATTAAAGCTAATAATGCTAGAAAGTTTTTACTTGACGAAGACAAGGTGAAGGTTACTGTTAGATTTAGAGGGAGAGAAGCAGATTATGCCTTCAAAGGCAATAAGATATTAGACAACTTTGTTTCTAAAATAGAGGATGTTTGTGTCATTGAAAAAAGAGCAAAGCTTGAAGGAAGAAATATGACAATGGTTTTAGCTCCTAAAAGAGCATAATCGAGGGGAGGAAATTATTATGCCAAAAATGAAAACTAAAAGAGCAGCAGCTAAAAGATTTAAGCTTACAGGTACTGGAAAGCTTAAGAGAGCAAAGGCTTTTAAGAGTCACATATTAACTAAGAAAAGTACAAAGACAAAGAGAAACTTAAGAAAAACTGGATATGTTTCTGTAACACAGGAAAAGACAATGAAGAAATTGTTACCATACCTATAATAGAGTTAGGTTGAAGGAGGTTTTTTAAATGGCAAGAGTAAAAAGAGCTGTAAATGCTCGTAAATATCATAAAAAAATATTAAAACTTGCGAAGGGCTATTATGGTGGAAAAAGCAAGTTATTTAAAACTGCTAACGAAAGTGTTATCAGAGCATTAAGAAATGCATACGTTGGAAGAAAGTTAAAGAAGAGAGATTTCAGAAAGCTTTGGATAGCTAGAATAAATGCTGCTACAAGAATAAATGGTCTTTCATATTCAAGATTCATCAATGGAATCAAATTAGCTGGTATAGACCTTAATAGAAAAATGCTTTCAGAAATAGCTATAAATGATCCTAAAGCATTTACAGAATTAGTAGAAACAGCTAAGAAACAATTAGCTTAATACATAAAAAGCAGCCTAATCAGGCTGCTTTTTTATCAATGGATCTTATTCAGTGTGAGTTTATATTCCACTTGAGTTTAGATAAAGTATCTAGGAATATGCCGTTGCTATGTACATTTCTAGAAAAATAAAAGAAATAAAATTTATTTTGGAAAGATAGTGTATTACAGCAGCTAGTCATGGAACTGATAGAATTCTCGGATATAAAAGTGAGGATTGATATAATTGTTAGAAGTAATAAAAAGTAAGGATAATTCAACAATTAAAGAAATAAAAAAATTACAGGAAAAAAAATATAGGAATCTTTGTAACCGATTTATAGTGGAGGGATTTAGATTTGTTTCAGAAGCTTTGGATTCAAAATTTCATGTATGTTATATTATAATTAGTGAAACAATAGAAGAAAAATTCAATAAGCTCAGATTAAATGAGAAGGTAAAGGATAATACTAAGCTTATTAAGGTTTCTGAGGCTATATTAAAGAGTATATGCAGTACGGATAATCCACAGGGAATTGCAGCGGTGGTCAGTAATAGAGAAACTATTATGGATTATAATGAGGGATTTTATATATTGGCAGATAAGGTTCAGGATCCTGGAAATATGGGAACCATTATAAGAACTGCCAATGCAGCTGGTGCAAAAGGTGTTATAGTAACAAAAGGCACCGTGGATATATATAATGATAAGACACTTAGATCCACCATGGGTTCTATATTTAAAATACCAATAATAGTAGATGAAGATTTAAATTATTTAACTAAGTTAAAGCAGAAGGATTTTAAATTAGTTGTCAGTTCTTTGGATACGGATAATAATTTTTATGATATAGACCTTACAGGAAAGGTAATTATTGCAGTTGGAAATGAAGGCAGTGGAATTAATGAAGAAATTTACAGCCTTTCTGATGAAAAGGTAAAAATACCAATGCCGGGTAATGCAGAGTCCTTAAATGTAGGAATAGCAGCAGCAATAATGATGTTTGAAGCAGTTAGACAGAAAAATAGTTGAAAAAAAATCTTAGTATGGTTATAATAGTAAATGTGATTTTATATTTAAGTCGTTTTTAAAATAATTTTGTATATTTCACTTGTTATTTATATTTAGATAGAATCAGGCTTTGAAGGAGAGAGTAAGTATAAACTTTGCTTTACAGGGAAAGAAGGTTATAAATTGAGAGCCTTTTTAAGTAAAATATGCTGAAGTTCACTCTGGAGTTCTGTTGGTGAAAATCATTTTAAAAGAATATATAGTTAGTATATTGGCGTATTTTATTCAGTTGTATGGAATATTTCTTTTAAATATGAAGGTAGCCTTCAGCGGTTAAAACCGTTATATTTTCGAGAGGACTTTTGTCAATTAGGGTGGTACCGCGGATACTTCGTCCCTTTAGGGGATAGAAGTTTTTTTTGTTTTTTGATAAATAATTATTTAGGAGGAAAATGAGTCTATGAAGGAAAAATTAGAGGAGATTAAAAATAGTGCCATTGCTGAACTCAAGAATTCAGTAAAAAAAGAAGAACTTGAAAAATTAAGAGTGAAATATCTTGGAAAAAAAGGAGAACTTACACAGATATTAAGAGGTATGGGTGCTCTTTCAAAGGAAGAGAGACCGATAATAGGTAAAATAGCCAATGAGGTGCGGGAAAAAATAGAAGGTATAATAAATGAGGCTATGGAGAGTTTTAACCAAAGAGAAAAAGAAGAAAAATTGAACAGTGAAATAATTGATATCTCTCTTCCAGGTAAAAAGCAGACTATAGGCCATAGAAATCCACTGGATATAACCCTTAGAAAAACAGAAGAAATATTCCGTTCTATGGGTTTCACTGTAGAAGAGGGTCCAGAGGTTGAATACGATAAATACAATTTTGAAATGCTGAATATACCTAAAAATCATCCAGCCAGAGGTGAACAAGATACCTTCTATATAAATGATAATATGGTTTTAAGAACTCAAACTTCACCAGTTCAAATAAGGACTATGCTAAGTCAAAAGCCACCTATAAAAATGATATCACCAGGAAAGGTCTATAGGTCAGATGCAGCAGATGCTACTCATTCTCCTATATTCTATCAGGTAGAGGGCCTGGTAGTTGATAAGGGAATAACCTTTGCGGATATGAAGGGTACTTTGGAAATGTATATAAAAAAGATGTTTGGTGAAAATGTAAAGACAAAATTCAGACCTCATCATTTCCCATTTACAGAACCTTCAGCAGAACTTGACATCTCCTGTTTTGCCTGCGGCGGAGAAGGCTGCAAGGTTTGTAAGGGTGAAGGTTTTATAGAAATGTATGGCTGCGGTATGGTTCATCCACAGGTGCTTAGAAACTGCGGTATTGATCCGGAAGTCTACAGCGGTTTTGCTTTTGGGGTAGGTCTTGATAGAATCGTTATGCAAACCTTAGGTATAGATGATATAAGACAATTATATGAAAGTGATATGAGATTTTTAGATCAGTTCTAAAGAATAAAGTTAAAAATTAGAGTTGGTTTTTCAATTCCGTTGAAAAAAGCTGTAATATGAATTTTTAGCAGGAGAGCGGAAAAATTGATGGACACTGTCCACTATCCACTTTCAACTCTCAACTAAATAAATTGGAGGTTAAAATATATGAAAGTACCAGTAGAATGGTTAAAGGATTATGTTGATATAAATATAGAAGCAAAAAAATTGGGAGATGCACTTACACTATCTGGTTCAAAAGTAGAAGAGATAATAACCAGTGGTGATGAAATACAGAAGGTTGTTACAGGAAAAATATTAAAAATTGAACCCCATCCAGATGCAGAAAAATTGGTAGTGTGTCAGTTAGAAGTAGGCCAGGAAGAAACTATACAAATAGTAACCGGTGCAAACAACATGAAGGAAAATGATATTGTTCCAGTAGCACTTCATGGATCAAGTTTACCTGGAGGATTAAAGATAAAAAAGGGTAAGCTTAGAGGAATTCCATCAAATGGAATGATGTGCTCTGAGGAAGAATTGGGCTTAGCGGAAGAAGGTACTGTTCATGGACTTATGATTTTGCCTTCAGATACTGCTGTAGGTAAAGATATTAAAGAAGTGTTGAATTTAGACAAAGCAGTAATTGACTTTGAGATAACTTCTAACAGACCGGATTGTCTTAGTGTGATTGGAATAGCAAGAGAAACAGCAGCTACACTGAATACAAAATATAAAATGCCTTCTTTGAATTATGAATGCAAATGCAAAGATAATATAAAAGATGAGATAAAAGTAGAAATAAAAGATGAGCTTTGCAGAAGATACATGGCAAGGGGAATAAAAAATGTTAAGATAGAAAAATCTCCTGCATGGATAGAAGAAAGACTGCTTCAGGCTGGAGTAAGACCTATAAACAATATAGTGGATATAACTAATTTTGTAATGCTTGAATTAGGTCAGCCTATGCATGCTTACGATAGAAGAAGGATAACTTCCAATAGAATAGTGGTTGAAAGAGCTAAAGAAGGAGAAAACTTTACAACTTTAGATGGAGTTGAAAGAAAGTTAAACAGTGATGTATTGACTATAAAGGACGGAGAAAACACCGTTGGATTAGCTGGAATCATGGGAGGTCTCAATTCAGAGGTTGAAGATGATACTTCAGAAATAATATTTGAGGCTGCAAATTTTGATGGCACTAATATAAGAGTTAGTTCTCAGAAATTAAATATAAGAACAGAAGCTTCCGGTAGATTCGAAAAGGATTTAGATCCAAATCTTGCAGAACTTGCACTGAATAGGGCCTGTAATTTAATAGAACAGCTGGGCGCTGGTGAAATAATGGAAGGAACTATTGATATATATACGAGTCCTGTAAAAGAGCATTCAGTAGAAGTAGATTCCAACTGGGTAAATAGATTCCTTGGATTAGAACTTTCCAAGGAAGAAATGAAAAATTGTCTTGATAGATTAGAATTAAATACTGAAATTTCAGTAGATAAACTTATAGTTAATGTGCCAACCTTTAGAACTGATATAAACATAAGGGAAGATGTAGCAGAAGAAATAGTGAGAATTTATGGCTATAATAATGTACCGTCAACTGACCTTAAGGTCTCCAGTGTGAGAACAGGCAGATATAAAAATCAGGTTATTAAGGATATAGCTATAGATGCATTACTTGCCTGTGGTTTAAATGAAGCTATAACTTATACCTTTGTAAGCCCAAAGGTATTCGATAAAATACTTTTGCCTGAGAACAGCAGTTTAAGAAAAGCTGTAGCTATAAGAAATCCACTAGGTGAGGATTATAGTATAATGAGAACAATTACTGTTCCCTCTATGATGGAAGCATTAGCTAGAAACTATTCAAGGAATAATGAAATAGTAAGGCTTTTTGAATTAGGTAGAGTATATATACCAAAGGAAGAGGCAGATAAAATACCAGAAGAGAAGAATGTAATAACAATAGGTATGTATGGCAAGGCAGATTATTTAGATCTAAAGGGAGTAGTTGAAAATCTTCTTGAAACTCTTGGAATAAAAGGCGTAAGTTTTGAAAGGGAAAGTGAGAATCCTTCTTATCATCCAGGCAAAACTGCTCAAGTTACTATGAAAAATAAAGTAATAGGAATTTTAGGGGAAATTCATCCTGATGTAGCCAGCAATTATGATGTAGATATAAATTGCTATGTGGCAGAAATAGATTTTGACTTCTTAATAGAAAATGCAGTTATTGAGAGGAAATATAAGGCATTACCTAAATTCCCAGCTGTCACAAGAGATATGGCCTTAATTTTAGATGAAGCTATATTAGTTCAGCAGATAGAGGATATTATAAGTAAAAAAGGTGGAAATATAGTTGAAAGCTTTAAGCTGTTTGATATATACAAGGGAAAACAGATACCTGAAGGTAAGAAAAGTGTGGCCTATTCTATAACTTATAGATCAGAGAATAAAACTCTTACAGATAAAGAAGTAGATAAAGCACATGGTAAGATATTGAGTACCCTTGAACATGTACTTGGTGCACAGCTTAGATAGAAAAATATACTATTAATAGTCACTCATATAGAACATTAATAATTTATTTAAAATTAGGAACAATACAAAAATTAATTGACTAAGATTTCTCATTAGTGGATAATTTTTATATGACATCTATTTAATATTTGATAAGTAATTTCCGTAAATATTAATAGTACTCTATTTACTGTAAAGGAACTTAAATAGTATAAATTTTTTAATATATTACTTGCAAAATTGAATGCTATAAAGTACATTATTATATTAAGTTTGAGAGTGTAAAGTTAATGAATTTTTTGTTAATTTTACACTCTTAAATTTTAACCTCAACATTATTATAAGTTGTGTACTGGATAATAATATGTTAAAATTAAAATTAGATGAATCTAAGAGGGTGTTAAACATGAGTTCTGTTACTGTAAGAGTTAATAATAGGGAATACAAATTAAAGGGCGACGAAAGAGAAGAATATTTACATACAGTTGCTACTTATGTGGATAAAAAAATTAAAAACATAATGGAAAACAATGCAAAATTAAGTACAGCAGAAGCATCTATTTTAACAGCATTAAATTTAGCAGATGATTTGTTTAAGGCTGGATATTACAATGAGGAACTTTCAGATGAAGTTGAAAAATTAAAAAATAATATAAAAGATGCCAATGTTAAAATAGACGAACTTAAGGATGAACTTACAAAAATAAATGAAGAAAAAGAACAGCTTTTAGTTAAGGTAGAAGAACTTAAGGTAAATGAGGATGCAATAAAAAAGGACAAGCAGATAGAAGAATTAAATAGAGAAATGAACTTAAAAAATGAAGAGATAAATTTAAAAGAAGAGAATAATAAAAAATATTTGCTTGAGATTAATCGTTTAAAAGGCGATAACAAAGAGCTTAAATTTAAGCTGCAATCTTCAAAATATAAAGTTATGGATTTGGAAAATAAGTATTTAGAAGGTCAGATTGATTTAGCAAAAACTAAAAAAGAAGTTATAAAAAATATTAATAAGAAATAAGAAGAGAATGTCATGTTGACATTCTCTTTTTATGCTTTTAATTAAGTGATAGATATGTAGGTATATAAAATATTAAATTGAAATTTGCTATTTATATGTGTGCAAATAATTTATTAATGCATAAAATGTAACAAGAATTAAATTTTTATATTAAATTTTTATAGTAAAGTTTCTTAGAAATACAACTATTAAATATATAATATGAAAGGGGAATTTTAAAACAATTGAAAAAATTTTTAAATGTAAAACAAACAATAGAAAGTGATGAAAGTAAAGTAATGATTTTTTCTCCACATGAAGATGATGAAACAATAGCATGTGCTGGAGTTATAAGAAGATGTATAAATAATAGTAATACTACAAAATTAGTTATGGTTACAACTGGTGATTATGGTGATCCTAAAATCCGTATACAAAAAACTATCAATTCAATGGCGTTACTTGGCCTTAGTAAAGAAAATATTATATATTTAGGTTATGGCGATCATGATGTATTAGGACCAGCTTATCTATCTAAAGATGATCCTGAAAAAATTTTTTCGGGGACTTATGGCAATCAAACTTATGGGTTCCCTGAAATAGGAATAGTCGATTACCATTATAGTAAATATGGAATTCATGCTGAATATAATAGAGAAAATATTTTTAATGATATCTTAGATGTTATTGAAGATAATCTACCTGAAGATATTTATATGCCATCTCCAATGGAAAATCATCCTGATCATTCTGTAACTGGAATTTTTGTTATAAGTGCAATATTGAAATTAAAGGAGAGATTAGATTATTCTCCAATAATTCATGAATATATGGTTTATAAGGAAGGATTACCTCAGAATAATTTAAATGCTTTGCA
The DNA here is from genome assembly GCF_047718555.1 of Clostridium sp. Classification (GTDB taxonomy): domain Bacteria; phylum Bacillota; class Clostridia; order Clostridiales; family Clostridiaceae; genus Clostridium_I. The sequence goes on along the minus strand of NZ_JBDNRK010000050.1, from coordinate 17,666 downwards.
ATCTGTATTGAATATAGAAAGCCACATGGACAGAACATCACCATATTCATGGTGTTCTAGAGAGTCAATTCCTGTACCTGATGAAATGTATGCGTCAATTGAGTCAGGCAACAATCTAAAAAGCAAAGCTTTTGATGTATATGAAGATGATGCAGCATACTGGAGAAGATTTATAAAGAGTAATGAGGTATTCTGGAAAAAACAAATGTCAAATTTAGCATATAATGCAACAGTAGAAGCTTCCTCAGAAAATACGGATACAGGTCAATATTGTACTAATGTTATTGATGGCATTATTTTAGGCTACCCTTATGAAAATAGCTTGTTTACTTTTTATGATAAAGAATGGACAACACTTGGAGAAAAGTCTGGAGCATGGATTCAGCTTTCATGGCCAACTCTAATTGAGGCTAATAGAATTATTTTATATGATAGACCAAATTTTGATGATCATATAATAAGAGGAACTTTAACCTTTAGTGATGGGTCAGAAATACCGGTGGGATCTCTGCCTAATAATGGAAGTCAATATATAGTGGACTTTAAAGCCAAAACGTTTGATTGGGTTAAGCTTACAGTAGATAGGGCAGAAGGATATAATGTTGGTATTTCTGAATTTGAAGTATATAATTTGAACTATTAAATATTGTGATGAAATAAATGTAAATTAGTTAATTTTTATATCTGTTTGCATAAAAAAGACTAAGCGGTATACTTAGTCTTTTTTTGTAAAAGTTAATTCATAAAAAGATATTATATTTTACTCACACAATTTTTTTTAATACATATAAATATAGTAAAGCTAAAACTTTGTATAAACTGTGAAAAAATAAACGTTAAAATTTAGTAAATTAGTATATAAATTTAAGTAGTTATTATTAAATTTTAATCACGTGAGGTGACTTATATAAATGAGGATTGTGCAAATTGCTCCAAATTTGTACCCTATTCCACATTACGCTGGAACAGAAATTTTAGTTTATATATTAACTGAAACTTTAGTTAATAAAGGACATGAGGTATATCTCTATGCTCCAGAGGGTAGTAAAAGCAGTGCTCAAATTATAAATTTTAAACAACAATATCAAAGTTCAGAAGAATTGGTGGACTATGTACTAAAAACAATGCCTAATAATATTGATATTATTCATGATCATAGTCTAAGTATTAATAGTTTAAAAAAGGAAATAGCAGTTCCTACAGTTAGCACGATTCATTATTGGGATTATACTTCAAGTAAATTTTGTGTACATGTAAGTAAAAAAGCACGCGAAATTTATGGAAACAATAAAGGATTTTATATATATAATGGTATTAATGTAGATGATTATGAATTTAGCGAGGAAAAAGAAGATTATAATTTATTTATAGGGAGAATATGTGCTGAAAAGGGCTTGCATGATGCACTGACTATTTGTGAAAAAAATGATGAAAAATTGATAATTGCAGGTCCTATGTATGATGAGAGTTATTATAAAAATGAAATAGAACCTAGAATTAAGAATAATAAAAAAGTTAAATATGTTGGTTTTGTTAAAGGTAAAGAAAAACAAAAATTACTAAAATATGCGAAATGTGTATTGTTTCCATCTATTTGGGAGCTGTTTGGTATTGTTATTATTGAAGCAATGGCTTGTGGCACACCAGTATTAGCGTTTCCTAATGGTGGTATATCTGAGATCTTAGAAGATTTTCCAAATTTATTATGTAATACAGTTGAGGAAATGGCGTACAAATGTAAAAATGAATTATTTCCAAGTTATAGGTCATTAAGAAAGTGCGTAGAAAATAAATTTTCCGCTGACAAAATGGCTGAACGATATCTCTTTGTTTATCAATTAGCAATTAATGATAGAAATAAAAAACTATTTTATAAAAGTTTTTTACATTAATAAAATTTAGTACTGACATACTAGTAAAATAAAAGTTTTAAAATTATTCATAGGCTTAAATTTTTAACATTATGAGGTGATTTATAGAAATGAAGATAGTGCTGATTTCTCAGGATGTTCATCCGCTTCCCAATTATGCCGGAACAGAAAGAGCTGTTTATACACTGGGTGAAAATTTAATTAAGAGAGGGCACGAAGTCTATCTTTATGCTCCAGAAGGTAGTTATAGTAGTGCTCACATTATATATTATAGGAAAAAATATCAAAGTTCAGATGAACTAGTTGATTATGTATTAAAAACAATTCCTAGTAATATTGATATTGTTCATGATAATAGTATTTATATTAATCATTCAAGTAAGAAAATACCTCTACCAACAGTTAGTACAATTCATTGGCCTGATAATTCTTCAGGTAAATTTAATGTGTATGTCTCTAAAAGAGCACGTAAGACGTTTGCTAATAATAAGGGATTCTATATATATAATGGAATTAATGTAGAAGATTTTGAATTTAGCGAGAAAAAAGAGGATTATAATTTATTTTTAGGAAGAATATGTGCTGAAAAAGGCTTACATCATGCATTAACTGTTTGTGAAAAGAATAATGAAAAATTGATTATAGCAGGTCCGCTTTTTGATGATGGTTATTATAAAAATGAAATAGAACCTAGAATTAAAAATAATGAAAAAATTAAATATGTTGGCTTTGTTAAAGGTGCAGAAAAACAAAAACTGATAAAACATGCTAAATGTGTGTTATTTCCATCCACTTGGGAAGAGCCTTTTGGACTTGTTATTATTGAAGCAATGGCATGTGGTACACCAGTATTGGCACTTCCTAGAGGGGGAATACCTGAAGTTTTAGAGGGCTTCCCAGATTTGCTATGTGATACATTTGAAGAAATGGCATATAAGTGTAAAAATCAATTATTTCCCAGTCCAAAATCAATGAGAGCATATGTAGAAAATAAGTTTTCTTCTGATAAAATGACCGAACGATATCTATTTATTTATCAGTTAGCAATTAATGATAGAAATAAACTATTGAATAAAAACTTAGTATTGCCTATTTTATAATAGGCACTTTATTTTTATGTAATAAAATTCAAATAATGATATTTGTAAACCTAGCACAAATGTTTACATAATTTAATATAATATAATATATTAGATGAATAAGTGAATTATAATAATTTGTAATGAAATTAATGAAAGTATTTGGAAATTAAAGAATATCTAATGAGGTGTTTTATAGAAATGAAGATAGTACAAATTGCTTTAGATCGCGAGCCTATTCCTAATTATGCAGGAACAGAAATGTTAGTTTATATATTGACTGAAAATTTAGTTAAGAAAGGCCATGAGGTATATCTTTATGCTCCAGAAGGCAGCGAAAGTAGTGCCCATATAATACCATATAGGAAAAAGTATCAAAGCCCAGACGAATTGGTGGATTATGTACTAGAAACAATGCCTAATAATATTGATATTATTCATGATCACACTGCAAATTTTAATCGTGCATCAAAAAAAATACTTTTTCCAACAGTTAGTACAATTCATTGGATTGATGATTCATTAAGTAAATTTAATGTTTATGTTTGTAAAAAAGCACGTGAGGTGTTTGCTAATAATAAGGGATTCTATATATATAATGGAATTAATGTAGAGGATTTTGAATTTAGCGAGAAAAAAGAGAATTATAATTTATTTTTAGGAAGAATATGTACTGAAAAAGGCTTACATCATGCATTAACTGTTTGTGAAAAGAATAATGAAAAATTGATTATAGCAGGTCCGCTTTTTGATGATGGTTATTATAAAAATGAAATAGAACCTAGAATTAAAAATAATGAAAAAATTAAATATGTTGGCTTTGTTAAAGGTGCAGAAAAACAAAAACTGATAAAACATGCTAAATGTGTGTTATTTCCATCCACTTGGGAAGAGCCTTTTGGACTTGTTATTATTGAAGCAATGGCATGTGGTACACCAGTATTGGCACTTCCTAGAGGGGGAATACCTGAAGTTTTAGAGGGCTTCCCAGATTTGCTATGTGATACATTTGAAGAAATGGCATATAAGTGTAAAAATCAATTATTTCCCAGTCCAAAATCAATGAGAGCATATGTAGAAAATAAGTTTTCTTCTGATAAAATGACCGAACGATATCTATTTATTTATCAGTTAGCAATTAATGATAGAAATAGACTATTGAATAAAAACTTTTTTTAAATATTTGGAGGTTTTCATAAAATGTATTATATTAATGAGTACCGTATATGTATTAATAAGGTAAGAAATAAATTACAATATTTTCATAAGCCAGGAGTTTCAATAATTATGACAACAAATAAAACTAAATATTTAGATAATGTATATAATAATTTTATGAGAATTAATTACGCAATTAAAGAATTAATAATTGTTTTAAATAATAATAAAATAGATAAAGAATATTGTAATAATAAATTTAAAGACTTTAATAATGTCAGAATATTTCAAATTGATGAAAATGTTACTTTAGGGGAGTGCTTAAATTTTTGTGTAAAACAAGCAAAATATGATTATATAGCTAAAATGGATGATGATGATTATTACGGTGCAAACTATTTGCTGGATTCAATGAATATATTTGAATATACTGATGCACAGGTAATTGGTAAAGCAGCACATTTTGTATATTTTGAAGAATTTAATATATTAGCCTTAAATGCTCCTAGTATAGAAAATAAATATACCACTTCATGGTTACAGGGAGGTACTATTTTATTAAAAAAATCAGTATTTAATGAAGTGAAGTTTGGAAATGTTAATTTAGGTGAAGATACGTATCTTTATGAGCGCTGTAATGAAAAAGGTATAAAAATGTTCGCCGGTGATAGATATAATTTTGTTTATATGAAGCACAAAGATATGCAAGATCATACGTGGAAAATAAGCTCTAAGGAGCTTTTATCAGAGTGTAAAATAATATCAAATACAAGTGATTTTGAATCCTATGTAGTTATATAAAATAGATCTACTACTAAATAAAACATTAATACGGTTAACAATAAATAATTGAAAAAGAAATTTATCCGATGACTACCATCCGTAATACTCCCATCGCACTTTGTGAAAGTGATTCGCACAAAATCGAAGATTTTGGCTATCTACTTTTCTATCAAAGTGGGAGATAACGGCTGCTACGTCCCTGGATAACGATTTCTAAGTTTCAGATGGAGAAAAAAATTCCATCTGAAGCAAAGAACTCTGTTTATAGTAACTATTAAGAAATGCCTATTTATATACAAAGTATAATATGAATAGGTATTTTGTTATATATAAAATAAAGCTAAAATCATAATAGATTAGTTTTGTACATAACTTATAGTGATAGGCTGTAAATAGCTAATTGTAGAAGTGTTTAATGTATTTTATATGCAAATATAAAAATGAAAGGTGGGATTAAAACTTGGTTATAGAAGGGAAAGAAAATCATAAAATTATTGATGTTTCAATAATAATACCATGTAAAAATGAAGGTAATAACTTAATATCAACGGTAGATTCAATATTAAATTCTAAAACTGATTTAAGTATTGAAATAATTGCTGTAGATGATGCATCTAATGATTTATGTGTAGAAAAGCTAGAATTGTATATGAATAAAATAAATTTTAGAAATTTTACTTCTATTCATATTAATAATAAAGGACCAGGCATGGCAAGAAATGCTGGTGCTTCAAAGGCAAGAGGAAAGTATCTATTTTTTTGTGATGGCCATATTAAAATTCAAGAACACTGTTTTGATGGTTTAGTTAATACACTAGTTAATAATAATGCAGATTTTGCTACTACAACAGTTGTGGATATGTACAATTCAAATTCAGTAGGTTACGGAGCTACATGGAATGAAAAACTTCAGTTCACTTGGTTAGTCAACAAACCACATGGAAATAGTGAAGTACCAATTGCATCAGGTACTTCACTATTTGTCATTAAAAGTGCTTTTGAAAAGATAGGCGGTTATAATAAATTATTTAAAGGTTACGGTTTGGAAGACCAAGAAATATGCATGAAAGCTTGGCTTTATGGATTTAAAATTTTTCTAAACCCCAAAATACAGGTTACTCACCTTTTTAGAAAAAAACATCCATATAAAATAAAAGAATTTGATTTTGTTTATAATACACTTTGTTTAGGATTATGTTTTTTTAATAAGAAAAGATACAGTAAACTTATTAATATTTACAAAAATTATAGAAGCTTTTCAATGTCTATGGATAAAATAAGAGATAATATAGATAAAATTTTTATTCAAAGAGAAAAATTTCTAAGAGAATGTATATATAGCGATGACTATTTTTTCAATAAATTTAATATTCACTTTTAAATCATTATAATATAGTAATATTTGTAAAAGTATAATGTATAATAATTATTATAGTTATAAAAAGGAGTAAAAGTTTTGGATAATTTGGATATAATAGAAGCTTCGGTTATCATTCCATGTAAAAATGAAATTAATAATTTAAAAATGACTTTAGATTCAATTAAAGCGTCGAAAAATAAAACAATATATGAAATAATATTTGTTGACGATGGATCCGAGGATAATAGTGTAGAATTTTTAAAACTACAGAAGGATGAATATAATAATATTGTATTAATTGAAAGTAAAAATTTAGGATGTGCAGGTGCTAAAAATGCTGGAGCAGAAATAGCAAAAGGAGGTTATCTTTTTTTCTTAGATGCACATGTAAAAGTTACTGATTATTGGCTGGATAATCTAATTAATACAATGAAAAATAATAAGGCAGATTTGGTTGCACCCTGTATTTGTAATATGCAAAATATAACTGAAAAGGGATATGGAGAGAATTGGACTGAAAATTTAAAACTTAAGTGGATTTTGAAGAAGCCTGAAGATATAACTGAAATACCGATTGCATGTGGTTGTGCTTTTGGCGTAAAGAAAGATGTATTTGAAAATGTTGATGGTTTCGATCATTTTTTCCAGGTCTGGGGGAGAGAAGATGAAGAGATATGTTTAAAATTGTGGCTTTACGGCTATAGAATTGTAGTAAATCCGGTTGTAAAGATTGAACATTTATTTAGGAAAAAGTTTCCATATGAGATGATGCCAGTTAATGTAACCTATAATACATTATGTATGACTTATTTACATTTTAATAATAAGAGAATTGCAAAAACAATAGCAATATTAAAATTTGACCCCTTTTTTGATGAAGCAGCGAAATTTATTAAGAAAAATTTTCATTTGATAATGTTTCAAAGGACAAAATATTTAAAAAAAAGAAAATTTGATGATAATTACTTTTTTGAAAAATTTAACATACCATACTAAACTAAAGTAAAACTGTTAATCAAAATTAGTCCCTGCACAAAGCAAGGACTGATATATACTTTATAGCTTATTTGTGAAACACATAAGCTATGTCTTTAAACCATAAGTAAATACTGCTTTGATTGATTCGTAATACTATTTATGGTATAGGGAAAGCTGTTGGTGAACAACTAGGTATATCTCCACAATTGGTTGTTATTGGCAGTATAAATTTACCGCTAAATAAAATTTTTTCACCAGATACTGTAAATGGATCAAGACAAACTGAAATTGCATCACAAGGTATAGGATTGCTGCATGTACTTGAACTTGCCGTGTAACCTACTATTGTATCAACGAAGACAGATCCTTGAACTGATATACCACTTGTTTTTGGTGGTGCTGAAGGTATTAGTGCTGTAGAACAGAGCGATATAGGAGTTCTGTCATTGTTATCAGATTCTATAAAGTGTCCACTATTGAAAAATACATCTGCAATTGCAATATACTGAATGCATCCAATAATTTTTATTGGAAATAAAGTGCACATAGTTGGACCAGGATAATCGTCGGGTGCAATTGGTACTGTTACAGGTTGACCTGTTGTACAGGTTAAACAACTTTCGAAAACAAATTCACGAGTTTGAGGTAATACTTGAATTTTACTTGGAATACTTACACAATTTTCAAAATCAATAATATTATTATATGGTGTTGTATCATATTGTGTATCAACTGATTTCAGCATGGCTAGTAATTCATTCTTTTCATCTTGACTTAATCCAATAGCTATTTGCTCATTGGTTGATTTATCTATTTCTGTTATTGATTTAGTTAGATCTTTCAATTTAATAATCACTCCTCTAAAATGATCTAAATTATTTACCTATAATAATATAATATTAAATTTATAGTATTGTGTCATAGTTTTTGAATAAAAAAATAATAGTCATATATCAATGTAAAATATTTTTTTCATGCATATATTAATTATAGGACAAAATAAGTTCTGGAGGGATTTTATATGATATATTTAGATAATGCCGCTACTTCTTTTCCTAAGCCCAATGAGGTTTATGATGAAATATTAAATTGTATGAAAAATTATGCTGCCAATCCTGGACGTAGTTCACATGATATGTCCATACAAGCATCATTAAAAATCGCAGAAACAAGACAAGAGCTAAGTTCTCTTTTTAATATAGATAATCCTTTTGATGTAATTTTTACTTGTAATGCTACAGAATCACTAAATATAGGCATAAAAGGTATAATCAAGAAAGGTGATCATGTTATAAGTACGGAAATTGAACATAATTCTGTGCTTAGACCACTGAATTATTTGAAAAATCAAGGTGTGGAAGTTACTTTAATAAAGGTAGATGAATATGGATTTATAGATAGGAAAGAATTAAACAACAGTATAAAAAGCAATACTAAAGCTATTATAATAAATCATGCATCAAATGTGTTGGGAACAATTCAAAATATAGAGGAAATAGGATTAATAGCTAAAAAAAATGGATTAATATTCATGGTAGATGCTTCACAAAGTGCAGGTATAATTCCTATTGATGTAGATAAAGATAATATAGATTTGTTAGCATTTCCAGGCCATAAAGGACTTCTTGGCCCTCAAGGTACAGGGGGACTTTTTATACGAGATGGAGTTAATCTAGATAACTTTATTGATGGAGGTACAGGAAGTAACTCCAGTTCCATGGAACAACCAGATTTTTTACCAGATAAATTTGAAAGTGGTACGTTAAACACACCTGGAATTGCAGGACTAAATGAAGGAATAAAGTTTATAAGAAGGATAGGAATAGAAAATATTTATAAACATGAAGAACATTTAACGGAGTATCTCTTAAGTGAATTAAAAAAGCTTTCTTATATAAAAATATATGGATTAAATTCAACTGAAAATAGATGCGCAGTAGTATCTATAAATATAGATGGTATAGATAGTACAAAAGTAGGATATCTTCTAAATAAAAATGATATTGCTGTTAGAACAGGGTATCATTGTGCTCCCCTTATCCATAATGTAATCGGAACTGAAAGATATGGAACAGTTAGAATAAGTCTGGGATATTTTAATACAACTAAAGATATAGAAACTTTAATAAATATAATTAAAAATATATATGATAATAATTAAATTAATGGCGCCGTCCTAAAAACTATTTAGAGGCACCTTAAAAAGGAGCATAACAAAATAAGCCTACCGTTGGTAGGCTTTCCCATTATTAATTTAAACTTCTAGTTTGTTTACAATTTCAAACTGTAATACACTAGAACATGAAATTAATCTCTAATTTAGTTTTTTAGAATAGAAATATTGATAACATTTTTTTAGTTGTTTTATAGTATAGAAAATTATAAGAAAAGGCTATTGGAGAATGTCCAAAAGCCAAATTTTTATAAATTCAAAAGACAAACATCTATTATTGAATTTTTATATAATCATAATCTTTCTCGTTCTTAACTATATTATATATACTATCAATTTTTACTTTAGTATTTTTAATCTCAAGCACAATTTCTTCTTTATCTTTAGCATTAAAAATTATAGACTTACTGCAGCCAGAGGAAATTTTGGCTGGAGTTGAAATAAATTCTACATTTATTTCTTTTTTCATTAGTTCATTGTATAAATAGGTTGCTTGACTGTTAGAAGCAATAACCATAATATATTTGTCATCGCATACTTCCATAATATCCTCTCCTAATTATTTGAAAGCCTCCCTGTAAAATAAAAGAAAGTATAGTTTCTTTAGTACATACTATGTTGTGGCAATTTTAATGTTAGTAATTTATTTTTAAATATGCATATTTTGTTGTATAATAAAAGGCAGAATATTTTAGCCATATGAAAATAATAAGTAAAAGATGCCACGTGCATTTTGAATTATACGAAGAAACAGATGATCAGGATAATGAGTTATTTGAGGATTTTGCTAACGCAGCAGGATTTAAAATAGGACTATCTATTTATTTGAATATGCCTTAGGAGAGATGAAAATGAAAAAAACAGAACTACTTGCTCCCTGCGGTAGTATGGAAAGTCTTTACGCAGCAGTACAAAATGGAGCAGATGCAGTTTATTTAGGAGGAAGTAGATTTTCAGCAAGAGCCTATGCCTTTAATTTTGATGATAAGCAAATTGTAGAGGCAGTAGATTATTGCCATATTTATGGAGTTAAAGTATATGTAACTGTGAATACCTTAGTAAAAGATAGCGAAATAAAAGACATAATAGAATATATTAAATTTTTATATATAATAGGAGTAGATGCACTGATAATTCAGGATACAGGTTTAGCTTATTTAGTAAGAAAAAATTTCCCTGATTTTGAGCTTCATGGATCTACTCAAATGACTATACATAATGGAGAAGGAGCTAAATATTTTAAAAATTTAGGCTTTCACAGAATAGTATTGTCAAGAGAATTAAGTGTTAGGGAAGTAGAATACATTTCCAAGGATTTAAATATAGAAACAGAAATATTTATACATGGAGCTCTTTGTATATGCTACTCAGGGCAATGTCTTATGAGCAGTATTATCGGAGGAAGAAGCGGCAACCGTGGACGATGTGCTCAGCCCTGCAGACTTCCCTATACTATTTTTAATGAAAATAACAATGAAGAATTTAAGGGGTATATATTAAGTCCTAAAGATATATGTACGGTTGACAATATAGAAGAGATAATTAGAAGCGGAACATCATCACTGAAGATTGAAGGCAGGATGAAGCGGCCGGAATATGTGGCAGGAGTAGTAGGCATATACAGAAAGGCTATTGATAGTGTCTATAACAATAGTGAGTTTGATTATCCATCAGAGATTAGAAAACTTAAGCAGCTTTTTAATAGAGAAGGTTTTTCTAAGGCATATATGTTTGGAAATGTTGGCAGGAATATGATGTCATATTCCTTTCCTAAGAACACAGGTTTATTTTTAGGCAGTGTGAATAAGGATTTCACTGTTACTTTAGAGGAGGATCTAAGTGTAAAAGATGGTATAAGAGTTAATGATGATGGATTTTTAGTAGAAAAAATTTTAAAAAAAGGTTTATCTGTTAAAAGTGCTCGTAGAGGAGATGGGGTAAGGCTTATTCCTGAGTCTTATGCTGCCTTTGATAAATTGTATAAAACCTCAGATGTAAATCTGCTGGATGAATTAAACTATAGTTTTAAAGATTCTTATGGTAAAAAAATTAATATAGATATTCAATGTAAATTTAAAATTAATGAGCCTTTTAAAATCATTTGCAGTTATGAGGGAGAAGTTTTTAAAATTAGTGGAGACATAGTTCAAAAGGCGATAAAGAGACCGCTGGAAAGAATAAAATTAGAGGAGAATTTAATAAAAACAGGTAACACTCCTTTTAACATTGAAAATATTGATTTTACAGATTATGAAGAGGGCTTTCTGCCCTTGTCTTCTATAAATTCTGCAAGGCGAAGTTTGATAGATGAAATTGTAAAATATCAGTGTGGTAAAAATAAGAGGATTTTCAATAAAGTAATTGATTTTAACAGAGAAGAAAAGACTCATAGATCAATGGAGAAACTTATGGTCTCTGTAGAAAATTTAGAGCAGCTTAATGGGTGTATTGAAGCAGGAATAAAAACTATTGCGATAAATTATTTCGGAAAAAGATCTGATATAAATATAGAAAATATTGAAAACATAGAGGTTTATTTAAAGATTCCAAATATAATTAAAGAAGAATTTAATGTCATATGCGGCTTTATAGATGATAATATTCATAAAATTAGAGGAATTGTTACAGCTAATGCAGGAATTATAAATAAATACAGAGGAAAACTACGTATAATAGGAGACTATAAGCTGAATATATTTAATAAATATGCTTTGGATTTTTATAGTAGAGATTTGGATGGAAGCTATATAAGTACAGAACTAAATAGAAATGAGATGATTAAAATTGTGAAGAGTTCACCTATACCCTGTGGTATACTTGTTTATGGGAAGCTGGAACTTATGGTAAGTGAGTATTGTCCTATAGGCAGTACTTTTGGAGGAAAATGTACTGAAGCAAATTGTAATAATAAGTGTGTTAATGGAGAATTTAAACTTAAAGACAGAAAAGGTGAAGAATTTATAGTGAAAACTGATCGGTTCTGTAGAAGTCACATATACAATTCAATGTCCTTAAATTTAATTTCAAATTTGAAGGATATAAATAACCTGGGAGATATTAGTCACAGAATAGATTTTATAGATGAAAATAAGGAAGAAGTTATAAAAGTTTTAAAAGCTTATGAATCAGGAAAATTTGAAAATGAATCAGAAAAATTTACACGGGGACATTATAAGCGAGGAGTTGAATAGTATTGAACGAAAAGGCTTTAAGAGTACTGGAATATTATAAAATTAAAGAAGAAATAAAAAAGTTTACACAGACCAGTGCGGCTAAAGATATTATAGATGATCTTAAGCCCTATGAAAATATATTTGAAATGAAGGAACACTTAGAAGAAACAGAAGAGGCTTCTAAGCTTCTCAATAAAAAAGGTTCTGCACCCTTTGAAGGGGCTTATGATGCAAGAGAGGGAATAAGCAGGGCAGGTAAAGGGTCTACCCTCATGCCTGTGCAGCTTTTAAAAATAGCCAATATACAAAAATGCGCAAGAAGATTTAAGGAGTATGTAGTTCATAATGAGGAGGAGGAAAGTTTCCCAGTAATAGAAGATATATGCGAAGGAATTGTACCACTAAGAACACTGGAAAATGCCATATTCAATGCTATCATAGGAGAAGAAGAGATATCAGATAGGGCAAGCACTGCACTGTTCAATATAAGAAAATCTCTTAGGGATAAAACAGCATCTGTAAAAAATAAAGTTAATTCTCTTGTAAGAGCTTATTCAAATTTTCTTCAAGAGAATATTTATACTATTAGAGGTGACAGATATGTTATTCCTGTAAAGGCCGAATATAAAGCACAGGTTCCGGGACTTGTGCATGACCAAAGCTCTTCTGGAGCTACTTTATTTATTGAGCCTATGGGCCTTGTAAATTTAAACAATGAGATAAAAGAAATCATGCTTAAGGAAAAGGCAGAGATAAATAGAATACTTGAGGAACTATCACAAAAAATTTATGAGAATATAGTGCTGGTGGAAAATAATGCAAAGATTGTCTATGAGCTTGATTTTATATTTGCAAAGGCAAGATATGCCGGTGAAATAAATGCTATACGTCCGGGAATCAATGACAATGGAATAATTGATATAGTTCAGGGAAGACATCCATTGATAAATCCGGAAAAAGTAGTAGCACTTGATGTATATTTAGGTCGTGAATTTACCTCTTTAGTAGTAACGGGACCAAACACTGGTGGAAAAACAGTTACTCTTAAAACTGTAGGACTTCTGGAGCTTATGGCTATGAGCGGCATACTTATACCAGCAAGAGAAAATTCAACTGTAAGCTTCTTTAAGGAGGTATTTGCAGATATTGGCGATGAGCAGAGCATTGAACAAAGTCTATCTACTTTTTCATCTCATATGACCAACATAGTTCATATTATGGGAAAAGCGGATTCCAGTTCTCTGGTGCTTTTTGACGAATTGGGAGCAGGTACAGATCCTACGGAAGGAGCAGCACTGGCAGTATCTATTCTTGAAAATTTAAGGAGCAGAAAGACAAAACTGGTGGCCACAACTCATTACAGTGAACTTAAGGCTTATGCACTAAAAACTGAGGGTGTTGAAAACGCTTCTGTGGAATTTGATGTGGAAACTTTAAGACCTACCTATAGATTGTTAATTGGAATACCGGGAAAATCTAATGCCTTTGAAATTTCCAAGAGATTGGGACTTCCAGATTATATAATTGATGAAGCAAGAAAGGGTATTTCAAATGATACTCTCAAGTTTGAAGATCTTATTCAGACTCTTCAGGAGAGAAGTATAAAAGCTGAGGAAAATGCCAGAAAGTCAGAAATGTTAAAGCTTGAAGCAGAGAAATTCAAAGAAAAATATGAAGAAAAACTTTATTCATTAAATTCTACTAGAGAGAAAGTCTTAAATGAGGGAAGAAGGGAAGCTAAAAATATTATTGCTGAGGCTAAAGAAGAGGCCGATGAAATATTAAAAAATATTAGAGAACTGGAGAGAATGGGTTATTCTTCAGAAACAAGGGCAAAGCTTGAAAAAGAGAGAATGAGACTTAAGGAAAGTCTTGAAAATGTGGAAGAAAACGCATATAGCAATTCACAAAAACATAAAGGGTTAACCAGCGTGAAAGAAGGGGAGGAAGTATATATACCCTCTTTGAATATGAAGGGAATTGTACTTTCACAGCCTGATAGTAAGGGTGAAGTACAAATACAGGCTGGAATAATGAAGATAAGTGTAAAGCTTGAAAACCTTACAAAGGAAAAAATCAATAATGACAGTAATAAAGAATTAAAAAAGATAAGAAAAAGAGAAGCTAAATTAAATTTAAGGCAGGTTGATTCCTCTATTGATCTGAGAGGAATGGATGGAGAAGAGGCAATGTACAGCGTGGATAAATATTTAGATGAAGCCTATATTGCCGGACTTAAAGCTGTAACGGTTATTCATGGTAAGGGCACAGGAGTACTTAGAAATGTTATCACTGACATGTTAAAAAGGCATCACCATATTAAAAGCTATAGGCTTGGAAATTATGGCGAAGGCGGCGCTGGTGTAACTGTAGTGGAGTTAAAGTAGAATTTCTACAAAAGAAACTCATTTGATAGATGTCATATAATATAAAATAGCAGTTGATTTAGACGAATTATTATAAAATTATTCAAAATAAAAAAGCACTATCAAGTTTATTTCCTAAATAAATTTGGTAGTGTTTATTTTTATGCAGTATAAATTTATCCCAGGGATGTAATTTTTTTGATTTTCATTTTCAACTTGAGAAAGTTTGGTTCGTCATTTCCTTAAATTACACCTTAACCACTTTTATTATCTCGACTTCTGGATCCTCTGTTCCTTGAACGTAAAGACCTGTAGCTTTAAGTCGTCTTACATAGTCTACTATTTCCTTAGTTATGATTTCGCCAGGGCATAGTACAGGAATACCTGGTGGATAAGCCATTAAAAATTCTCCGCTTATCATTCCTATGCTTTCATTTATTGGAACAGGAACTTTAGTACTATTAAAAGCTTCTCTAGGAATTAAGATTTGCTCTGGTATAGGAGGAATATCGATGAAGTCTGATTTCTTATCTCCCTTTCCATAATACTTTTTACTTATTTCCTTTAAAACCCTTATCAAATAATCCATATTTTCTTTTGTATCTCCAAAGGAGCCTACTATTAAGACATTATATAAATCAGATAATTCCATTTGAATATGATATTCATTAGAAAGAATCATATCTAAATCATAGCCTGTGATACCTAGATCTCTGCAGGTTATAGTTACCTTTGTGGGATCGAAGGCATAGGCACCATTGTCTTGAAGAATTTCTTTTCCAAAGCAATAAAATCCAGGGATTTTATTTATTTCGTTTCTAGTGTAACTACAGAGATCTATTGCATAATCAAGAAGTTCTTTACCATGTAAAGCTATCTGTCTTCTGGCACAATCGAGAGATGCCATTAAAATATAAGAAGGTGAAGTAGTCTGCATGATATTTAAAATCTGCTGAACTCTATGCATATCTATTCTGTCTGAGCATACGTGAAGCAGTGAACACTGAGTTAGTGCACCTATTATTTTGTGAGTGCTTTGAGCACACATATCTGCTCCTGCATTTATAGCAGATATAGGTAATTTATCATTAAATCCAAGATGTGGGCCATGAGCTTCATCAACTATTAATGGTATATTGTAGTTGTGAACAATTTTTGCGATTTTTTTTATGTCTGTAGCTACGCCATAATAAGTGGGATTAATTATTAAAACAGCCTTTGCATCAGGATTTTCTCTTAAGGTTTTTTCCACAGTTTCAGGTGAAACTCCATGAGCAATACCTACCTCTTTATCAAGTTCTGGCTGCATATATACAGGGACAGCTCCGCTTAAAATAATACCACCTGTAACTGATTTGTGGACATTTCTTGGTATAAGTATCTTATCATTATTACTTACTACAGACATAATCATAGCTTCTATAGCTCCTGAGGTACCATGGATAGATATATAGGCTGCTTTTGATCCATAGGCATCTGCAGCTAGTTCCTGAGCTTTTTTTATTGGACCAGTAGGATGATGAAGACTATCCACTAATTTGAACACTGTAACATCAATTTTAAAAGGATTTTCACCCATAAACTTTTTAAATTCTTCGTCCATACCTTGACCTTTTTTATGACCAGGTACATGAAAGGGAACAGTATCTCTATTTACGTATTCCATTAGCGCATTAAAAAGAGGAGTTTCATTTTGATTAAGTTTATACAACTTTACATAGCACCTTCTTTCAATAAATACAGTCTAAGTCTTTTAAAATAAGGCTTGACATAGGTCTTTTGAAACAATACTTATTATAGTTTAAAGGTTATCCAATTGCAATAAAAATTAATGATAAATGATAAGAATTTTTAAATGAATAATAGATGTATAATTAGCAAAATATATGTCAATAATAGGATAATATAGGGAGGGATATTTATGGAATTAATTAATGCAAATATTAGGAATAAATCTGCTAATCATGCTGCAAAGAAAAATAGAAGAAGTGGCTTAGTACCAGGAATATTATATGGAAAGAATATAGAAAATACTTTGTTTGAAATAGGAGAATTGGAACTGCAAAGAGAGGTTACCTGTAATGGAGAACATGGCATTCTAAATATAAATATAGATGGTAAAAAGCATAAGACTCTTATTAAGGAAATACAGAAGGATGCAGTAAAACATAAAATTTTACATATTGATTTGGAGGAATTGTCCGAGAACAGTAAATTGGTTACTGAAGTACCACTAACTTTCAAGGGAGAAGATAGTATAAGAAAGTTTGGGGGCATACTTCAAAAATCAAAGGATAGTGTAAAAATAAGATGTGAAGCAGATAATTTACCTAAGAATATAAATGTAGATATATCAAATTTAAGTTTTGGTGACTCGCTGAGAGTAGCCGACATTGAAGCAAGTTCAGAAATATCTATTATAGATGATCTTAATAGTATAGTACTCACTGTTACTGGAGCAAGTGGTGGAGATATAGCGGATGAAGGTGCTTCAGTTGAGGAACATCCGGATAATGGTAGTGAAGTTACATCTGAAAATGCATAAATAATAAATGAAAAATTTTATAGTAATTCTTACTGTGTTAATAAATCCCTATTGAGAAATCAGTAGGGATTTATTATTGTTTGAAACTATAAAATAAAAAATTCTTATAATTTGAATTCAACCTTACTAACTTGGCGTAAGTCTCCCACGCACACAGCGAAAGCGATTCACACAAAATCG
>NZ_JBDNRK010000049.1:0-31575 GCF_047718555.1 Clostridium sp. | reverse complement strand
TTTAGATCAGTTTAGAAATCTTAAAATTTTGTATTATATTAATGAAGAAAATTAGTAATTTTTTTTTTTTTAATAAAAATTAAATAAATCTATATGATATTATAAATTTATCACAAACATAATTTATATTTGAGGAGGAATAACATGTTTAATATAATAATAAATTTACTTATAATACTTGTTGGCGTAACATTTATTTTTTTAGGGATTTATGGTAACCATAAAAAAGTAATGAAATTAAATATTAAAAATAAAAGTGTATTAGAAAAGTACCTTAAATCCCAAAGATTATTAGATTTTATAACAGGATTTTGTTATGTTATATTAGGTATATTTTCGGTTGTAAATCTACTAACCGGTGAACATGTAGGTCTTTTGAGTAGTATTATCCTAGTATTAAATACAATAATTGATTTTGCAATTAATAAAAAATATCAAATAATAGATTAATAAGTAGTATTCTTATTATAAGTAGTAATCGTCTTTACAAATGGTTAAACTTTTTTGTAAATGTACAGCTGGTGCTTATGAAGATCTTCAATCATTTCACATAATGTATAATTGGTATCTTACAGGATGATATTGATGATGTTTATCGCCTCGTTGTACAGGTACAATTCTACGAGAATAGGAATATTAGAATACTATAATGCAATGTATAGCAATATATTGGAAGTAAAATTATGTACATAAAAAAATTTTAAATACTCAATAAAATATAGCCAATTTATATGATTATTGTAAAAGTTAATAAATAAAAGATTTTGTGAAAGAATAATAGGAGTTTTAAAATACATTAAATAAAAGTTTAAGAGGACAACGATTATGAAGGAAAAAATAACCTCATATCAATTTTTAGCAATAATGTTTTTAGCACCCTATGGAACTGCTAGCTTATTTTTTCTAACACCAGAGACTAAAAGGGATATTTGGATTGCAATGCTGTTTTATTCATTAGTTTCTATAATTATTCAAATGATTTATATAAGCCTTTTTAATAAATATCCTGGGGATTCTATAGTAACATATTTACCTAAGATATATGGAAAATGTATTGGATTTATAGTGAGTATTATATATATATGGTTTTTTGCATATGATGCCGCTAGAGATTTAAGAGATTTTACTGAACTTACAACCTCTTTTTCACTAATAAGAACGCCTATGTACATCACCGCATCAGTTTTTATGATCGTTATTACCTATAGTGTTTATAAGGGTATTGAGAATATAGGAAGCATGGCGCAGATAGGTTTTATAATTATGATATTTTCTAGTATTATTATTTTTATATTATTATCTATAACTGATGAGGGTGTTTTCAAATTTTATGATATACTACCAATTTTGCATGGAGGTTTCATAAAATTGATTTCAAAAGGATGGAAGCTTTCTATGTTTCCCTATGGTGAGTTTATAACGATGACTATGCTGTATCCTTTTCTAATACAAAAAACTAAATTGAAAAAAACTGTGATTTTTACATCAATTTTAGAAGGGGTATTTCTTGCATTAAACAATATTTTATTTATAGTAACTTTAGGAAATGAATTTGCTAGTTCAAATAACTATCCTTTGCTTCAAACTCTTAGATTGGTACATATTGGAGACTTTTTAAATAGATTGGATGTAATATTTATAGTGATTTTAATACTGGGTGGATTTTTTAAAATATCTATACTAATTTACGCATCAGCACTAGGAATTTCACAAGTATTTAAGGTTAAAAATTGGGGGTTGCTGTGTACTATATTAGGAGTATTAGTATTAATTACTTCACTAATAATGGCAAGAAATAATCCAGAGCATATAAATATTGGTTGGAATTTTGCATTAGTATATATTTTTCCTCACATTGTTTTTATAATTCCCTTAATAGCCCTCATAATTTATTATTTAAAAGGGCTATTAAAAGTGTAACTATCTTAATATTAAAAAATACTATAAAGTACTTAAGTTTTATTTATTTGTCATAGTAGTTAAAGAAGAGATCTTATTAGTTTGTTTGCTTTTAGCTAATTGCTACAGGAGTTTTTTATAATCTGCATTATACTTTACTATAATGATATTTTTAAGGAATTATTTAATAAGGAGATATTACTATCAACTTATTGCCAAAATGAATAAAAGAGTATATTATATAAGTGCCTACATGATTAAGGAGGAAGATAATGCCGCATACTGTAAATAAAATAAAAGTATTAGACAATAGAGGTAAATACCTATTTGATATTATACAAAAAAATGGCTCTATTACTAAAGGTCAGTTATTAGATATGACCAGAATAAAATTAAGTACACTGAATCGTAGTATTCAATTTTTACTTGATGAAAAAATTATTGTTGAAACTGCAATTGGTGAATCTACTGGTGGAAGAAGACCTATTTTATACGATGTAAATCCATGTGACTTTTATATTATAGGCTTGGATATATCAAGAACATATATTCAAGTTGTTATAACAAATCTAAAAATTCAAATAGTGGATGAAAAGACTTTTAAGGGTTCTTATAGTTTAGATAATTTAGCTAAAATCATTCCCAGTTGCATAGAAAATCTAATTTTGAAATTAAAGATTGATAAATCCATGATTATAGGGATTGGAATTGGTATAGTCGGTGAAGTTGAAAATAAAGAGTTCTATAAGCATATGTTAAAAAAAGAAATAGACGTTCCTATATTTATTGATAATGGTGCTAATACAGCTGTACTTGGTGAATATTATTTTGGATTAGGAAAATATAAAAATAATATCTCATATATTAACTGCGGTGTAGGAATAAGAACAGGTGTGATATCTTCCGGAGTACTTATACGCACAATAAATAATTCTGAAGATACTTTAGGACATATGATTGTAGATATAGATGGAGAGCATTGCTGGTGCGGCAACTATGGATGTGTAGAAAGTTATGCATCAATAACAAAAATAACGGAAAAGTTTATCTCAGAAGTAAAAAAGGGAAGAAGAATAGATCTAAACAAGGACTTAGAAGATATAAATTACATTGATATATGTAATTTGGCAGAAAATAAAAATGAAATTGCAATGAACATAATAGTGGATTCTGCAATTCATTTTGGAACTGGCCTTGCTAATTATATAAGGTTATTTAATCCTCAATTGATAATTTTAAGTGGTCCACTTATTAAATATTCACCTTTATTTTATGAAACTTGTACAGACATAGCACTTGAAAAAAGTCATATTGGCAAGGATATAAAAATTGAGTTTAATCGAGGAGGTTATTTTGGAGATAAATCTATTGCTGTGGGAGCAGCAGTAATGGTTATACAAGAAATATTAAAATTATAAAGTAAGGACGTGAAATTATGAATCCAATAGCATTTTCAATCTTTGGTCTTGACATTAGATGGTATGGAATACTTATAGCTACAGGAATATTATTAGGTTTATTAGTTGGAAAGTATAATTGTAAGTGGAGAAAAATTAATTATGATACTTTGTTAAATGTTGTATTAATTTCTCTGCCTATTGGCATTATAGGTGCAAGACTATACTATGTAGTATTTCAGTTTAATAGTTACAAGGGTAACATTATCGACATGCTTAATATAAGGCAAGGAGGACTTGCTATTCATGGTGGAATTATTTTTGCTGTTATAGTTACACTAATATATACGAATTATAAAAAGATTAGTTTTTTAAAAGTAGCAGATGTTGCAGCACCATCAATTATACTGGCACAGGCTTTAGGTAGATGGGGAAATTTCTTTAATCAAGAAGCACATGGTGGTCCTGTCAGTTATGAATTTATTAAACATTTTCCTCATTTTATTCAAAATGGAATGAATATAGGGGGAACGTACTATCATCCAACTTTTTTATATGAATCTACATGGAATATCATTGTATTTTTAATACTATTATATCTGTTAAGAAGAACTGAAAAAATAGGCATAGTATTTTTCACATATATTGGCTTGTATTCTATAGGCAGGTTTTTCATTGAAGGATTAAGGACAGATAGTCTTATGTTTGGACCTATTCGAGTTGCTCAATTAGTCAGTTTAGGCGGAGTTGTTATTTGGATATTATTTCTAATTTACAGTTATAAAAGAAAGAAGTAATTATGAGGAGGATACAATGATAAATACAATACTATTTATCCTAATTGGAGGCATTGCTGGAATATTAAGTGGAATGTTTGGAATTGGTGGCGGAGTTGTAATTGTACCATTATTGATATACTTGTGTGGATTCAGTCAGTTAAAGGCACAGGGAACATCCCTTGCTATTTTACTTCCACCAGTAGGTATTCTGGCTTTTATAGATTACTATAAAGAAGGGCATGTTAATTTACAAGCAGGAATATTGATGTGTATCTTCTTAGTTATTGGTTCAGTTTTTGGTGCAAAAATAGCTCATGTTATACCATTATCAATTTTAAAAAAGGGTTTCGGAATACTTATGATTTTAATATCATTAAAGATGATATTTTCAAAATAAAGAACATTATTAAGACAAAAAAAGATGAATAATTTTAATTTCTTATAAAGATTAGCGGGAGCATTTGTGGCATGGACTGAAAAGTAAAATTCAATCATTCTTCAAAATCTCAAACTTTAAGATATATAGGAATTACAGATTTAGGATAAGTATAAGAATATATTTTAATAAGAAATTTGCAGAATATTTTTATATATGTTATTATTAAAATAATATGTTTATAGCTAAGTATAAGCTATTTAATTTCGGTTGAACAAATTTTTATTTGATTTCAAGAGAATATGACTTTTGGGGTGGGAAGTCCTTTATGGGACTTTCTACCCTTTTTTGATATTTAGGAGGAGGTATATATGGAAAAGGTATTATTGAGTATTGTATTAATTCTTATATTTACAAAGATAGGCGGTATAATAAGCAGAAAATTAAAAATGCCTGAAGTTTTAGGAGCATTAATTGCCGGTGTAATACTTGGTCCAGTTGTATTAAATATTGTGCAATATGATGACAATATTAAGCTGCTCTCAAATCTTGGAGTAATTATGCTTATGTTTCTTGCAGGACTTGAGACTAATGTAGAAGAGTTTAAAAAGGCAGGACTGTCCTCATTCATAATTGCAGTAGCAGGTATCATACTTCCACTTGTTTTAGGAACTTTAGGTGCATATATGTTTTTCCATAATTTTTGGGAAAATGTATTTGTAGGCGTTATTTTAACTGCCACAAGCGTAAGTATTACAGTAGAAACTCTTAAAGAACTTGGAAAACTTAATACAAGAGCAGGTATAAATATTCTTGGCGCAGCTGTAATAGATGATATTTTGGGACTTATACTTATATCTGTAGTTCTTGCAGTAGCACAAACTTCTGGTTCAAGTACTGGAACTGCAGGAACATTATCAATTATATATGTATTTATAAAAATAGTTTTATTCTGTGTGTTTGCTATAATTGGAGTAATATATATACCAAAATATATGAATAAATTTACGAATTATATAAAACCAGGAAGAGAATTTCTTACGTTTTCTATAGCCTTTGCTATATTAATAGCATATATTGCTGAAAGCTTAGGTATAGCAGCTATTACTGGCGCATATATATGTGGACTTATGCTTTCGTCACTCACCCATAAAGAATATCTGGAGAGAAATGTTAAAGCAATTTCATCAGGATTTTTATCTCTTATATTTTTTGCAAGTGTTGGAATTGAAGCAAACCTAAAGGGAATTAATTTGGAGGTAATTTTTATTACTTTAGTTATGTTTATTATAGCAGTAATTGGAAAATTAATAGGATGCGGTGGTGCTGCAAGGCTTCTTAAAATGAGTAAGAGTGAATCAGTCCAAATTGGAACTGGTATGATTTCAAGAGGTGAAGTGGCTATAATTACTGCAAATATAGGTCTTCAGAAAGGAATAATTTCAGAAGAAATATTTCTTCCAACTTTGATTGTTGTAATATTAACTACAATTATAACACCTATTCTACTGAAATTAGCATTTTCTCATAAAATAGAAAAAAGTATCGAATTATAACAAATAAGACACAATAGTTTTTATATTCTTCGTAAACTATTAAATATCCATAAAATTTACTTTTCAGTACATGGCACGAATGCTCTCTCCACCCATTTATAAAAAATTGAATTTTTTATAAATGGGGGCCAATTTTTTATATTTTAGTTGTTTTAATACCGTTTGATCTTTGCTTATGATTTATTTATAACAATAGGTATATTTACGTATACACATAATTTTAAAATATTTTTCTATCCATAATTCCACCATAATTGTATTTTATACTGAATTTGTAAACACGAAATAAGTTTTACTAAAAATTATGTGTATATAAAATGAAAGGACAAGATGATATTATGAGAAGATCAAAGCTTGGTTGGAGCTTAGTATTAACTTTTTCCATTGTCTGCCTCATAGGTTACGGTATTTGGAGTTTTAACTTTGTTAAAAATAATTGGACTTTTGCACATTCTTACAATAATATAGGTACAATAGAAAATTCAACTACTACATCTACTAGTAATAAAAATATCCGAGATTATAAAAATTTTGGAGGTATGATGAGTGGATATGGTATGATGAGTGGATATGCATTCCAAAATGGAACAACTGCTGTATCTTATTTAAATGAAGATACAGCAAACAAACAAATGAAAAATTCCTTAAAAGGTGCCACTATAGATAAAAAAAATAATACTATTACTTTTTCTGGAAAATATATAACTATTGTAATGCTTGGTGGTCCTGAGACTGCTGATGGAAAATTTGTCGTTGGTGGTTTGATTAATCCTACTATTCAAGTTCCTAAGGATGCTACGATTTCTCTAGAAATGATTAATGAAGATGAAGAAATGCCTCATGGAGTAGAAATCACGAATGCTAATTCACCTTACTTCTATATGACTATGATGCAAGGTGGTATATATAATGCTAATTCCGTTGTTTCACCACTGCCTCCAGCTTCAAATGATAATTATCCTTCGGCAGTTACTATCTTTACCGCTGACGGAAATGGAACATTTTATTACATTTGCCAATACCCCGGTCATGCAGCAAAAGGTATGTATGGAAAATTTATTATTAAATAATTTAGCATAATAGAAAGGAGAATATAATTATGATGTATTATGGATTTGGCTATGGAGGGATGTTTATGATGTTAGTACCTATAATTCTTATTGCTATTATTGTTTACGCTATTATTAAATTAAAAGATCATCCAAGTCATGGTGATTATTATAATAATAGTGATAACAGGGCTTTAGATATTTTAAATGAACGTTATGCCAGAGGAGAGATCACTGAGGAAGAATATAACCAAAATAAAAATACAATTATGAGAAGGTAGAGTTAATTCTTCTAAGATTTCAAGCACCTATGTTCTTAAAAGGATATAGGTGCTTTTTAAAATACTATAAAACTTATCTCCACAAATATTCTATCTTGTGCAGATTGAGACAACCTATTTGGGGTAATACCAGTAGCTCTGTAACCATGGGCAAAGTAACCGATGATTAATGGTAGTTTCTCATATTTTCAATGTTACACAACAGAGTTTTGCAACATTCAGAATGGCCTAACAGTGGGAATTAAAGAATATTATATGAATAGAGTGTTATTGAATGTTACATAATTATAAAATATAATATTACTATGCAACAGTTAATATGTAAGAATTTATTTTAAATCATGGTAAAAAATGATACTATATAATTAGCCGTCAGTAACTTTATAATATTACTGACGGCTAATTATAAACTACTGTATACCAGACATTTTTCTACATTCTTCTGCACATGTACGACATTCTTGAGCACATTTTTGGCAATGGTCATCTTTAAACATTGCACATTCCTGGGCACATTTATCACAAATAGTAGCACAAAGGCTGCAATGGTTTTTTGCAAATTGAGCATCCATTGACATAAGTGCTGATGACATTTCACACATTCTAGCACATTCAGCAAGGATGCTTATACAGTTCTTTCTTGCCCCAACATCTGGCTCATTTAGACATGCTTTAAAGCATTCATAACATGCTTGAGCACATCTGTTACATTCATCAATACATGTTTGATATTTATTTGTAGTCATAGTTGCTATTCCCACATTAAACACGCCTTTTTATTTTAATTCTTTTAACGAAATTTAGCATGTGAAAAATAAAGTTGTTTTATACAAATGAAATTAATAAAAACATTATTTTATATGTAACATTACTTAATTTATAGATTCATTATATTTTCTATTTAATATTATTCTCTATATTGTGGTTCCTCTGACTTTACAAAATCAAATCTACTTTGAAGCGTCTGTGCTATATTTTCAGCTGTTTGTGCTAATTGTTTAAAAGTTTGTTTAGCTTGTTGATCGTTTGTATCCATCGAAAATGTTTTCAATTGACTAGCTAATCCTTGAGCACTTGTTAAAGCTTTTTCAATTTTATTTACTGTAGTCATAGTGAAGTCCTCCTTAAATATATAATTTTACAACATTAGTATGTATAAATTATAAGAACTTATTCTCTTGGGTTTGTAAAAAAACTCAACGATTTACATAATATGAAAAATTATTGTACAAAATATAATTTGAGGTGATAATAATATGCAAATACAACTTAGTCAAAAAGAAAGAATGTTTTTAGAAGATGGAAAACTTCAAGAGGAAATTTGTGTTGAAAAATATAAAAAGTATTCTCAGCAGGTCCAAGATGCACAGTTGAGTCAGCTTTTTAATAGACTCTCTGGTGAGGAACAACATCACTTGGATATTATTAATGAAATGCTTCAAGGTCAACAACCAAATTTAAGCCACACTCAACAAACTCAGCAACCGTTGACTCAAAGTACTCCCCAAGGAGCTGCAAATACTCAACAGGATAAAATGCTTTGTAGTGACTTGTTATCTACAGAAAAATATGTTTCAGGTACTTATGATATTGACATTTTTGAATCTGCTAATCCTGTAGTTAGGCAGGCAATGCAGCATATTCAAAAAGATGAACAAAGGCATGGTGAAGAACTTTTTAATTATATGAATAGTCATGGAATGTATAATGTAAAATAAAATATTATGTAAAAAGATAAATTAATAATTTAAATAAGAATAATTAATTTATCTTTTTATAAAATTCATATAAAGGTGATTTTATGAATATATATACTATTTTCTTTCAAGGAGAAAAATTAAGTATACTTGAATTATTTATTAGAACATCTATTTTATACTTTATGTTATTTGGCTCAGCAAAGGTAATGGGATTTCGTCAGCCTGGTATATTAACTTCATATAACTTTTTAATGGCCGCAGGTATTAGTCACATTGCTGCTTCTCGTATGGTCAATCCTAAAGGAAGATTAGTAGATGCAATAGCTATAATTATAGTATACACTTTAATTAATCTGTTTATTTCATACTTGTATTTTAAAGTTCCATATGTAGTTTCTCAAAAACCTATCATACTAGTTAAAAATGGTAAGATAATAAAGAATAATCTTTCAAAAGCAAAACTGACAATCGATAATTTAATTTCAATATTAAGACAAAAAGATGCACCTAATCTTGAAAAAGTAGAGTATTTAATTGCTGAATCCACTGGGGATTTTAGTGCTGCTGTAAATAATAATAATCTTCCTATAACTAAATTAGATATGGCAATGGATACCTCACAAGATATTTTATCTCGAATCCTTATTTATAAAGGAAAAATAGATGAAAAAATTCTTAAGGAGAATAGGTTGAATTATAATTGGATTGAGGAAGAACTTAAATCTAATAATATTGATAATGTAAGTAATATTTATTTAGGAATTTTAACTTCGGATAAAAAACTATATATAAGTTCATAGGAGTGAGTTTATGCTGAGGGTTTTTGGTGTTATTAAACACATTTCGTTATTTGGGTTTGTAATAAGAACTTTTATAGTAGGTATAATAGCTTTTTTAGTAGGAAGATATATATCAAAAAGAACTATAAATCAGCTTACTGCGTATGACTTTGTATTAGCATGGATACTTGGAGCTCTTACAGTTGCACCATTGTTAGATGGAGAGGTATCCTTTACATACATAATTGTTCCATTATTAACTTTATTTTTTTGGCATTATATATTTAGTTTTATATCTTTAAAAAATAGAAAGCTATCTTTATTTTTTAATGGAAAACCCGTAATTTTAATAGATGACGGGAAAATAATAAGAAAGAATTTAAAAAAACATTTTATAAATATTGATTTACTTATGAGTGAACTAAGACTTAAGAATATTTTTAATATTTCAGAAGTTAAATATGTAATTCTAGAACCTAATGGGCATTTTAGCATAATAAAAAAAGAATCTCATAGACCAGTTACTCCAACAGATTTTAACTTACTTGCTAAACCCGTAGATTTACCTTTAGTTATTATTAATGATGGTAAATTATTTGAAGAAAACTTAATTAAATCAGGAGTAGATAAAAAATGGCTTATGAATAATCTTGCTATGTACAATATAGATAATATAAAAAATATTTATATTGCTACCATAGATAGTTCTAAAAAATTATATGTTTCAAAAAAAGATTAACAATCTCTAAATATATGATAACATATTTAGTCACAGTATTCTTAAATTGTACAACATCAAGAGCAGAAATGCTCTTTTTTGCTTTCTTTAAGTATTAATAATAGTTTGTCTAAAGCATGGTCTATTTTTTACTTTTATCATAAAATTATGCATTCATTTATTAATATAAAAACGAAACCATGTCTCATTATAAAAGGGATATGTAATTTTAAATTTGGAACTAAATTTTGTAAGAACCATACTATGTTAATAGATAAATTTCTCTGGAGGAAAATATATGAACTATAATTTAAAAACATGTCCAATCACTTTAAACACTACAAGAATATGTGGAATTGATCCTATAAATACTGCAGTAGAAATATCAAAAATAGGCTTTTCAAGCATGAAGCCAAATGCAGTAATCTTAGTAAATAGGAGTGAAGTTTTTGATGGAATAGCAGCTTCTCCGTTAGTACACTTCCCTATTGATGCTCCAATCTTATTTACAGATGGAAATATGTTAAATAATGAAACATTAGCTGAAATTCAAAGATTATCTCCAATGGGCTATAAAGGTATACAGGTAATTTTGGTTGGTAATATTTCTAGGAATGTGGCTTTAGAGCTGAATAGGTTAGGACTTAGAACGTATCAAGTAACCGGCCGAAACCATTATGAAACAGCTTGTAAAATACCTGGTGAGAGAAAAGAATTTGAAAATATACTTATAATGTCTGGTGAGGATTTCTCTGAAGGGATTGTTTCAGCCTTTTGGTCAGCTCACCACGGTGATCCAATTCTTTTTGTTCAAAAGGATAGTATTCCAAGTTGTACACTCGAAGCCATAAGAAAAATGCATAATATAAATGTCTATATTATAGGTTCAACTAAAACCGTATCGAAAGCTGTAGAGTCAGCTTTGTCTCAGTTAAATAATATAAATCATATCGTTAGAATTGATGGTAATACTCCCTACGATATAGCTATAAACTTTGCAGAATATGAGAATCCTATAACTAAGTTTGGTTGGGGAAGAAACTACAGAGAAGGTCATGCATTTACCTTTGGAACCTTAAGTAATCCCATGGCAATAATTTCAGGTGTGATACTGGCACATATGGGTAAACATTCTCCACTTTTATTAATAGAAAAGGACACAGTTCCTCAACTGGTAATTAATTATTTACAATCTATTAAACCATTACCGTCAAAGAATATGCCTCGTCCTCCTTTTATGCATGGATTTATCTTAGGAGATACCAGTCAAATAACATATAATGTTCAAATCAAAATTGAAGATACTTTATCTATTGAACATAAAATGATGGGTAACATAGATATTTATGATATGGCCTAATAGGACCATTACCAGCATAGCTGTCACCAAGTGGAAAGTAAAATTGAAAACGTAGTAATATCAACTATTTCATATAGATATGCATTTCTAAAAAATATTGAAAAGATGCTGGTATTAGGCCAATTTAATAAATGTTTAGAAGAATACGTTTTTTACTTTGCCCCTAGTTACACGGATGCTCCCATTACCCCTATATTGTAATATTTGTTTTTCATCTATTACACAAATACTATCATTGCATTCCTATTTAGGCAAATTGGTATAAAGCATTTATAAAAATCCATACTATTACTAAAAGCTTTATACTTGTTTCTATTATTTTATACTTAATGAAAATTATGTGATATAAAAAAATAAGGAAGGTAATGGAATGAATAAAGATTATATTACATTTATAAAGGAAAAACTAAAAGATAATGTGGATGTAAAAAACAGAGAAATAAAGTGTAAAAAAGGTTACATATATATAATATTTATTGACAATTTAACAGATTCCCATTTTATAAGTCAATATATAATTGAACCTATTGTAAAGGAGAGAGACAATATTGAAACTGCTGAAGATATTAAAAAAAATATTATATTTGCCAATTCCATAGGAAATATAGATACCAGCCATGACATACTGCTGCATATACTTTCAGGAGATGTAGTTATAATTTCTGATTTTTATGATGGATTAATATTTTGTGAAGCAAAGAGTTGGGCCAGAAGGCCTGTATCTATACCAATTACGGAAAGTATTATAAAATGGCCAAGGGAAGGATTTACAGAAGCTTTTGTAGATAATATTTCTCTTATAAGAAGAAAAGTTAGAAATGCAGACTTAAAATTTCAAAGTATGTATATTGGGAAAAAATCTAATTCAATTGTAATACTAGCTTATATAAAAGGCGTAACCAGTAGTAATTTAGTATCTCAAATAAGAAAAAAACTAAAAGAGATGGATGTAGATTTTTTACTGGATACAAATTATATAGAAGAACAATTAAAGGAAAAGTGTACTCTTTATGATACTATAGGCTATACTGAAAAACCAGATGTAGCAGCTTCTAAATTATTTGAAGGAACTCAATAGCAAGACGAGATTGTTCGAAGATGTTTTGAGAAGGAAGGTATTTATGAAAATTTATAAAAAAGAATGGTTTGGTAATATCAAAGGAGATATTTTAGCAGGGATTGTTGTTTGCTTAGCTTTATTTCCAGAAGTTATTGGGTTTATGATTGCCGCTGGAGTGAACCCAATCGTTGGGGTGTACGCAACATTCTTTATCACAGCAATTGCAGCATTTTTCGGTGGACGAACAGGCTTGATTTCGGCAGCAGCAGGCTCAGTTGCGTTAGTATTAGCACATTTAGTAGCTGAGTATGGGGTAGAATATTTATTTGCTGCAACAATTTTAGCAGGTGTGATTCAAGCAATTTTAGGTTTCTGTAAAGTTGGAACATTAATGCGCTATATTCCTAAAACAGTAATGATCGGTTTCGTAAATGGGTTAGGGATTATGATGTTCACATCGCAAGTGGGTCATTTCAAAGGAAATCTCACTTTACCTGTACTCGGAATTATCGGGGTGGCTATTATTTTTCTATTTCCGAAAGTCACGAAAAAGATTCCTGCACCAATTGTTTCGATTTTAGTTGTTTCCGTGATTGTACTAGGATTAAATTTAGATGTAAAAAGGTTAGGCGACTTGGGCGAAATTTCAAGCAAACTACCAAGCTTTGGGATTCCAAACGTACCAATGACATTGGAAACATTGAAAATCATTTTCCCTACGTCTCTTTCTGTGGCAATTGTTGGATTAGTAGAATCTCTATTAACCGCACAATTAGTCGATGAAATAACAGGGGAAGAAAGTGATAAAAACCGTGAGTCAGCAAGTCAAGGGTTAGGGAATATTGTTTCTGGTTTCTTCGGTGGAATCGGTGGTTGTGGTATGATTGGACAAACCATCATCAATCTTAGTTATGGTGGGATTGGTCGTTTGGCGACATTTCTATCTGGTTTCTTCATGTTGATATCAGTCGTATTGTTTAACAATGTGGTTGTGCAAATTCCTATCGTTGCTTTAGCAGCAGTAATGGTTGTCGTTTCTTTTGAAACAATCAACTGGGAATCAATCAAGCGCTTGAACGTTGTACCAAAGAGCGAAGCTTTTGTAATGATTTTAACTGTTGTAATTGTATTAGCAACACATAACTTGGCATATGGTGTGGTTATAGGAACATTAATGAGTGCAATTTTCGCAGCATTCAAAATGTCAAATGTCAATGTGGAAAAAGGTACTGTGGAAGAGCCTTATCATTATAAAGTATACGGAAATCTTTATTTCGCATCAGCTGAAAAATTCCTAGATTTCTTTGCAAATGAAATCGAACATGAAGAAGAAATAATAATCGACATAAGTGCAATGACATTATGGGATTCAACGGCGGTTGAAGCAATTGATAAATTAATTAACAAAAATAAAGATAAAGGCGTGAAAACAACTTTTATCGGTGCGAATCAACAAAGTAAGAAACTATTTAAAAAAGTTTCAAAACGTAGTGCATAAATAATAAGCATGTTAATATAATCATTTGAATTGCTTTCAAATTAGTGAATAATATTCTTACAGGTTGAATTAACTTCAATTAATGCAATCTTGTAAATTATTCTGTTTCTATTCGTATTGAGAGAGATGGTCAAATTTGAATTGCCATATTAGAGAAATTAAAAATCAAGAATTGTCAATAAGTGCAGCAATCATTAGAGAATCATTTTTAACAGTAGCGAAGGAATTTGATTTAACAAAAGAGAATTGCCCAACAAGTGGTGCATTTATTTAAACCGAAAAACTTGCAAATGATAAATCAAAGGGAATAAAAATGTTTGGTTTATTCAAAGATACCATTCAAATAGGATTCGTTGCTATTTCAAAGTATGAGGATGATATTTACGAAATGAAAAAGCTTTCGGTGCTACCAAAATATGGTCATAATGATTATGGAAAAACTTTAATAAATTATGTTAAAGAATATGTGAAATCTTTGAATGGAAAACTAATTATCATAGAAATAATGGAAAAAAATAAAATATTAAAGCAGTGGTACCTATCATATAGATTTATGGAAAAAGAAACAAGGAATTTTTCGCATCTGCCATTTACAGTAGGTTTTATGGAATTAACATTGTAAAATGTGTATTGGACTTTTATTATATGAATTGAATAATTAATATCGTTAGGTCACCTTATTCTATTATTGTTCATTAACTAAAAAGGCATAACTGCCTTTTTTATTTGCATTTGTATAAGTATAAAATACCATATTATTACATCTACTTTTCAGTACATGATGCGGGTGCTGGTAATATGCCAAATTAGAAATTTGCTATAGTTTTAGCCATGTAATAGTTTTAAACACTATTGAAATGCGATTATATCAACAATTATGTGGTTTTAGCCATTAAATTTATATAAGATTCTCAGGTGATGGAGCTATTCACTTAACTGCTCAGGAGCTAAGTTCCATGATATATAACGGTTGTAAGCCTGTTATATTTTTGATAAATAATAAATATTATACTATTGAAGCTTATCTTAATACACCTAAAACAACTAATTATAATAATATACCTGTTTGGGATTTTCAAAAACTTCTTGAAGCCTTTGGTGGAAATGTCTATACTGCCAGAGCCAATACAAATGCTGAATTAGATGAA
Organism: Clostridium sp.; assembly: GCF_047718555.1. GTDB lineage: Bacteria > Bacillota > Clostridia > Clostridiales > Clostridiaceae > Clostridium_I. The sequence goes on along the minus strand of NZ_JBDNRK010000049.1, from coordinate 15,975 downwards.
GCTATAAGACAAATTGATATTCAAGGTAAGGATAAGATGTGCTTTATTGAGATAAACACAGATAAGATGGATGCACCAGACATTGTCCATAATGTTCATGCAATGATAGAGGAAATGGAAAAGCAGAAAATGAACTAGAAAATATGGCTAAATAGAGATATTACAATTGAAGTGCTACAGTGCTAGTCATAGGATAAATATTTATTTGTTAGAAAGTCTGTATCAGAGGAGAACAATTATTTTTTGATACAGACTTTTTTGATTTTTTATATATTTTTAGGATCAAGACCGTAATATGCGTTTTACATTAAAAATCATATATATATGATAACTAAAAATTAAATTGATAAATGACGTAAATAAAATTACATATTTTAAAAAATTTATTGACAGAAGATGTTTTTATAAATATAATGAGTATATAGTCGATGAGTTATTACTCAATAAAAGGAGTTAATCTGTAATGGCAGAAACAAAACGGCAAAAGCAAAAAGAATTAACTAGAAAACATTTGATAGAAACGGCAATGAAGCAATTTGGTGAGAATGGAATAATAACTACTAAAACAGCTGATATTGCGAAAGCTGCCAATGTAGCACATGGAACCGTATTTGCACATTTTCCAACGCAGGAAGAATTATTAATAGCTGTAATTGAGGAATTTGGGAATAGAATCACACAGAGACTTCATCAACTAATTGATATAAACAGCAGCTTATTTGGAATTTTAGAAGCACATATGACAGGATTAACTGAATTTGAAGCTTTTTATACCAGATTAGTTATTGAAAGGCGTTTGCTTCCTAAAGCTGTTAATAATACTTATATTATGATTCAATCTACAATTTCATTTCATATTGGCATAGCTGCTGAGAAAGAGATGAAACAAGGCACTATTCGTAAACTCCCTATACACATCCTTTATAATACGTGGATAGGACTGATACATTATTACATAACCAATGGAGATTTGTTTTCTCCCCATGGTTCTGTTTTGAAAAAATATTCAAATGAACTATTAAAAAATTATATGAACTTGATCAAAAAATAAAAAATATAATGGGGGAATTAAAATGAAACAATGTATTGCATGTGGAATGCCTATGAAAAAGCCAGAAGATTTTGCTATGGGAGATACAGAAAAAGAATATTGTAAATACTGTTCACGCCCAGATGGAACAATGCAATCCTATGATGAGAAACTAAAATCTTTAACGGGCTTTATATTGAAGACACAGGGATTAGATGAAAACACAGCAAAAGCTGCTGCAAAATCAATGATGTCCAAACTTCCAGCTTGGGAAAATATAGACTAATCATTTGTAGATTCATTAGAATTTTTACTTTAAATGTAAATATAATTTAATTATTGATATTTAAGAATGTAAAACATATTTTAAAGAAGAGTATTTTATGTAATTAAGATTAATGAGGTGCTGTGTCACAATACGTATCGATGCATTGTGACACAGCCTTTTAACTATTAAAAACAATTATTGAAATCTAATTTTTAATGAATAAATGAGATTAATTTTTGTAACAAATAATTGACACTTATATCATTAAATGATATATTATATTAAATGATATATCATTTAATGATATAGTTAAGGAGGAAGACAATGGCTAGAAATGATTCGTTAGAAATGGGAGAACTTACAGATACTTCTTACTATATTTTATTGTCTCTGATAGATGCAAAACATGGATATCTTATTATGAAGACCATTGAAACTATTACTAAAGGCAATTTTTCAATAGGGCCTGCTTCTTTGTATACTAGCATCCAAAAACTTTTATCAGCTGGACTAATTGAACTTGTTGATACTGAAAATAAAAAAAGAAAAACCTATGTTGCAACGAAAAATGGCATTGGACTTTTAAAAAAAGAAGTTCAGCGCAGACGGGAAATGGTAATGATTGCTGAAGAAATATTTAAAGAGAAAGGGGATTTGTTTAAATGAAGAAAACAAAATATGTTCCCAGTGGTGGATTGGCATTTTCAGAAGAAAAGGATATGATGACGCTCCAAGCATATGCAAAAGAAGGTTGGATTTTGTATAAGTTTTCTCTACTAGGATATAGACTTAAAAAGGGAGAATCGCGGGACATACAGTATTCTGTTGACTACAAAAAGAATGCAGATGAAGATTATTATTCTTATTTTGAAGCTGCTGGATGGTCACATGTATGTTCAGCAGGAAATGAAATTCATATATTCAGCGCACCTATAGGAACAAAGCCTATTTATTCAGACAAAGAAACTGTTATAGAAAAATATGAGAGGCAGCAAAAGCAAATGGGAAAAGTTGCTTTACCATCTTTAATTGTATTTATTATATTTTTTGCACTTAGTATAATGGGTAAATATGACTGGGTATATGGAAGTGTAAGAATAGTAAGTAGTGTGTTATCAATAATAACTATAGTTGTTATTGTTTTCTCCGGAATGCCTTATATTTCATACACATATAAATTGAAAAAAATGAGAAAAAATAAATAGTAAACAGAATATACTTCATTTTCAATTTCTGATACTGAGTTAGTTTCTCCTGTGAAAAATGAAAATAAAGTTATTGATAATATTGGAAAATGAGCTGCAATTAGATGCAGCTTTTTTTTAGTAGTTTCTTTTTTATAGCATATCATATTTTAATATAAGTATAAGTTAATAAATAAGAAGACAATTCTTTATGCTCTATGTAAATAATACTGTAAATTAATTTATGCACATAGAAAGTTTAAAAGATCCCAAAATGAATAAAGTTGATGAATTATAAGAGTATTTATATAAGTACTATAAACACTTAAAATTTTTAAAAGAAAAAATAAGATATACAATAATTTACTTTAAGGCAATGTAATGTTATAATAAAGTATGCATAATTATAAATATATATAAATAATTATACAATACGTTGACTTGTGATAAGATATTCTAAAGGTATGTGTAATATATATTTGTAGATGATAGACATGAAATAGCTGTTTCGAAAATTTATGAATATTTATTAGAATATTTAAAAGTTGAATGTTGACTATTATACAAATATTATGTCACAAAATTAATTGAAAAATATGATTATAGAGAGGAAACATTTATGGATAAAAACTTGTGTATTAAAGCAATGACTATAGAAGCTTATGATGAAATTTATTCAATTTGGTGCAGCATTCCTGGTATTGGACTTAGTAATGCTGATTCCAGAAAATCCATTGAAAAATATCTAGAGCGTAATCCAAATATGTCATTTAACTGCTATGATGGAGATAAAATAGTTGGAACAATTCTTTGTGGACATGATGGAAGACGTGGATACATTCATCATACCTGTGTATTGTCAGAATATCGTGGTAAGAATATAGGAAAAAAGCTGGCTGAGAAGGCACTTGAAGGACTTAAAAATGAAGGGATAGATAAATGTCATCTTTTTGTATTTTGTGATAATGACATGGGAAAGAGTTTTTGGAATATAATGGGGTGGAAAAAGCGTTCAGATTTATTGGTTTATTCTATGGAAACTTAAATAAATTTATATTACAGTTTAATATTTCATATTTGTCAGCATGATGCTGTAGGGAAAGTATAGACCAAGGAAATACTTTTATTAGAAATTACAAAGAGGTGAATAAATTGAAATTAATTTTAGAATCTAACAATATGAAAGATTATTTACAAAATACATCTGTAATAGACTTTAATGATGATAATGTTAAACAATTAGCAGAGAAGCTTAAAGACGGCACTAAATCAAAATTAGAACTATCAAAAAAAGTATATGAATACGTTAGAGATAATATTTCACATTCTTTTGATATTAATGGAAGCGTTGTTACCTGTAAGGCATCAGAGGTTTTACAAGAGAAGCAGGGAATATGCTTTGCTAAAGCTCATTTATTGGCAGCACTTTTACGTTATTTAAACATCCCAACTGGCTTTTGTTATCAAAAACTTATTTTAGATGATAAGATAAAAGCTCACCTAATTTTACATGGTTTAAATGCTGTATATATAGAAGAGTTAAAAAGATGGATAAGAATAGATTCAAGAGGAAATAAGAAAGGTGTCAATGCACAGTTTTCTGTAAAAGATGAGAAATTAGCATTTCCTGTTAGAAGTGAATTAGGTGAAATGGACATACCAATAATTTTTGTAAAACCTGATAATAATGTTATAAATGCTTTGAATTCATGTGATACTGTTGAAGAACTTTTTCATAGCCTTCCTAAAGAATTGGCAAAATAAATTTTAAAGTATAATGTAGTCCAGTAGATACTAAAAAGTGCTTAAAATAAGTGAAGTATTGGTACTTATTTTGGAAACGGTAAATGCATTAATGGTTCCGAATTTTAGTTTTATAGTTGTCCAATAATAGATAGATCCTAGAGTAGTTTTCTACTCTAGGACAATTAATTATCCTTCATTTAATTCAGTGACATCTACTGTAAAATGTTTATCTGTACTTAAATCTTTAACTTCAACCTCATTAGTTTCTTTATTGATATTTTCTATCCAAACAGGACAGCCTTTATGCTTTACATCAATTACACCCAATGATTCAACTATTTCGGCAGCTTTTTTTATATCCATATATTGTTCTCCTTTTTCGTAGTGTTAATATATATTTTCTCCATTAAAAATAAAAAAATTCCTAAAGCTAATAAATATGTACAAACATAAAATAATGGGTTATACTGACAATTATTAAGTATTGTAGGCATAATTTAGTCAATAGGATTGAATATGATAGGCTCAAATTAATGTAATTATGAGGTGTTTTCCAACTAAAGTGGAGGTGAATATTATGTTTAACAAAAATAATGATCAAAGGTTTAAAGAGGTCTATAAACAGGGTACTCTTTACACTACTAAAATCATTGTAGATACTAAAACTGGTGTAAATTACGTATTTCATCAAGAAGGATATGGTGGGGGATTAACTGTATTATTAGATGATGAAGGTAAGCCGGTGGTTACTAAGGTTTACGAATAATATGTAGTAAATTGATATAAAATTATTTGATTAATCACATTTAAAAACAAGGAGAATATATATGAAATACCAATGGATTGATGAATATTGTCTTTCAAAAAAAGCAGCAGAAAAAGATTATCAGATAGAATGGGAAGCAACAAGATACTTTGTAGGTGGGAAAATATTTGTTATGATAGGCGGAGATAAGTATAAAAAATCTATTATAACATTAAAATGTGAGCCTATATTCGGGCAATTTTTGAGAGATGAAAATAAGAATATTGTGCCAGGATATCACATGAATAAAAAACATTGGAATTCAGTGTATTTAGATGGGGATGTTCCTGACAATCTTCTAAAACAAATGATAGATATGTCCTATGAATTAGTATTAAGCTCTTTGAGTAAAAAAGTTCAGGAGGAAATTTTAAAGGAAATTTAGTTCATAAGACAGATGATATTAATCCATTCTTCTTCAAAGTGGGAGTAAAGGGTGGCTACGTCCCTCGTATAACGATTTATCATAAAGGACAACGAGTTCTAAGTATCATAAATACTGATACTTAGAACTCTGTTAGTAAGCATCAGAGATCATAAACAAAAACTCCACCTGATTCCAAGAACTCTGTTTATGAGTTTTACGGTATTTCTGCATTACATTTCTTCAAAATTACTGCAATCTAAATAATAATAATTTCATTTACTTTTTTCCCGTTAATAATTTTTATATCATTAATTTACTCTAAAACAATATAATGTTATAATAAATTATGCATAATTATAAATAAATATAAATATTTATGCAATATAAATATTTATGAGTAGGGAAGGTGAAAGTATGTACAATATATTTGTAGATGGCCAACATGGAACAACTGGTTTGAAAATACATGAATACTTATTAAAACATCCAGGTGTTAAATTGTTAAATATTGATTATGAAATGAGAAGAGATGTTAAAGTTAGAAGAGAATATATTAACAATGCAGATATTGTTTTTTTGTGTCTTCCGGATAGTGCCGCAAGAGAAGCCGTAGCACTAGTAGAGAATAATCATACAAAAATTATTGATGCCAGTACTGCACATAGAACAAAGGATGAATGGGCTTATGGAATACCAGAGCTTTGTCGAAAACAAAGAGATAAAATAAAAAATTCTAATCGTGTCACTGTTCCAGGTTGTCATGCAACCGCTTCAATAATTGCACTTGCACCTTTGGTAAAAGGTGGAATTGTACCATCAGATTATCCAGTATCTATTTTTTCAGTTTCAGGTTACAGTGGTGGTGGAAAAGAAATGATTGCAGAATATGAGAATAATAAAGATGAATATTTAAAGATACCAAGGCATTATGCATTAGGACTTAACCATAAACATCTACCAGAAATAAAAAAGTATTCAGGACTTACATATGAGCCTATTTTTATGCCTGTAGTCAGCAATTATTATAATGGTCTTGCTGTAAGTATACCATTATATACTAATAGATTGTTAAAGTACAGAACAGCAAAAGATATATGTGGTTTTTTAACGGAGTATTATGCAGGAGAAAAATTTATTCGGGTCATACCTTTTGAAGATGAAAGCTTATTGATAGACGGAAGATTTAATATAACAGGTTGTAACAATACAAATATGGCAGAGATTTTTGTATTTGGAAACAAAAATAGAATTATGATGATGGCAAGGCTGGACAATTTAGGAAAAGGAGCATCTGGTGCAGCTGTTCAAAATATGAATATTATGCTGGGTATTAATGAGGAAATGGGTTTAGTGTAAGAGGATTAATAATTTCACTAAACAAAGAAAGGAATATTATAAATGTTAAATTATATTTTGCCGATCTTACTTATTATTATGTCAAATGTTTTTTATAATATCTGTACTAAATCTACTCCCAAAAATGTAAATCCTTTTGCTTCGCTATGTATAACATATGCAATAGCAACTGGGTTTACATTTTTACTATTGTTTTTTAATAATAATTTATCAAAAGAAACTTTTTCAGAATTTAAACATATTAACTGGACAAGTTTTCTTTTAGGAATTTTAATAGTAGGATTGGAATATGGATACATTCAAGCGTATAGAGTTGGGTGGGACGTTAGTGTATGCTCATTAGTGGCAAATATCAGTCTTGCAATCATGTTGATATTTGTTGGTATATTATTATATAAAGAACAAATATCCATAAATCAAATAATAGGAATATTGATATGTATTATTGGATTAGTTTTTATCAATAAGAAATAGGTAACTATAAATAATGAATTTTTATTTAACAAAGTTCCCTACTTCAGCAGAGATTTTTTATCCCATGTGTTATAATATGTAGCAAATATTTAATTTAAAACATTTTCTACATATTAAATATTTTAATTATTAAAGTTACTAATTAAATATGTTTAAAGATTTAGATTTAAACTTAGAAGTACTACTTTACTTGAGAAAAGTAAATTCCGTACACAACTGAAATGAGGATGAATTATATGTTGTCAAAATTATCGAATCTAGTATTAGGACTTATTTGGAAAAGGCCTTTAAATCCATATGAAATCACAAAGTTAATGGAACGTTCAGAAATTCAAGACTGGTTTCCTATGACTTCAGCCTCAATTTACACAACTATAAGGAATTTAAGCAGTAAAGGGTATATTGTTGGTGAAACTATTAGTGAGGGGAATCTTCCTCCTAAAACTATGTATTCCTTAACAAAAAAAGGAGAAGAAGCTCTAATAAATTCATTGGAAATTGGATTAGAAACATATAAAACTGAAGCTAGCAACTTTGGAATTTCATTGTTTCATATTTGCAGTCTTAATAAAGATAATGCAATTGATTTATTAAAGAAAAGACTCAATAAACTTAAAAATATAAAATTTAAGGCAGATAAAAAATTAAATACTAATACTAATAAAATACCTATAAATTTTAGAATGATGCTTAAATACAATGTTTATCGTATTGAAATAGAAATAAAAATAACTGAAGAGTTAATAGCTGAAGCTCAGAATGATTCTAATTGGAATTCTTCTTTTGTTAAATTATTAGATTAATATATATATTTCTACTAATAATAGGTCTATAAAATAAATTTACATTGACGGGAAATACTTTACCCAGTATACTGATATATATTACTACTAATATATATCAGTAGTAATAATTTACTTATAGACAAATAGATTTTACTTTATAAAAGTGAGAATCAAAACAGGGAGGGAATTAAATGAGTAAAATAGCAAAAAATTTAACTGAATTAATCGGTAGTACACCTTTACTTGAACTATCTAATTATAATAGAGAAAAAAATATAGGCGCAAAAATAATTGCTAAACTTGAATATTTTAATCCCGGTGGAAGTGTTAAAGACAGAATAGGTTTATCTATGATTAAAGAAGCTGAAAACAAAGGTATTATTAACAAAGATACTGTGATTATAGAGGCAACTAGTGGAAATGCAGGCATTGCTCTTGCACTTGTAGCTGCTGCAAAAGGATATAGACTTATAATTACATTGCCAGAAAACTTTAGTATTGAAAGACGAAAGCTTTTAAAAGCTCTTGGAGCAGAATTAGTCTTAACATCAGCAGAAGAAGGGATGAATGGAGCTGTAAAGAAAGCTGAAGAATTATCAATGGAAATGCCTAATTCTTATATGCCACAGCAATTTAAAAATCCTGAAAATCCTAAAATACATAGAAGAATAACAGCTGAAGAGATTTGGAAAGATACGGACGGGAATGTAGATATACTTGTTGCAGGTGTAGGAACAGGTGGAACGATTACAGGTATTGGTGAAGTTTTAAAACAAAAAAATTCTAATATTAAAATAGTTGCTGTAGAACCATATAATTCTCCTGTTTTATCTGGAGGAAATAGAGGATCTCACAAACTTCAGGGACTTGGCCCAGGATTTATACCAGATGTTCTTAATTTATCAGTAATTGATGAAATAATCACGGTAAAAACTAATGAAGCATATGAAACATGCAGAATACTAGGAAAAACAGAAGGACTTCTTGTAGGAATTTCATCGGGTGCAGCAGTTTTTTCAGCTACTAAATTAGCAAAGATGCCAGAAAACAAAAATAAAACAATCGTTGTTATTTGCCCAGATACTGGAGAAAGATATTTATCAACTGAGTTATTTAGTCAATTATAATATTTTAATGAATGATTTCTTAGAATCTCTTAATTAATTGCTGAATAATTCGTATGATAAAATCAAAACGTTATAATAGTAAATAATTGTGAAGTTTATTTGTATTAATCAAAGGAGAAGAAAAGGTGAAATTAAAAGTTTTAGTAGATAACAATACATATATTGACCAATATTATTGTGGTGAACCTGCTGTTTCGTATTATATTGAAGATGAGGATATTAGATTGCTATTTGATGTAGGTTACTCTGATTTATTTCTGAAAAACTCAAATGCATTAGATATAGATTTAGAAAATATAAATGTTATTACTATTTCACATGGTCATAATGACCACACAGGAGGATTAAAATATTATTTTAGTCAAAAGTGTAAAAATAATATTTCTATTATTGCTCATCCAGATGCATTTAAAGAAAAAGTAGAAGATAATTTAAAAATTAGCTCTCCTATTTTGCAAGAAGAGCTAGAAGAAAAGTGCAATTTAATTCTTTCTAAGAAACCTAAAAAAATTAGTAAACATATAACTTTCTTAGGAGAAATACCACAAATAAATGACTTTGAAAATAGAAAATGTATTGGTAAGCAAGTTGTTGGTGAAACTTCCATTGATGATTATGTAATAGATGATACAGCACTTGTATATAAAAGTGAAAATGGCATTTATATTATTACAGGATGTTCTCATAGTGGGATATGTAATATAACAGAATATGCAAAAGAAGTATGTAAAGATAACAGAGTATTAGGAATTATAGGAGGATTTCATTTATTTGAATTAACTGAACAGGTTAGTAAAACTATTGATTATTTAAAACAGAACAATTTAAGAGAATTATATCCTTGCCATTGTACTTCATTTGTTGTTAAAGCAGAAATACATAAAGTTTTGCCTGTAAAAGAAGTTGGCGTCGGGTTGGAAATAAATTGGTAAAAACGATTTAAAAAATTTCACAAAAAACACATAGATGGTCTATGTGTCAGCTATCATTTTTGAGTTTCTTAATTTGCTTTTGTAGATCTTGGATTTGTTTCTCTTTTTCTTTTAAAGATTCAAGATTTTGCTGTTGAGCTGCAATAGAAAGTATAATACCTGAAACAGCAGTTAAAAAATTACCTAATACGTTATTATCACTAGATGATTTTCCTTCCGTAAGCGTCAATGCAACTAAATTTGCTAAAATAACCAGTTCCTTAGGACTTAGTGAATCAAACAATGCCATCATAACTCACCTCAGATTTAGTGTATTCAGACAATTTTAGTATGGTTACATTGTACATATACTGTTGGACATTTTTCTGGAACACTTAAGATATTAAAAAATATATAAATAATTTTGTTAACACTTCAAAACTTTAGCATTCCATGTGCTTTTATGGAATGTTTTTATTTATTTTAGGAATACTATCTTTAAAATAATAAGGCATATGGAAATAAATATTAAGTCAAATATACTAACATACTGACTATTATTTCTTTGAATATGCCTAAGTTCGGAGTGATGTAATAATGAAAAATAAGAAGAAAGGATTGTCCGTATTTCATCTTACAATGATGGCATTAGGTACTATAATTGGTGGTTCCTTTTTTCTTGGATCCTCTGTAGCTATTCATGCTGCAGGACCTGCTATTTTAATTTCATATGTATTTGGAGGAGTTTTAGTTTATCTTATTCTATCTGCTCTTTCAGAAATGACAGTGGCAGATCCTGCACCAGGTTCCTTTCGTACTTTTGCTGCAAAAACCTTTGGGACTGGAGCTGGATTTGTTGTTGGATGGGTTTATTGGACGGGAATGGTTTTAGCTATGTCCAGTGAGGCTACGGCTGTGTCTATTTTACTGAACAAGTGGTTTCCAAGGGTCTCTATATCCTTACTTGGAAGTGCGGTTATTGTAGTAGTTACATTGTTAAATTTATTAGGAGCTGACAAATTAAGCAAGCTGGAAAGTGGTCTTGCTGCTATTAAACTGCTGGCAATAGTCTCTTTTATAATTATTGCATTACTTTTAATTATTGGGCTGATTAATGGGGCTCCTTCTGTTGGAGCTGGGGAATTGGCACGGGAGCCTTTGGCTTCAGGAGGCATAAAGAGTATTGCCGGTAGTATGCTTATAGTTATATTTGCCTATGCAGGCTTTGAAATAATTGGATTGGCTGCTTCGGAAGCTGATAACCCTGAAAAAACAATTCCAAAGGCAATTTTTTATACTACTTTGAGTCTTGTTGCACTTTATATAGTTTCTGTCGCTGTATTGCTGCCGTTAATACCTACAGCTCTTATTAATGAAAATGTTAGCCCTATGGTAGCAGCTCTTAGCAGATGGGGAATGGCATGGGCTGGAAATGTAATAAATGTAGTAATGATTACTGCTATCCTTTCCACAATGCTTGCAGCTATGTTTGGAATAGGGAGGATGCTCCGTTCTCTTGCAGAGGAAGGTCATGCTCCAAAGCTGTTAAAGGATAGAAAGGATATTCCCTATAGAGGAATGTTGTTTTCAGGTTTTGCCATGCTTTTGGGATTAACACTGGGACTTTTTTTCCCAAGCGTTTATTTGTTTTTGGTAAGCTCTGGCGGTTTTGCATTACTTTTTACCTATGCAATGATAGTTGCTACTCATATTCGTTTCCGTAAAAAATATGGATACCCTCCAGAAGGGAAATATCATATGCCTGGATATCCATATACCTCTTGGGTTGCTTTAATAAGTCTTATTATGGCCATTATCAGTATGCCATTTATTTCCGGTCAGGCATCAGGTCTTATAGCAGGATTGATAATTCTTGTTTTATATTCCTTGGCTTACTTAGTAATGAAGTCTTATGAAAAAGTTAAAAAACCTCAAATTAATGACAGCCCATTAAATAGAAAGGCGCAAAGATTAGGTTTATCCACGGAGTTCTCTGAAGAACTGACTAAGGAGCATAGGCACTCAAATAAAGATATAACAAGCGATAAAAAAAATTAAGTTCTATAAATAATTTATATAAAATTGCCGAAAATCTCTGCTGTTTATTTCAGTGGCAGTTCATATTGTTCAAATATTTATATCATAATTATCCAAAAGGTATAGTAATGTATTAGAGTAAATTAATTTTTTGTATATATTGCAATAAAACAGATTAATTATCGATGAATCTATTTTAATTAAGATTCTTCTATTTAACTATTATTAATTAAATGCATAATTCTAATTGCAACTTATGTATTATAAATTTTCCATAAAAATTAAAATAATATAGGAGTCAAAATATGATAGGAATATCTAAATTATTATGTGGTACTGAAAGCTTTGGAGATAAATTGAGATATGTACATGGAGCTAGTATGCAAAAGAATGGAGTTAGTAAAGGACGTGGACCTGTGGTTGTCTGGAATTGTACAAAAACCTGTAATTTAAAATGCAGGCACTGCTATGCAGATTCAGACAGCAGGATATATAAAGATGAACTTACTACTAAAGAAGCTAAGAATTTTATTGATGATTTGCAGGAGTTCAAAGTACCTGTGATACTGTTTTCAGGAGGAGAGCCTCTGCTGCGTAAGGATTTATTTGAATTAATTCAATATGCAAAACAGCGTAATATAAGAAGTACAATTTCAACTAATGGTACCCTTATAGATGAGGATATTGCAGCTAGACTTAAACAATGCGGCGTAGGATATGTAGGTATAAGTTTAGATGGAATTGGTGAGAGACATGATATATTTAGAGGTGTTAAAGGCTCTTTTGACAGTGCTCTAAGAGGAATTAGAAATTGCAGGGAAACAGGTCAGAAAGTTGGATTAAGATTCACTATAAATAAATATAATTATAATGAACTGGAAAATATATTTCATCTTATTGAAGAAGAAAAAATTAATCGGGTCTGTTTTTATCATTTAGTTTATTCAGGTAGAGGAACATCAATGATTGATGAGGATATATCTTATGATCAGGCCAGAGAGGCAATGAATCTCATTATGACAAAAACTATGGAATTAGGAAATAAGGTGGAAATACTCACAGTAGATAACCATGCAGATTCCGTTTATCTATATTTGCAATCAAGAGAAAAATATCCTGCTTTAGCGGATAATATCCTTAAATTAATGAGGCTTAATGGTGGAAATCGTTCAGGAATAGCTATTGCAAATGTGGATTATAGAGGAAATGTTCATCCAGATCAGTTTACATCACAATACACTTTTGGAAATGTTAAAGAGAGAAGCTTTGGTGATATTTGGTCGGATACTTCCAATTCCATTATTAATGGATTGAAAAACAGAAAAATTATGCTTAAAGGAAGGTGCAGTAGTTGCAAATGGCTTGACATCTGTAATGGGAATTTCAGATCTAGGGCAGAAGCTGTCACAGGAGATTTTTGGGAATCAGATCCTGCCTGCTATTTGACAGATGAAGAAATATCATAATTACCTAAGGGGCATAATTTTATTTTATATAAATAATATTGTTAATTCATAGTTGTGAGAAAGGGCGAACTAACTATCAAGATTTACCTGGAAAAATTTACACGCCTGGGGTGTAAATTTTTCCAATTTTCGTTCGTAATCTTCAAATAATACTAATTAAAATTAAAACATATAGAGGAGGCTTTATTTTATGATTATATCATGGAATACTACTAATAAATGCAATATGTATTGCAAGCATTGTTATAGAGATTCTGGTATTAAAGCCAAGGAGGAACTCAGCACTGAAGATGGAAAATTGCTCTTAGATGAAATAGTAAAAGCTGGTTTTAAGATAATGATATTTTCTGGTGGAGAACCTCTTATGCGTCCAGATATTTATGAATTAGTGGAATATGCATCAAAAATTGGACTGAGACCTGTACTTGGCAGTAATGGTACACTTATAACATTAGAGGTTGCTAAAAAATTAAAAGATGCAGGGGCTATGGGTATAGGTATTAGTCTGGATAGTCTCAATACTAAAAAACATGATAATTTTAGAAATTATAGTGGTGGTTGGCATAAGGCTGTGATGGGAATGAAAAACTGTAGAGAGGTAAAACTACCCTTTCAGATACATACCACTGTAATGGATTGGAATAAGAATGAAATACTAGATATAACTGATTTTGCCGTTGGTATAGGAGCTGTGGCTCATCATGTATTCTTTATGGTTCCTACAGGAAGAGGTATAAATATAGAAGATGAAGCATTGAGTAAAGAAGAATATGAAAAAACCTTAAAAAATATAATGTTAAAACAAAAAGAAGTATCTATAGAATTAAAACCTACCTGCGCACCTCAGTTTATGAGGATTGCAGCAGAAAATGGGGTGAAGACAAGATTTAGAAAAGGATGCTTGGCTGGCACTGCTTATTGTATTATAAGCCCCACAGGAAATGTTCAGGCTTGCGCTTATTTGGATATGCCTATTGGTAATGTAAGAAAAATTCCATTTAGCAGTATTTGGAATGATAATTTAATATTAAAAAAACTAAGAACTTTAGATTATAAGGGAAAGTGCGGTATTTGTAATTATAAAAAGACCTGTGGTGGCTGCAGGGCACGGGCAGCATTTTATAATAATGAAGATCCAATGGCAGAGGATATCTGGTGTCTATATTCTAATGTGGAAGCGGAGAATATAGGCAATGGATAGGGAAAGTAAGGAGATACTTAATTTAATACAGAACCAATTTCCATTAGATGACAGGCCTTTTTTAAAAATTGCCAATAAACTTAACACTACTGAAGAAAAGGTTATTGATACAATTAATAAACTAAAGAATAAGGGATATGTAAGAAGGATAGGAGGAATATTTGATTCAAAAAAATTGGGTTACTGCAGTCTTTTGTGTGCTATAAAAGTACCCGATGAGAGAATTTCTGAAGTGGCAAAGCTTATAAGCGACTATAAGGGTGTTACCCATAATTACAAGAGGAATAATGACTATAATTTATGGTTTACGGTTACAACACCTTCACAAGAGGATATTAAAAATTTTTTAAAGGATATTAAGGAGCGTACTGGTATTGAAGAAATATTGGAGCTGCCTGCCATGGATGTATTTAAAATTAAAGCTATTTTTGAACTAAAGGAGTGATAGGGTATGCTAAGTCCTTTAGATATAAATATTATTAAAAAAATTCAAGGAGAAATTCCAATTGTACCAGAGCCCTATAAACAAATAGCTGAGGAGCTTGGAATTTCTCAAAAACAATTAATAGATAAAATTAAGGAATTTTCAAGTAAAGGAATTATTCGTAGATTTGGAGCTATTTTAAATCATAGAAATGCTGGATTTAAGGCAAATGCTATGGTAGTATGGAAGATACCAGAGGAAAGAATTAAAGAAATAACTGAAATTATGGTAAAATTTCCTGAAGTGAGTCATTGCTATAGGAGGCCTGTATTTCCTCATTGGCCCTACAATATTTTTACTATGATTCATGGACAAACAAAAAGTAATTGTGAAAAAATAGTTGAAGAAATCTCAAGGTTAAGTGATATTAATGATTATAGTATATTGTATAGTACCTGCCAGTTTAAAAAGGTTAGTATGAAATATTTTGATAATGAAAATGTATGAAATATAATATGTTAAAGTTGTTAGAAAAAATCAAAAATGTTGAAAAAAATATGTTTTGTAAGGTCTAAGAATATTAAAGAGTATTAAAACGTAAGAACAGTTATGTTTTAATACTTTTCTTTTCTGTTATTAAGGCAGTAATTTATCTCAATTACAAAGTGATATTTTCAAAGAAAATAATGAATTAATATAGTAAAATATAAGTATAGCAAGTGATAAATACAAATGCATATAAGACCAGCTAGTAAAAGTCAATATAAATTAAAAAAATAATTTATGAGTAAAAA
>NZ_JBDNRK010000048.1:0-33244 GCF_047718555.1 Clostridium sp. | reverse complement strand
TCGGAGATGAGTTAAAGATACACAATTTCTTTATTGATGTTTATAATTTATAAAGTGAAATTTGGAATTTATAAAAGCAGGAAAAAATAATTTACTCACCTAAAATATGTTTTTTTGAACTATATACAGTATGTAATAGTTCTTCAGCTAATGGGCTTAACGGTTTTTCAAAAAATTCATTATATACTTTTATTATATCAGGATTTTCATGAGCAAGTCTCTGTGTAACATTTTGGTCCTTGTTATAAAGTCCTGCAATTCTCTTTTGGCGAACCTTATCTGCCATAGGAATTTTAACTTTAGGTTGTCCACCACCACCAATGCAGCCTCCGCGGCAAGTCATAACTTCAACAAAATCATATTTCTTTTCTCCACTTTTTACTTTTTCAATAAGCTTCCTTGCATTAGCTGTTCCATGTACAATGGCAATGTTAATAGTATAATCACCAATTGTAACCTGTGCCTCTCTGATGCCATCCATATTACCTACGGCTTCTAGATTATATAAATCTTTTGGTGGATTTTCCTTAGTTATATAATAATAGGCTGTCCTAATAGCCGATTCCATAACTCCACCTGTAATTCCAAAGATTATACCACCACCTGAACCTCTTGATAGCAGGGAATCAAATTCTGCTCCTTGAAGAGCTTTAAAGTCTATATTGCGTTCCTTAATCCAGTTTGATAACTCTCTTACAGTAATAACATAATCCATATCACGCATGGTTTCATCATTGTAATATTTACCAGAATCATTTTTTTCAGCACGAGTGATTTCATATTTTTTTGCAGTACAAGGTGTTACAGCAACGTTCACAATCTTTTTTGGATCTATACCTGCCTTTTTTGCAAAATAGGTTTTTATAGTTGGCCCCTGCATAAGGATTGGACTTTTAGAGGATGATAAATTGTTTATAAGTTCAGGATAATATATTTCCACAAATTCAACCCAGGCTGGACAACAGCTTGTAAACTGTGGCAAAGTGCCCTTACCGCTTGTAATCCTCTGAACCAGTTCCGAAGCTTCTTCAGTTATAGTTAAATCTGCTCCGAAGGTAGTGTCAAAAACATAATCTGCTCCAAGATTTTTTAACACCGCAGCCATTTTGTCTTCAACATAAGTGCCTGGCTCCATGCCAAAGGCTTCTCCAAGTGATACGCGTACGGAAGGAGAAGTCTGAAATATAACTATTTTGTCAGGATCATTAATTGCATCTTTTACTTGTTGAACATTAGAAACTTCTGTAATTGAGTAAACAGGGCAAACATTAGCGCACTGACCACAATAAATGCAGATAGCTTTATCTCCTGTTTTCTCTAGGTCATAATGACCGTATACAGAAATCTCCTCTGTACAGACTTTTTTACATATTTTACATTTAACACAAAGCCCTTCATGTCTCATAATTGATGGATTATCTTTTTCAATTGGAACTCTAATATCTGTAAATTTGTGTTTACTATTCATTAGATTATCTGTCCTCCTTAATTATTTTATTGGATATTCTATTATTATATTATAATATTTGCATAATTTTTAATAAATTACAAGTATGAATTTGGTCTTTATGTAAAATGTTGTATTTAACAAAGAGTTTAATGGCTTTAAGCTACTGTATAAAATATTTTAAATGTTACCAGTAAATTTATATGAATGAATAGTATACCAAAAGAAATAATATACTTGTGTAGAATATTAAAGTATGATATGATAATAAATGAATTAAAGGAATATAATGGAAAAGATTGTGTGGGTAATGCTTATGAAGCTTAGGAAAGGCAACAAGAAACTTATAAGGGATATTAATAGGACTTTAATAATAAATGAAATAAGATTAAAAGGTGCAATAAGTCGTACAGATATATCTAAAAATTTAAATTTAGGATTATCTACTGTAACGAATATTGTAGAAGAATTAAAGTTTCAGAGATTTGTTCTAGAAATAGGTGAATCTAGTTCTACAGGAGGGAGAAGACCAATTCTCTTACAATTTAACTATAATTATGGATACACAATAGGAGCAAAGATAGAAGAAAATAATGTTAAAATTGTCCTTACTAATTTAAATATTGACATTATATATAAAGAAGATTTAAGCTTTTCTAAAGATTGTTCTTATGAAAACGTTATCAAAAGTATTGCTGAGAAAGTTTTTGAAATTAAAAAAGTAATACCTGAAAATAAAAGTCTTTTGGGAGTAGGTATAGCAGTATCTGGATTAATTGATCAAAATAAAGGTGAACTCATATATTCAGGAATGCTAAACTGGAAAAA
This sequence comes from Clostridium sp., assembly GCF_047718555.1. Classification (GTDB taxonomy): domain Bacteria; phylum Bacillota; class Clostridia; order Clostridiales; family Clostridiaceae; genus Clostridium_I. The sequence goes on along the minus strand of NZ_JBDNRK010000048.1, from coordinate 30,969 downwards.
TATAAAGATAGCAGAAATATTGCAGCAGGATCTTAATGTGCCAGTTTATGTGGATAATAATGTGAATGCATATACATTAGCTGAGCTACTTAAAGGTAGAGGTAAAATTTTAAATAACTTCATGGTAGTAACTTATGGTGCTGGTGTAGGTGCCGGCATAGTAATAAATAACAGATTATACAGAGGAGATTTTGGAGGAGCAGGGGAACTAGGACATACTGTACTTGTTGTAGAAGGAAAAGAATGTGAGTGTGGACAGCGAGGATGCCTTGAAGCCTATGCTTCTGATAGATTTGTAGAGGAATATATAAAAGAAAATATACAATTTTATAATGAAAGTACTATAGATATAAATCAAGATTTATCCATAAAAAAAGTATATGAATATGGAAAAAAAGGAGATATGCTTGCTGTAAATACAATTAGATTATCTTCTAAGTACCTTGGATATGGGCTATTGAGTGCAGTAAATTTATTCAATCCTTCGACTATTATTTTAGCTGGAGAAGGTATGGCAGCAGAGGAGATAGTTATGCCCATAGTTAAAGATATAATAAAAAATAATTTTTTTAGAGGCCATAGTAAGAAGATAGATATAAAGGTATCAAATTTGGGAGACAATGCATATGAAATTGGTGCAGCTGCACTTGTTGTAGATGAATTGTTTCAGGCACCATTGTACTATGAAAATCAAAACAGTACCTTGGTATCTAATTAACTTCTAAAGACTTAATTCATTAAATGAATTAACAAATAATTCATTTAATAATTAAAATATACAATTATAAACAGACTTCATTTTCAGTGCTGTAAAGATCATCCACAAGGACAAATGACATGAAATTTAAAATATAATGAGAAAGGAGGTAGGATAATAGTAAAAGAAAGTATATAAGAACATATAAAAGTCTACTAATTTTCAATATACATGTTTTCAATATGTCTGAAAAAATTATCATAACAAAAAGTTGAATAATGTTGTGTATTAGTAAAAGTTATGGGGGGTAGTTCTATGATAAAAAAACAAGTGAGGAGAATTTTATGTGCAGCTGCATTAGCTGCAATCTTATCTTCTGCACGAGTAGTATATGCCAGAGATAGCCAATTTACCAGACAAGGATCTGGGCCTATGTACTGGATTACCTACGAAAACCAATGGACTAAAAATACTTATATGCCTGAGCAAAGATTAAAGGATAACATTGATTGGATGTCAAAAAACTTTTTACCTTATGGTTATAATATGGTTTCTACAGATGGGTGGATTGAAGGGGCCACCATGTTAAATAAGAATGGATATATTTTAGCACACAATGATCATTGGATAACAAACCCTATTGATATGTCTGGGGCTGGGAACAGTGATTCATCTGGAAAGTTAGTTAATGGAGATTTTGAAAATGGAGAAGCAGGGTGGCAATTTACTGGTAATGGTATGCATGGTGTAGATGCAAATGATGCTCATAATGGAAGTAAATATTGGATGTGGAGTATAGATCCTCATACAGATAGTTTAACACAAACTGTAAAAGGATTAGCAAATGGTAAGTATATATTGACTGCCTGGGCAAAATTAAAACTAGATGGAGATGCCAATTTTTCAACAGATGGAAGCAAGGCTGAAATAAGATTAGGTGAACCAGGTAAAACACCGGTAACTAAGGCTATAGAGCCATTAAAAGATGAATATGGCAATGATTGGAGATACACTCAGTATGAAGTAGAAGCAGATGTTACTAATGGGGAACTTCAAATAGAATTCTATTTAGATGCTAAGGGTTCTAATACATCACTGCAAATTGATGATGTAACATTGGAACCTGCCGGAGCAGTGACCCCAACGGTACCTATTGGAAATCAAGTGGTAAATGGTGATTTTCAAGGAAATTATAATGAGACTACAAAAACCATTGAGGGATGGAATTTCACAGGAACTGCTTTATATGGATTAAACGATGACAATGGGAACAAATCGCTATATACATTTAATCCTATGCCTCACAGTGAAACTGTCAGTCAAGCAATAAGTAAATTGCCACCAGGTAAGTACAGAATAAGCGCCAAGGCTAAAATCAAAGGCAATATGAATACTGATGGAAGTACTGCTGTGATGAGAATAAAAGGATATGATCCTTCAAATCCAAATGCAGTAGATGAAACAACTATAGATTCCATGGATTGGAAAACCTACACTAAAGACATAGATGTAACAACTTCCAGTGGTATAAATTTAGAATTTTATTATGACGCAAAGGGATATTATGGTGGACTGGATTTAGATGATGTAAGTGTAGAAGCAGTTCAAACTTCCGCTGAGTGGAAATATCCAGAAGAATTATATCCTAATGGACATACCTGGAAGACCTGGGTTGATTACGCAGCAAGCAAGGGGTTAAAATTTGGAGTCTACTATAATCCACTGTGGGTTAGTCCGGAAGTAGTAAAAAATCCAGATAAGTATACAGTAGTTGGCCACCCTGATATAAAGGTGTCAGACCTCGTAATTAAAGATTCAAATGGTGATCCTGCAGGAGGGGATAGATTTAATGGTGGACAGGGAAGTGAAAAATCTTTATATTGGTTAAATGTGGATGCTCCTGGTGCAGAAGATTTCATAAAAGGATATGTAAAATATTTTAAGGATCAAGGTGTAAGTTTCTTAAGAGTGGACTTTTTATCTTGGTATGAATCAGGTACGGATGCAGGCATAGGTAAAGTTGGAGAAGCGCATACAAGGGAGCAATATGAGAAAGCTCTAAAATGGATGAGTGAGGCCGCTGGCAATGATATGGTTTTAAGTCTTGTAATGCCTAACCTTAAAGATCATGGTGAACTTGAACGTAAATATGGAGACATGGTTAGGATTGATGAGGATGTTTTCGGAGGCGGATGGGATCACACCAGTGGACGAAGACAGACCTGGCAAGGAGAAGTATGGTCACAATGGGCAAATGCATTTCAAGGGCTTACTGGATTTTCAGATATTTCAGGGAGAGGTTCATTAATCGATGATGCAGATTTTACTAGGTTAAATACTTTTACTGGTGAATATGCTAACAATGAGAAAAAATCAGAAGTTTCTCTGTATACCATCTCCGGTGCACCTATTACCATTGCAGATCAATATGATAGCATTGGAGATAATTATAAGTATTATCAGAATTCCGAACTTATTGAGCTTAACAAACTTGGATTATCAGGCAAGCCTATTTTTAACACTAATGCACACTATAAAGACAATAAGAGTCGTGATAGTGAAAGATGGATTGGACAATTACCTGATGGAAGCTGGGTTGTAGGATTATTTAACAGATCTGATGAGCCAAAAGCTTATACCTTTGATTTCAATAAGGAATTATCACTTGCCAATGGAGGATATGTAAGAGATTTATGGGCCCACAAAGATTTAGGTCTTAAGAAAACGTTTACGATAACCCTGGATCCTCATGACTGCACCATAATTAAAGTAATTCCAGCTTCACAGACATCAAGGTATGAAGCAGAAACAGCATCTTATGAAGGAGCGCAGTTTAACGGAGCAGATTTCACAGGAGGAGCACAATTTAATAATAATCACAATGGATATTCAGGTTCTGGCTTTGTGGAAAATTTAAGTAGACCAGAAGATAAAGTAACCTTTGCAATAAGTGTTCCACAAGAAGGCGATTATAAATTAAGTCTTAAATATGCAAATGGTGGAGGCGATGCTTCTGTAAATCTCTATTCCCGTGATAAGGTATCAGGTAATACTATTGGTTCAGCAGATGTAATTTTACCAACTGTTAAAGATAGCAGTGGAAATAACACTTGGGATGTATGGGGAAGTAAAGTTCAATCCCTTAAGCTTCAAAAGGGAATTAATTTAGTCACAGTTGAAGGCAAGTCAGGTAATATTAATTTGGATTCAATTGAGTTAACTAAAGGTGAAACACCTGCTAAAATAGTAAATGGAGATTTTGAAAATGGAACTACAGCATGGACTAAGACTGGAGATGGATGGTGGGGAGTAGATTCAAATGATGCCTACCAGGGAAGCAAGCTTTATAATTATTTTCCTAGTCCAGGAGAGGCAACCATAAGTCAGAAAATAACTGGAGTAGCAGATGGTAAGTACAGGGTTACTGCCATGGTTAAATTGATGCCTCATTTGGATTCTACATTTAGTACTCCAGGAAGTTTGTGTGAGATGAAGGTAACGCAACCAGGGGCAGACCCTGTAGTGAAAAATATTGTTCCAAAAGTAATAGATCCTACAGTAAGGGATGCTAATAAAGCAACAGGTAAGCTTGATGCAGATCAATTTGCCTATGGACAATATACACTAGATGTAGATGTAACTGGTGGAGAGATGAATATAGAATTTCACACTAAAGCTGCTAAAGAAGATACTTCTCTTCAGCTAGATAATGTTTCTATTGAAAGCTTAGATAGTAATCAAGCTAACAAAGACAATAATGTGCCATTACTAAATTCAGATTTTTCAGAGGAATTTACTAATTGGAGCAGAAATGATATGGTAAACCAATCCATAAAGAAGGATAATGATAACAGTTATGCACATATTTCTGGTGATCAGGACTATAATTCTGAATTGTGGCAGTATGCAGTGCCAGGCGCTGGAACTTACACGCTGAAAGCAAAAGTTCGCAGCTCAGGAAATTTTGATGAAGCATCATTGTATACAAACTATTCAGGAGGAACTAAAAAGACAAACATTCCAGTATCCACAGATTGGACCACTATTCAAGTACCAAATATTCAGGTGGGAGCAAATGAAGTTATAAAACTAGGAGCTCTCGTAAAAGGAAAAGCTGGAAGTTCTTTAGATATTGATGATGTACAGCTTACTCAATATAATCCACAGGATTACGCAAATGTACAATTCCCAAAAAGTATAAATACAACTAATCCATATACTGTAGATGGAAAGGGAGTTATATTTAATTTTCAGGGAAATCCTAAAGTTAAAATAGATTTTGTAAAGGATGACGTTGCAAGAGTATGGATGGAGCCTTCAGGGATTTTCCAAAAAGATAAATCTTACGTGGTAAACAATGAGGATGCAATTTCTAAACCTACAGTAACTGACAGTGGAGAATATATTAAATTGCAAACACCAAAGCTTACTGTAAGAGTATATAAAAATCCATTTAAAATAGCTTATTATGATGCCTCAAATACAAAACTTATTACTGAAGAAAGTGATAAGGGTGGGCTGGGCTATAATGGTGATACTGCTGTATATGAAAATATGAAGATGTATCCGGATGAACATTTTTACGGCCTTGGAATGGATAGAGATACACCGGCAGACTTAGATCAAAGAGGTAAAAAGGTTGTAATGAAAAATAATATGGTAAGCGGAGATAAGGATGGAAATGTATCTGATATTTCGGGAACTTTCCTTAGCAGTACAAAGGGTTATGGTATTTATTTTGATAATACCTATCAGAATACAACTTTTGATATGGGTACCACAGATCCAAATAATTATTCCTTCAGTTCACCAAATGGAGAATTATTATACTATTTTATGAACGGGGATAACTTAAATAATACAATGAAGGATTATTCAGACCTTACAGGTAAGGCACCAATTCCTCCAAAATGGGCACTGGGATATATTCAATCCAAGTTTGGATATAAGAGTTGGGATGAAGTAAATAATGTGGTAGATACCTTTAGAAGTAAACACATTCCAGTGGATGGCATAGTACTAGATGCGTACTGGGCAGCACAGAATCACTATTTTGATTTTACCTGGTCAGATCAGTTTAAAAATCCTAAATCAGCTTTGGATGCGCTTGCTGCCAAAGGTGTAAAGGTTTCAAATATTGTAGATCCATATGTTCAGGTGACTTCAAACCTCTTTGAAGAAGGAAAGAAAAAAGGTTATTTTGTAAAGGATACTTCAGGAAATACTATTTATTATGATGCATGGTATGGAAAAGCTGGGTTAATAGATTATACAAATCCAGAGGCTGCAAAATGGTACACTGATCATGCAAAAGAGCTGCGTGATGATGGTGTTAAGGGGTGGTGGATTGATTTAAATGAACCGGAAACAGCCACAGATCCGTTAAAGGATCAGTTTAATGGTGGAAATGCTGACAAAATTAAAAATGTATATGCTTTAGAAGAAGCTAAATCATTTTATGAGGGCCAGAGGAATTATACAGGGGATAGAGTATGGTCACTATCAAGATCTGGATTCTCAGGTATTCAAGAGTATGGTACAACGGTATGGTCAGGAGATGTTAATGCTACCTGGGAGGCATTTAGTCATAACTTAGAACTTGGATTAAGTGCTGGAATGTCTGGAATACCTTATTTTACAAATGATACAGGAGGATTTAGACAGGGTCCGCCAAGTGCAGAATTATATACAAGATGGATGCAGGCATCTGCCTTCATGCCAGTGTTTAGGGCTCATGGAGATGACAGTGCAAATAATGGTGCCGGTGAAAGAGAACCATGGCAATTTGGGCCTCAATCAGAAACTATCGTAACACAGGCAATTAGGCAGAGATATGAGCTGCTTCCTTATATTTATGCTGCGGCAAAACAGACCAGTGAAGACAATACTCCAATAATGAGGGCTTTGGCATCAGATTATACAGATGACTCCAATGTATCAAATATAACGGATCAATGGATGTTTGGATCTTCTATGATGATAGCTCCAGTACATGAAGCAGGAGCAACATCTAGAAATGTATATCTTCCACAAGGTAACTGGTATGACTGGAATGATTCCACTAAAAAGTATACTGGTAAACAGAGCATAAATTATTCAGCTCCACTAGATAAGGTACCTGTATTTGTAAAGGAAGGTTCCATTATACCTATGGGTCAGGATGTGGACTATGTAGGACAAAAACCAGATGATTATATAAATTTAAAAGTATATCCAAATTCTTCAGGAGAACAAACTAAGTTCTCATTGTACGAAGATGATGGAAATAGCTATAGTTATGAAAATAATCAATCTGCAACTACAGACATTACAGCTAAAAAAGAGAATAATACCATAAATTTAAATATTGCAGCTATAAAAGGGGATTACCAAGGAAAAGTACAAAATAGAGTGTGGGCAGCACAGGTTAAAGTGGACTCAATAGGTCAGGATATTAAAAAGGTAAAACGTAATAGTGTAGTTCTAAAAAGAGTTGATTTCATGGATAAACTCAATGCAGGTAGTGATGTTTGGTATTATGATAGCAATGCAAAAATAGTGTATATAAGAAGTAGCAAATTATCTACAGCTGAAGCTCAAAATTTTGGTATTGAGAGTTCTTCAAAAAATTCTTCTGACAGTTCACAGAACAATGTACCTACAAAGGACACTGGAAGCACACAAAATAATGCAAATGATGACAATCTAGTTACAAGTCAGAGGATAAGTGATGATAACAGATATGAAGCTGCTGTAAACGTTTCTAAAATTGGGTGGAAAGATGGATCTGACTATGTAGTGATTGTAAATGATCAGGATTTTGCAGATGCACTTTGTGCAACTTCTTTAGCTAAGAAATACAATGCTCCAATACTTTTAACAGGTAATAATAAATTATCACAGAATACTAAAGATGAAATTGAAAGGCTAAAGGCTAAACATGTAGTGGTAATTGGAGGAGATAAAATTGTTTCAGAGAAGATAATAGACAGCATAAAAAATTCACTTAAGGTAAAACCGGATGTTAAAAGAATATTTGGAAAGGATAGGTTTGAAACTTCTGTAAAAGTGGCAGAAGAGCTTGGTAACAGTGATAAAATAATTTTAATCAATGGAGATGATTATGCAGATGAACTGTATGTTTCATCGGCAGCGGCTGTTAAGAGTATACCTATATTGTTAACAGATAAAGATAAGATTCCAGATAGTGTTAATAAATTTATAACTGAAAAGAAACCGTCAACTGCCTATATAATAGGACCTGAAGATGCTGTGAATAAAAAAGTTGAAGAGTCAGTTAATAAGCTGCTTCCTAGTCCATCAATAAGACTTGCAGGAAGTAATAGTTATGATACAAATTTAAAAATACTGAAAGAATTTGAAAATGACATTAAGTATGACAATGTATTCCTAGCTTCACCATATATAAATAAGAATGATGAATTTTGGAAAGCACTCTCAGCATCAGCTTTAGCAGCTAAAAAATCAGCACCAATAATATTATTAGATAAGAATATTCCTAAGGTAACTGAAGAATACATTAAAGATAAAATTAAAAATAATAGTGTTATTATTGCAGTTGGAGATAAAAAGGTGATTCCAGATAATATTATTGAAAAATTAATAGATTATTTGAAGAGTAAGAATAATACACAACAATGATATGCCTTTAATAGAATAATGATAGGTTTTTAACAAGTTTTTCTTTGAAAGATGCCATTATGCTTTTTATAATGGCATCTTTTGCAGTTGATTTTTATGTATTATCATGGGATTTAATTAATTTTTATTTAGGATAAAATCTAATCTTTTCATAGATGTTTTATTAATCTAGGAAAATATAATGTGCCCTCTTTTCATGAGGAGAATTTAAATTTTTCTCACATCAAAGGTAATGCCATATTTCCTACCTTTTTGAAACTCTACTACCAAAAAGTAACTTCTTTTTTTTATAAATTAAGAAGCTTATACTAATACTTGTGTTAATAATATAAAAATTAATAATTAAAAGGCATTAGTAAAAGGGGGAAATAAGCAAGATGAATAGATTTACTATACCAAGGGATGTTTATTTTGGAGATAATGCTATAGAGTATTTAAAATCAGTAAAGGGAACTAAGGCTATACTGGTTATTGGATCCAAGAGATTAATAAAGGATGGAACAGTTCCAAAAATACAGGAGCTATTAAAAGAAGCTGATATTGATACGGAAGTATTTTCAGGTGTTGAAAATGACCCTTCAGTTGCCACTGTTAAAAAAGGTGTTGAAAAAATGTCCCAATTTAATCCAGATTTAATAATTAGTATTGGGGGCGGGTCACCAATAGATGCTGCCAAGGCAATGTGGATATTTTATGAATATCCAAATCTTACATTTGAAGATGCTTCTAAACCATTTAGCTTACCAGAGCTTAGAAAAAAGGCAAAATTTATAGCTATACCAACTACCAGTGGTACAGGCTCAGAAGTTACTTCCTTTTCAGTAATAACTGATAATGAAACAGGAATTAAGTATCCAATAGCTGACTATAATTTAACTCCAGATGTGGCTATAGTTGATACTGATTTAGTCCAAAGTATGCCTAAAGCACTAATTGCCAACACTGGAATGGATGCCTTAACTCATGCTTTTGAGGCTTATGTTTCAAAAGCTAGAAATCCAATAACTGATGGTTTAGCTATGAAATCAATAGAAATGATTGTGAACAATGTGGTTAACTCATTTAATGGAGAAAAGCAATCCAGAAAAGATATGCATATAGCTCAGTGCTTAGCTGGTATGGCATTTTCTAATGCAATACTTGGAATTGTTCATTCTATGGCCCATAAATCAGGAAAAATATTCAATGTTCCTCATGGACGTTTAAATGGAATATATTTACCTCTTGTTATAAAATTTAATGCTAAAAAAGCTGGAGAAGCCTATGCTGACATAGCTAAAAGATTGGGGCTAAAGGGGGAAACAACAGATGAATTAGTTCAATCACTAATTCAGCTGGTTAAAGATCTTAGAGCCTCTATGAATATGCCTATAACTTTAAAAGAATATGGTATATCAGAAGAAAACTTTAAGGATAATTTAGATGAAATCTCCAAGGCAGCAGTAAAAGATCCATGTACAGGTACAAATCCAAGAGAAATATCTGCCAAGGAAATGAAAGAATTATTTGAAGCTGCTTATTATGGAACAGCAGTTAACTTCTAAAATTTAATGGGAGTAAAAAACTCCCCTTGAATCTTCTATAAGTTTGTGTATATAAAAGATTAAAACTAATTATATATTAAGTATATCTTGTGAATGGATGGCTTAAAATGACTTTTATAGTTATTTTAAAGGCTATCCTTTTTTATATTGAAAAAATTTAACTGGATACATCATGTAAATGCGTAAAATTATTTATAAAATGCTTTCCCCATTTATCCATTGATTTTAAAATGGGAATCAAGTCTGTTCCTATTTTGGTAAGTGAATATTCAACCATAGGAGGAACTTGATTATAGATAGTTTTATTCACTAATCCATTTTCATTTAGATCTCGTAATTGTTGTGATAACATTTTTTGAGTTATTTCTGGAATTAATCTTTTAAATTCATTAAATCTGATAACTTTGTGCTCACTGAGATTCAAAAGAATAAGTACTTTCCATTTTCCACTTAAAACTTCTAATGTAACTTCAACTTCACTTTTATAATTGCTGCAACTAATTTTATTTAATCTATCTTTTGGCATATTTTCACTTCCCTTTAACATTTCAAAAATTTAATAAAAGTATTAATAATATATGCTCTAACTAAAATTATATCATTAAAATTCATATCTATGAATTTGTTTTTTATAGACATTTAGTAATGATTATTAAATTTTTGTGTATTATATAATCAAATTTTAAAAATTAATTTCCGTTTTAGATGGAATAAAAACTTCACCTTATGACAAGAAATATGTTTGTAAATGAATATGGAGAGGTGAATAAATTTAAATTAAAAAGTATATAAAAAAATGTGTTATAGTAATATTAATATATAGATAAATTTATTGAATATAATTAAATTAATAGTGAGGGGATTTGAAATGAATAAATGCTTTGTTAAAAACTCAACAGGTGTACTAAAAAAGGTGTTATTATGTCCTCCTGACTATATGAAACTTCAGCCCATCAATGTTATAGCAGAAAAATGGATTAAAGAAAATAATGAGTTAAGTATAAAAAATTGTATTAGAGAACATAAAGACTTAATAAAGGCTTATGCGGAAAACGGAGTGGAAGTAGTTTTAATGGAGCCGGATAAAAATATGACTAACCAAGTCTTTGCAAGGGATTTTGGAGCTTGTATAAGAGAAGGATATATCCTTGGAAAATTTAAGGAACCTATTAGACGAGAAGAGACAGAAGCTTATAGAAAAAAGCTGGAGGAATTAGTGGTTCCCTGTGTTGCTAAAGTTACAAAAGGTTTTTTTGAAGGTGGAGATTTCTGGTTTCTAGATGATAATACTTTAGCAATAGGAGTAGTGGCAAGAACTGACAAAGCTGGAATACAAGATATACGAGAACAGATTGGTGGATATGGTTATAGTATAATACCTGTAAAATGTCCAAAAGAAAATCTTCATTTAGATATGTGTTTTAATATCGTAGAGGAAAAGTTAGCTGTAGTATGTAAGCAAGCTCTTCCTGATAGTTTTATCAATATTTTAGAAGAAAGAAAATTTTCTTTAATTGAGATTACTCAAGAGGAAGTTTTTAAACTGCATTGCAATTTACAGGCTTTAGGGAATGGAAGGGTAATATCTCTTAAATCCAACAGGGAAGTAAACAATAAACTCAGAACTTATGGAATCAATGTAATAGAATTGGAGTTAAATGAAATTCTTAAAAATGGAGGAGGTCCACATTGTATGACTTTCCCGTTAGAGAGAATATAAGTTAAATTTATCCGATGACTAGCCGCTGTAACACTCCATCTTCTAAAGGTGGAGGAGATAACATCGGCACGTCCCTGGATAATTCATCTAAACTCAGTGGGAATACAAACTCCAACTGAGTAAGATTCATTGATAATTAAAAGGCACTAGGAAGTTCATAAAATTGAATTTCCCAGTGTTTTTATTATTTTTAAATCAATTATAAATATAGTTTTAGAATCTGTAAAATCCATGGAATAAATGTTAACAATAGTGGATTGTAATAAATACAATAAAGTAAGAGGGTAGTTCATCTAAAATGAGTGCCGGTGTAGTAGAGACACTCATTTTTAATAAAATTTCATACGTATATAATGACCTTTTGAGAGGTGATTTTAGTTTGGATAATTTATTTAAAGAGATAGAGAAATTAACATTGGAATTAGTGAATATACCAAGTATTAATGGTACCCAAGGTGAGAGGGAAATAAGCCATAAAATAATTAAATATATAGAGGATATTGAGTATTTTAAGAGGCATAAAGAATATGTTTTTAAAGTTCCTCTTAAGGAGGATCCCTATGGTAGAGTGAATGTTTTTGCATTGTTAAGAGGAGAAAAAAGTTCTTCAAATAAAACTATAATTTTACATGGACATGTAGATACTGTAGGAGTAGAAGACTTTGGAAGTTTATCAGAATATGCTTTTCACAGTGAAAAGCTCGAGAAAAAATTAAAGGAATTAGATCTACCTGAAGAGATAAAAAATGATTTAAATACTGATGGCTGGATATTTGGAAGAGGAGCTGCAGATATGAAAAGCGGTGTAGCTGTTCATATGGCAGTACTTAAAAAATTATCTGAAGATTATAAAAATTTTAATGGAAATATTTTGTTCATGGCAAATCCTGTAGAGGAGAATCAACATACTGGTATAATTGAAGCTTTAGATACTTTAACTTATTTAAAAGAAAAATATAATTTGGAATATACTCTAGCAATAAATAATGACTATATTTGTCCTTTATATCCAGGTGATAATACAAAATATATTTATACTGGTGTAGTAGGTAAAGTTCTTCCCTGCTTTTATATTGTAGGAAAAGAAACTCATGTTGGACAGTGCTTTGAAGGATTAAATCCTAATCTCATAGCATCGGAAATAATAAAGAATATAGATTTAAATACAGATTTATGTGATGAATATAAAGGGGAATATACTCTTCCACCTACAGTGCTAAAATATAGAGATTTAAAAATAAATTACAATGTACAAACACCTTTTGCATCTTTTATTTATTTCAACTATTTTATTCATAATGCTTCTATTAGTGAAATTACAGATACTTTAAAGAATATATCAAAGCAATCCTTTAATAACGTAATCGATCATGTTAATAAAAGTTATAAAAAATTTTGTGACTTAACAAACCAAAAATACAAAGCCATTGATTATAAGGCTAATGTGATTACCTATGCAGACCTATATGAAAAAGTAAAAAATAAATGTGGTGATAAATTGGATGGTATAATACAGAATTTAGCTGAAGATTTATCCAAGAAAAATATGGACATAAGAGAAATATGTCTTGCCGTAGTAGAAAAGTTTTGGGAAATGAATGGAGAGAAAATACCTTCTATTGTGTTATTCTTTGCACCACCTTATTGTCCTCATAATACACTAAAAAGTGAAGAAAAGGCTGAAAATAATATTATAGAGAAGCTTACAGAGTGTATAAAAAAAATTGAGAAAGAAAGTAATGAAAAATTTAAAATGCTTCAGTTCTTTCCCAGTTTATCTGACAGCAGCTATTTGAAAATTGATGATAGTGTTAGTTCTTTGCAGTGTTTAATAAATAATCTTCCTGGTTGGAAACAGCTGTATAGCATTCCGGTTGATAAAATAAAAAATTTAAATATACCTGCCATTAACTATGGATGCTATGGTAAGGATGCCCATAAGTGGACAGAAAGAGTATATAAACCTTATTCCTTTGATATCCTGCCAAAACTGATTTTGTCAACGGTAGATAAATTTTTAAATGATTAAGGTATACAAAAAAATGATGAAACTCTTAGCACAACAAAAGCAGATATTGTAATGAAAGAAGATTGAAAGCACTATAAAGAAAGGTGATACATTGTGGAGAGTAGATTTATTTCAAAAAAACATTCTAATAATGTAAATACTGTTATGTTTGATTCATTACCGATTTTAAAGCAGGATAAAGAAATAATAAATTTAGGCATAGGTGTTCCAGATTTTATAACTCCTAAGATTATAATTGAAAAGGCTTTTCATGATGCCATAAATGGTTATACCAGGTATACAGAGCCTACGGGAGATTCTGAATTTATTAATGAGATAATAAAATTTTATTCTGATGAGTACAATTATAATTTTACAGAAAAAGAAGTAATGGCAGTAGTAGGTGCCTGCCATGGAATTTATCTGGTTTTGCAGGCAATTATAGATGAAGGCGACGAGGTAATAATTCATGAGCCCTATTTTACACCTTATAGAGAACAGATAAAACTTGTTGGAGGTAAAAGTGTTATTTTAAAAACAGTAGAAGAAGATAATTTTAACATTAATATAGATAAGTTGAAATCAATAATAACTAAAAAAACAAAAGCTATAATCTTAAATTCTCCTAATAATCCCACAGGAGCTTTTTTTGACAGAAAATTGCTTGAGAAAATAGCAGAAGTAGCTATAGAAAATGATTTAATGGTAATATCAGATGAGGTTTATTATAGTTTTACTTATACAGAAAAGTTTTGTCCTATTGCTTCCATACCGAGAATGAAGGAGAGAACAATAACTGTTGGAAGCTTCTCTAAAGGCTATGCTATGTCAGGTTGGAGAATTGGTTATGTTATTGCTCCGGACTTCTTAATAGATTGTATAAAAAATATTAATGAGAATATATGCTATACAGCCCCTTCTATTTCACAGAGAGCAGCTTTACATGCTTTGAGAATGGGAAAACAGGTACAATCTGAAATTATAGAAGAATTTAAAAGAAGAATGTTCTACTCCTATGAGAAAATTAATAAAATAAATGGACTAAGTGTGCTTGCCCCCAAAGGAGGAATATATGATTTTGTCAATATAAAAAATACTGGCATGGACTCAAAAAAATTTTCAAATTTTATAGCCAGAGAGACTAATGTTATTGTGATACCTGGAACTTCTTTTGGAGAGAGTGGAGAGGGCTATGTGAGAATAGCCTGTGTTGTTGGTATTGAGAAGCTTAAGGAGGCTTTTGAAAGAATTGACGAGGCCATAAATTAAAGTATATATGGAAATAAGGCATATGAAAATAAATAACAAGTCAATATATATTTGGTATCTTTGACTTGTTATTTATTTACCATGTCCAAGTTGATATACAGAGATGTAAATTAACTTATTTTTAAGTTTACTGTTAAAGTATTATTTTTACATTTATATCTTGAACACTATAAGTATTTATTTTGGGATTTAAAGATATATAGTAATAGCCTCATATGATATAATATTAATATAATTTATATTGTAGGTTATGGCTAAAAGATTAATCTTTAGTTATTTATGTCATTGCGATTAATATTAAGATTTTAAAGGGGAATAGCTTATATGGACAGAAAAATGATATTTTTTGATATTGATGGAACTATAGTAACTGAAGGAACTCATATATGTCCTGAAAGTACTATAAATGCAATAAAAAAGGCTCGTGAAAATGGACACTTAACTTTTATTAATACTGGAAGAACTTATTTTAATGTAACTGAAGATATACGCAGCATAGGTTTTGATGGGTATATCTGTGGATGTGGAACTTATATTAATCATGAGGACAAGGTGCTTTTACATAGATCTATAATACATGAAGATTGTGTTGATATTGTAAAAAAACTTCGTCAATATAAAGTTCAGGCACTTTTTGAGGGATTAAACAATATATTTTTTGACCATACAGAACCTGCTACTGGATACATTGCTGTTCTAAAGGATGAATTTGGGGCAAGAGGCTTTGATGTATCAAAATCCTGGGACGACCCTAATATTGAATTTGATAAATTTGTAGTTTGGATAGATGAAAATAGTGATTATGAAAGTTTTTATTCCTATATAACTAAGAAATATGATTATATTGATAGAGGAAAGGGCTTTGGAGAAATTGTTCCTAAAGGATATTCAAAAGCAACGGGAATTCAATATCTACAAAAACATTTTAATATACCTTTAAATAATTGTTATGCTATTGGAGATAGTACTAATGATTTACCAATGCTTAAATATGTTGATAATAGCATTGCCATGGGTAATAGTACTCCACTTTTATTTGACTCTGTATCCTTTGTTACAAAAGATATAGAAGAAGACGGAATTGAATACGCACTAAAGCACTATGGAATTATATAGTAAACTTTGTTATAATATATCATTGTGAAAGGAGGCGAAATTAATTGCTAAATAATGATATAGTAAAATATACCTATAATTCACAAAATTCAGCTTTTTTGATTCAAGAAGATCAAATAAAAGAAGTTAAGGATAATGAATTAATTAATAATATAAAAAGTACGGATGGTTTTGTTAAATATAAAAAGCAAGATGATATAATTTTTTATGTTAAATATGAAATTGAAGAAGTTACAGTAGATGAGAAAAATAATTTATTGATTTTTGTGCACCCCAATGAAACTAATGTGCCTGAAAATAGTAAGGATATTGATATAGATAAATTTATTTTTGAAGATTAAATACAAAGGGCTTAAGTTGGTCTTGTAAAAAGCTGTATCGCAATCCATAGATATGCATTGTGATACAGCTTCTTTAAAATCGTACATTTTAAAAGGCTACAGTTAATTTTTATTATGTTTTAAATCATATAATTCCACAGAATTTGACCTGCCGAAGAAATTATTGAAATTTCCATATTGTGAATTATTTGAGTTTTCCCATTCACTTTTAGGTACAATTTTTCCATTTTGTGCAATCCAATTCATTAAATCATTGTTTGAGTTGTTTCCCATAAATCCATAAGATTCCATATTTCTTCCTGAACCAGAATTTACTATAGCATACCTTATAGCTCCATTATCAACTAATTGTTTAAATTTATCTACAGTAATAATTTTATCAGATCCGCTAAAACCTCCAATAGTCATTACTGGATCACCGGTTTCAAGTATTAAATCTGAACCGTAAGACATGGCAGAGGGAACTGCCACAAGATATTTTTCATTTGTTTTGTTAGTTTCTAAAAAGTTTATGAGTTTTGAATCATTGGTTACACCTGAATTTCTGCCTTGATTATTATGTGCAAGTTCTAAGCCGGCAGAGGGGCTGCTGCCATTCATCTTGTAAAATATAGGAGTAAATGACCAAACAGTAGGAGCGATTAAAATAGCTATAAAAGCCATAGTCACTGCTATTCTACTTACTAATAAAGATTTTTTGTAGTTTATTTTGTTCTTATGGACAAAAATATTATTTATTATCAATATTATGAAGGATATAACACTTAAGATTGCTGTTATTAATATTATTATCTTATATCCGTTAGAGCTGGTATAGTTATAGGATAAAATGCGTATTTCAATAAGGGCATTGATAATAAATGCTATTGGTAAAAACCAGGAATTCCACTTATGTTTTTTATAGAATCTCCACATAGAGGATAGTCCAATTCCAACTAGAGCAGCAATAGATGGCGCCATGGTTGTCAAATAATAAGTATGAGTTATATTTCTTACAAAGCTAAAATATATAAACTCAGTTAATAGCCATACAGACCATAAAATTAATGATAATTTTTGACCGCTATTAAAGGGAAACTTGAAAGCTCCATTTAATATTAATGCCAAAACTCCAATTATGGCAAAGGAAAGAAGCCAGCCTATTTGATCTGACATATTATTATTGGAAAATAATCTAATAATACTTGAATTGGAAGAATTCCTCATATTACCGTATTGACCTTGCATATACCCATTTGATCTATTAATAGATTGATCATTTTTACGGTTAATTCTATTGAATCCGTTTTTATTATCTGATATATTTCTTATTGTTCTTTGAGGTCTAGCATTATTTCCGTTAATTCCACTACCTAAACCTACTCTTTGCAAACCATTATGGCCAACTATAAGTTCCATAACTGTGTTATTTGTACTGCTGCCTACAAAGGGTCTGTTATTTGCAGGTACTAAATCTACAATTATTGCCCAGGAAAGGGATATTATTAAAAGGATAATTGTACCTAAGATCAGGTGTTTAATTTTCTTTTTAAAAGTTATGGTGGAAGATAGGAAATAGGTTAGATATACTGCAGGTGCTACCATGTATGCTTCCACCATTTTTATATTAAAGCCTATAGCTATAGAGATCAGGCTTAATACAAGAAATTTAAACTTTCCATTTTCACTAGCTTTGAGAATAGCTAAACATGCTAATAATGAAGTTATGAGAAGTAAATTATCTATGGTATTGTTTCTGCCTGCTGCTACAGTTATTGGGGTTACTGCAAGACACAGAGCTGAAATTAATCCCGCTAAAGTACCAAAATATTTTTTTATAATATAATATATAAGTAGTACTGATAATACTCCGGCAACAGCCTGAGGAAGTATTATACTCCAACCGCTAAATCCAAAAATTTTTGCAGATATGGTCTGAAGCCAAAATCCAACAGGTGGTTTATCAATAGTTACAAAGCCAGAGGGGTCAAAGGATGCGAAAAAGAAATTTTTAAGATTCATCATCATGCTTTTTACACCAGCAGCATAAAAAGTATTAGCATATCCTTCTATACTTAAATTAACAAAATTTAATACTATAGATAAAATTAAAATTAGTAATATTCCCAAAGTGCTTCTTTTAAATTTGACTCTTTTTTCCAAATGAATGTCCTCCTTAACTAAATATCTGTAAGTTGTAAAATAAAAAATTTATTAATTGAGTACAAATCTAAAATAAAAAAATTACCCTATCATAGATTTTACTCAATACAATTTTAATGGTATCTGCTTACACTATAGTAAAATTAAGTTACAACAATGTGTCAATTTAATTAAATTTTATATAAGAAAGGCACCCGGCTTATAATAAGCTGAGTGCCCTAATTGTACTTATATACTATACTTTTATGATAAAATATTTTCAAATAAATAATCAATTAATATTGTATTTATTTGAATATGAATAATGCAATTATTTTATACTATTTTCATAGTCTTCAATTATCTTTTTAACCATTTGTCCGCCAACAGAACCGTTCTGTCTTGAAGTAAGGTCTCCATTATAACCGTTAGTTAAAGGAGTTCCAACTTCTTTAGCAGCTTCTAGTTTAAATCTATTTAAAGCTTCTCTTGCTTCAGGGACTAAAACTCTATTTCTTGACATAATTGAACATCTCCTTTTTTATGTTATATTATATAGTTTTAAAAAATTTACTTTATAGTGTTTTCGTAATTTTCAATTATCTTTTTAACCATTTGTCCGCCAACAGAACCATTCTGTCTTGAGGTAAGGTCTCCATTGTAACCATTAGTTAAAGGAGTACCAACTTCATTAGCAGCTTCTAATTTAAATTTGTTTAAAGCTTCTCTTGCTTCAGGAACTAAAATTCTATTTCTGGTTGCCATAATTAACATCTCCTTTCTGATATTATATTATGTGGTTTTGATAAACTTATTACATGTAATTATAGGACAAGTTGGAATTAGAAGTTATGTAAAATAATAATTTCTAATGAAGGAATATATTATCTTTTACTTTCCATTATATATAGGTTAATATCTGTGAGTTAGCTAATAATTGATCTAAGTAAGACTCATTGATAATAAAAATTGAATAATAGTAAAATTTATTGTATTATTTGTGTAATTAAACATTTACAATATTTTAAAATGTATCATTAAGGAGGATTATTCCATGGAGCGTATTTCAATAATTATATTGTTAATTTTAGGAATTGTTATTTTTATATTGGGAAAGAAAAAACAAAAAAATAAATTAAAGAACATAGGCATTGTATTGATTTTATTTGCCATTGCAGTAGGAATTCCATACTTTATCAAATGATTTTCTGATTCAATATTCTCTTGATACTAAGTAAATTACTTTTATTTAAAGTTGTAGTAAAGAGTAGCTGAGTACATTAATAAAGATTTTTTCTAAAGGATAGGGATTTCTAAGTAATAGATACTTAGAAATCTGTTAGTAAGCATAAGAAGTCATAAAAAATCCACCTGATGAAAGAATTTTATTCATTATTTTAGATATAATTGTAGGTGTTGTTTGAAAAAATTTTTATCATATTAGTTTTGAGGATATTTTAAATGACATTTATCTATCAATGAATCTTACTTGGTGGGAGTTTGGTGTACTCCCGCCAAGTTTAGATGAATTATCCAGGGACGTGTCGCTGTTATCTCCAGCTCTAGAAGGTGGAGTGTTACAGTGACTAGTCATCGGATAAAATAAGTTTGGATGAAAGATTATCTATAATAGTTTTAGTATTTCTTCTAGGTCAGGTTTAAAACTTTCAGAGGTGGAATTATTAACCACATGTAATCCTTCTAAATTTGGTAATGAGAAATCTTTGGTCTTTACATATTCATTCCAATTAGCAAGTTTCCATGTATCTCTATCTGAATTTCTTTCTATCATTCGTTTATGAGAAATCTCAGGATCACAGTCAACCCAAACAAGGACAAGTTCCGCATCATAGGCTTTAAGTTTTTCTTTTAAATCACTGATATACTGTTTATTTCTAAGTTCCTTTGAAAATGGCGCATTGAGTATTACATGTTGATTAAAAAGTAAACTTTCAAAGGCAACTTGCAATATAGCTTCATATTCAGCATCTCGCAGATATTCCTGAAAAAATTTTGAATCCCTGTTATAAGGTTCATTTCCTGCTTTAAAAACCATTTTAGATAGAGGTATTATTGAATCTTTATCTAAATATACAGGATTATTTATTAACTTTGCTAATTCCATAGATATATAGGTTTTGCCACAACCAGGAGGAGAACCTACAAGTATAAAGTACTTCTTCATTTTAACATCTTCCTTTCTACAATATATTTTAAAACTTTAGCTTTATTTAATAGTATTATATAATTTAAGTTATGGCTATTTAAATAAATGTTGCGTAACACAAAATCTCAATTCTTTTATAAAGAGTAAATTTACTTTAAAGTATTGATATCATATTTAAGTATTAGTATACGATACGTAAAAATTAGCTATATTATAATATATTATTTGAATTGGTGGTAGAAAATATGAGTAAATCTACTTTTCATAAAATTTTTGTATCAAAGAAGGAGTTAATGATGAATCTTTTTATTGTATTTACAATATGTATATATAAAAAATTCTCAATAGGAGTTTAATCCATTGAGAATTTCTATTTGCATACTTTTTATGATGTAAAGTACATATAAGTTTTATTTAATTTTTAAAAAACTGGCACTACAGCTACACCGTATTTATCATTTATGAACTTTCTTACATCATCTGTAAGTAATGCCGCTTTAAGCTTTTGAAGTTCAGGTCTCTTCTCATCACCTTTTCTTACAACAACTAAATTAGCATAGGGTGATTTAGCATCTTCTCTGAATAGAGCTGTCTTAGGATCTATACCAGCTTCTAATATTCTATTTGTGTTGATTATAGCTCCATCAACTTCTGGAAGATTTCTTGTAAGTAATCCTGAGTCTACTTCAATAAATTTTAAGTTTTTAGGATTGTCAACAATGTCTTTTGGGGTAGCTTTAAAATCGTTAAGACCATCTTTTAATTTTATAAGTCCTTTACTTTGAAGCAGTACCAGCATACGGTATTCATTTGAAGGATCGTTAGTAATTAAGATTTTTGCGCCATTTTTAAGTTCGTCTATTGACTTTATTTTCTTCGAATAAAATCCTATTGGCTCTACGTGAACAGCGCACAATACTGAATAGTCAAAGTGTATTTCTTTAGCAACGGATTGTAGATAAGGTAAATGCTGATCATAATTGGCATCTACTATTTTATCTCTCACAGATTCATTAGCTTGTTCGTCACTGGATATAATTTGAAGATTTATACCCTCCTTTTTCAAAACAGGTTTAATATGTTCAAGGATTTCTGTATGTGGTGTGGCGCTGGCCATTATTTTTATTGTTACTTCCTTTGAAGAGGTTGATGTTTTATCAGCACTTTTAACGCCGCAACCTCCTAGTAATAGTACTCCTGACATAATTGATGCAAATAGTATTTTTTTTAATTTCATGAAAATTACCCCCTTAAATTTTTGTTATTCAAATTTATATCTTTTTTTATTAACCTGCCTTGCTGAAAAATCTCCTAAAAACTGAACTCCTTGCACCAATAGAACTATTATAACAACGGTACTAAATAATACATCAGTTCTATATCTCTGATAACCAAATCTAATGGCTAGGTCACCAAGGCCACCTGCTCCTGTTGCACCTGCTACTGCTGTTGCTCCAATTATTGAAATGAGACCTAGAGTAAATCCTCTTATTAATGAGGGCAGTGCTTCTGGTACAATCACCTTAGATATTATTTGAAACTGATTTGCACCCATAGAAAGAGCTGCTTCAATCTTTCCCCTTTCAACAGTTCTAAGAGAATTTTCATAAATTCTTGCAAGATATGGTGCCATGCCTATGGAAAGAGGTACTATTGTGGCAGTGGTTCCTAAAGATGTACCTACTATTAACCTTGTTAATGGTATCAATATTACAATAAGTATTATTTCAGGCACTGAGCGTATGGCATTAATTATTGTTCCTAGAACTTTATTTAATTTTAAATGCGGCCAAATACCACTTTTATCTGTTATTACCATAATAATTCCAAGTACGAAGCCTACGAGATTAGCTATAATAGTTGTTGCTATAACCATATATAAGGTCTGACCTAGTCCTTCCAATAATATTTCTATTAAATCATCACTCATATTACTTCACCTATATTAATAGAATCCTTTCCTTGAAAATTTGATAGTATTTCTAAAAACTTTTTAAGAGTATCACTCTTTGGATTTATAAACAATTCCTCTGTTTTACCGCTTTCTGTTATTTTACCCTGTTCAATGACAGCTGTGTTCTTACATATATACTTGATAACTTCTAATTCATGTGTTATAAGGATGATAGTTATATTAAGTTTTTTATTTATGTCTTTTAGGAGTTCAAGTATGGAGAAAGTAGTCAGCGGATCTAGTGCAGAGGTTGCCTCATCACTAAGTAAAATGTCAGGCTTATTTGCAAGAGCTCTTGCTATACCTACTCTTTGTTTTTGACCTCCACTTAATTGAGAAGGGTATGCATTTCTTTTATCTGAAAGATCTACTAGTTCTAAAATTTCTTCCACTCTTTCTTTAATTTTTTTCTTTGGAACTTTATCAATTTGAAGTGGAAATGCAATGTTTTCAAAGACTGTTCTTGAATCTAAAAGGTTAAACTGCTGAAATATCATACCTATCTTTTTTCTAGATTTATTAAGTTCTTTTTTGTCTAAAGTGGTTATGTCCAAATTGTCTATTGTTATATTGCCTGAATCCGGTTCCTCAAGACGGTTTATACATCTTATCAAAGTGGATTTACCTGCACCACTGAAACCAATTATTCCAAAAATATCCCCTTTTTCAATTGTAAGATTAATATCTTTTAATGCAGTTATTTTCCCATAAGGAGTGTTATATTCTTTACTGACATTAGATATTTTTATCATATTGATCTCTTCCTTTCAAATTTTTTATATAGGTATATGCAAATATCCCATAAACAGAAAATTTTATTAATAATATGGTTCATAATTCTTTTCATAGTTCATCTCCATTCAGCGAAAATGTATATATAATTTATTAAATATTTAATAAACAGAATTCTTGGCATCAGGTGGAGTTTTTATTCCATCTGATGCTTAGAAGTCGTTATCCAGGGACGTAGCCACTCTTTACTCCCACTTGAAGAAGATGGAAGTATTAGAGTGGGTAGTCATCGGATAAAAATAAGAGGCCTTAAATTAAACACATATTTCACTTAACACTATAATAAATATACTGTTGAATAAAATGATGTATTTTATTTAAAGCCTCTGTTTGCACAGTCAGCAATATTACAAGTAAACATATATGTTTACTTAATTTACTTTAGTTTACCACCTCTAACTATAAATGTCAATATTAGATATTAATTTCAGTGTATGAATTATACCTGATAATTTTATTATTAGAAATTATGTTCCTCAATCAGAAATTTTAAAATATACTGATGTTGCTATAACTCATGCAGGAATGAATAGTACAAATGATTTGATATATAATAACATACCTTTTGTGTCAATACCTATAGGTGCAGATCAACCATATATGGCAGGAAGGGCATCGGAGCTTGGAGCAACTATTTCGTTAGATAAAGATAAACTTACACCAGAAATTCTAAAAAATTCTGTTGAAAAGGTTTTAACAGATCCAAGCTATCTTGAGAATATTAAAAAGATAAGTAACTCTTTCAAACAGACAGGTGGCTATAAGAAAGCTGTAGAAGAAATCTTTAAATTGAAAGAAAAAATAGCATATTAGCTTAGTGTAAATAGTCTTTAGAGCTTGCCTATGTTTCACTTTTAATATGGAGTATTAAAAGTGAAATAAAATTCATTGATAGATAAGTAAACCTTTCTTAACATAGATATAAAAATTTTGACAGCTGTTTATATGAGGGATATACTTGAATTAAAATATTTTACTATGTTAGGAGTGTAAAAATGAAGAGTACAGTATTTTTGAATTCTAAAAAATTAAATTTTGATAGCAATATTGATTTTTCCAAATTTAATAATTTTACTAAAGTTACTCAATATGATACTAGTGCTGAAAGTGAAATTTTAGAAAGAGTTAAAGGACAAAATATAGTGGTAACTAAAGAACTTCCTCTTAGTGGAGAACTGATAGCTAAATTTCCATCTTCTGTAGAACTTATCTGTGAAGCTGGTACAGGCTATAATAACATAGATATAAAAGCTGCTAGAGATAAAAATATCACTGTATGTAATGTTCCAGGTTATAGTACTGATGCTGTAGCACAACTTGTTATAGCTTTTATATTAAATTTAAGTTCATCACTTTCAAAGCAGCAGGTTATGCTTAAACAAAACAATTTCGATAATTTTAGTAAAGATTTACAAGTGCCGCATTTTGAAATAAAAGATAAAATATTAGGTGTAGTTGGAGCTGGAGCCATAGGACAACGTGTAATAAAAACTGCACTAAGTTTAGGAATGAAGGTACTAGTACACAATAGGAGTGTAAAAGCTATTGATAATGTAGAGTTTGTTTCTTTAGATGAATTGCTTGAAAAAAGCGATTTTGTAACGCTTCATTGTGCACTTACTGAAGATACAAAATACCTTATAGATAGTAGTAAGCTAAAACTTATGAAGTCTTCTGCATTTATTATAAATACAGCAAGAGGAGCTATGATAAAGGAAACAGATCTAATTGAAGCTTTAAAAAATAACGAAATTGCAGGGGCTGCTCTGGATGTTCAATATCCTGAACCACCAGCTTTTGATAATCCACTTTTTTCTATGGATAATGTTATTTTAACTCCACATATAGGCTGTAAATGTATTGAATCAAGGCAAAGACTTATTGACCTTTTAGGTGAAAATATAGAGTCTTTTATTGATAATAAAGCGATTAATGTAGTAAATTTTGATATATAAAGAAAACTTTTATTTGATGATCTGTGAAATTATATAAAAAATTTTTTTTCAAGTGAATCTAGTTATATATTTTTGAGAGTTAGTATAATATAATTTGACAAATTATAATACTAAAATTATAATAATTTTAGTATTACTGCAGATATTTTGCATACAACTTAAAAACGGTTAACCAGAAAAACTGGAGACCATGTTTGCTGCTATTAATGAATAGAGTGAAACATGGTCTTTTTTTGTGAAAAATACAAGTTTAAATTAAATACTATATAATTTCTTTGAGTTGAATGAAAAGTATAAGTATTAATAATTCATCTAAACTCAGTTGGAATACAAACTCTCACTGAGTAAGATTCATTGATAACATGTTAATGGGAGGGAAAAATATGGGGGTCAATATAGAAAAATCTTCAGTTGAAATAAGAGAGAAAAGGCTTAATTCAATTAATGGTTATGAAGGTACTGCTTCTGATTTATGTAAGAGTTACGATAATAAAACTTTATGTAATCGTGACAGATCTTTTACTCAATGTACAACTTGCAGTGCTGATCAGGTTATGAATCAATTATCTTGTATTCAAGATGCGGCAATTGTGGAACACGGTCCAGCAGGTTGCAGTGGTGATATTCCAAGGCGTAATCTGGTAAATAGATCGGGAAGAAAGGCAAGAAATATACAAGTATGCAATGTGCAGTATATAAATACAAATTTAACTGAAAAAGATACTATATATGGAGGTTTAAAAAAGCTTGAAAATGCTATAAGGGAAGCCAAAAATAGATTTAATCCCAAAGCTATATTTGTAACAACTACCTGTGCTTCTGCAATAATTGGAGATGACATTGAAAGTGTAACAGATAAAATTGAAAAGGAAATTGGACTACCTGTAGTTCCTATATATTGTGAAGGCTTTCGCTCAAGAATCTGGGCTACGGGATTTGATGCTTCCTATCATGGAATTTTGAGAAAAATAGTCAAACCTGCAAGAGAAAAAAAGTCAGATGTAGTAAATATAATTAATTTTCATGGTACAGATGTATTTTCGCCACTTCTTGGGAAAATTGGGCTTAAAGTTAACTACATTGTGCCTTTTACTACTATAGAGCAGCTTAGCCATATTTCAGAAGCAGCTGCTACGCTTCAGATTTGTTCTACTTTAGGAACTTATTTGGCAGCAGGATTGGAAAAATATTTTGGAGTACCTGAAGTTAAAGCCCCAGGACCTTATGGAGCATCTGGGTTTAATGCATGGATTAGAGAACTAGGTAAAATAGTTCATAAAGAGAATGAGGTTGAAGAACTCATAGAAGAAGAAAAAAACAGGACAGCCTTCCAAATAGCTGAACTTAGAAAAAAACTATCAGGAAAAAAAGTTTTTATAGGTGCGGGTTCCGCTTATGCTCATAGCATAGTGGCCATCGTGAAAGAACTTGGTATGGATCTTGTAGGGGTTTCTACATGGCATCATGATCCAATATTTGATAATTCTGATAAAAGGTCCGATACTCTTAGAAATGATGTAGAACATTATGGAAATTTTAAGCTTTCCGTTTGTAATAAGCAGTCCTATGAATTGGTAAGTATGCTGTATAAATATAAGCCAGATATATACATAGGCAGACACACTGGTACAATATGGGCTACAAAATTAGGCATACCATCATTTTTATCCTTAGATGAGCATTACGGCGTTGGATATCAGGGTTTGATAAATTATGGAGAGTTAATCTTAGATACAATTAGTAATACATCTTTTGTTAAGGGTATAGCTTCTCATAATAAACTTCCATACACTGATTGGTGGTTAGATCAAGAGACATTTAAATTTATGGAGGGAAGAAAAAAATGAGTGAATTACTTCAGGAACCAAGACATTTTTGTGCCCTTGGTGCACAGCAAACAGTTGTAGCCATAGACAGGGCTATACCTATTTTGCATGCGGGACCAGGGTGCAGTGCAAAGTTATCAGCAGCAATGTCTACCTGTGGAGGTTACCAGGGTACAAGATATGCAGGAGGAGATGCTATTCCATGCAGCAATATGTTAGAAAAAGATGTAGTGTTTGGAGCAGAAAGTAAACTTAAAAAGCTTATAGAGAGCACTTTGAAAATAATGGATGGTGATTTGTTTGTAGTTCTTACTGGATGCACCTCTGATATAATAGGGGATGATGTAGGAGATGTAGTTAGAAATTTCCAAAAAGAAGGTATACCTATAGTACACGCAGAAACAGCAGGATTTAAAGGTGACGCCTATAAGGGGCATGAACTTGTTCTTGAAGCTATAATAAATCAATATTTGAAAGCTGATGAAGAAAAAATACCTGGCCTTGTAAATGTTTTTGCATCAGTTCCCATTCATGATCCCTTTTGGGAAGGAGATCTAAAAGAAATAAAAAGATTAATTGAAAGTATAGGTCTTAAGGCCAACATATTATTTGGTTATAATGCTGGAGGTATTGAAGCTATAGACCTCATACCAAAGGCTGAGTTTAATATTGTAATTTCTCCCTGGATAGGTATAAAGACTGCAAAGCTTTTGGAGAAAAAGTTTAAAACACCCTATTTACACTATCCTGTGCTTCCTATTGGAGCAGTTGAAACCTCAAAATTTTTAAATGCAGTGGCTGATTATGCAGGAATAGATAAAAAAGTGGTTAATGAAGTGATAAAAAAGGAAGAAAATGAATATTATCACTATCTAACTAGATTAGCAGATTTTCTAGTAGAATTCAGATTTAATTTACCTAAAAGATTTTTTACTATAAATGATTCAGCCTATACTCTTGCCATGACTAAATTTTTAATAAATGATTTGGGACTCTTACCTGAACATCAGTTTATAACTGAAGATGTTCCAGAGGTATTTAGAGATGAAATTACAGGATATTTTAAAAATATTGCACCTAATATATCTTCTGATATAACTTTTTCTCAAGATGGAGGAATAATTAATACAGAATTATCTAAGTTCCAGATTAATAGAAGTCCATTAATTCTAGGAAGTTCCTGGGATGTAGATATCGCATCACAGCTTGGGGCTACCAATGTAAGTGTTGGATTGCCTATAGTGGACAGAACTATACTTCAACGCAATTATGTGGGATATACAGGAGGATTAAATTTAATAGAAGATATTTATAATAAAGTGTTGTCAAAACATAATTAAAAACTGATAAGGCAATAAGATTTTTTTGAATAAAATGGAGAGCTATTCAGTTAAGTAAAAATAACTAAATAGCTCTCTATTTTCAAAGAAAAAATATTTTTTTAATAGTCTTCCCAGTCATCATCGAACCCGCCAAATGGGAAAAAGAATGGGAAAATAATAAAAGGGAATTGGGATCTACGTCTACGTCTTCTGCGTCTTCTACGTCTAGGTCTAGGTCTCCCAAATTCACCCTGTCTGTACTGATAATCATCATCAATATTAAGATATCCATATTCTTCAGGATTTTCATAATCATCAAATACAGGTTCATTGTAAGCTCTATAATCATTGTATTCAGGGTAATAAGAATAGTACGGTGATGGATAAGTATTGTAGTCATAATTTACATTTTCTGTATCATAGTAATTATTTACTTTTTGTTTGTTATTATCGTTATTATTATTCACGATATACCTCCATAAAATTTACTACAGTAATATATTATGCATAAACTGGAAAAAGGTTAATCACTTTTAAATTAAATTATTCGTAAAGAAAATTAAGTCTTATGAGTAATTTGTCTAATTATTTGTTGAATTTTATTTTAATATTTATCCTAACAAGCATTTTTTTCTAGTGAAAAAATAAAAGATTAATATTTCCAGTAATGTTTTTTTGATAAATTGATAAAAATATATTGACATTTATTTTAAAACTCAGTAATATTTTAAATGTCATAGTAGTAATATTTTATTTATATTTTATTAAATTATTTTAAGGGGGGCTTTTAAATGAATGGAGTAAATTCAGGAGATACCGCATTTGTAATTATTGCAGCAGCATTAGTTATGTTAATGACTCCAGGACTGGCATTATTCTATGGAGGAATGGTAAGAAGAAAAAATGTATTAAGTACTACAATGTACAGTTATGCAGCATTGGCAATTGTATCAATTCAATGGATATTTATAGGTTATACTTTAGCTTTTGGAACTGATATAAAAGGATTAATAGGTGGTTTTAACTTCTTTGGATTAAGTGGAGTAGGCTTTGCACCAAATGCAGATTACGCGGCTACAATACCACAGCAGGTATTTATGCTATTCCAGTTAATGTTCGCAATAATAACACCAGCATTGATTTCAGGAGCAATTGCTGAAAGAATGAAATTCTTAGCCTTTGCATTATTTGTGCTATTATGGACTACATTAGTTTATGACCCAATTGCTCACTGGGTATGGGGCGTAGGAGGCTGGATAAGAACTATAGGAGCCTTAGACTTTGCAGGAGGAAACGTAGTTCACATAAGTTCTGGAGTATCAGGACTTGTAGCAGCAATAGTACTTGGAAAAAGAAAGAAAGTATCAATACCACATAATCTTCCAATGACAGTATTAGGAGCAGCTCTATTGTGGTTTGGATGGTTTGGATTTAATGCAGGAAGTGCTTTAGGAATAAACAATCTAGCAGGAAGTGCATTTTTAACAACAAATACAGCAGCAGCAGCTTCAGCAATAGCATGGAGTGCATGTGAATATATTCATAGAAAGAAAGTAACATCATTAGGAGTTGCTAGTGGACTAGTAGCAGGATTGGTAGCAATAACACCAGGTTCAGGTTTTGTAACACCAATGGCTTCATTAGTAATTGGTTTAGTTGGAGGATGTATTTGTTTCTATGCAGTAACCTTTATGAAAGCAAAATTCGGTTATGATGATGCATTAGATGCTTTTGGATGTCATGGAATAGGCGGAATTTGGGGAGGAATCGCTACAGGAATATTTGCATCAACAGCAATAAACTCAGCAGGTGCAAATGGACTATATTATGGAAACATTAAATTATTAGGTGCTCAACTGGTAGCAATTATAGCAACAGTTGTGTATTCAGCAGTAGTAACCTTCATCATATTAAAAGTAATTGATAAGATTATGGGAATCAGAGTAAGTGAAGAAGAAGAACAGACAGGATTAGATGTTACTCTTCATGGTGAAGAAGCTTATGGTGGAGTAAATAATTAATTTACGAACAAATATTTTATTGCGAATATAATATATAAGAAGGGGGTATTATCATGAGCGAAAAACTTACAAAAATAGATATTATAACTGCTCCTGGAAAGTTTGAGGAATTAAAAAATGCCTTAGATGGAATTGGAATTACAGGAATGACAGTTTCAAACGTTTTAGGTTGTGGAATGCAAAAAGGGCATAAGGAATATTACAGAGGAACCACAGTAGATATAAACCTACTGCCAAAAATAAAAGTAGAGATAGTAGTATGTGACGTACCTGTGGAATCTGTAGTTGAAACAGCAAAGAAAGTACTTCACACAGGAAAAATAGGCGATGGAAAAATATTTGTCTATGATGTACAAAATGTTATACGTATAAGCAGCGGAGACGAGGGAAGAGCTGCTTTGCAGTATAATGATTAGTCTAAGTTTTGAAGCAAGTTCTTAATTCAGGTGGGGATTCTTTTACCCCATCTGAATTT
>NZ_JBDNRK010000047.1:0-33449 GCF_047718555.1 Clostridium sp. | reverse complement strand
ACCACCGTGAAAGGGTGGTGTCTTAACCGCTTGACCAAGGGGCCTTATTAAATTTATTACCGCATCTCGCGACCTAACAATAAATATGATACAAAAAAAACCGTTTAATGTCAACATAAATTTTCGTATTTTTTAATATTTCTTAAAATAATAAAGATAAAATGTAATTTATTGCACAAAGAAATAAGTAACTTCCAATTTTGACAAGGCATTATATTCCATATTTCTTATATTCTTGAATTTATCTTATCTTTGATGTACTCCTACTCCTTCTTCTATATCTTATCTTGAAATATATTAGTATAAGCTAATTATTAGATTTATGTGAAAGCTCTACTAATGCACAGCCTTCTACTGCTGTAATACTATTTTTTCTACAATAATCTAATATTTCATTACTTCCTGCACCTGGCTGGATGAGTACTTTATCTATGTTTAAATCACTTACTTCTTTCAGTATTCCAATGCCCATTACAGGATTTATGCATAAATCTACAACATCTATTCTATAATTGACATCTTTTAGATTTCTATATATATCTTCTGATTTTTCTCTAGGATTAACGCCAGATGCATTGTATCCCTTCTGTTTTAATTCCTGTAATATTTTATAAGCATACTTGGTGCTATTTGAGACATCGCCTACTACAACCCAATTCTTATAGTTCATTAATTCCTCAGCTTTCATACATATCAACCTTTCTAATATATAATTGTAACCACACTATTTTGTAAAAAACTATAGTTATTATGATCCACATTATAACTTATTTATTCAATATTATTATAAGCTAAACAAACATAAATATCCTAATGATATTTATGTGACTACAATTGGTAATATACAATCTGCACATCTTCAAATTATCAGTAAATCTTACTTAGTGGCAGTTTGCATTTCCACTGAGTTTAGATGAAATATCCAAGGATGTGCCACTGTTATCTCCAGCTTTATTAGATAGAGTATTACAGCGGCTAGTCATTGGATAAATAAATTAAAGTTAAGTATCTGCTGCGTTCTTTCCTGCAATATATGCCGAACTCCAAGCCCACTGAAGATTAAAGCCTCCGCAGTCACCATCCACGTCTAATATTTCTCCGCAAAAATATAAATTATCTATAATTTTTGATTCCATGGTCTCTGCTTCAACATATTTAGTATCAATCCCTCCAGCAGTAACTTGAGCATTGGAAAAAGAATTTGTATCTACAACCTGAAAAATCCAGTTCTTTAATAAATTGTAAATATTTTTCTTTTCTTTCCAACTTAATTCTAAACAAGGCTTATGCATATTATCTAATTGAGCTTCCCTTAAAATTATAGGAATCATTTTCTTATTAATAATTCCTATAAGTGAATTAAACACAGTTCTATGGCTAAACATTCCCCAATGATTTTCTAAAAAATCTATGAGTTCATTCATTTTATATTGAGGCATCATGTCAATTCTTATATCTGCATTGCTTCCCTGCTCAAGAGCTTTTGCTGCAATACCACTAAGCTGCAATATAGGTGGTCCTGATATACCATAATCAGTAAAGAGAATTTCTCCAAATTCTCTTCTTTTTACTTCTCCCTTTACTAATACCTCACAATATCCATTAAATTTAATTCCAGACAATGCCTTTAGATTTTTATATTTAAGCTTTAATTGTACTAGGGCTGGAATAGGATTAATTATCTTATGTCCAAAAGATTTTGCAATAAAATAACCAATGCCGTCCGATCCTGTTTTAGGTGCAGCCTTTCCACCAGTAGCCAGTATTAGTTTATTACACTGAAAACTCTCTTCTCCATCATCTGTAAAAATATGAAATTCTGAGTTCTTTATTTTAATATCTTTAACCTTGTTATTTAAATATACAGGTATACCTCTTTCTTCTAGTGCCAGTCTAATTACATCTAAAACTGAAGATGCCTGCAGAGACATAGGATACATTTTACCCTCCTCTAAGACCGTAAGTGGCAATCCTATGGAATTAAAAAACAATTCTGAATCCCTGCAATTAAAATTATTTAGAGAAAAGTTAAAAAAGCCATCATTATTGCTATGATATCTTGAATAATCAACACACGTGTTAGTTATGTTACATCTTCCATTTCCCGTAGTCAGCAGCTTTTTTCCTATTCTATCATTTCCTTCTAAAATCGCCACATCTTTTCCTAGATCTTTAGCAGTAATTGCTGCCATAATTCCTGAAGCACCACCACCAACTATAATAATATCATGTTTCAAAATACTTTCTCTCCCTTTGTTATTTCAAATCTACAACTCTTAATATATAATTTGTGCAATAAATATTGCATTATATAGGTTATAATTAAAATTATACCTCCAATTTATGATACTTAATTAATAATATTTAAATATAGATATCTAATTTCATAATTAAATATTGTTTTAAAACACACATCTTTTTAATCTTATATTTTAAAATACTATTTTATAAATGAGATAACTTATTACAGTATATATGCTTATATTTTAAAATTTTTATATTATTTTCCAAATAAAAAATCAAAAATTTTTTGTGCCATTCCTGATTATAATTTATATTCCTACTTACCCCATACAGTTTTTACCAAATTTAATCTTTCACCATTAGAATTTAAAAGTGAATTGTAGACTATATATCCATTATCAATCTCTATAGTTTCTCCCAAAACTTTAACAGCCTCTCCATAAGCAGTCTCTTTATCATAGTCTATCCTTAATTGTTTCAGCTTATAGTTATTAATTATTTCTTTTGGTATTGTTTCCAATGCCCAGGATACATACTTAACGTTATTTACGTGTTTATTTGTATCTATATCACTATATCTGACAAAAAAGGTTTTCTCCGCAGTAATATTACTAGGTTTTCTTAGCTTTTCAAACTCAATTGGAGTATTATCTTTTTCAGTAAGTCCAAATTTTTCTATTATTTCCCCTTGTATTTTACAAGGCCTTCTTCTCTTCATATTTATCATAAACCATAAGGAATTAGCTGTAACTATTGTTTCTCCTAAAGAATTTATAATTTCAAATTTTCTATAAGCATAAAACCTTCTCACTGAATGTGCCCAAGTTCGTACCCTTAATTCTTCACCAAGCCTGGCATATTTATTTATATTTATATCCCATTTATACACAACCCAAGCTATATTGTTTTCCAAAAGATATTCTATCCCCATATCTAAGCTTTCGGAATGATTTAGTGATAAATCCTCAAAATAATTTACAAAAGTTGCAATAAAAACCCTTCCATTTCTATCTGCTTCATAATGACGAACTTTATAAGATTCTTCATAAACTATATTTTTCACATTATTTACCCCCCACAAAATAAATTGAAAATGCTGCAGATAATTTATATTAAAGTAAATTAAAGATTGTTGTAACACTTTATACCTATATTATAAGTCTAAATCAACATAGAATATATAGACTAAAACTATTATACTGAATAATTATTCTAAAAAATGCATTAAATCTAAAAATAATTAAAAATAAGCACTGAATTTAAGATAAATTCAGCGCCTATATCATCTAAAATTTATGTTTATAAATTTATTTGTTCAATGCTAATAATAAATCATTTAAATCTAACGCATGAACTAATGCAGCTTGTTCTAATGTTTCTCCTTGAGATGATGGACATCCTATACATCCCATACCAAAACTCATTAATACTTGTGCCTTCTCAGGATAAGTTCTTACTACTTCTCCTATAGTTGTATCTTTATTAATTTCCATAATACATACCTCTCTTCTCATATATACTTAGTATTCTTATTATAACACATTTAGTATACTAATAAAGTATATTTTTATTAGTTTAAATTATAATAATATAAATATTATACAATTATATTTCACTAACTACAATAGTTTGATCTCTTCTTGGTCCCACTGAAACTATAGAAACTTTTGTATCTGTTAGTTCTTCTATTCTTTTTAGGTAAATTTTAGCATTAGCTGGAATCTCATCGTAAGTTCTTGCAGTTTCTATGCTATCATCCCAACCGTCAAATTCTTCATATATAGGTTTACAAATGGCTAGATCTTCAAGGCTCGCTGGTACATAATCTATAATCTTACCATTGATTTCATATCCAACACATACTTTTATTTTATCTATTCCGGCTAAAGTATCTATCTTAGTTACAGCAAAGCTTGTAAGCCCTGAAACTCTTGCTGCTGATTTTAAAATTACAGTATCAAGCCATCCGCATCTTCTAGCTCTACCCGTAGTTACACCATATTCATGACCTTTATCTCTTATATGCTCACCCATAGAGTCAAAAAGCTCTGTAGGAAAAGGACCTTTTCCTACTCTTGTTGTATATGCCTTAGCGATTCCTATAGCACTATTAATCATAGTAGGGCCTATGCCTGCTCCAGTACATACTCCCCCCGCAATTGTGCTAGAAGATGTAACAAAGGGATATGTTCCATAGTCTATATCCAATAGATTTCCCTGAGCTCCTTCAAAAAGCACTTTTTTGCCTTGTTTTATTTCATTGTACACTCTTACAGAGGCATCAGCTACAAAGGCTTTCATTCTCTCTGCATAATTTATGTATTCCTCATACATAGCATCAAAATCAAATGTATCCGTATTATATATTTTGGATAAAACTTCATTTTTGCTAGATATATTTTCTTTAAGTTTTTCTTTAAAAACTTCTTTGTGCATTAAATCACATACTCTTATTCCACATCTCTCAGCTTTATCTGTATAACAAGGGCCTATACCCTTTCCTGTAGTACCTATATCATTTTTACCCCTTACTTTTTCTTTAACACCATCTAAAGCTCTGTGATAAGGCATTATAAGCTGTGCTCTATCACTAATCAATAATTTTTCAGGGGTAACCTTAACTCCTAGACTCTCAAGATATTCTATTTCTTCAAACATAGCCTTAGGATCTAAAACTACACCATTACCAATAACATTAAGCTTATCTTCATATAATATACCTGATGGTATAAGATGAAGTTTATACTGCTTATCTCCTACTTCAACAGTATGACCTGCATTATTTCCACCTTGAAATCTAACAACTACATCTGCTTCCTCTGCAAGATAGTCTGTCATCTTGCCTTTACCTTCGTCCCCCCATTGAGCTCCTAAAACAATAAATGCTGACATAATAATTCCTCACTTTCCCCTTGGGTTAAATATTTAACTATGTTTTGCTATATTTCTAGCAACTATAACTCCTGTAACGGATGCTTGCATAAGTCCTCTTGTAATTCCAGCTCCATCACCTATAGTGTATAAATTTTTTATTTGTGTCTCAAATTTATCATTTGTTTCAAACTTGCTTGAATAAAATTTTACTTCAACTCCATATAAAAGAGTATTTTTACTATATAAGCCCGGTGCAATTTTATCAAAAGCTTTTAAAGCTTCTACTATTGAAGTTAAGTGCCTTTGTGGAAGCACAAAACTTAAATCACCAGGTACTGCTGATTTCATAGTTGGCATAGTTGTTGATTTTTTAAGTCTTGATTCACTTGTTCTTCTTCCCATTAACAAATCACCAAGTCTTTGAACCATTATTCCTCCACCAGTCAGCATATTACCAAGCTTTGCAATATATTGACCATAGTCTATCGGCTGATTAAATGGTTCCGTAAAAGTAGTTGATACAAGCATAGCAAAATTAGTATTATTAGTTCTCAACTCTTTTTCTCCATAGCTATGTCCATTAACTACTGCCATACCTTCATCATAGTGTTCCTCAGATACTACTCCACCAGGATTCATACAAAAAGTTCTAACTTTATTACCAAAAGTATCGGAATAATAAACAAGTTTTGCTTCATATAAATCTTTAGTTAAGTGATCCATAATTGAGTTTGGTACTTCAACTCTTACTCCAATATCAACAGCGTTATTAGTAGTCTTTATATTATGATTTTTTGCTTCCTTTGTAAGCCACTCAGCGCCACCCCTACCAGGTGCAACAACTAAGTTTTCAGTTTCAATTCTAGATTCTCCAGCTTTATTTTTTATATTTATTCCCTTAACCTTACCATTTTCAACTATTATATCTGTAGCTTCTGTAAGCTCTTCAAATTCAGTATTAGTATTCTCTATAAGGTGCAGGTACATTTTTTTCAAAACTTCATATGCTAGTTCAGTACCTAAATGTCTTACAGGACATTCAATAAGGCGAATATTGTGTTTACTAGCTTCATATTTTATCTCGTCTACTCTCTCATTATTTAATCCGTAAACAGTCTTACTGGCACCAAATTTTAGATATATATCATCACAATAATTTATTAATTTTTGAGCTTCTTCTTCTGAGTAATAGTCTAAAATTCTTCCACCAACTTCTGGGCTTAAGGATAGTTTACCATCTGAAAAAGCACCTGCCCCTGACCAACCAAAGGTTATGCCACAAGGATTACAGTTTACACATTTACCAGTCTTTCTTGCAGGACAAACTCTCTTTTCAATACTTCTTCCTCTATCAATTATTAAAACACTTAATTCTGGTTTGATTTTTGTAATTTCAATTGCTGTAAAAATCCCTGCAGGACCAGCGCCTACTATAACAATGTCATAATTATTTTTCAAATCATATCCCTCCCTTTAACATATTAGCAGAGCAATGTAAACTAGTCAATACAACTTACGAATATTAATACAAGCTTAAATTATATAGTTCGTATTAAATATTAAAAAAGTAGCGGTATAAAGATCTTAGTTGTTTCTTTAAAGATACCTTAAACAGTTGGAAATAAAAAATGGCTTTCTCTTTAATTGAGAAAGCCATTTTTTATTTTTATTTAAAATATCTGTTTAATAATCCTTTGAAAGCTTTTCCATGACGAGCTTCATCCTTACACATTTCATGTACAGTGTCATGAATAGCATCATAATTAAGCTTCTTAGCTAAAGTTGCTAATTCTTTTTTACCTTTGCAAGCACCATATTCTGCTTCTACTCTAACTTCAAGATTCTTTTTAGTATCAGCTCCTACAACTTCTCCAAGAAGTTCTGCAAACTTAGATGCATGCTCTGCTTCTTCAAAAGCTATTCTCTTATAAGCTTCTGCTATTTCAGGATATCCTTCTCTATCAGCTTGACGGCTCATAGCAAGGTACATACCTACTTCTGTACATTCACCAGTAAAATTAGCTCTTAAACCTTCTACTACTTCTGCATCTACGCCAGCTGCAACTCCAATCTTATGTTCATCTGCCCATTCTTCTTTATCATCAGTTTTTTCTATAAATTTATCTCTTCCTGCACCACATTGAGGGCATTTTTCTGGAGCTTCAGCTCCTTCAAATACGTATCCACAGACTGAACAAACAAATTTTTTCATAACAAATTCCTCCTAAAATTCTATTTATATTTTATTTAATTTTTATTAAGTTCAAATGGCAATTTCATCGCCAACAGTTACTATTATATAATAATAATTATTATTAATCAAGTACTTTTTATAAATTTTTCTAATTAGTTTTCTATTAATCTTTAATTGATGGAAAAATTCATGAAATCACCCGCAAACTTTGACTATTATATTTATCCATGACATCTGCACATTCCTATATAATTCATCTAAGCTTAGTGGAGATACAAACTCCCACTAACTAAAATTCATTGATAAAAATATTACTGCCTGTAAAAATTATTTATTGAAATTAACAGAAGGATTATTTTGCAGACTAAATATCTTTTATAATTCTTAAAGCATTTTTATAAAATATCTTTTCTATATTATCTTCACTAAAACCACTTTTTTTAAGCTCATCTTGAAGTTTATACATCTCTGATGTATCTTTGATTTCAACTTCACATTCTATTCCATCAAAATCACTGCCCAGTGCTATTACATCTATTCCCCCTATATTGTAAATGTGTTTTATATGAAGGAGCATATCGTCAATTTTACTAATACTACTTTCTCCTAAAAATCTATTATAAAAATTTATGCCCATGATTCCACCTATATTTGATAATTCTTTTATCATAGAATCTGTTAAATTTCTTGGATGATCAGTTATAAATCTTGAATTAGAATGAGATGCAATAAAAGGTTTCTTAGATAACTTCAATACATCATAAAATCCTTTATCAGAAAGATGTGATACATCGATAATCATATTAAGTCTATTCATTTCCTCTATGACTTGATAACCAAAATTTGTTAATCCTTTTCCCATATACTCTTTTTTAGAATTTGGAAATCCTATTTCATTGGGATAGTTCCAAGTCAAAGTCATAAGCCTTACCCCTAACCTATAAAAATTTCTCAGGTTATAAAGTTCACCTTTTAAAACTCCGCCTTCCTCTATAGTTAAAAATGCAGATAATTTATTTTTCTTCTTATTATTTATTAATTCATCATAAGATTTTACAAGAGCTATTGAATCCTCGTTTTTTTCCATCTCCATATAAAACCTATCTAACATACTAAGACAATACTCTAAAGGGTCTTTCACGTGCTTTAAATTTAAAAATAAAGCAAAAAACTGAGCTAGATTATCTCCATTTTTTAATTTTTCAATATCTATGCTAAAATTATTTGACTTTAGTTCTGACATTCCTCTGCTGTCCATAATTCTTGAAATAGTATCACAGTGAAAGTCTATTACCTTCATTTATATACCTCCGACTAATAAAAATCTTTCATATATATTATAACATTAATAATAATAGATTTTTATTCATATTATCGACTTATTTACTATGATATGTCATACATTTGTCGAAAACTATCGATTAATCTAAAGAAATTCTAAATTATTTATTATACATTTATATTTTTCATCAAAAATTACTTGACTTTATACTTAAGGCTTGATATCATTTAATTAGTTAATAAGTCGATTTTTGTTATTTAAGGAGGATCTTGTGATGAAGTCAACAGGAGTTGTAAGAAAAGTAGATGAATTAGGTAGAGTAGTTATTCCAATAGAATTAAGAAGAACATTAGAAATAGGTGAAAAAGATGCTCTAGAGATATATGTAGAAGGTGAACATATAATCCTTAAAAAGTATCAACCAGCTTGTATTTTCTGTGGAGATGCAAGAGATGTTATAAATTACAAAGGAAAAAATATTTGCAAAAATTGTATGGCTGAATTAAAGAATGATTAATCTATCTTTAAGTTAGGCATAATTTAAGCAATAAAAAGTCCCCCTCTAATATAATTGGGGGACTTTTTTATTAGACAAGCTATTATTTAGCCCATTCACTTCTTGTATCTCTCATAGCCTCTCGAATAAGGTCATATGCATTAGCCGCCTCTTTTTTATCTATTGAATTATTTAATTTAACTACTACTCCTATTTGTTTTTCAAGGGAAAGCTCTTGCTCCTTCCCTGTTAGCACCCAAATAGTATTATAATTATAAGGAGAAATTTTAAGCTCTTTTTCACCTAGCCCATCTGTAAAAAAAATTAGAACATAATCTTTAAGTCTTTTATTATATATATATTGAAATACCGGAGAAAACTTAGTTCCTCCTTTAGTATTAACCTTCTCTTTCACATCTTTTATGCTCTTTACTTTATATATTCTTCTTATTTCACTATCACATTCTATTATAGATATATCGAAAGGATAATTTTTAACTATTGAAAAAATTTCTGTCATTGAATTTTCTATTTCTTTATCAGACATGCTTCCACTAATATCAATGGCTATTAAAATTTTTACTATCCTATTTGATAGTTTTCCTCTTAAATCTAATCTTTCAGGCTGTCTTCTATCTCTTCTTGTTACAGTTTTTTTATGACCTACTGGAATTACACCAATACTTCTTCTAAGATAATCCTTCCAGCTTATTTCTGGAACATTATTAAGTGATTTCATAAGAATATCTATACTTTCAGGTATTTTGCCTTTGTAAGCATTAGCTGCTGTTTTTTTTATTACTTCATCCATTTGTTCTATATTGACATCTTCATTCATATCTTCCCAAATTTCATGCATCTTTGAAAAATCCTGTTCAGATTTATTATCTTTTTTAATTTTCTTATCTAAAGCTCCTTGTATTTTAGCTGCATACTGCTCCATAGTCTGTTCTTCTTCAAGATCTACATTATAAGCTAATCTTATATTTTCAAGTTTTGCTGACCAAGAAGGTAAATACATTAAGTACTGATTTATAGATATATCCATTGCAAGATTTATGGCAAGCTGACTATATTTATATTTTAAATTTTTTGCTCTTTCATAGTGCTTGCTCATGATATGATATACCTCATGTTTAATAAGAGCTTCCATTTCCTTTAAAGTACATTCTAAAAACATAATTGGATTAAAATACATGGAAAAATAAGCACCAGATAACTTTGTTTCCACAGCAGTAGAAAGCTTAAAATCTATCTTCCGTTTGCATTGAATAAGAAATAGTCCAAAAAAATTATCTTCATCCTTCATAAGAGATAAATTGCACATTTCTATTAATTTCAAAAAATCCTTCTTAAAATTTTCTGAATTATATTCTCCTATTTGCACTTCCCCATATAATCTTTTTCTCAATCTTTCAAAATTATTTTCTTCCATATCCTCCTACTCCTTAAAATCACCATATATAGAAAAAAAACCTTCAATAAAATTTTTATTCATTAAAAAGTCTTGATAAATACTTTCTTCATAGCTTTCTTTAATTTCTTTCATTATAGCTAATTTTAAATCTGCTGGATAGTAC
Source organism: Clostridium sp. (assembly GCF_047718555.1). Taxonomy (GTDB): domain Bacteria; phylum Bacillota; class Clostridia; order Clostridiales; family Clostridiaceae; genus Clostridium_I. Next base: position 22,779 of record NZ_JBDNRK010000047.1, on the reverse strand, counting down.
TGAAGCAATTTGGAAAATATATCTATTTCTTGTATTTTATTATCACTATTCTTTATATGTTGAAGAACATTTTTAGCTATTAAATATAACCTTGAGTGATTTTCTTTCTTTATTTCTTCTATAATTTCCGACTTAAGTGTACCTTCTAAAAATATTTGCTCAGCAGTAATAAGCGGCCTTCTATTACTATTTATAAAGTTCATAAATTCTTGGGCTATACTGCTTCCCACATTACCTTTTATCACGCTATAAATAATATTTTTAGGTATCTTTTCATCCTTATTCAAATATATGTTGTATACATTTGATACCCTTTCCCAACTTCTTGGAGTTGCTTTAACCATTTCTACTGAATTGGGAGTATGTAGATATTCAGGGAAAGTAGAAATAAAATTAAGTATATCTTCATGTATATTTTTGATCCCATTTATATTTTCCATTCCCCAGCTAATCCAAGCTTTTGTATCAGATTCTACTTCTATCCATGTAAAACGATCTTCCTGGGCTGCATCCATATCTATTACCTGATAATCAGTGTTATTATATTCTCTATATTTATTAGAAGGATTCATAGCAGCTACGACCTTTACCTGATCAGGTATTTTAAAACCATTTATTTCTCTATTAAGTATTATGTTCATAAGTTCCTGTTGTACACTGTGCTCACAACGATTTATTTCATCTATAAATAATACTATTGTTCTGCCAGGATCTTTACTTAAAACTTTTTCTATTTCTTGAAGCTTTACATGAACAGCATAAACAGTTCTCTTAAGTTTAGTATCTTCTCCATTTACATGTACTAAATAATCTTCCACTGTTGGAAGGCCGCCTATTTCACCCTCTTTTAACATATTTCCATCTATATTAATATTGTAATAATTATTGCTTTTACATAAATTCTTTACAATAGTAGTCTTACCTATACCACTTTCTCCTATAAGCAGTGGAACTGCACCACTTTCTATAACCAATTCTACACATTTTAATGCATCATTAAAATTCATATTATATTTCTCCTTAATATGATAACTTGTAATCAACAAAAATTCTTTTCACCCTGTCACTGCCATAATCATGGATAAAACTTAATTTGTCTATAGTTAGAACATCACAATTGATAAATTTCAAAACATATTCTCTATCTATATTTTCACTTTTTAACTTATCTTTGAAAATTTCCTTCGCCCATTCTATGTCAATTCTGCTTCCTACATATTTAATTATATCCACATTATCCTCTAAAAAGATTTTCATATCATCTTCATTTATATCTTCTATATAATTAATAGCTTCTGCATTTTCAATTATAGCCTTCCTTTTTACATCCACAGTTGGATTATCTATATATTTCAATGCTCCAAAATACTTTGAAACTGCCATTAACTGAATTTTCTCCGATGGATTTTTTATATACTTTACAGAATCCCAATCTTTTTTTACTGCAATCTCCTTAATTTCCTCTGATGGATTCTTTATATATTGAAGCGCCCATCCCTTTATTGATACAGCTTTTTTTAAAACTTTATCCGACGGATTTTTTATAAATTTAAGGGTATTCCACGCACCCTCTACAGCAAATAAACTCATCTCCTCTGATGGATTTTCTATATACTCAATAACCCAGACATTGTTCCTAAGCGCTGTCCACTGAACAGTTGTAGATGGATTTTTTATAAATTTCAATACATTTCCATTGTCTTTAACTGCCTCTAATTGCATCTCTTCTGATGGATTCTCTATATTTTTAATATAATAGGGATCCTTACGTACAAGTTCCATAATATATCACCTCTTATATATCACTTTTTCATTATTATAGCATAGTTTTAATTTTTAAAAAAAGACCGTACAAAGACTTATATAAATTAAATCTCTGTACGGTTTCTTTTATTCACTCCATATTAGTAACTGTTATATTCAACTTCTAAAGCCAAAAATAGCAGCACAACGTCACGGAATAATTTTTCTAAATTTAGTGGAATACGAAACATTCCACTAAGCAAAATTCATTTATTGCATATAAAATTTTTACTATGCCGCAACTTCATCAGTTTTGATAGGCTTTTTTAATATTCCAAGTAACAAGCAAGTTACTACAGCACCCACTGCAATAGAAAGAATATAAAGTAGAGGGTTTCCATATACTATTCCAACTACAAATATTCCACCATGAGGAGCTGGTAAGCCTATGTTAAATAGCAATGAGAGTCCACCAGCTACTGCTGATCCAACAATTGATGCTGGTAATACCCTAGCAGGATCTGATGCTGCAAAAGGTATTGCACCTTCTGTTATGAAACACAAACCCATTATATAACAAGTTAATCCAGCTTCTCTTTCCTGTCTAGTGAATCTATTCTTAAAGAAAGTAGTAGCCAATGCAATTCCAAGAGGAGGTACCATTCCACCAGCCATAACAGCAGCATGTGGATGATAGTTTCCTGCACTTATCATGAAAATACCAAAAGTAAATGAAGCCTTATTTATAGGACCACCCATGTCAATAGCCTGCATTCCACCTAAAACTAATCCAAGTAAAATTCTGTTAGTTGTTCCCATAGAACTTAACACATGTTGAAGCCATAAATTAAACGCAGTAACAGGTTGTATTATTACAACAAACATTAATGCACCTGTAATAAGTGTTCCAAGAAGCGGATAAATAAGTACTGGTTTTATACCTTCTAGCGCTTGAGGTAATTTAGCAAATAGCTTTTTAAGTAGTACTACCACATAACCACCTAAGAAACCTGCAATTAATCCACCTATAAATCCTGCTCCATTATTAGCTGCAATAAAACCACCTACCATTGCAGGCGCAAATCCTGGTCTATCTGCAATACTCATACCTATAAAACCAGCAAGCACAGGTACCATAAGTGCAAAAGCATTAGTAGCACCAATATCATGAAGCAATTTTGCTATATAATTATAACTTGGATCTTTAGGATCAAAAGCTTTTATTCCAAACATAAAGGATATAGCTATTAATATACCACCACCTACAACAAAAGGAAGCATATTTGAAACACCATTCATAAGATGTTTATAAAAACCACTTTTTTCACCACCTGAAGATGATGATTTATCACCGCCGCCTTCATGTTTATATATTGGCGCATCTCCATTTAGTGCTTGTGTTATAAGTTCTTCAGGTCTCTTTATTCCCTGCACCACAGGAACCTGAATTACCTTTTTACCATCAAATCTAGCCATTTCAACTTTTTTATCTGCTGCTACAATTATACCAGAAGCTCTATTTATCTCATCTTCTGTCAATCTGCTTTTTACACCTGTAGACCCATTAGTTTCTACTTTTATGTCTACTCCCATTTCTTTAGCCTTATTTTTCAAGGCATCAGCTGCCATATAAGTATGGGCTATACCTGTAGGACAGGCAGTTACAGCTAATACTAAGCCTTTAGATCCTTCTGATTCTTCTACAACAGAACCTTCTGAACTTTCTTCTTCTAACTTTTCTTCCTCTTCACTATCGATTAAACTTAAAACCTCATCCTCTGATTTAGCTTCAAGAAGCTTTGTTTTAAAATCTGGATTCATAAGCATTGTCGACAATCTAGATAATGTTTCTAAATGAGTATTGTTAGCACCTTCACTTGCCGCAATCATAAAAAATATGTTAGCTGGATTTCCATCTAATGAATCATAATCTATGCCTTCAATAGAACGCCCAAAAGCAAGAGCCGGAGTCTTAACTGCTGCTGTCTTAGCATGTGGTATAGCTATTCCATCTCCAATACCTGTTGAGAATTCTGATTCTCTTTTCAGAATAGCATTTTTATAGTCTTCTTTATTATTTAATCTACCAGCACTATCAAGCTTATTTACTAATTCATCAATTACTTCCGCTTTTGAACTAGCCTTAAGATCTAGAATAATAGTGTCTTTCTTTAAAAGTTCTGTAATTTTCATTTTCTTCCTCCCATATTATATAATTAATATATAAACATTATTCTCTTCAATTCTTTTTATAATTTTACACAATGAGAAAAGAACAATGGAATTAAGATATATTAAAATTATTATTATACTATTTTACTAAGTTAACTACATTGTCCATAAAAGGTTTACACAAATACTTAAAATTATAAAAATCCTTTATCCATAAAGCATTTCTATAATTTATCATACAAGAAATTATGATAATTTGGTTACGATTACTTGCGGTAAATAATATTCCACATCTTCTTTTTTACATAAGTCTTTTGAAAATGCTGTTGCACTTCCAGAAGTTGCACCCCATCTAAACGATTCTATTATATCTGGATTTTTAGAATAATTTGCTAAAAATCCTGCAATTACAGAGTCTCCAGCTCCTACTGAATTTTGTACAGTTCCTTTGGCTGGTGAAGCATGATAAACTCCACTATCAGTAATTAAAAGTGCTCCTTTTTCTGCCATAGAAATAATTACGTTTTCAGCACCCATTTCTCTAAGCTTTTGAGCATATTTTATGATATCCTCTTTTTTATCAAGAACTACATTAAATATTTCACCTAGTTCATGATTATTAGGTTTTATTAAAAATGGCTTATTTTTTAATGTAGCAACTAAAGCGTCCCCTGTAGTATCAACAATAACCTTAACCTTATTAGATGCACATTTTTCCTGAAGCACAGAATATATATCTCTTGGTACTGAACTCTGTACATTTCCTGATAATACCAAATAATCCTCACTGCCTAAGTTACCAATTATTTTGAATAGCTTTTCAAGATCTGCGTCTGTTATAACTGGTCCACCACCGTTAATTTCTGTTTCTTCATTTGATTTAAGTTTAACATTTATTCTTGTATCACCTGTTACCTGTATAAAATCAGTATCTACACCTTGAGCTTCTAAGGAATCAATTATAAATTTACCTGTAAAACCTCCAATAAAACCTAATGCCTTACTTTTTATTCCAAAGTTGTTCAATACTCTTGAGACATTTATACCTTTTCCGCCTGCAAACTTTTCTTCACTGGCAACTCTATTGACTTTTCCTGGTTTGAAGTCATTTACATTTATAACGTAATCTATTGCTGGATTAAAAGTCACTGTATATATCATTTTTTATTCACAACCTTTACTATTGTTTTTATGATTGTCATACAATTATCATAATACAAAATCAATCAATAAACAACACATATGCGCAAATTTAATCATATTTTTTTATAAAAATTTGAATCCTATTGATTTTTATTATTAATTTTAACAAGTTTTCCTTTATCTTTTAACTATTTAATAAAATGCTATTATTGATTTTCATTTACTATTTACTGATTTTTTTCACTCTAGCCGCCTTTATACTTCATTAAACACAAGTAAATTTTTTTTATCAGCAATTTTACCTATTGTAGTTAAGATATTATCTATCTGTTTTGATTTTTCTTCTAATATATTAGTTGCATTAGAAATGGTATTAATGCTTTCTGCTATAGCCATTATTATATCCAATACTTATTTTAGGGATACATCATTATTATTTGATATATCCCTAAGGTATTATTCGCTCAATATATTTTGGAAATATTTGTCATACAATTACTAAATAAAAAATTAAACCAAGCGAAAATAAATCAACTTGGTTTTTTAACTTATATACGTTTTAGTATTTGAATTGTTGTGGGACATCCGTTTACACTGGAAATATATCCTTTTGCCTCAATATCTTTTACAAATGAATGCACTAATTTAGCAGAATTTAATCCAATCTTTTCACCCAGCTCTCTCACTGTTGGAGCATATTTGTGCTTATCCATATATTCCTGTATTAATCTTAACCCTTTTACTTGTTTTTCTGTCAATACCATAGTATCCGTAAAACCACCCCATTAAATTTTATAATTGTCAATTTATACCATATATTATACAGAACACTAGTTCAACTGTCAAGTAAATTTTTTACAAATTAATTTACTTAAATAAGATTATAGCTGCCAATTATTCTATCAATGAGTCTTACTTAGCGGGAGTTTGTATTCCCACTAAGTTTAGATGAATTATCCAGGAACGTGTGCCTGTTATCTCTACCTTTAGAAAAGCAGAGAACCAAAATTTTTAATTTTGTGTGAGTCGCTTTCGCTGCGTGCAAGCAGAGAACCAAAATTTTTAATTTTGTGTGAATCTCTTTCACAGAGTGCGGTGGAGTGTTACAGCTACTAGTTATCGGATAAAATTTCTGAATACTTATCCCATATATTGTCAATGATTATACTATAACGAGGTGATACTGTGAGAAAACAAATTTATTTTAATATTGATATAATAATAGCTTCAATATTATTTGGAATTGCATATATGCTTATATTTAACTTAATTATTTAGCCCTTTATATATGAAAATGGATTTTTATTATACCACTCTTCTTTATAAGGTAAACTTGTATTGTCAGATAGTTTATGCTGAAAAGAGGAATTTTTCAATAATCTTGTCATCCTTCTTGCTACTTCATAAGCACCTTTATACCCAAAATAATTAAATGCTCCTCCAAATAGAGGTAAAGATGGCACTCCAAGCTTAGATACCCACACCCCGGCACCTGCATGAGTTAAGCATATATCAGGCTTATCTCTATTTATTATATTAACCAACTCAAAAGCTTGATTCGGCGCTACACTTACTTCCACTTTTGGAAAGTTCTCATTAAATTTTGTATAAAGATCAGTACTTAAACTATCATAATGGTGAGCCCTAACTGCTATGATCTCACAGCCTAATTCATGAAGAAGCATAGCATCAGATACTACTCTTATTACACCGCCAGTTACCAGCACTCTTTTTCCTTTTAAAAATTTTTTAAAAGGTTCTATGGCTGAAAAAACCTCTTGTTCCTCTGCGACAATTATTTCTTTTGCTTTTTCTTCTAAATTAACCTGTTTTGCCACCTCTATAAACCATTCACCTGTATTTTTTATACCCACAGGCATATTATGAATAAAATAGGGAGTACCAAACCTTTCCTTTAAAAACGTTAGAAAATAATCATCATGTACATTGCAAAGACTTATATTTAAAACTGCTTCAGACAATTTTCTAAAATCATTAGGATGGGCAAAATTTGGGAAAACCCTTACTTCAAGACCTAGCGCTTCTAGTAATCTTTTAGTCTCTACCTCATCAGGATAGGTTAGGGAACCAAAATTAAATAAATTAACAATTCCAGATTTTTTATAATTAATTTCTTTTAATTGAAACTCTTCATTGTTTCCTTTTGTATTCTCTAATGAATTTGGAGACAAATCCAAATTTCTGCCTACGCCATGGTAATAAGTATCATAGGCGTTAGCAACTACTGGAGATTTAATTCCCTCACAGTGCATTGGTATTATTTTTGCATTCACAGTCTCTTGTGTACTCCTTACCACCTCATCAATATCATCGCCAATCATACTTGGTGAACAAGTATTCATAACAATAATAGCTATTGGCTTATATCGTTTATCTGCCTCCAATATGGTTTCTCTTAGTTTAGCTTCTCCTCCATTAATGACGTCTTTTTCATTAAGATTGGTAGATAACCATATCAAAGGCTTAGGAACTCCGCCCCTGGCCTTTGTTCCAGACCTAACTGGAAAATCTGATGAATGAATTTGAGATCCGCAACCTACAGGTCCGTGAATTATAAATATAGTATCTGGCATTGTAAGCGCCATCCCCAGCACTAATCCCAGCTGACAGGCAGTTGCCTGAGAAAAACTTCTTTTTTTGTTCTTTAAACATCCATCTTTGGCGCAGCCTAATAATTCACAAGTGCTTCCACCAAAGGCACTTCCCACAAAATTCAATCTATGTTCACGTTTAGGAGCAACTTTATTATCAAAATAACCCATTTAATCTACCTCCCCATCAGGATAACATTTAATAAATCTTCTACTAAATGCAGCCCACCATTATATCCAGCATATCCTCTGTTTAATATTGCTCTATTTAATATTGGATAACTTACACTTAATATTTTTGCACCAACTTTATTAGCAAGGTCTTTTTCATAGGAGCTACCTAATATAAATAGAGGAGAAATAGCATCATGGTATTTTTCAGATTTGTTGACTTCAATAATATTTGTTAAATACTCTTGAATTTTTGAAGCATCTGTTTCATATATTAATTCAATTTCTTTATCTACATTAAGCTTTTCAAATCTATCATTTAAAACTTCTTTTTGATTATCTTCAAGTCCATCTGTTATTATTGAAAATTTAGGTATCCATCCTAAATCTTCATATAAAAATCTTGTTATTGATATGGTATTATTTGCATTTCCTACAACTACAGCATAATGTTGAAAATCTGAATCTGCATATACATCCGATATTCTTTCAATGTATTTATAATAATTTTCATTTTCCTGCTTTATTAATTCCTCCACTTTTTTATTATCTATTTCTAATAGCTTAGAAATATCTCTTAAAAATTCTGCTGTAGCTGTGGGTCCTATTGGAAGCTCACTTACATAATAAGGGATACCATGCTTTTCCTTAAAACTTTCTGCAACACTAATTCCATAAGTTCTTGATAAAACAATATTTAATAATGCCCCTGATGCATTCATTAAATTATCTATAGTTTGATCATTAGTAAAAAAAGTATTTACTTCTAATCCAAGCTTTTCTAATAATCTTTTGATTTCAACTAGATCTCCTCTAAAAAAAGGATCACTAGCTGGAATTAATCCAAAAATATTTACTAAATTTTTTCTTTTCTTTGTGCTTTCATTTGAGTAGTTATTAAATAATTTTTCTAATACTCTTTCATACCCATTATATGAATTTCCTCTAAATCCTCCCGTTTCTATTGACAATATAGGAATTTTTGAATCTTTAAAATTTCTAAGAACTGCTTCCACATCGTCTCCAATTATTTCTGTCATACATCCAGTGGTGACCAAAAATAGATCTGCATCGATCATTTCCAGAGTAGTTTCTATCTGCTCATTTAATCTGGAAGATCCTCCAAACACAATATCATTTTCAGTTATACCTGAAGTAGGCACTGAACTTCCCCCACAGTATCCCGATCCCCAAAATCCGCTGCCTCCCATATATGCCCCGAAAAGATTTGCTCCACAACCAGATGTAGCATGAACTATTGGAACTACTCTTGGCAATGCGCTAATAGTACTTAAAGCTCCCCCAAGAGCACAGGAAAACCTAGGTCTTTCAATATAAGACATTTACATATCTCCCCCAATTTATATATTTTTATAAACAGAATTCTTGGCGTCAGGTGGAGTTTTCATTCCATCTGATGCTTACTAACAGAGTTCTTAGTATCGGTTTTTGATACTTAGAAATCGTTGTCCTTTAGGGTAAGTCGTTATCCAGGGACGTAGCCACCCTTTACTCCCGCTTTGAAGAAGCTGGGAGTATTAGAGTGGGTAGTCATCGGATAAACTTTATTCCAAAAAATAAAAAGACCAGATAACTCACTAAATCAATTTTAGCAAGAATCCAGTCTCCAGTTTTCTGGTTAACAATTGCAATACCCTATTATACCAATATGTTTATTATATATTTATATTTAACTTTTGTCAATGAGTCTTTTATATAAAAATTTTTTAATAAATCTTCCACATTATTTAATAGCAACTAAATAGGTATACTGCACACCTACCATCCCTATAATGCCAAAAAGAATGAGACTCAACATAGTATGTTTAGACCTCCAGATTGTCCATATATCTTGTTTACATTTCATAAAAGCATATAATAACAAAATTAGTCCTGATGCTAATAGACGGATCACAACAAGCCACTCTGGACTAAACGTTTTTTTCTGAAACAAGTATTGTGCAACAGTACCTGATACTCCCCATAACATGGCACCTATGATTACAAGCATTATTCCTTTTATTCTCGGTTGAACTTTCACTCACTTTCTTTGTAATTATTTTGAACAGGTTATAAGTTAATTGCAAACATATTGATTTATTTAAATAAATCTGTAATAATTTTATTATTATTTTCAATACATAACAATTAATATATTGCAAAAATTAAAGCTATATTAGCGAGATGATAAAAATGCAGGCATCAAAAATAGAAGTAGATGACAATTTACAGAAGATAGCAAAACATGGTTCTTATGATTTTCCAATAGCAATTTATACGGATAAATTTAATCTGTTTGAAGCCTGATGTTCAGTGGCAGAAAAACATATTAAAATATAAAAAAAGTCTTTTCCTTGTGGAATGAAAAACCCTGTGGATCTGAACTAGAAATAAGAAATTATCTAGGCATTCTTTGGTTAAATATAATTAGAGAAGTGAAAGTCTGAATATAGAAATAAATCTAGTGTAAATAAAAAACACCATTTTTTATTTTACAATTGAAATTTTTCAATTATGACGTTTATTCTTTAACCGATAATATACATACTTGAAAATTTCTGTTATCTTCTCTTCATTATCACGTATGTAAGTTCTGTTATTTTTGTTCTTTTCTATATAATTATTTATTATTTCATCAAGCGTCTTTTTACTAATATTAGCATTAATAGTTGCAGCTACAGAATTATATAAGTTTAATCCAAAATTATTAGAAATTTGTATTATCCAATCATGTGTATCATTAGTGATACCATCTAAGTAACTAAAATTATCAACTCCAATTAGACTATTTTGATATTTATATATAACCACTTTTTTTGGTCTTGAATAATATTCATAATCAGCATGTTCAATAAATTGCTTATTCTTTATTTTATTCGATGATATTTCTTTAGACTTTCTTTTAACTCTATCGAGAATTATTCTGTTTTTATCATCTTCTTTAACAATGATAAATTCAATATTATGCTTATTAACCTGTTCCAATGCACTATTTATAATTTTGTCACTTATATTTGCTTTCTTTTTCATTAAAGCCCTAATAACATTGTTACTTAATAGATTTACTCTAACACTGCACTTTTCTTTTAGGAGCTTTAAACTCTCCGACAATCCTAAAAGTAATGCTTCAATTAATTTCATATCATCATATGTTCCATATACTATTTTACTATTATTTTGATATACTAATAGTGCTGAAAATGTCCCTATACTTTCACCTATTGACGAAGCCAAATATAAATCCACAGTCTTAATTTTCTCCATATTAGCTCCCTCCTTTCTAAAAATTAAACTTATAATATCTATAACTATAATATTTTTTACTATGGAAAATATTTCAAAATAAATTATATTATACCTTATTTACTTTTGAATTTATATCTCGTTTCCCGTCAAAATAAAAAATCAAGGATCTCATCTTCATAAGCCCTTGATTTCACTGGTGCTTCCGAAGTGATTTGAACACTCGACCTACTGATTACGAATCAGTTGCACTACCAGCTGTGCTACGGAAGCATACATTTTTCTTTATTATATCAGATATTCCAATGTTTTAAAAGCATTTGGAAGAATATAGAATATCACTTCTTTTTGCACCCTTAACCTAACTTACGATCTAATCATTAGCATAGAAATTATAAAAGAATATACTATGGTAATGCCATAAAGCAAAACCTTAACTACCAGTTACTAGTTTTATATGTACAAACCTAAAACCATAATTTATAATGGAAATAGTTAACTATTGTCGGTATAGTTTAACAAATATAGTAAGAAAGGGGTGGTTTTTATGAATACAATTATGAGGTGGTTCTCCGACTAAAGTGGAGGAATAAAATATGTAATTCATCTATTCCTCCTATTAAACAAGAGGAGTGGTTATAATATGACATTAATGGAAACAGAAAGACTTTTTATTAGAAATTTTAAAGCAGATGATTGGAAAGATTTACATGAATATCTTTCTCAGGAATCAGTGGTTAAGTATGAGCCATACTATATTTACAATGAAGAGGAATGCAAACAAGAAGCACTAAGACGTTCAAAACAAACTGATTTTTGGGCTGTTTGCTTAAAAGAGAATAATAAATTAATAGGTAATGTGTATTTTCAGCAGCAAGAACCTAAAGAATTTCTTACATGGGAAATAGGTTATGTTTTTAATCCTGCATATTATGGAAAAGGTTACGCTACGGAAAGCTGCAGAAAGATTTTAGATTATGGATTTAAACAGTTAGACACACGCAGAATAATTGCTATGTGTAATCCTAAAAACGCAGTCTCTTGGAAGTTATTAGAAAGGTTAAAAATGAGAAGAGAAGGACATTTACTAAAGAATATATTTTTTAAATATAATGAAGAAAGAAAGCCTATTTGGAATGACACATATGAGTATGCATTATTAGCCGAAGAATGGTTTAACTTTTCTAAATAAGTATAAGCTCAATGCTCTTTAATAATATATATTCTAAAAAAACATGCTAAAAAAGATATAGAAGCAATCTATAATTGCCTCTATATCTTTTTTTACTGCATAATATTAGAACTTGCAGATGAATTAAAACTAGGTATAATATCTTTATCCTATAGAAAATTCAAATAACCGTGAAATGACTGTTTTTGTTAATATCTATCTATATTATTGCATTTATAATCAATACCCCTATTAATCCCATAACCGAAATTATTGTTTCCATAGTTGACCATGATTTCATTGTCTCACCAATGCTGAGACCAAAGTATTCTTTAAACATCCAAAAACCTGGATCGTTTACATGAGAGAATATAAGACTTCCTGCTCCTGTTGCCAATACCATTAGTGCTGGATTAACATTTGCTGAAGAAATCATTGGTAATACTATACCTGCAGTGGTCATAGCAGCAACTGTTGCTGAACCCAATGACAAACGTAATATAGCTGCTATTATCCATGCTAAAATTAAAGGTGATATATTTGTTCCTGCCATAATTGTAGCTATATATTTACCAACTCCACTGTCTATAAGGACCTGCTTTAGAGCACCACCGCCTGCTACTATCAATAATATCATGGCTATTCCACTGGCTGCCTTAGCCACACTTTTCATTACATCTTCCATCTTTTTACCTCTCATTATCCCTAAGGTAAATATGGCAACTACTATAGATATGAACATAGCCATCAAAGGGCTTCCTACAAATTCCGCAAACTGTCTTAGTTGTGAAGTCTTTGCCAATGTCATCTCACATATAGCAGAAAAGGCCATTAATATAGGAGGAATAATAGCTGTTAAAACACTAGTTGAAAAACTTGGCATCTGCTCTTCACTAATAATTTTTGTCTTAAATAGATTATTATTTGCTTTATGGTCAAATTTTTTTATGAATTTAGTTAAAAGTGGTCCTGCAACTATTACTGTCGGTATAGCTATTATAATTCCATAAATTAAAGTCATACTTACACTTGCACCGTATATGGTAGCTATAGCCACAGGTCCTGGATGAGGTGGTAAAAATCCATGTGTAACAGAAAGTGCTGCTGCCATTGGAACTCCTATATATAATAGTGGTAATTCAGCAAATTCAGCAATAGTAAATACCAGTGGTATAAGAAGTACAAAACCTACTTCATAGAACATAGCTATCCCCACAATAAAGCCTGTAAGCACAACTGCCCACTGTATTCTTTTTATACCAAATTTATTAATAAGACTTCTTGAAATTCTCTGTGCTGCTCCGGAGTCTGCTATAAGTTCTCCAAACATAGCTCCAAAACCTAAAATTAATGCTAAACTGCCTAATGTACTTCCAACACCAGCTTGTATAGAAGTAACAGTTTTAGCTGGTGACATTCCCTCAGCAATTCCAACCACTAAAGCTACAAAAATCAACGATATAAAACCGTTTAACTTAAACTTAATCATAAGTACTAGCAATAATATAACACCTATAAGTACAATAAATAATGGCATACAATATTCCCCCTAAATAATTTTTAATTTACACAAGTAAACCTTTTCAATATAATTTATATTAAATTCGGTAAGTAACTCAACCGTTAATTAAGCTAAATTCTTCTCTAAAAAATTTTAGAAAGAACTATAGTGATATTAATGTCTGAAAAATTACTTACCGAATTTAGAATCAAATCAAGCTATTAATTTAAATTTTATATACAGATTTACTCCATATATCCACCTTTCATTGGTGATACTGCACATTTTGTATATATTCCCAAAACACCTTTAGTAAATCTAGGTGCTGGTTTTACCCATTTTTCTTTTCTTGCTTTTAATATAGCATCAATTTCTTGTGGTGTCTTTTCTTCACCAGCTACTCCTATTACATCTAGGCTTCTCTCAGGTATATCTATTTTTATAAGATCTCCCTCTTCAACAAATGCTATTGGTCCACCTTCACTTGCTTCTGGTGAAACATGTCCTATAGCTGGTCCTCTAGTTGCTCCAGAAAATCTTCCATCTGTAATAAGAGCTATAGATTCTACTAATTCTGCATCAGATGCAATTGCTTCTGTAGTATAGAACATTTCTGGCATTCCTGATCCCTTAGGTCCTTCATATCTTACAAATACAGCATCACCAGGTTTTACAGTTTTAGTTAATACTGCATGTATGGCATCTTCTTCACAGTCAAAAACTCTAGCCTTTAAAGTTACCTTCATTAATTTTTTAGATACAGCTGAATGCTTTACTACAGCTCCACCTGGTGCTAAATTTCCTTTAAGAATAGCTATTGCACCTTGTTTTTGTATTGGATCTTCTTTGGTTTTTATAACATCTTCTTTTTTAACACCTAATTTTTCAATTAACTTAGCATGTTCTTCATAATATCCACTGTTCTTTATATCTTCTAAGTTCTCACCTAAAGTCTTACCAGTAACAGTCATTACATCTAAGTGTAAAAACTCTTTAATTTCTTCCATTATTGCTGGTACTCCACCTGCATTCCAGAAATATGATCCTGGATAAAATCCACTTGGTCTTATATTAAGAATATATGGAACCTTTTTATGAATTTCATCAAATAGTTCTGGTTCTATGTCTATACCCAACTCATGAGCTATAGCTGGCATATGAATTAATGTATTACTTGATCCTGCAATAGCAGCATGTACCATAATTGCATTTTCAAAAGCATCTTTAGTCATTATATCTGAAGGTTTTATATCCTTCTCTATTAATTTGAATACTTGTTTTCCAGCCTTATTTGCAGCTCCTTTTAATTCGTCAAAAGTAGTTGGAATCAATGCTGTTCCTGGTAGGGCTATACCTAATGCTTCTGCCATAACCTGCATTGTTGCTGCAGTTCCCATAAATGAACAAGCTCCACAAGTAGGACAGGCATTATGTTTATAATATTTATATTGATCTTCAGTTATTTCTCCTCTTTTATATTGAGCATCATATTTACCAATCTGCTCAAGAGTTAGAAGATTAGGACCAGGGCCCATACATCCACCTGGTAAAAATATAGCTGGCATATTTAATCTAGCAATTGCCATTAAATGTGCAGGAACAGCTTTATCACAGCTTGTTGTAAATACACCTGCATCATAAGGAGTAGCTTGAACATGTATTTCTATTAAGCTTGCCATTATATCTCTAGATGGAAGTGAGTAATTCATACCATCATGACCTTGTGCTTCTCCATCACATATATCTGTAGCAAAAAACTTAGCACCTCTACCACCGTTTTCATAAATGCTATCGAATACTTCATTTACTAGAGAATCTAAATGAGCACTGCCTGGATGACTATGTCCATAACTACTCTCAACTATTATTTGTGGTTTTGAAAGATCCTCAACCTTCCAACCTGATCCAAGTCTTAATGAATCAATTTCTGGAGCTTTTTGTCTTATTTCCTGACTTTTTAACATTTAAATCACCTCATGTTTAATAATTATTTGTATTACAAGCTGCAAAGTTTTTATACTATTAAGGTCATTATTCTAACCATATGCTTAATTATTTTTATGTATTGCAGTTATATAACAATGAATTTGTATTACAACTTTATTTATATAATACTCTGTAAACGTTTTTTAGTCAATACATTTCTTTAAATTTTTATAATTAATTTTTATATAGAAATATATCTGTCTTTCTAAGTTTAAAATAACAAATTCTAATTTATTATTTTAAGTATTCATTTCAACAATAATATAAATACTTATTCTATTATTTATCTTATACTATAGGTATTTTTATATTGCATTTAAGATCAATACACCAATTAAACCCATAACAGAAATTACAGTTTCGGCAACAGACCAAGACTTTATTGTCTCTCCTATAGTAAGACCAAAATATTCTTTAAACATCCAAAATCCCGGATCGTTTACATGTGAAAATATAACACTGCCTGAACCAGTTGCTAATACCATTAAGGCAGGATTAACATGTGATGCAGCAACAAGTGGTAATACAAGTCCTGCTGTAGTCAATGATGCTACAGTAGCTGAACCTAAAGCAAGTCGTAATACAGCTGCAATAACCCATGCTAAGATCAAAGGAGATATATTGCTTCCTGCCATTATACTAGTTATATAATTACCTACTCCACTATCTATAAGAACCTGCTTTAGGGCACCACCGCCACCTATTATCAATAGTATCATAGCGATACCACTTGCTGACTCAGCTATATCTTTCATTAACTCTTCCATTTTTTTACCTCTCATTAATCCCAAGGTAAACATAGCAACTAGAACAGATATAAGCATAGCCATAACTGGACTACCTATAAATTCCAGTAAATTTTTTATAGGCCATGTCTTAGGTATAGCAATTTCACCTATAGCTGCAACTGCCATCAATATAGGAGGAATTATAGCTGTTAAAACACTAGTTGAAAAACTTGGCATATCCTCTTCATCAATAATCTTTCCCTTAAATAAACCACCGCCTGGATTGCCACCCTTTATTTTTACAAATTTACCCAAAACAGGGCCGGCAACTATTACTGTAGGTATAGCTATTATAAGACCATAAATCAAAATTGAACTAACACTTGCCCCATATATAGTTCCTATTGCTATAGGTCCTGGGTTAGGTGGCAAAAATCCATATGTAACAGATAGTGCTACTGCCATAGGCAACCCTATATATATAAGTGGCAATTCAGTATATTCTGCAATAGAAACTGCTATTGGTATAAGTAATACAAATCCTACTTCATAAAACATAGCTATTCCTATAATAAATCCTGTAAGAACAACTGCCCACTGTATTCTCTTTACTCCAAACTTATTTATAAGACTTCTAGAAATTCTTTGCGCTGCACCAGAATCTGCTATAATTTTTCCAAACATTGCTCCAAAGCCTATAACTAATGACAAATGTCCCAAGGTGCTACCAACACCATTTTGTACTGAATTTACTACTTTAATTGCAGGCATTCCCTCTAATATCCCAACAAATAAAGCTACAATAATTAATGATACAAAGGCATTTAATTTAAACCTTATCATAAGTAATAATAACAAAATTACTCCGATAACTACTATTAATAATGGCATACTCATCCCTCCAAAAATAATTCATAAGTTTTTTAATCTCTTTATCATAGGCATTTTTTAACAAAATTATATAAAAATATGTAATATATACATATAAAATAATGTTTGCCTAATATGTATCTAATGCTTGATATCAAATATGTCAAAATACTCTTCGTCTAAACTCATAATGTATTTTTTATTATATATGTTGAACTAAATTATCTTCATTAATAAAATAACTATTTTATTTAAACATCACTCATTATCTAATATAAAATAATGATGTAATTTTAATTACTTCTTACACACATTGTTATTTTATTAACTAATAAAAATACAATCAAATACTTTTAGCATGTCTATTTTTCAAATGATTTTACATTACTATCTGAATTGTCTTATTCTCTGGGATTGTCAAATTTCAAGTATGTATTATAGTATTAAATATTTTCTAAACCTTTTCTCTTATCTTTAAACATGAAAAATCACCTCCGCCTCATTACTTATAATACAACTTTTAATAGTTTTTATTATAAAATCATTATTTTAAGCAGATAGAAAGTATTATTTTGTCATATTTTTGTTATATAACAGATAATTTGTATTACAACTTTATTTATATGATACCCTTGAAACAACCTTTAGTCAATATATTTTTTTGTATTACAGAAATTAGTTCCACATAATAAAACATCCTTATAGTATTTTAATTGATACTATAAGGATGTTTTATTATGGCTTTCATTTGTGTAATATGTTAAAATTTGTTGTTTTTTAGATCATTTAACGTTCTCTGTGCATGCCTTCTTGTATAAATAGCAGCCAGTTCTGAATCTCTATTCTTTATTGCGTCCAAAATGAGCTTATGTTCCGTAACCCCGCCCTTTGGTCCGAGATTTTCATATAAAATCTTTTGATGGTATTTAAGTACATTTCTCAATAATTTATTTACTTTAATAATTAATGAGTTATTAGTACCCTCTGAAATTTTGGTATGGAATTTAAGATCCTCTTCCGTAAACTTATTAATATCATCTTTATACCTGACCATATTTTCGTAACATACTTCCAGCTCCTTTATTAAATCATCACTGCATCTCTCAGCACAAAATCTAGCTGATTCAGGTTCAGTAATTAATCTAAACTCTAATATGTCTACATAGCTATCCATATCCAAAATGAGCATAGGAATTAAGCTATTCAAATATATTAAAGGAGTTAAGTCATTTACAAAAGTACCCCCACCTTGTTTTTTGTTTACAATATTTAATGTTACTAATTTTTCCAGGGCTTCCCTTACAGAAACTCTACTTACATCTAATTCTTTTGCAAGTTGAGTTTCAGACATAATTTTTTGTCCTGATTTCCATTCACCACTAAATATTTTTTCTTCTATTTTTTCCAATACCTTATCGCTAGTTCTACCATCTCTCATAAAAAATCTCCTACTTTATATATTAAACCTCATATGGTAATTTACCTTTGAACACTACCAGAAGTATTTCCGTTTACAAGAGACATTATTTCATCCTCTGTACAAATATTAAAGTCCCCTTCTATAGTGTGTTTAAATACACCTGATGCAACTCCAAATTCTAAAGCTTCTTTATAATTTACTTCAGTAGCTAACTTATAAATTAAACCAGCAGCAAAAGCATCTCCTGTACCAACCCTATCTACTATTGTAAAATCATACTTAGTTGACTGATATAATTCTTCTCCATTGTAAATTAAGGCAGAAAGTGCATTATGATCAGCTGAATAATTTTCTCTTAAAGTAGTTACCATATACTTTATATTAAACCTTTTTTTCATATTTGAAAATGTCTTTTTGAATTTTTCTAAATTTACTCCTTGTTTTGCAAAGTCAGCGATCTCGTGTTTACCGCCTTCTTCTTCACTACTTAACCATCCAAAACAAACATCAATATCATTTATGAATTTTGAAATTACACTCTCAAATTTATCATAACTCCAAAGTTTAGCTCTATAATTCAGATCTACACTTATATGTACACCCTTTTTCTTAGCATACTCAACAGCCTTTTCCACTAATAGTATACCTTTTTCTCCAAGTGCTGGAGTTATACCTGAAAGATGAAACCATTCTGCATCTTTAAATACCTCTTCAAAATTTATATCATTTACATCTATATCACAAATGGCAGAATATTTTCTATCATATACAACTCTAGATGGTCTAACAGATGTGCCTTTTTCAAGGAAATATATACCTATTCTATCTCCGCCTCTGACAATATAATCTGTCTTTACTCCATAATTTCTTACAAAGTTTAAAGCACTATCTCCTATTTCATTATCTGGAAGTTTAGTTAGAAGATATGACTCCATACCCATATTAGCTAAAAAAACTGCTATATTGGCTTCAGCTCCCCCATATATTGCATCAAAGGACTTAGCTTGAGCGAATCTACTATGTCCAGGTGTAGTGAGCCTTAATAATAATTCGCCCATAGTTACTACTTTCTTTGCCATAAGCACACCTCCATTAATATTAGTTTCTAGCTGCTCTTACTTTTTCAACAAATTTCTTTGCGGTTTCTGTAATTAGTTCGTAATTTCCTGTCTTTGCTCCTTCTATAAGTTGTCCACCAACACCAACGGCGATACATCCATTTTTAATCCATTGATCTACATTTTCTAAACTAACGCCACCAGTTGGCATAATTGGAACTTGTGGTAATGGTGCTTTTACATTTTTAACCATACTTGGTCCAAAAGCGCTTCCAGGGAATAGTTTTATAATATCTGTGCCAGCTTCTAATGCCTTTATCATTTCTGTTATTGTCATACAACCAGCCATATAAGGAATTTGATATCTATTGCAAAGTTTTGCAGATTCCAAATCGAATCCAGGACTAACAATATATTGTGCACCAGCTAATATTGCTATTCTTGCAGTTTCACTATCAAGTACAGTTCCTGCACCAACAATTAATTCTTCTTTTGAAAACTTATTTTTTAAAGAAGTTATTACCTTATCTGCTCCAGGTACTGTAAAAGTAACTTCAATAGCAGGTATTCCACCTTCTATGCAAGCCTTTGAAATTTTTACAGCTTCATCTTCACTTTCTGCTCTTACTACTGCTACTACTCCAACTTCTTCAATTCTTGATAATGTATTAAACTTTTCAATCATGTTATAAATCCTCCTAATAATTAAATTTCTAGAAAATAAATTTTTAATTTAAATATACTACAATTAAATCTTACATATTTCATTATACAAAATTATGTTTCATACTTCAAAACATTTTTTTATTAAAAACTCATATTTATTTATTAATTGTAGATATATATTTTACTAAACTACCATATATTAATACTATATCCAATGGCATACTATAAATTATATACTAATTGCTTTTATTTTTCTATTGATAAATCTGTTAATAGAAAGCTATGTAATTTGTATTAATAATGCTGATTAATTTTTATATCCAAGCTCCTGTGATATTTCATTAGCATATTCTGTTATTAATTTTGAAAATTCACTTATTTTTTCTTCTTTGAAACTTATTATAGATCCCGAAATACTAATTGCACCACATACCTGCCCGCTGTAATCTAATATTGGACTGGCAATACATCTTATTCCAATTTCATTTTCTTGTTCATCAATAGAATACCCCTGCTGCTTAATTATATTTAAATTTTCTTTAAATTTATTAAAATCAACTACAGTATTTTCGGTTAATTTTTCTATATTGCTGTTATCCCAAATGAAATTCACCTCATCATCAGTCATATGAGATAACATAGCCTTACCTACTGCGGTACAATACACAGGACTCCTCTTACCAATTCTTGAATACATTCTTATTGGATTTTGTGATTCCACCTTAGCTATATATACAATTTCAGTACCTTCCCTTACCACTAAATGTATTACCTCATTAGTTTTTTCCATAAGTTCCTGAAGTAATGGCCTTGCCACATTAGCTATATTCATATTCTCTACTTTCTTGCTTCCAAGTTCAAATAATTTTAAAGTCAACTTATATCTATTAGTATCTTCATCCTGTTCAACGTAATCTTTAATCATTAAAGTGTTTAAAAGTCTATGTACTGTACTCTTATGAAGATTTACTTTTTCGCTAATTTCAGTTATCCCTAATCCATTTTCATAATCTGATAATACTTCCAAAATTGATAAAGTTCTTTCTACCGATTGTACTACTTCTTGCATATCTTCACTTCCCTTCATTTATACAATAAATATAATATATTTAATTGTCAACTTTCTACTTAATCCTCTAATTATAAATTACATAATTTGTTTATTTACCAAAAAAGTAAAATATTTATAACAAATAATTATACAATATATAAAATACTTGATTAAAATTTGCTTATTTATAGTTCTCTATATTAATAATCTATAGTATTTGTTGCCTGATAAATGTATATCTATAATGAAATTTATATCTTAATTGAAAAAATATATTGTTAACAGCATATTTCTTATAATTTCTTCAAATAAGTTAATTTTCGTATAAATAATTCCATGAAACTAATTTACATTATTCTATATAATATTTTCTTTAAATATTATGCAAAATTTCTGTTTTTTATACTTTGACTTTCTTTGACCTATGCTGTATTATAAAGATGTACTCAAGGAAAGCAATAAATAAGCTTACCTTAACATATAAAATATAAAAATTTACAAGTATTAAGGAGGTTATATTATGTTTGATATGGTTCCTTTTAGAAGAAACAATGGTGTTACAAGAACAGGTTCTGCTTTTGATGATTTATTCAATAATTTCTTAGGAGATAACTTCTTTTCTCCTTCAATGATGACTACCAATGGCTTCAAAGTAGATTTAAAAGAAGATGAAAATACCTATACTTTGGAAGCTGATTTGCCTGGAGTTAAGAAAGACGATATCGCTTTGGATTATGAAAATAACTATTTGACTATTTCTGCAAAGCGAGACGAAATAATAGAAAATAAAGAAGATAATTATGTAAGACGTGAAAGAAGATATGGTCAATTCAAAAGAAGCTTTTATGTAGATAATGTTAATGAATCTGCCGTAGATGCTTCCTTTGCCGATGGAGTTTTAAAAGTAACGTTACCAAAAAAAGATAAAGGTACTGAAAAGAACAAAATAGATATTCATTAAAAAAATTAGCAGAAGTAAAATTTTACTTCTGCTAATTTTTTATTAAAACTAATTTATTTTACACAGCTATTTATAAATTATATTGTAATACTTATCCACTTGTTAATAAATTTATTAAATGAAACTTATCCACAATGATATTAGGAATATTATACACATATCCACTTATTTTTTATTAATAATTCTTATTTTTGTGTATAACTTTTGAAGCAAGTTCTTAATTCAGGTTGGGATTCTTTTACCCCATCTGAATTTTAGAACTGCAAATGCATGGCTTACTTGG
>NZ_JBDNRK010000046.1:0-33718 GCF_047718555.1 Clostridium sp. | reverse complement strand
TGGGAGTTCAACGCCAAGTAAGCCATGCATTTGCAGTTCTAAAATTCAGATGGGGTAAAAGAATCCCCACCTGAATTAAGAACTTGCTTCAAAAGGTATCGTAAAATTTTTTCATTTAATAATATTATTTTTAAAGGCAAATATAGCAATTTGAGTTCTGTCTCTAAGATTGAGTTTAGATAAGATTTCTGTAATGTAGTTTTTAACAGTTCCCTCTGTAACAAAGAGTTTTTGTGAAATTTCCTTATTACTTAAGCCTTCACTTATATTTTTTATTACATCAATTTCTCTAGCAGTCAGTGAAAAAGTATTTTTTATATCATCTATAGAGGTAGTCCTGTTTACAGAAGTATTTTGTATAACTTTTGATGCCACATTGGGATTCATTATAACATTTCCCAGGTAAACGCCTTTTATGCTGTCCATTATCACTTCATGTGAAGTATCTTTTAGCAAATATCCGCTTGCCCCAAACTTCATTGCATCAAAAATATACTCATCGTCATTAAAAGTAGTTAATATTAAAATTTTAGTATCTGGTGAAATTTCTTTTATAAGCTTAGTACCATAAACTCCATCAATTTTTGGCATTCTTATATCCATAAGAACTACATCTACCTCATTATCCTTACAAAGATTATATGCCTCTTCGCCATTGCCGCAAAGCCCTACAACTTTTATACATGGATCAGAGCCAATTATAATATTTAAACTGCTCCTTATTAACTTTTCATCATCAGCTATGACAATTTTTATTTCACTCACGGTTGTCCTCCTTTAAGGCATCTTCGAATAAATGCCCAGTCAGTATCTTTGACTTGCTATTTATTTTCACATGCCTAGTTCAGCTATATTTTTATTTCTAGGAATAAGTATATTTATTTCAAAGCCTCTATCTTCATGATTAATATATGAAAAGGTGCCGCCAATAAATGATATTCTCCTTTCCATATTGGTTAATCCAAATCCCTTTTCAATATTTTTAGCACAGATACCATTATCTCTAATATGTACATATATTTCACTTGATGAAAAATTCATATTTATAGTTATTTCAGTTGCTTGTCCATGTCTTATAGAGTTGCTAAAACATTCTTGAAAAACTCTATAGAGAGTAAAGCTTTGGTCTGAATTTAAATCATAATCATGTTTAGAAAGATTAAAATTTATTTTAACCTTGGAGTGTTTTTCAAAATTTATGATGAGCTCCTTTAATAAAAATACACCACTACCCTTATCAAAAGCTAAAGGAGTTAACTCTCTAACGGCACGCCGGACATCTTCAAGACCAGTTTTTGTGTATGACAACATATCATTTATCATATTTTCAGCTTCAGAGGGATTTGACTTCCATACAAATGGAACAGCTTGAAGCTGAATTATCAATGTAGATAAAGTATGTCCTACTGTATCATGTATTTCTCTTGAAATTCTATTCCTTTCTTTAAGAATAGTCATTTCTTCCACAGTAGAAGAATAATTTTCAAGTCTATTATAAGCATCCTTAAGCTTTTCCTCAGAAATTTTAATCTTATCATATAATTTTTGAGCTTCTATTTTTTTATCCCTTTGATTTTTTATATATCTTCCAAGAGAACTAAAGCCAATAACTACTAATGTGTTAAAAATTACGTTTATGTATACATACTTCTGAAGATTTGAATAGTCAGGATGTAAGCTTATTAAAACTACGGCTGCATATAAAATTAAATTCATAATTACTGATTCCATATTTTCCAGCATTGTAGACGCATCTATTATTGCTAAAAAGAAATAGATAAAAGTAAAACCTCTAAAGCTATTGTACAATAGGCATATAACAAATATCTCAAATAATATTGATATAATAATATATATCCTATGTTTCACAAAGAAATAAATTCTCAATTGTGTATTTATAATATAGATTAAAAGATATATAACTAATTTTAATATATCAAGATTTTTATTTACATTAAGCGTTACTATTGATAGAGAAATACAAAAAAATATGGAATATCTAATAAATAAAAATAAGTATTCATTTTCTTTTTTCATAGGTTTACCTCTTAGAAATTTTTATATTTCTTTCTTGAAATATATAAACTGTAAATCATCTAAGCCTTGAAATATCTCTTTTCTCGAAAAGTTTCCTTTTGTAAGTTCTTCATTGCTTTTTAAAAATAATTGCCTATAAAATTCTTTTCCAATATTCATAATATCCTCCTAATTCCTATTAATTTACTATTTCACATTGATAGGATAACAATTGCTTAATTCGACTTATAAGAAAGTTGCGAATTAATATTTTATTCTTTCTTTCTAAATCTATTACCAGTATTAGCATAAATTGCACCACCAACTAAAACGACAATGCCTAATGCTATAAGTATTATAGTCACAATATTTTTATAAGAAGATTTTAGGTAACCATTGCAAATAACTATTAGAGAAAACACAATTGCAAAAGATATAAGTAAATTACCAGTAAACTTACATACTGCTAACCTATCATATTCATTTTTTTCTTCTTCTGAAAGCATATTATATCCTGAAATCAACCACTCACCGTTTCCACTTCTTATAACAAATCCTAAAATGAAAAATATTAAAGACATAATTATACCTACTATCATATTATAATCCTCCAATTAATTATTTTGCCCTATTTTACTAGGTCGTCTTATAAGAAAGATATGACTTGACTTTAATTATAGATTATGCTCATAATCCACAAATGAAATTGCTTATTTCTTTGTTAACATCATCATAGTTATCCGCATTAGAAAAATGGGCCGCATCTTTAATTATATGCAATGGATAGCCCTCTTTTTTTGACCATGCTTCACAATATTGTTTCACTTTTCCTGTTTTATCATATTCACCGAGCAAAATCAGAACAGGAAAATCAAAATGTATTGATTCTTTTCTGTCAAAAACTCTGCCATAGGCTATACCCATTTGTTCAATAATTTCAGCCTTACTCAAAGGCTCAAGCATTTTAAGCATCATATCATATGCATATTGTGTTTTTGAAACCGATTTTGCCATACTATTGCGTAACATTTTATCAGTAAACCATTTTGCCATCGGTTCAACCTGTTTCAGCCACCATCTGTCTAATTCAGAATAGTAACTCAATCCTAATGGTGTGGTATCTAATGCAATAAACGCACTTACTTTCCCTGGACACTGTATTGCAAATTCCTGACTTGGGTATCCACCCATTGACATTCCAACCAATATAACCTGCTTAATATTCTCAGCATCAAGTATTGATTTCAATTCTATTGCGGTATTTTCATAAGAAAAGTTGGTATAGGGACGAGATTCTCCATGTAAAGGAACGTCCCATGTGATGACAGTATATTTGTTTGAAAAATAATCAACTTGTTTTTCAAACATCATATGATTTGCGGTTAAACCATGTGTAAAAACAATGCACCTTGCATTATCATCCATATTTCTATTTATCCAATAATGTGTTGCACCACGTTCTGATTTTATACTTTTATGCTCCACAGTTTATTTACCTCACTTTCCAAAATATAAATAATACTTAATTGGCCATATCTTACTGTTACGTCTTAAAAGAAGAAAGCGAATAATTCATATAGTATGAATTATTCAAATACTTTGGCTATTGAATAGTTACAATTATTATGTCTTGTTATACCTTATCAAATTACTTTTTGGAAATCTATTATATCTATTTTTCTTCCAAATTTCATAGCAATACCTTTGTAATGCGAACATTGTTCATATTCCAACTTTCTGAATAATTTAAGACTTGCAACATTCTCTCCAGAAATAGATACAATTATAGTTTCAAATTGATTTAGTCTCGCTATATTTTCCATATATCTGACTATTTCTTTACCATATCCTTTTCCTGTGAATTGAGGTTTTAAATATAACCCTAATTCTACAGTCTTATCATAGGCTATTTTTTCTCGAAATCGTGTTAAGAAACAGAAACCTATCAATTCATTATTAATATAAATTAAAAATGTTTTATATTTATTATTGTTCATGAATATACGATTTTTGAATTCTTCTAATGTGATTTTATCCCAATCAAATGTGGCTGTAGAATTCACTATGTAATAATTATAAATATCCAACATTATCTTCAGTTCATTCTCTTTTGCCTCTGTAAACCCGAATAAGTATGGTTCATTCATATACCATTTCCCCTTTGTGTATATTTACTAATTCGCATTATCTCGCTGGTACGTATCAATTTATATAGTAATTATAACTTGGATTAAATAGTATTTCCATATTTTATTATATAAAAATAGATGTAGCTCTATAAACTACATCTACAAAAATATTATAAAGGAGTATTACTCTATGAAAAAAGTTTGCTTTAGTTATATTATTTACATATAACTCCGCTTAGATTATTTTATTTTATTAATTAACTTTATCTTCAATATCTTCTTTTAGAGAATCACTTGAACCTAATGATATACTTACCTTTATAGCTTGTACTCATTTAATCACGATTCAGCTTTTTCATAGTTTAAATTATGAAAAATGCCATTGCGATTATAAAATATACCGTCATTAATTGTATCCCTTCGAGCCAATTGCACTCTCCATCACTGGAAACCTTACTTACTATAAATATTGAACTAATGAGAGCTATGAGTTCAAATTCATTAAATACTATGCTCATTGGCTTAAATAATAAGCTTATAAATATTAATACAGGGGCCACAAATAAAATTATTTGTAAACTAGAGCCTATAGATATCTCTACAGCAACATCCATTTTATTTTTTAAAGCCATAATAATGGCAGTACTATGTTCAGCAGCATTTCCTACAATAGGAATTAAAATAATTCCTACAAAGAACTCACTTAATCCAATAGCTTTTGACATTGGTTCAACTGAACCCACTAAAAATTCTGATTCCATAGCTATTAGAATAGTTGCTATAACTAAAACTAGAATAGAGAATTTTAGGGACCATTTAGTTTCTTTGTCAGAACTATCATGTTCAGTTCCATAAATATCTTTATGTGTATAGAAAGAAAATATAAGACCTAATATGTATACTAAAAGTAATATTATAGCAACACCAATGCTAAGACTTTCATATCGTGTAGATATTAGTTTACTGTCTATTGAATGCATAAATATTGCTGGAATACAAAGACCTATAACTGCAAGTAATAACATACTTGTAGACATGCCAATAGCTTTTTTATTAAATTTTTGAGATTTATATTTTAATCCACCGATAAACATACTAGCACCTAGTACTAACAAAGTATTACCAAGTACTGAACCAGCTATTGAAGCTTTTACTACATCATATAATCCAGCCCTGATAGCCAATATAGATATGATCAACTCAGTTGCATTTCCAAAGGTAGCATTTAAAAAACCACCTACTCTCGAACCAGCATAAGCAGCAATTTCCTCAGTTGCCTCACCCATAAGCCCTGCTAAGGGTATTATGGATAAACAGGATACTATAAATAATACCAGTGGATTATGAAATCCTATCACTTCTAAAACAATACTAATTGGAATAAAAACGAATAAAAATTTTAACCATTTCACTTTTAACAATCCTTTCAACTATTTATTCTCTATAAACAGAATTCTTGGCATCAGGTGGAGTTTTTACTCCATCTGATGCTTAGAAGTCGTTATCCAGGGACGTAGCCACTCTTTACTCCCACTTTGAAGAAGAGGGGAGTATTAGAGTGGGTAGTCCTCGGATAAATTGTGTAAAGTATATAACTTGTCCCATTATACCAGTTATTAGTACTTTCAATTTACTGTAATGGCAGGAGCTTAATCATAACAGTTATATATACCTTTTTCTCTTTTTCCTTTTGCTCCTCCACTTATGTAAGATCCTTCAACTACAGTTTTATAACCTTTCTTTATAACTATACTTTTAATATAATCTGCATGGGGGCATCGGTCATAGTGATAATTATCAGTTACCATACAGGATGATAGGTGAACCACAACTTCATCTTTACTAATATTATTTTTCTTATATGCTTTCTTAGAGAAATGTTCCAGCTTAGAAGCAACCCCTTTTCCACAGCATCCCCCACAAGTAAAAGAAATATATCTTGTATCGTCACCATAATCTTTAAAAGCTTCATCCTTATTGTAAAAAGCATTTGTACATACAAATCCACTGCATCTTCTATGTGCAATATCACATTGAATAATAACAACATATTTGGTATTCATATTTGTCCCTCCTGTAAAATTATTTAATTTCATTAATAGTATAATATCCTACAAATTAAGCTGACCTCAATCATACTTAAATACTATAGTATTGATCCTAATTTATCAACAAAAAAAGACAGAGCTAAAGCTCTGTATAAGTTTATATCGTCATTTTTAAATCTGTTTCTTAAAATATTTATCAGACATGCTTTGAATACCTGCTGCTATTCCCTTGAAGTGTCTTTTCTAAGTATTCTTCTTTTAAAAAATTTCCTTTAATAAGTTCTTCATCACTTTTTAAAAGCAAAATACAAAAGAAGTATATTATATAGTTATTTCTTTTTATTATCCTGACTTTTTAAAACTAAATCTATTTTTTTCAGAATCAATGAAGCAGAAGTACCAACGATTGCTGCAAGAAAAATAATTGCACATATAATTCCATATTCATAAGAGTGCTCACCATCACCATTTGCTAAAAGGTTTGCAACAATAAGTATAAAAATATATCCCAAAATAAAAATACCTATACCAATAAAAATAGATTTTTTCATATATCAATACCTCATTCTATAATCAAATTTTGCTGTTATAACTTATTGTATCTTGGATTAAATCTTATTTCCATATTTTATTTATAAATAAAAAGATAGTTTTCAACATTAAAAAGCATTTTTTAGTAATCCAGTATGAATTGTTGAAATTATTACGAATATTAAAAATCCAAAAACAATAAGCTGGAACAAAGCAATTGATTTATGTTTTTGATAAACAAAAGAATTAACTCCATTCAGTAACATAGCAATGGATAAACTTCCTTGAGTTAAAATACGAAACATAAAGCTATCGTTATGAATAATAGATAAAGCTGCAAATATAATAGTAAAGATTGAAGTAACTATAATAGCAATTATAATTGGCAGCTTCCTTTTAAGTTGATCTTTCATAATAATTACCTTTTCCTTTTATTTGATTATATATAATGTAGTAATTATACCTTGAATTAAAGAGTATTTCTAGACTCTATAGAATAAAAGAGATGTACCATAGAAGGCACATCTTAAAAAATAAAGTAAATAGAGTTTGAAATAAATTTTAGATTATTTACAGATATATGATTATGCTAGAGCGAGTCATTCTGAGTATGAGATTTATTTAAATAATTAGTGCCCCAATCACACATTAAATTTAGTATAAGGATTATGCTTTCTTCAAATCCTGAGAGTGAATACTCGGTTTTAGGAGGAACTACTGGATAAACAGTTCTGACAATTAGTCCATCACCTTCCAGTTCACGTAATTGTTGCGTAAGCATTTTGGAGTATCCTGAGGAATAATCTTCTGTAATTCATTAAAGCGCAAAGTTTTGTTTATCAAATGAAACAAAATGATTGCTTTGTATTTACCGCCGATTAAGCTTATAGGAGTTTCAATAGGATAGTTATATTGATATTCCTTAGATTGGGCAAAAATTATACTGATACTCTCGGGTTTATTATTCCGTACATTGCCACATCACAAATTCCCGTATTATTTCTATCTGCTTTTATCCTTGTCCCCTCGTATTTTAAACCACATTTCAGCATTACTTTCCCCGAATTTGGATTAAGTGGATCATGTCTTGACTCTATACGATTAACACCTACTTCTTGAAAGAAAAATTGTATTAAAGCTTTAAATGCTTCCGAAGTGATACCTTGATTCCAATATTTACTACCAATGCAATAACCTATTTCTACAGCTTCAATATTTTCTTTATAGTCAACTACACCAATACTACCAATAGCTTCTCCTGTGTTTTTGAGTTCGATACACCATTGATAGTTTTTATCATTGGAATAGTCTTTTATCCACGTATCAATTACTCTACGACTTACTTCTATCTCTTTATGAGTGGGCCAAGTTAAGAATTTGGTTACCTTATCATCGCTTGCCCAATTTTTGTACATATCATCAACATCTGATAGTGTAAACTTCCGTAATATAAGTCTTTTAGTTTCTATGGTTTTTGTTCCTAACTTTTTCATATAGAACTCTCCTTTTCATACATTATTTATAAATCATCTTTAATTTACTGTTAATTACCAATATATTAACACATAATTAGTTTCATATTATACCTAATCATTATCATAAGCATCAATTGCTATTAGTAAACCTTATATTATTTTATATTTCTGCATTTTCCACAGCAGGCAATCCCACTAAATAGGAAGAACTATTTTCATTATTATTCTATACAGCCTATAATTTATTTAAAAAATATCATTATATAGATCAGCTTACATCCAATCTCTAATTAAATATCATCCTCAATAAGGCCAGAGAAATTACTCCTACTATAACTGTCAGTAGTAAATTATTCTTTTTTATGGCTATTATCATTGTAGGAATTACTGCTATTGCTTCATATGTATTTATACTCACTTTGTTATTAACAATGAAAAGCTCTGATACTACTAAAGTTGATAAAATAGCTATAGGAATAAATTTTAAAAATTTAGATATTCTGTCATTTAAATTGATTTTAGAAATAAACATTACAGGCAGTATTCTGGGTAATATTGTAACTATTGTCCCTCCTATAATTATTGTCCATATATAAATATTCATTTGTCTATCACCATCCCTATAAGAGCTCCCGCTATTGAAGCTATCATTATTGCCGTATTTACTGAGATAAACTTAATTAGTGCTATTAGAATTATAACAGTTGAAAAAATAATAATTATAGAATTTTTTTTATTGCTCTGTTCTTTTATACTGGAAATTAAAAGTCCTATAAACATAGCTGGAAGTGCAAAATCTAGACCAAATACTTTGTAATTATATATTAAACTTCCAAAAGAAGCACCTAGAAAGGTAGCAAATATCCAATTTAAATATGCTGTTATATTAATTCCAAGCATCCACTTATAACTAATCCTATTTTCAATACTGCCCTTTGTTGATGCCAAAACAAATGTTTCATCTGTCAAAAGAATACCTGAGATAAAATTTTTTAGAAGTGAATTACCTTTAAAATATGGTGCAATTGATGCACTCATAAGCAGATGTCTTAGATTCACTAAAAATATTGTTAATATTACACTTGGAGCAGATACTATTGATAGTATCATACTTGCAGCTATAAATTGTGAAGAACCTGCATATATAAAAGTACTCATTGCAACAATCTGTAAAATTGTCATTCCGCAGGATTTACTTACAACTCCACAGGCAAAACCTATACTTAAATATCCGAATATTGTTGGAATACAATCTTTTATACCTTGAAAAAATAAAGAATTTCCTGAAAAATACTCCTTTTCTTTAATCATAATATGCCCCTTATAATTTTAATATTTGTATGATATAATAAATATGTTGTACGTTATAACTTACTATAATTATATATAACTATTTATTAAATTTGTCAAGAGGTGGCATTCATAATGAATTTAAATTCAATTATTTCTTCAAACTTGAAAAGATTAAGAGGAGAAAGAAAACTAAGCCTAAGTAAACTTTCGGAACTTTCAGGTGTGAGTAAAGTTATGCTTGGACAAATTGAACGTGGAGAATCAAATCCTACAATTAATACCATATGGAAAATATCAAAAGGTCTAAAGGTACCCTATACATACCTTATTGATGAGCATATATCAAATGCAATTTTAGTAAAGAAACAAGATACTATAGAACAACTTAGTGAAAATGGCAAATATAAAGTCTATAATTATTTCTCTATAAATAATAAAAGAAATTTTGAACTTTTTACTGCTGTACTGGATGTAAAGAGTTCCTATTATTCTGAAGGACATGGGGAAAAAAGTGAGGAATATATACTTATTTCTAGCGGAGAACTTATATTAGACACTGAAGATAAAGAATATATTTTAGACATGGGGGATTCTATACAATTTGATTCTTCCATACCTCACAGGTACATAAATAATTCTGATTCCATAGTTGAAATGGTCATCATAAATCACTATTATTTATAGCACTCCAGTGATATATAATTGGAAAGGAAAGAATTACACCCCTAGGGTGCAATTTTTTTTAAAACTTTTCTTTAACAATATAATCAATAATTTTTTTATATTGGTTCTCATACATTTAACATCATTTATAGATAATTCAAGAATTTCTTGGTACCTCTCCATATTTGCAATTTGCACTTTTATTTTATCTAAATGTTCTGTAAATATCTTTCCAATTTCTTTAGGATTCAGTAATACTTCCTTGATTTTCTATACTGGTATATTAAAACTTCTTAGCACAGAAATTTGCTTTAATTTTTCAGTGCCTTCTTCTATATAAACTCTATAATTATTATTTATTTTTACAGAAGGATTGATTAATTCACTTTCTTCATAATATCATAATTTATCAACATATATAAATTCAGTATAACAAATATTATTAACACTCGTTCACTTATAGTTAATAAATATTTTACATTACAATATTTTTAATGATATACTACAATTATACATATTACGCATAAGGAGGAACTTATATGAAGTTAAATGACAATAATTTATTAAGACGTAGATGGTTTCAAATTCTAATAGCAATTATTATTTTTTTCGTGCTATCAACTATATCCATGAGAACAGGAGGAATATTTTTAATTACATGCTCAGTTTTATACAGTTTTTATTTATTTAAGAAAAGTGCTAAATTTCAAAAACGGTCAAAAATCATAAAATCTCTCTGTGCAATAGGTCTTTTATTTGTACTTCTTTTTGGAGCAATATTCACATCAGTTTCACCTGCTGAACAAAAATCTCTAGCTGCTAACAGTGCGACTAAATCACAAAACGAGTTAAAGGCTAAACAAAAATCACAAGCTGATGCCAAAGCTAATGTTGAGGCAAAAGAAAGATCTGATGAAAAGTCTAAAGCTGACGCTGAGGTTCAAGCTAAAGCTCAAGAAGATGCTAAGGCTAAAGCTGATGCCGAGGCACAAGCTAAGGCCCAGGAAGAAGCAAAGGCCAAAGCTGATGCTGAGGCGCAAGCTAAAGCCCAGGAAGAGGCAAAAGTCAAAGCTGACGCTGAGGCGCAAGCTAAGGCTCAACAAGATGCTAAGACTAAAGCTGCTTCCCAAGCACAACAAGTTGCTCAAGTTCAAAAAACTACACCAAATACACAAGCTTCTGCTCAGAATAATCCAAACTCAAACGCATCAGTAGGACAAGCTTCCTCTTCAAACGAGCAGGCATTAATTAAAGGGCATATAGACAGTAAAGGCACTAAAATATATCATCTTCCAGGTGACCCCTACTACGATAGAACTACCCACGTTAGTCAATGGTTTAGAACGGAACAAGAAGCTCAAGCTGCTGGGTACAGACATATATTAAAATAGTTTTCTTTCATAGTTTATTTTTAGTTGTTTATAAAAAAAAGGATTTAACACTGATAATAAAATTAAACTCAATGTTAAACCTTTTTTTCATAGAAACAGAATTTTCAGCTCAAGCTATCACCATTCAGCTATAGTTCCATCATAATTTTTCCACTTAGGATTTGTCCATACCAGACCCTCCAGTGCAATCTTTTCTACAAATTCTTCATCAATTTCTAGTCCAAGTCCTGGCTTTTTAGGTATGTCTACATAGCCATCTTTATATTGAAATATTTCCTTGTTTTTTACGAAATCTAAGAGATCAAAACCTTTATTGTAGTGTATTCCAAGACTCTGTTCCTGTATAAATACATTTGGTGTACACACATCCATTTGCAGAGTTGCAGCAAGAGCTATAGGTCCATAAGGTGCGTGAGGTGCTACTGCTATATCAAAGGATTCTGCCATGGCAGCTATCTTTCTTGCTTCAAGAATACCCCCTGTCAGTGCAAGATCAGGCTGAATAATATCTATAACTCCGCTTTTTAAGATATTTTTGAACTGCCATCTTGTACACAGCCTTTCCCCAGTAGCCAGCGGCGTAGATGTATATTTTGCTACCTCTGTAAAGGCTTCTTCATTTTCTGGAAGCACAACCTCTTCAAGGAACATTAGCTTGTAAGGCTCCAATTCTTTTGCCAGTACCTTTGCCATTGGCTTGTGAACTCTTCCATGAAAGTCTACTCCTATATTGAGATCATAACCTACTTCTTCTCTAATAGATGCAACTCTGTCCACTACTGACTGCACTTTCTTAAAGGAGTCTATATAGTGC
Source organism: Clostridium sp. (assembly GCF_047718555.1). GTDB lineage: Bacteria > Bacillota > Clostridia > Clostridiales > Clostridiaceae > Clostridium_I. The sequence goes on along the minus strand of NZ_JBDNRK010000046.1, from coordinate 21,358 downwards.
AATTCCTCTGTGGCATTCATTTTTACTGCCTGGAAGCCCCTATTTTTTCTGTCCAGTGCTTCTTTAACAACTTCCGATGGTCTGTCCCCTCCTATCCAGGAGTATACCATGAGCCTGTCTCTTGCTGCTCCTCCCAAGAATTCATACACAGGTATATTAAAGTATTTACCCTTAATATCCCATAGTGCCATTTCTATTCCTGATATTACTGTCATGTTAATTGGACCACCTCTAAAGAAGGAGCGGTACAATTCCTGCCACAATCTCTCTATTTCAAAAGGATTTCTACCTATAAGATATTCTCCCATTTCCTTGGCTCCAGCTACTACTGTTTCTGTTTTAGTACCTGAAATCAATTCCCCCCAACCTTCAATACCTTCATCTGTACTTATCTTTACAAATATCCATCTTGGTTTTATTTTATATACCTTTAATCCTGTTATTTTCATTTATTACATACCTCCAGAACTATATTAAAATTCTATTATAGATATCCAATTTCATAATTAAATATTGATAATTATGAATGTATTTTAAAACCTAGATTTTGAAATCATAAATTTATATTTCAAGTTGGATATCTATATTAATTTTCAAAACTTAATTCTTATGCTTAAAAGTATTTTTAATACATATTTATAAATATTTTCCCAAAAATAGCCGTTGTTATTTCATGATTAACCATGCATATCATTTAATGTTGCCTAACTCGATATCCTTAAGTCTATATAAATTATCCATAGACATGCTACTGTTAATATATTTTTAGAGATTTACAATTACAACGGCTAACAATGAAATATCCTATTCTAAAACTGGATTCTTACTTTCACTTTCTGCTAATTTTTTATCCTGTTTTTTCTTATAAACTACATCAAGGTAGAACCATATTGCTGCAAATGCTGCAATAAAGACAGGCACTGTAAATATTATATTTCCTGTAAACACTTCAAATACTATAAAGCTTACAGTTAAACTTGTTGCAGCAAAAGAGGAGATAAGAGCACCACCTGCCATAGATAAGTTTATTCCAGTAGATTTTGCAAGTTCTGTCAGTACTGGTGCTGTCTTAGTTCCTGCCAATAATATTGCTCCTGTACAGGCAAGACCTATAATTATATTCTTTATAAGATTACCTCTGGTGAGAGCTACTACCAAAGCTACTCTAAAGGGAACAACTGCTAGATCTGCAAAGGGAAGTACTCTGTTACCTGGCATAACTACTGCTAAAGCTATAGTAAGTGGTATTACTATAAGAGATGTAGTTATAACTTCTGCATTTCCAACTACTACTGCTGCATCTAGTCCTATGAGGAATTTTCTTCCCTTAAATTTAGTTTTAGTAAATTTCTTTGCTGCCTCTGAAATTGGCATTAAGCCTTCCATAAATAATGAAGTCATCTTAGGAATAAGTACCATTACTGCTGCCATATTAACAGCTATAGAAAGTATTTTAGTTATATCATATTTTGCAAGAGCTCCTATAACTCCCCCTAAAATAAGTCCCATAATCATTGGCTCACCAAAGAAACCAAGATATTTTTTAGCATCCTTTATATCAAAATCAATTTTATTGATGCCGGGAATTCTATCCAAAATCATATTTAAAGGTACTGCTACTACTAATGATGATAGGGCTGATACCGTTGGAAGAGACACTCCAGGCAGTCCAAAGTAATCCTTTACAAGATGTTCAGTCCAATCTGACATCTTAAATGTAATCACTGCCATTGATATAGTTGCAGCTATTCCTAGAGCAACATTTTTTGTAACAAAATAAGTCATTATTCCAACTATAGCCATATGATGATAATTCCATATGTCAACGTCTAGTGTATTGGTTTTCTTCAATATGAGTAAGACTATATTACTAAGCAATATAACAAATATTAAAATGGCAATTATAGGTGATGACCAAGTTATTGCTGCTATGGCACCCCAACCTACATCTAATGCATCCAGCCTGATTCCTATGTTTTTTACCATAGCCTGTGCTGCCGGCCCAAGATTTGATGAAAGAAGACCTATTACTAGATTAATTCCTGCAAAGCCTATACCTACTGTAAGTCCTGATCTAAATGCCTTTGCAGGTTTTACTCTGAATACAAGTCCTATGGCAAAAATAATAAGTGGGAGCATGACAGTAGCTCCTGCCTTTAGTAATATATTAAATGCTTGAAAAAATATCATTATAAGACCCCCTAATCTATAAACTCATCTTATTTTAGTGCGTTTACAATTTCCTCTATTGTTTCTTCCTCTCCAAAACCTGTTAATAATGACATTGCTCCTATAACTGGAACGTTTACAGCTTCACCTTCAAATTTACCTGTAGTAACTAATAAATCATAATCTGCAACCTTTGATTCTACTTCTAAAAGTTTACATTGAGTTACTGCTATATTTAAGCCTTGATCTTCACAAGCTTCTCTGATTTTAGTTGCTACAACTGTTGATGTTGCTATTCCATTTCCACATGCTACTAATACTCTTTTCATTTCAATTCCCCCTAATATCTTTTTAGTAATTTAATTATATTTATTATTTTTCAGTTTTATATTTTTATAAATTATACTTTTTTTAAAATGTTTAATTTGATTATTTATTCATTAAATTAAAAATGTTAATCACAGTTAATTTGCTATAAGGTATGGCGTCAATTCATCAATAATTTCCTCATCTGAAGAAGCTTTAACTATTTGTTTTAATAACTCAGAATTTTGTATAAGCTTTACTATTTTCTGAAGCATTTCAATATGACCATGAGGTTCACTAAGGGCCAGCATAATTATAATACTTACATTTAATTTTTTATCAGGATCATCCATGGCTCTGAATTCCACTGGATTTTTTAACACTCCCACAGCTAAACTTGCCTTGTTTACCAATTTATGATCTGCATGGGGTATTGCTATTTTAACATCTATAGAAGGCAGTGCCGTTGGATAATCATTTTCCCTGTCTAAAATAGCCTTCTCATATTCCTTTTTTACATAACCCTTTTCCCAAAGTTTTGTAGCTAAAAACCTTAAAGCCTCTGTATTATCTCTAAATTCTAAATTCTTAAATACCAAATCTTTTGAAAAATAAACTTCACCACTCATCTTTTACACCCTCTAACCTATCTTTTCTTCAAATTCTTTTAAGGATTTTATTAGTCCTTCTATATTTTCCTTCAATATATCATCCTTATTAAATACACCGGAACCTATTCCTAGAAAATCTGCCCCTTTAGTGAAAAACTCTTTTGCATTTTCTTTATTAATGCCTCCTACTGCCATTAAAGGCAATTCACCTAATGGTGCTTTAACATCTTTAAAGAATCTGCTGCCGCATTCCACCGCTGGGAAAACCTTTACTATGTCCGCCCCATCTTCAAAGGACTTATATATTTCTGTAGGACTCATTGCTCCTGGTACTGTTATTACTGAGTTTTCCTTACAATGGTCTATTATTTCTTTAGATAATAAAACTGGTGAAAGGATAAATTCAGCTCCTGCATTAATTGCTTTTTTTGCATTTTCTAAGTTAGTAACAGTACCAGCCCCTATGTGAATTTTATCTCCATATTTTTCATGAAAATCATGAATCATGTCTATAGCGTTTTCAGTATTCATTGTAATTTCTACTGAATTCACTTTACTTTGTAATAATGCCTTAATAACTGTTTCTGCCTGGCTGTAAGTATAGCCCCTTAAAATAATAGTGACTTTTGGAAAGTTTTTTGTATTCATTTATTTCACCTCCTTGGTTACACTATTATATATAGCAACTATGATGCCAATTATATGGCTGGTATTGTATTTTCAAATAAAATATCCATTATTTCTTTCTCATTTTTAGCTGCTCTAATCTTTGAAAGGCTGTCACTGGCTGATATTACCCTATATAGCTGTTCAAAATACTCTTTGGAATCTTCTTTAAGAGCAATCATAAAAATTAAATCCACATTGTTTACGCCATCCCAATTTATAGGTGTGGCCAATTTAGCAACTGCTATGGTTGGTTTTGTAACGAACTTACTATCCCCATGAGGAATAGCTATTCCCCCCTTTAAATATGTGCCTCCCAGCGCCTCTCTCTTATATACACTTAGCAGGAAGCCTTCTTCTACATAATCAGCCTCAATAAGTCTTTTAGTCATATTGTCTAATATTTCATCCTTATATTTATAATTTTCCTGTGGAAAAATAAAATCCTCTGGAATTATATTTGACAGCCTGTTTTTTAATATATTTTTCTTATTTATAAGTCTGTTTAAAGTATTTAAGGCTGTGCCTGTCACTACATTTTCCACAGATATGAATGGTATATCCTTAATTTCCGGGTTTATAGTGCCAACTATGGCTAAAATCTCTTTATTTTTTCTTATTCTATCTATGGTCGCACTTACATTATCATTATTCATATACCCTAAAGGTATAATATCAATATCCTTAACACTATCTTCCAAATAGTTTTCTATATATTCTTTTACCTTTTCTGCCGCCCCTTCTCCTGTTATACATAAGGTCACTATTGCTTTAGCCTTATTATTGGTATCTATACTTAAGCCTCTGCTGATATAATTTTTATTATCTATTTCATCTGCAATACTGTCTAATGTATCCTCTGGGAGCAGAGCTCTTCTTACACATTCCAGCACCATCAATGTATCAACTCTGCCTATGACTCTAGTTGGAATACCGGTTTTTGCAGTTATTATATCTCCAAAGGTTGTGAGAGAACCCATATCCACCAGGAGAATACACCCTTTACCTTCATCCACCTTTTTCACAAGCTTTATAGTCTTCTCAAGCATTATATTTGGTGAATCACTAAGTTCCATTTCCAATCCAACAGCATGTTTTACACCCAATAACCTATTGGCAACCTCCGCCATACCAGAGGCCACTCTTCCATGGGACAATACTATTACACCAACTCTTCCATGGACTTGAAGCTTGTTTTTATGCTGAAAATGTTTTAAATACATTGCAATAAAAGCTATTTCATCCTCTGGAAAATTTACATTTAACCTGTCACTTATTAATTTGGTAATCTTTGAAGAAACATTATATTCTTTTCTATACTCTTTTTTAACCATTTCCAAATTGGGATTGACTATTTTATGTGTATTTAATACTCTATCATAGGCAGATTTCAGATGGACTGCCAGAGGATATATTACCTTTCTCTGTATACCAGGTATATTTTCTTTAATCAAGCTGAAAATATCTTCTATAATGGATAATATGTCTTTACCAACAATATCCACAAGCTCCTGTATATCTGTAGAAGAAAAATTCACTGCTGAAGCAAATCTTACAAGTTCTTCTTCCACCTGGCTGCCTATTATTTTATTGATATCTCTGTCACTGTGGCCTTCTTCTTTCAACCTTCTATATTTTTCTTCAATGAACAGGTAAATGTTATCCTTATCTACAGAATTATATTGTTCCTTACGCAATACCTCAATTCCCTTTGAAGAAACTATTATATCCTCATAAGTATATTTTTCAAGTTCCTCATCCTTTATATTTGAGTTCAATACCTGCTCCTTAACATAATCCGGTACATCTTTAAAACTTACTTTTACCTTTTCTTTATTGTTAAGGGTTGAATGAAGAAATCCCTTTGCACAGCATACCTGTATATCACTTTTAAGCTGACCTATATTGCCGGGGCAATCATATATCATAAAGGATTTTATAACATCTCTTGCCACCAATATGTCCTTACCTAGTCTTATACTTTCATTTAAAAAGAAATTTTTTATTATCTCAAACCTTTCTCTGTAGGATCTATCATTAATTGAAGGTATTTCAATTATCATAGGTATCCTTCTTCTAAAGGTTAAAAGTAAAGATCCCTCTGGACTTTCAGTAGTAGCTGCAATAATCATCAATTTACTTCCTCTTGTGAGCTCCGTTTCTCCCAGTCTTCTGAATTTACCTCTATCTATTAAATAAAAGAGTATTTCCTGCCCTTCGGAAGGCAGTCTATGAATCTCGTCCAGAAATAATATACCACCATCACAAAGTTCTACCATTCCCTTTTTACCTTCTCCTGCACCAGTAAAAGCACCTTTTACATGTCCAAATAACTGTGATAATAATAGCTGAGGATTATCTGCATAATCGGCACAATTAAATACCGCGAAGGGTGCATTATCTGAAAAATTTTTTGTAGTCTTTGCAAAATTATACATAACTTCAGCCATATAGCTTTTTCCAACACCAGATGGACCTAATAATAAAGTATGAAGTCCTTTAGGCGGATATAGAATTGCCGCCTTGGCCTGATTTATTTGAAGCTTTAAACTGCCATCCTTTCCTATAATACAATCAAAGGGATCATTTATTTTTTCAAAATTATCTTTTTTATAGACAACGTTTTCTTGCGGCTTAAAAGACTTGCCTTTATCTACAACTTCAGTACTATCTCCTAAAAATTCAGAAGCCTCTCGCTTTATTTCCACCGCTGTGTATCTTGATAATTTGTACCCTCTATCATTTAATTCTCTTGTAAATGCTCTATCTGATATATTACTATCTTTTCTTATGATTTCCCATGCATCTTTTAATATGATTTCTTTTCTTCTCTGCCTTGAATCCGGAATTTTATTAAGTTTTCTGTATTGAGTTACTATTTCCCTTGATATTCCCATCTGTTTTGCTATTTCGTCATCAGTATATGGATTTTTCTTATCTTCTGAATCCATTATTTTTTCAATACTAGTCTCCATAATTTACCACCTTTATTTTCTATATATAATTTATCATCCTTTATCCGATGACTAGCCGCTGTAACACTCCACCTTTTAAAGGTGGAGATAACACCGGCACGTCCCTGGATACTTCATCTAAACTCAGTGGGAATACAAACTCCCACTGAGTAAGATTCATTGATATTTTATATGTAATTTAGCCCATTAATATATGCTAGCTATTAAATAGATATATATATTAATGCTTTGTAAACGTTAATACTTTATATACTTATAATAAAGTATTAATTTTCACCATACAAGAATAAAAAAACATAACTCATCCCCTATTTTCTTTATATTTTTTATTGAATTTACAATATAATTACCATAATAATTTAGATAAAAAAGCAGATACTAAATTTAAATTTCTATTGAGGTATATGAAATTATTGAGAGGAGAATATAAATGGATGAGAAAATAAATAAACTTAATAGTAAATCAGAGCAAGCTAAAGAATTAGGAATACAAAAACCTAAAGGTGGAGATTGGAGTAATGTTAGTTCCAAGGTTTGTGGTATGGTAGGTGGAGCTGAAATTGGAAATTTCACTAAAAATGCAGTACAGACTTTTGAAGAAAATTTAATTGATAAAAAATAACAGCACTTTAGAGGTAAAATAATTTCTATTTTTTCTATATTTTATATTTCTAGTATGATATTTATTCAATTGTATAAGCAATTACGACCTGGTGGTCGCTTCCAGAAAAAAAGAAGCACCCACAAGGTCGTTTCATTTACAAAATAATATATTCTATTTTACAGCTGCCAATACTGAATATCAAATTTTACATTTCCATTTTCTGAATAGAAAACAATATCCCTGCTATCTTTGTGAGGATAGATTCTTGCTGTAAATACTTCTTCTCCATCATTTATAAAGATTTCAATGGAAGATGTATCCACAAATATATGAAGCTTTAGATTGCCATTATTTTTTATTTTACATTTTCTTACTCCATTCAGGCTTAATCCACTTTTATTTCTATCTAAAACTAATTTTTCATTTTCTGTATCATAATAAAGAAGTGTCTCTTCACTGCAATCTTTATTACATCTAAGTTTTATTCCAAACTTTGAAACAATATCCCATGAGAAATCACAAATTAATTCATAGCTATCTCCACTTATTTTATCAAATTTAACTTTATCATTTCTCATTTGGATACCACTATACTTTATCTCATTTTTCCTTAAAAGCTTCATTTCTTCCACTGGTTTTTGAATAATTCTATTATCCTTTATACTAAGTTCTCTTACAATTGTTAGACAATGAAGCCATCCATTCTCAACTGTAGGACTTTCCTCTTCATCAGGCAGTCCCATCCAACCTATTAGAAGCTTTCTGCCTCTACTGTCTTCAGTAACCTGTGGAGCATAGAATTCAAAACCTCTATCCAATTCCATAAAATTCCCATAGTTCAATTTCCCCGTCTGATAATCAAGACTTCCCATTAAATATCCACATTGATGTCTGTTATTATACAAGTCACCTTTTTTCTCAACTCCTTGGGGACAGAAAATCAAAACATCTTTGCCATCTATGTTTAATAAATTAGGACATTCCCACATATACCCCAGAAAACTCAGTTCCTCTATATTGGCTCCTGCAACCTCACCTACCATCTTCCAATTAAATAAGTCCAATGAGCTATATAATGATGCAGTACCTTTTTCTTTTACTGTTTGAGTTCCTATTACCATATACCACAGATCACCGTATTTCCAAACCTTTGGATCTCTAAAATGTCTTGTATATCCATCCGGCTGATTATATATGACAGGATTATTTTTATATTTACTGAAATTTATACCATCCTTAGTTTGTGCAATACATTGATAGGTTTCTCTATTTCCAAAGGAATCCTTAACATTGCCAGTATATATTAATGTAAATGTGCCATTAAGGTTAACAGCACTGCCAGAATAGCATCCATGAGTTTCATACCATTCACTGGGGCAAAGTGCTATGGGCATCTGCTGCCAATTAACTAGATCGGTACTCTTTACATGACCCCAATATACTTTTTTATCCTTAGGATAAAGGGGATTAAATTGATAAAAGAGATGGTATTCTCCATTAATATTAATAAATCCATTAGGATCATTTATAAATCCTACAGGCGGCATTAAATGATATTTTAAAGCATAACAATCATTACTAACTATTTTTTTTGATTTTTCTACAACTTTGTATGCCAATTTTAACAATTTATTATTCATGTAATATTTCCCCTTTATTATATAATCTTTAATATCTCTTCAAAAACAAAAAAATATTTTCTATCTTTTTTATGGAAGCCATATATTGTAATTCATTATTGAGGGCACCATGTTTATTTCAATTAAAACTATTATAAATTTCTTATTCACTATACAAGAATGAAGTGAAAAAGAGGCAAAGCCTCCTTTTCTTTTAACATACTTACATATTTACTAAAAATAATTCATCACCTTGTTTAACATTATCAGTATTTAATGATTCTATAGATTTAATTTCATCTACATTAGTTACTAAAATCATTGTTATAGGAGATGCTGCTTTTTCTTTAACTAAATCTAAATCAAATTCAATTATTTTTTGTCCAGCCGTTACTCTTTCTCCTTCTTTTACAAAACTCTTAAATCCTTCTCCTTGCATTTTTACTGTATCTATTCCTATGTGAATAAGTAGTTCTACTCCGCTATCTGTTTTTATTCCTACAGCATGTTTTGTTTCAAATACAAGTTCTATAGTTCCGTCTACCGGTGATACTAACACTCCATCTGAAGGATTAACTGCCATCCCTTTACCCAGTAATTCTTTTGCAAAAGTTGGATCAGGTACTTCTTTAAGATGCATTGCTTTTCCATTAATAGGTGCTAATACTTTTTCATTTATATCCACATGCTCTCCAATATTTCCATTTCTATTTTTTGCTTCAACATTATTTTGATTTTGTGACTTTTTTTCTATGGTTTTTCCTGCAATCAAGGAAGCTATGAAACTTACAATAAAACTAATAGCTGCACATATCACAAAATAAACAGTAGACTGAGGCCTTATAGCGATTATTCCAGGTAAAGCTGCTGGACCCATGGATACTGATAATACATTGAAGAGACCTATAAATGCACAGGAAACAGCGGATCCAATCATACCAGCTACAAATGGATATTTTAACTTTAAATTAACTCCAAATATTGCAGGCTCTGTAATACCAAGTAATGCTGAAATACTGCTTGCTGACGCAATGCCCTTAATTTTTTTATCTCTTGTGACAAATAATACTGCAAGAGTTGCGGCTCCCTGAGCTATATTTGCCATTGAAGCTATAGGTAAAAGAAATGATCCTCCTGTTTTTGCTACATTAGCTATAAGTTGAGTCTCAACAGCAATAAAACTTTGATGCATTCCCGTTATAACAATTGGAGAGTAGATAAGTCCAAAAACTGCAGCACCAATAAATCCAGTAGAGGTATATAACCAGAATATACCATTTGTTAACAAATCACCAGCTGAACGCATTATAGGACCTACCCCAGCAAAAGTTAAAAATCCTGTAAGCAAAATTGCTAGAAGTGGTGTTAATAATATATCAAGAGAGGCAGGTATAATTTTTCTGAATCCATTTTCTAATTTAGCTAAAATCCATGAAGATACTAATACAGGAAGTACAGTTCCCTGATATGCCACTTTAGCAAGATGTAAACCAAAAATATTCCAATATTCTACCTTTCCTTTAAGCAGTGCATCTGCATAACCATATCCATTTAGTAGATCAGGATGTACCATTATCATAGCTAATGCTGCTCCTAGGAATGGATTTCCTCCAAATCTTTTAGTGGCTGAAAATCCAATCAATATAGGTAAAAATGCAAAAGGTGCCGATGAAAAAGTATTTATCATGCCAGCTAAATCCTTTATTCCAGGATACATTTCGACTATTGATTTAGCTCCAAATAGATTTTCTGCCGTAAGCACATTATTTATGCCCATTAAAAGACCGCCAGCTACAAGGGCAGGTATTATCGGTACAAAAATATCCGATAATATTTTAACAAAATTCAAAAGAAAATTAGTATTTTTTTCTGCTGCTATTCTTTTTACATCGTTTTTAGACATTTCATCAATATCTGTAAGTTCTACAAACTCTTTATATACATTATTTACAGTTCCAGTACCTATAATTATTTGATATTGTCCTCCCGTGGAAAAAGTACCTTTAACAACATCTAATTGGTCAATAATTTTTTGATCAATCTTCTTTTCATCTTTTAATACCAGCCTAAGACGAGTAGCACAATGTGCTGCTGCTGTAACATTTTCCTTTCCCCCTACAGCTATTAAAATATCTTCTGCAGCTTTTTTATAATTCATAATTATATCCTCCTTTATAGTTCCACATTAATTTGACTATTCAACTCTTTTAAATCTCCAAAATAAGCTTATAAAATCCTTTTTAATTCTCGGTATCGTTATTCCTACATTCATAAGTTCATCACCACCAAATACTTCTCCCGTATCCACATTTTTATATAGATAATTCGGATTTAAACCTTTAAATTTAAGAATTCTAATAGCTGCTGCTGGTTGAGATAATACTTTAAAATAGTAGGCAGCTATTTCTTCCTGGTGCTTTGCTACAAAATTCCAGGCAGCTTCATTTCCATCAAAGGGACTAAGCACACGGAAGAAAATACCAAACTGAATTAATTGCCTGATTTCTTTATATAGCTTAACTTGATGCTTGATAAAATCTTTTTCTTCTTCTGATAATTTAGTTAAATCAAGTTCATAACCTAAATTACCAGACATAGCTACATACCCTCTTGTATCAAGAGAAGTAATTCTTCCAACCTGATGATTTGGAACTGTAGAAACATGAGCACCTATGGAACTAGCTGGATAAACTAGACTTGTACCGTATTGAATCTTTAAACGGCATACTGCATCAGTATTATCACTGGCCCAAGTTTGGGGCATATAATACAACATACCTGCATCAAACCTGCCACCACCGCTGGAACAACTTTCAAATAATATTTCTGGAAATCTTGCTGTTAGTTCTTCAATTACACTATATAAACCCAGCATATATCTATGCGCAGTTTCCCGCTGCCTTTCTGCCGGCAATGATGCTGAACCAATTTCTGTCATATGACGATTCATATCCCACTTTACATAACTAATAGGAGCACTATCCAAAACCTTTGATACAGATTCAACAACATAATCACAGATTTCTCTGCGTGATAGATCTAAAATTAATTGATTTCTTCCTAAAGTACGCGGTCTGTCCGGTACGTGCAAGCACCAATCTGGATGTGCTCTATACAAGTCACTGTCAGGAGATACCATCTCCGGTTCAAACCATAATCCAAATTTCATGCCAATATCATTAACGCGCTTCGCAAGATCTTTTAACCCCTTATGAAGTTTATTTTTATCTACAACCCAATCACCTAAGGAACTTAAATCATCATTTCTTTTTCCAAACCACCCATCATCTAATACAAGTAGTTCTATCCCTAACTTTTTAGCTTCTACTGCTATCTTTTCAATTTTTTCTGCGTTAAAATCAAAATATGTTGCTTCCCAATTATTAATCAAAATTGGCCTCATACTGTCTCTAAATTTTCCACGGCATAATCGGCTTTGATACAATTTATTATAGGTTCGTGACATTCCTCCCAGTCCTTCATGAGAGTAAACCATTACAGCCTCAGGTGACTGAAAACTGTCTGTAGGTTCTAAAAGCCATGAAAAATCAAAAGAATTTATCCCAATTGATACTCTTGTATTATGATACTGATCTACTTGTACCTGTGCTAAAAAATTCCCGCTATAAACGAGATTAAAAGCATATACCTGACCTCTATCCTCATCTGCATTTTTTTCAAGTAATGCTATGAATGGATCATGCTGAGGACTACTGGCACCACGGCAGCTCTCAGCCATGTAAATTCCGGGTACAACAGATCTTCTGGATATATTTCTTTCATTAGTATGAGCTCCGTATAATGTCAGTAAATCATATTCATCATTACGAAAATCTACACTGGAACTTAATATTTTAAGAATTTTTATTCTTTCTGTTCCATGATTTTCTAATTTTACAGAGCGAGTAATTACATCAAAATCTCTAAATAAAGTGTAACTTAAAATAGCAGTTAGATTTATTAATTTATCTTTCATAATAATTTCCAGAGTTTCAGCTTCATCATCACTTTCAACATAAGTAGCCGGCAAACCCTGAAGCTTAGCTTTTCCTTTATAAATCCTATGTGTTTCATACCTGAGATCAGAGATTGTGGAACCGTTTTCTAACTGAATCTGATAAGCTGGACTTCTAAAATCTCCATTTCCATAGACTGGATACTCCTGTGGTATGGTATCTAGTGAAAATGTACGATCTTTTGCATCAGGATTTGGTGAAAAGCCTCTGTCAATAAAAGCAATCGGATTGCTTTTATGATAGGAATTGATTCTTTTTCCCCAATATAGATGAGATAAATATCCATCTCTTATAACCTGCATTACATAACTTGTACCTTTTCCCTGTAAATGAAATATTTTATTTTCTTCATCAAAATAAATAGTCATATAAGTCTCCTTAAAAATTTAATAAGTAAATTATTGCTACAAAGTATTTTTACAAAAATACTTTGTAAACGTAATACTTTGTTATATACTCATAATAAAATATTAATTATAATGGCACAAGAATAAAAAACACAACTGGAGGGTAATATCTTGCTATATAATTTGCCACGTACATCTATAGGCTTTAAATTTATAATACCCACATCGCTTTTGATGATAAAAGGAATCGGCTGGCAGTGTAATGTATCACCAAAATATATTTGGAATGGAAGAACCCGAGGAAAATATATTTGGCATGGGAAAAAACATACCGATGAACATTGTCTATTCCAATATACTCTAAGCGGTGAAGGTGAAATTGAAATTGAAGGTAAAATTTATACATTAAAACAAGGAGATGCTTTCATCGTTGAAATTCCTGGTAACCATTGTTATAAGTTACCACAGACTTCAAAAAAATGGGAGATTATTTATATTGAATTTTCCAAAGAAGCTCTTCCCTTTTGGCATCAGCTCCTTACTATGACAGAACCAGTTTTTTCTATGGGATCAGATTCTGATTTTATTAACTTGGTATGGAGTATTTATGAGCTGGCTATAAAAAATGAAATTTATAATGTTTATCAATGCTCTAAATATGCATACCAATTAATTATGGAGCTTATTAGTTACTTTTATCAGAATCAAAAATCCAAACCACTACCTTCAAAGATTGAACTTTGTAAACAATTTATTGATATACATTATGCAGAGCAGATTGGACTAGATGATATGTCCCAGCATGTTGGCATTTCAAAATTCTATCTAACACGTTTATTTAACAAAGAGTTAAGGATGACGCCTACAGATTATCTTATAAAAGTTCGTCTGGAAAATTCTTTAAAGGTATTGATTTTCTCTACTGACTTAACTCTGGATGAAGTAGCTCAACGTGTAGGATTCTCATCTGGTAATTACTTTGGTAAAGTGTTTAAAAAAACTTTAGGCATTTCGCCAGCAGAATTTCGCAGAAATAGTGATTCCTATGAAATACATAGAATTTTATTTGAAAAATTATATTAATATAAAAATAAAATTCTGTATAAATTTTATCTAGTTATTTTTGAGTAAATATACTCTTGCCTCATAAGGCTTCAATTCAAAGCATTTTATGCCAGAATCGCTTCTTATATTATAATTTCCTATTATTAGCTCATGGAAATTATAATGTATATTATCCGGCAAATTAAACACAGAATCTTTATCTGTAAAATTACATGCTACAAGAAGCTTATCATCTCCTAATGTTCTTGTATAAGCATATATCTCTTCATTATCTTCAAGAATTAAATCATAAATTCCATAAACTACAATCTCATTTTTCTTACGAATATCAATTAATTCTTTATAATAATTGCAAATAGAATCTGGTTCTTCTAATTGAGATTTTACATTAATTTGTTTATAATTTGGATTTACTTTAATCCATGGCATACCAGTTGTAAATCCTGCATTTTCACTTTCATCCCACTGCATAGGCGTTCTGGCATTATCTCTACTCTTTGCATGAACTGCCTTCATCATTTCTTTAGTATTTTTCCCATTAATTTCAACCAGTTCTTTGTAAGCATTTAAAGTTTCTATATCTCTGTAATCCTCTAGAGACTCAAAAGCTACATTAGTCATACCGATTTCTTCACCTTGATAAATATATGGTGTACCCTGCATCATGTGGAGACATGTTCCTAACATCTTTGCAGATTCCCTCCAATATGTTTTATCATTTCCAAAACGTGAAACTACCCTTGGCTGGTCATGATTGTTCCAAAACAAACTGTTCCATCCAGCATTTTCTAATTCTTTTTGCCATTTAGTCATAACCCTCTTTAAATCAATTAATTTAAAGGTACTATTGCTCCATTTTCCATCTTTTCCGCTATCTAGACCCATGTGTTCAAATTGGAAAACCATATTCAGTTCTTTTCTATCCTCTCCAACATACTTTAAGCCTTCTTCTGTATTAACCTTTGGTGTTTCTCCTACAGTCATTACGTTATACTTTGATAAGACCTTTCTATTCATTTCCTTCAAATATTCATGAACTCTTGGTCCATTAAAAACATAAGGTCCAAAATCTCCGTAAATAGGACTTTTTCTTTTTTTTCCATCAGGAAAACTTTGATCTTTAGAAATCATATTGATAACATCCATCCTGAATCCATCAATTCCCTTATCCATCCACCACTTCATCATATCGTATACTTCATTTCTGACTATTGGATTTTCCCAATTTAGATCTGGTTGCTTTTTAGAAAACAGGTGAAGAAAATACATATCCGTTTTATCATCATATTCCCAAGCAGAACCATTAAAGCTTCCTCCCCAGTTATTTGGAGCCTTACCATCTTTACCTTTTTTCCATATATAATAGTCTCTATATTTATTATCTATAGACTTTCTGCTTTCTAAAAACCATTCATGCTCATCGGAAGTATGATTAACTACTAAATCCATCATGATTTTTAAACCCTTTTCATGAGCATCTTTAAGTAATCTATCAAAATCCTCCATTGTTCCAAATTCTGTCATAATATCTCTATAATCACTAATGTCATATCCATTGTCATCATTAGGAGATTTGTAAATTGGAGAAATCCAAATAACATCTATACCAAGACTTTTTAAATAATCTAACTTCTCGATTATACCACCAATATCACCGATTCCATCTCCGTTACTATCCTTAAAACTTCTTGGATATACTTGATATACAACGCTTTCCTTCCACCAAGCTTTATTCATAATAATACCTCCACCTACATTTTTAGAACAAAAATAACACATAAATAAATCCATCTGTCTTCTGTATTGAAATCTTTTTCATTTCAACCTATAATCATATTATATCTGTATTATTATTTATAAACTTGCTCTATTTTAACTAAAAATAGCATTATTTTCACTAAAAGTTTGGGAGGCATAAAATTGAAAGATAATACTTTAAAAGAAAAAAGGACTCATGGTAATTCTGTATTTCCACTACACGTTTACTCTCATATAGACAAAAAAGGTGATTATTCTGTATCTCATCATTGGCATAATGAAATTGAAATAATCTATGTAGAAAAAGGTGATTTAATATTTAACATAGATATGAAACCTACTAAAATAACTTCTGGGCAATGTGTTTTTATAAATAGTGAACAATTGCATTCAATTTATGCAATGGGCGGCAATACCTCTATACATCATGCTGTAGTATTTGATCTCAATATATTAAATGCTTCTATTTATGATTACTATCAAAATAAATACATTGATCCAATATTAAAAAGATCTCTTCGCTTTCCTTTGTACCTTGACTTAAATTCCACTTTAGGTAATAAAACCTTACATGAAATTTTAGAGATAATTGACATCTATCATAATAAAAGTAATGGATTTGAACTTAGTATAAAAGGGTCTTTATTAAAGATTATAGCTAATTTATATAAAGAAAATAAGTTTATTGGATCTAATATTTTAATGCCAAAAGATTACAAGGTACAAATAGTAAAAAAGGTAATTAATTTTATTAATAATAATTACACACACAAAATATATATTGATGCATTAGCGGCAGAAGCTAACATGAACACTCGATATTTTTGCAGATTTTTTAAATCTGTAACCGGGAAAACTCCCGTTACTTATATAAATGAATATAGAATAGAACAGGCAGTACAAATACTAAAAACACAGGATACAAAGGTAATAGACGTATGTTTTAATGTTGGTTTTGATAATTTTAGTTATTTTATAAAAAAATTTAAGGAATACAAAAATTGTACTCCTTTCCAATATAAAAAAATTCAAACAATTGATACTTAATGTGAAATTAAATATATTTTCCTCTTCGGTGAGCTTTGTTAAATCTAATTCATATCCAAAGTTTCCTGCCATGGCAACATGACCTCTTTTCCTAAGAGGAGTTATCTTATTTTTACTTAATTATCCTTCTTGCAGCAGAGAAATCTGTTCTGGTACTCAACGTAGAAATTCTTACAGATGATCCTGTATTAGGAGATTCTATAAATTGATCTGCTCCTATATATATACCATCATGATATGGTGCTGATGGATCTCCGAAGAATACTAAGTCACCAGGACGCAAGTTTGATTTATCCACAGCTGTCCCAGCATTAATCTGGTCATAGGTTGTCCTTGGAAGTTGAACATTATATGCTCCATTATTGGCATACACATATTGAACAAATCCGGAACAATCAAAACCTGAAGGGGTTGATCCCCCATATACATAGGCAAGTCCTATAAATTTCTTTGCATAGTTTACTATCTGATCTCCCAAATCAGACTGATTACTTGTTAAAGGCTGACTAGTTATTGAAGACTGACCACTATATCCAAATTCATGAACTTCTGTAGAAACTGGTCCTTGTTTTTTTATATCGTACACATTAAGAATACCAGAACCAATTATAAATTGAGAATATGTATCAGTTTTTTCTAAAGGTGTTGCAGTATGTAAAATAAATGACTGAAAATTATTCTGTCCATTCAAAACATGTACTTCTGTAGAACTTGCTCCCTGCTTTTTTATAATATATAAATCAGGAGTTCCATCATTATTATAATCATTTACACCAAAATCCCAGTTAGTATCTGTTTTAACTAGAGCTGTAGCTGTATGTAGTAAAAAGGATTGATAATTATTACTTCCATTTAAAATATGTACTTCTGTGGAAGTTGCCCCCTGCCTCTTTATGCAGTATAAATCAGGCTTTCCATCATGATTATAATCTCCCAGTTGGAAATCATAGTTATTATTGTTTCTTTCTATAGGTATAGCTTCATGTAACAAAAATGTCTGAAAGTTTGTCCTTCCATCCAAAATATGTACTTCTGTAGAATTCCTTCCTTGAGTTGTTATACAATATAGATCAAGTATTCCATCACCATTGTAATCGCCAACTTTGAATTGCCAATTTCCATCAGTTCTCTGCAAAGCCGTACCTGTGTGAAGTAGAAAAGACTGATAATTATTGCTTCCATTTAAGATATGTATCTCTGTAGATGTTTGTCCAAGTTTTTTTATCACGTATAAATCAGACTTTCCATCTTTATTGTAATCACCCATATCAAAACTCCAATTAATATCCGTTTTTCCCAAAGCAGTGGCAGTATGTAACTTCCAAATTATAGAATCATCTGCTGCATGTACCTTATTTCCGCTAAATAAGATTAAAACTATGCTGATAGCTGATCCCAAAAAAATCTTTTTAATTTTTATCATGACAAATTACTCCTATTTAATATAATATTCCGGTTAATTATACCAAATTTCAAGTCATTTTTTCATTTTTTTAATAAAATTCACAATTTTTTTAAATTATATTTAAATTCAAATACATATTTCATTCTGAAATTCTACTAAACTTTAACCCTATACTGTAACTAAAATAAATAGTATAATTTAATAAAATAACAAAATTTACACCTTTGCTCTAGGCTTAATTAGGAGGTTCGCTATGAAAATTAATATAAAAGATGTAGCTAAAGAAGCAAACGTATCCATGACTACGGTTTCAAGAGTTATAAATAATAATTATCCCGTTAAAAGTGAAACCCGAAAGAGAGTAGAAAAAGCAATTAAAAAATTAAATTTTAGTCCTAACATATTAGCCAGGTCTTTAGTTAATCAAAATACAAAAACTATAGGAGTAGTTACTCCCAGCATAAATAACCTTTTCTTCCCTACCGTAATCAAGGGCATAGAAAGCATACTCCGAAAAAATGAATATTCAATTTATCTCTGTGATACAGATGATAAAGCAGCAGAAGAAGTAAATTACATAAAGTCGTTACTTGGAAGACAAGTTGATGGAATAATTTCTATTGATCCAAAGACAGAAAATATAGATAATGGTTTTTATGAAGATATAAGTAAAAGTATTCCTCTAGTATGCATTAATGGGTATAATGAAGGAGTTAACTGCAATTTTGTATTGAACGATGAAGCAAGTGGTGCTGAACAGGCAATGAAATACCTGATAGATTTAGGTCATACTAATATAATATTTATACGTGGTGAAAAAAGTTATTCCTATGACTTAAAGGAAACCGTTTATAAAAAAGTATTAAAAGACAATAAATTACTGAAAAACAAAAAAATTATTAATATAGGTGAAGGAAATAGCAATGATACTGTAGAAAATACTATGGATATAATTTATAAAAGACTAAAAAAGATTACAGCTAAATCTCCAATGGCATTCTTTACCTGTAATGACCTTATGGCTTTAGGTGTTATGAATGCCTGTAAAAAAGCTAATTTCAATGTACCTGAAGATGTATCTATTATTGGCTTTGATAATATATTAGTTTCCAGCTTAGTAGAACCAAAACTTACAACAGTGGATCAGAACATGTATGCTTTAGGAGAAAATGCAGCAAACAGAATCCTTCATATAATAAGAAATGAGGAAAGAGAATTAACTAAAATAATCTTAGATACTAAATTGATTATAAGAGGCAGCTGCAGTAAAGTAAATATATAAACATTTTTAATTTATTCATTGATTATTAATGAGAATATGGTAAAATTATATATAGAAAAGGTTTTCTATACTTTAATAATTATCTATTCATCTAATAAAAAACATATTTTTAGGAGGTATTATTATGGCTATTTTAGTTTGTGGTGGAGCCGGATATATAGGCAGCCATATGGTAGCACATCTATTAGAAAACAACAAAGAGGTTATCATAGCTGATAATCTTCAAAAGGGTCATAGAGATTCCCTTTTAGGTGGTAAACTCTATGTTGGAGATTTAAGAGATACAGAATTTCTTGACAAAGTTTTTTCTGAAAATGAAATTGAAGCAGTTATAGATTTCGCAGCAGACTCTTTGGTAGGAGAAAGCGTTGAAAACCCATTAAAATATTTTAACAACAACGTTGGCTCAACAATTAATCTTTTACAGGTTATGCAAAAACACAATGTAAAATATATTGTATTTTCCTCTACCGCTGCAACTTATGGTGAACCAGAAAGCGTTCCGATACAGGAAAACGATAAGACCTTCCCTACTAATCCTTATGGCGAGTCCAAGCTTGCAGTAGAAAAAATATTAAAATGGTGTGATAAAGCTTATGGAATAAAATACACTGCTCTAAGATATTTTAATGCTGCTGGTGCACATGTAAATGGAAAAATAGGAGAAGATCACAGACCAGAAAGTCATCTTATACCATTAATTTTACAGGTAGCTCTTAATAAAAGAGAAAAGATAATGATATTCGGTGATGATTACAATACTGCTGATGGGTCCTGCGTGAGAGATTACATACATGTATCTGACCTGGCTGCAGCTCACCTTCTAGCATTAAAAAGACTTCAAAATGGCGGAGACAGCAGAATCTACAACCTTGGAAACGGCACAGGTTTTTCTGTTAAAGAAGTAGTTGATGTTACCAGAAAAGTTACTGGAATGGATATTAAAGCAGAGATAGCACCTAGACGTGCTGGTGACCCTGCAACTCTAATAGCCTCTTCTGAAAAAGCTATTGAAGAATTAGGTTGGAAACCTCAGTATAACTCACTTGAAACAATAATTGAAACAGCTTGGAGCTGGCATAAAAATCACGTAAATGGTTATGAAAAATAATTAGTAATACACCAAGGGTTTATGAAAAGGAAATTTAAAACATAAAGAATAGAGACTAATATTGGAATATCACGTCCACGTTAGTCTCTATTTTTTTATTATCTCTTTGCTGTATTTTTATAGCTTATTACAATGTAAAATATGTATTTACAATTAAAACTCCACCTGATGCCAAGAACTCTGTTTATCTGATATTATACCATGTTTATCTATCATTATACTATTTGATTTCGCTGACAATTAAAATATAATTAAGTTATGATAACGTTTAATCTTAAATTTTAATTGGGACCATGTTCAATGCTACAAAATAAAAACTGTAGGTTCAACGCCAAGTAAGCCATGCATTTGCAGTTCTAAAATTCAGATGGGGTAAA
>NZ_JBDNRK010000045.1:0-33824 GCF_047718555.1 Clostridium sp. | reverse complement strand
ATATAATTTTTACATGGTAAGTTTTTTATTTATTATTGGCTTTTAAGGAGGAAAATATTTTGAAAAAGAAATTATTAGATTATATAACAATTTTTATAATCTGCTATATAATCGCACCAGGCATACTTTATTTCTTTCTAAATTCATCTTTTTTCAACAAATATAATCTTTATTTTAACATAATTGTATATATAAAATTATATTATCGATTGGCTTTTATTGGTCTATTTATACTTTTATTAATTAAGCTTTCAAAATATTTATTAAAAAAATTAGTTGATGGAAGACCTATAGTAAAAGCAAATCTTATATCCATTGAAAAAACATGTACAACACCTTCAAATTTAAAAATATTAAAGGATGATTTACAATGTACTGAGAATTACATTGTAAAGTTTAAGCACAATGACGAAATAATAGATGTTACTATTTCAAAGCAGGATATAAAAAGTGACTTAAACTCTGGTGAAAAACCTTATGTAGAATATCAATATATTGATTTAATAAATTTATTTAATAAATTTCTCAATATAAAAGTTCATACAAAAAAATAGAATGTTCTATTAATACTAAGGTAATTTTTAATATCTAAAAATAAGTATATTAACTTATTTTTAGATATATTGTGAATAAATTGCCTTGGTGTTTTATTTTTTTCAATTTTTAGGGAATACTATATGTACAAATAAAAAGACTTAAAGGGAGTGTTATTATGTTTGTTACAAGTATTTCCTTTTCATATTTTTTTCTAGGTATAGCTTTGATTTCATTATTATTCTGCATTTATCATAAGACTCTTGTAGTAAAAACATCTCCAGATAATAAATCAAGAGATAAGATAATTGGTGAAATGAAGGATCCTATATCCTGGAGAAAAAAAAATAATATAATTGGCAATATATCAATATTCTGGTGTTTAGCTTCTTTAGCTTTATTTATATATTTTAAATTTTTCTTCACAGCAGGGCTGATATCCATATATTATGTATTTATATATATAGCCTTAATAGCAATATCCATGTTTTTTACAAAGATAAGCGGTAAAAAATCCGCTTGACACTATTGAAAAGAGCAGTCTTCTTAGTGAAGGACTGCTCTTTTCAATATTTAGCTCATAAACAGAGTTCTTATAAGTCTGCAATTCTATTTAAGTTAAAAATAAATGAACGAATGCTTTTTTTGTTGTTATAGAATTTATAAAATGATATACTTATTATGATTTTTGACTTTATTTAAGATATTTTATTTTAAATAATTCCTTAAATCTCAATAAGTTTTAGGCATTCTTAATTTACTATCTTTTCAGATGCCTTATTCAAAAATGGAGCGATGAAATTTGAAACGTAAAATTATTTCCTTAATATTAACCTTTGCAATATCACTTTCTATAGGTTCTACAGCCTTTGCTGCTGAAAACAACCAGCCACCACAACTATATGCTAAAGCCGCTGTTGCCATAGATGCTGAAACCGGCGAAGTGATATATGAGAAAAATTTAGATAATAAGGTATATCCAGCAAGCACTACGAAACTTTTAACTGCCTTGCTTCTTACAGAAACGAAAAAGCCTACTGACATGCTTACATATACTGCCAGTGCTAAAGCTCAGCCCTCTGCCTCTATAAATTTAGATAAAAAGCCTTTAAATGTAGGTCAACAAATGACTATGGAAAACGCCATGAAGGGCCTTTTAATATATTCAGCAAATGATATAGCCTATATGATTGCAGATAATATACTTGGAAAACTAGATGATAACGTCAGTGATACAAATAGAGATTTTTCAGTATTAATGAATAAAAAAGCAGCAGAACTAGGTCTTAAAAGTACTCATTTTATAACCCCTAACGGTCTTCATGATCCAAATCATTACACCACTGCTTATGACATGAGTGTAATTGCTAAGGCTGCTTTCTCCAATAAATACATATTGGATACTGTAAAACAAAAGGAAGCTACTATTACTACTGCAGATGGAATTAACATACCTATAGAAAATAGAAATAAACTTATTTTAGAAAAAGAGACATCCCTTTATGATAAGACTTGTATAGGTGGTAAAACTGGTTACACTAATGAAGCTGGAAAGTGTTTAATTGCAGAATTTGATAGAGGTGGCAGAAAAATTATAGGTGTCATCATGAATTCCGGGTATGATAGTGAAGATACATTAGTATTTAAGGACATGGAGAATCTTGTTAATTATAGCTATACCATAAACTATACTAATTTATATTCCAGCAACTCTACCTACAAGACGGAAACAGTTTCCTATAAGCCTTTAAAATTTTTTGGCCCAACAAAAACTATACAAGTTCCTTTGCTGTTAAAGGAAAATGCCAAATATTATAAAAATGATATAAACGACAAAGAGAAAAAATCAACTGATAATATTTCTTCACTGGATCCTTGGAAGCTTAAAACTGATGCTTCTGTTGGAACTCTTACTTTAAGTGAGAGAGGAATAACCAAAAAATATAACCTCTATCCTGGAGTTTCTACCGGGGATTTAATAAAGGATAATAAACTTCTCTATGGCGGAGTGCTAGCTGCTATAATTGTAGTAATAGCTGTAATTATCATTTTAATCCTTAAAATCATTAGTTTATTTTCAAGAAGAGGAAAAAGAAAATCCTATTATAGATAATTATTCTTAAAAATACAAATTTAACAAAAAACATTATCATTTTATAATTACAATATTAAGATGATAATGTTTTTTTATTAAAATTTTCACAATTTTCTTATATTATTTTACGATTTATTATAGCTATAATCTTGACTTTTATTTTACAAAATGGTAACGTTTACTTATAGAATTTAAACAAGATATATTAAAAATAAATAGTTAGACTCAGTTGTAAAAATTAGTTCTGCTACTTATTTTTAAATATATCAATTATTTAATTTTAGGGGGAGATTTTTATGTTAATAATTAAAGCTGTTATCAGACCAGAAAAAGTAAATGAGGTATTACAAGAATTAAATGAAGCAGGATTTCCTGCAGTAACAAAATATGATGTAGTAGGAAGAGGTAAACAGCAGGGAATTACCGCTGGTGCTATTCATTACGATGAAATTCCTAAAGAAATGCTTATGATTGGCGTAAATGATGAAGATAAAGATGATGTCCTTAGAATTATATTGAATAATGCAAGAACTGGTGAAAAAGGAAATTTTGGAGATGGTAAAATATTTATCTCCTCACTAGACGAGGTATATACTATAAGCTCTGGTTTAAAAGGTCTATAGTCTTATATTTTTATAACCTTATAAAATTTGTTACAAGGGGGATTTTAATTATGAAAGAAATTACTGCTATTGTTAGAATGAACATGGTAGGTTTAACCGCAGAGGCTCTAAAAGAAATTGGCTTTGCATCTTTTACCTGTAGAAAAGTTCTTGGCAGAGGTAAAAAGAAAGTAGACTTTACCCCTACCCATTGGGCTCCTGGCACAAATGATTATACACAACAGGAAATTTCAGATCAACATAGACTTATCTCCAACAGGATGTTTACTATAGTAGTAAATGATGAAGATGTGGATGAAGTGGTGGAAACTATTATCAAAACCAACCAGACACAAAATCCCGGAGATGGTAAAATATTTGTAAGAGACATATCAGAAGTACTAAGAGTAAGAACAGGAGAAAAAAATGCTTTAGCTCTATAATTTAGTTCTAAGTATATAAAGTAAATTTCTTCTTAAATATAACATAACCAAATTTTTAAATAAGCTTACAATCTTCAATTTGTATAAGCATTCTTCCTCAATTAAGAATGGAAAGTTTATTATTAACTATCCATTCTTAGTTTTTATTATAAACAGAGTTCTTTGTTTCAGGTGGAGTTTTTTTCTCCATCTGAAACTTAGAAATCGTTATCCAGGGACGTAGCATCCGTTATCTCCCACTTTGATAGAAGATGGGAGTATTACGGATGGTAGTCATCGGATAAACACAATTTATTCTAAACTCATTGGGTGAGCATTTTTATTGAATATATTAAATTTATATACAGCTACTATAAAAATAACAGCCCCAGCTATAATATATAAAAATGCAAACTTGCCACTAATTTCAACTAGATATGGAAATATAAAAGTTCCGCAAATGTTAAAAGTTATATGTGCCACTATAGATCCTACTACACTTCCAGTTTTTACACATAGAAAACCTAGCAATATTCCTAAAACAGATGCATAAAGACTTTGGAATAGATTCATATGATAGAGTCCAAATAGAATCCCTTGAATAATAACAGTGGCTGTTATATTAATATTCGTTTTTATCTCACTTAACACCATACCCCTGAACAGTATTTCTTCAAAAATAGGAGCAAACAGTAAAACAGCTAATATACCCAGTATGGAAGTCATAGACATACTTATCATTTTAGATGTCTCATTATAGGATGGGAAAAATTTTATAATATATTCCACAATTCCTGATAAAATCATAGAAAAAGCTATACCAATAACTATTATTAATATAATATTTTTTATACCTATATTTTTAAAATTACATCTATCAAATATATTACTTTTCTTTTTTCTCAACATGAAAAAGTATATTATAAGTGATATAATCATAGATAAAATTAAAACAATTCCTGAATTCTCATATACATAACTTTCTATATCCTTGCTGTTTAAGCCCTTTAACATTGCATTTGCTCCCAGTACGGCAAAAAACAATATTTGAAATGCATAATAAATTAAAAGATATGCTAATATTCTTGCTGCAGTCTTAATATGTTTCATTAAATTCACCTAACCCCTCATTTTAGTATACTTAAAATAGAATACTTTACACTAATTTTAAATTATCAATTGAAGAATTTCATAATTTATTTATTACGTTGCATTCATATACAGTATTTGTATTTAGAAATATAATACCGTGTTTGATTCTTAAATATTAATATAATGTTATAACAAATAGTCCGATAATTCTTCACCTTTTATTTCGCTAAAATTCCCTTTTTCAATTTTGAAAAATTGAGCATTTTTATCCTCTTCCTCAATAAGCTTAACTAATTCGGAATGGCAAGTTAAAATAAATATTTGATTTTCCATAGACAATTCCTTTAATACTTTTACTACATTCTTTAAATGTCTATAGTCAAAATTCACTAGAGAATCATCAATTACAACTGGAAGCTTATCTTTAATATCCTTTATTCTGCTAAGTCTTACAGATAAAAATAATTGTTCCTTTGTGCCTCTACTTAAAATATCTGTACTCTCATTTAAGCTCCCATCTTGATTATAACTTTTAAAATCATATTTTGTAAGCTCCTCTGCAGGTAGTACTGAAACAAATTCTCCTTCTGTTATGCTGGATAATATATCTCCTGCACTGCCTAAAATAGTGCCCTTTGCGTTATCAATAAAAGACTTTTGGATTTTATCAAGGATAAATACTGCAGCATTATATACGGCATATTCCTCTGCTTTGCTCTTTAGTTCTCTCCGCCCACTTTCTATTTTCTTTTGAGCTGCAAATGTATCTTCACTGTTATATAATCTCTTTATCTTCTCTTTAATATTTAATTTTTCATCTCTTAAAGCCTCTAACCCTTTCCTCCCACCTTTAAGCCTATACTTTAACTCATTAATTTGTCTATCTATTTCATCTATATTCACATAGTTTTTTATACGCTCTTTGAAAGCATTAAATATATCTACATCATTAATATTGTCATTGTTATCAACCAGCAGTTTTTTTACTCTATCCAGCTTTAGTGAATGAAGCAATTGATGCTTTAAGTTTATGTATCTTTCTCTATTTTCACTATATTTATTATAGATATTAAAATAGCCTATATTTTTGTCAATTTCTTTTAGTAAATCTATATCCCTATTATCAGCAACCTCTAATTTAAGCTTTTTTATTATCCTATTTTCTATTTCACATTTTACATTATTAATTACTTTAAAATCTTCATAAAGTTTCATACTTGTACTCAGTTTTTTTACAGCTTCAAATATGTATTCACTATTATTAAGAATGTCTCTTTCTATATTTTCTTTAGGTAAGTTCAATATATCCTGAAAAACTACAATAGCCTTCAGCATCTTATTTAAATTGGAATATATATCCTTTTCCATAGTTTCTATATTACTCAAATTGTATTCTAAGTCCATAACCCTTTTTTTTATGTCTCTTACAATCCTAAAATAATCCTTTATACTGTCCAGAGGCACCTGTCTATCTATAAAAAGCTTTACCTTATATTCTTCTATAATATAATCTAATTGGCTTTTACTCTTATGAAGGCTTTCTAAAGCTTCATTTTTTTTATAAATTTCATTGTCAATAGCTTTTAACTTTATTTCTTCATCTCTCATACTTACTCTTTCTGCGGCTGAATATCTACTGTTTAAAAAACTATAATACAAGGCCCCGGCTATTCCAGCCAAACTTGCAATGACTCCAAAACTTTTGCTGAATCTGTAAATAACTATTCCCAAAATAATAAATGCCAGAGAAACTAAGGAATACACAACAAATGAACTATTTATCTTCATAGATTGTACCTTTACTTTCAAAGGTGCAATAATATTTTTTTCCTGCTGAAGTTCTTTTATCTTTAAATTTATGGCTTCAATATCAACTTTAACCTTCTTTAATTTATCTATATTTTCACATAGTTCAACAAAGGATATCTCTTCTGTGTTCATTTTTAATATATATGCGAAATTATCCTTCCAATGCTGATTTACATCCACAATATCCTTATTTATTTCTCTTTTAGTATTTTTACACTCCTGGCAAGCCAATTTATAATTTTTTATTTTTTCCTCTAGACCTGAAATAGTCAACTGCATATTTCTTATATTGCTTCCGTATAAATCAAAGTCTCTTTCCTGTTTGTGGAAATCATCCGTGTTTTGAAGAAACTTTATCTTAGACTTATTGTAATCTTCAGCTATTTCAAGGTATTCAGCTTTAATATTGTTCAGTGCTTCCAAAGACAAATCCTTATCCTTAAAAGATTCATATCTAAGCTTGTTTTCTCTTATTTCAAGCTGAGCAGCAATACTGTCTATTTGTCTATAAATTTCATAATTATTTTTTAAAATCTCAAGTATAAATATATTATCTTCTGTATCTATCTTAATATTTTCTTCTTTTTCTATCTTTTCCTCTATAGCCTTAAGTCTATCCTTACAAGCTTTGAATTCATCTACCTGAAGCGCAGCTTTTTCTTTAATAGCCAGACCCTCACTTATGGTTGAATAGTTTGTTTTAAACAATTTTATTTTAGGATTACCATTTTTACCACCAATTTTCTCAGCTTCCTTTTTTATTTCAATTATCAGCTTTGGTATTTTAATAATATCCTTTAATCCCGCACCTAAGAGAAGTGCCTGTATTTTTTCATCCTTTTTATCTGTATTTTGAAGCTCATCTAGACTTATAGTAAATATTTCTTTATAAGTAAAGCTATCAATTTTTCCATACAGATTTTTATACAACCTTTTCTTATTTGAAGTTGTAATTAATGGCTCAGAGAAGCCTTTAACTCTTGCATTATATTGCTCACTATTATGGGTGAGCTGTGCTTCCATTTCATATTCCACTCTACAGTCTGGAAGATTTAGAGATTTAGAAAAGCCATAGGGAAAATGTCTTAAGAGCTTTAACAATGTAGATTTACCTGCTCTATTTTTACCACCTAAAACTACAATTCCAGGAGAAATATTTTCTAAATTAGCATTACTGTATATTCCAAAATCTTTTATGTATAATTTTTCCATATGCATTTAGTTATCCTCCATAAGTCTATAAATTATTAGTTCTTTAGCTTTTCTCAATATCTCTTTAAAATTATCCTCATCCAGCTGCATTTTTAAATCATTTGTATTTTCAAGATCATAATTTTTTTCCCAAACTTGTCCAAAAGTAGCTGAAATCTCTTCCTTCAAAGAACTATCCCTAGAAATTTCATAACATAACTCTTCAATTTCTTTAACAATATTATTATTTCTAAACTCTTCAATATTAGGCATTTCTCGTTCTATTCTTACATCTATAGAATCAGTATATATAAAGGGTGAATAATTCATCAGTTTTGAATTTAAACTGTCCTTTATTATCTCTTCTAAATTATCCTCCCCCTCTTCAAATATAGTTTTTATATTCCCTCTTCCCTCTATTATCCATCTAACAGCATAGCCTTTTAATAAGTTATTTAAATCTGGCTCAGAGCTTAATTGGCATGGTATACCTTCAATTTTACACATTATATCCTGTGCCTTATGTTCAATTAGCTCTATTAGTTCTGTGAGATTTTTGGGTTCAACATTACTATTTTCATTTATATTTATATAAACTTTTTTCCAAACTATTGAAGCTGTAGGTAAAAACTTTACAAAAGTTTTGCTAGACTCATCTACCTCCACTAATAAGCAGCCTCCCACACCTTCTTCACCAATATCTCTTCCCTGTGGAATACCGGAATAGGCAATTATGGGTTTTGATCTATTTAGTATTTTACACTTGTGTATATGTCCTAAGGCCCAGTAAGAAATCTTTTCCTTAGCTTTCAAATTTTCTAAGGTACATGGAACATAATTAAAATTATTGGGATTTAATTCTGTATGCAGCATTGCTACATTAAATACACTATCCTCTGGAGGATTGTAAGAATTGTACAATTTTCTGCTATCTGCTTTTCCTCTGTAGGAATTACCATAAACTCTAGCAATTATATTTAGGCTTTTATCCTTAACGTGAAACTCACTGCACTGTTCACTATCACAAATAAATACATTATCAGGTAATTTAAAAATTTCCTTTTTCCCTACAAATGAATCATGATTACCTGCAATAATATATACATTAATGTTTGCCTTTAGAAGTCTATTGCATTGTAAATTAAAGAAACTATTGGCCTTAATAGATTTAGCATCTCTATCATATAAGTCTCCACTTATAAGTAAAAAATCTATTTTAAATTCTATAGCATAATTTACTATTCTTTCAAAAGCTTCATATACAGCATTTTTAAATATATTCTCATTATCTTTTAACTTTTCATCAAAGATATTAAGCATACTTCCTAAATGAATGTCTGCAGTGTGAATAAATTTAATAGGGAAAGTCAACTTCATCATACCTCTCTGTATATGTATTATTAATAAAGAGGTGAGTCACATTACTACCCTCACCTCTTCACCTTAGTTATTTTTAGATACCTTATAATTAATATCTTTACCTCTCATTTTGTATGCCTCTTCTATCATTTCAACTTTAAAGTCCTCTTCATTCATGTCTAAATCCACTTGGTTCATTATGCTGTTAATGGAAAACTGGGCTACTTTTTTAATAAGCTTTATTCTATACATTTCCATCAGTTCTTCTTCAATATCACTTTGAGATTTCACAAAATTTTTATCTACTATATGCTTAAGAATGATATTCTTCTTTTTCAAATCATAACCTATTAAAATAGCTCTGTGGCAATTTAAAGGCTCTTTTTCAGCGCACATAATTGCTATATTATAGCCTTTATTCATACCATCAATTAACCTTGTAATTCCCATTTTATAGCTGTTATTTTTTCTTATAGCCTCATAGCATATTATACCCTGTTCATCAATACATTCTTCATTTCTTGCTCCTAATTCTTTTCCCATGTATATATAATATATTCCTTGCTTATTCAGTACTTTTTTAATGTTATCACTATTATAAACTATTGTCTTCTCACTTTTACTATAGGGCACAGATCTTACATCTACCACACAATTAATTTCATAATCCAGCAATAGTCTCATAAAATCATCTATTTTTCTATTAGAATAACCTATACTATAACATAAATTTTTCATAAGATATAAAAGCCTAATTTTACCTTTCTTAAAGAATACTAATTTTATTTTTTCACAACTTCATCAGTTGAGGAGCTTTCTCCATTTAAATAGTCTAAGATACTACTCATAAACTGTGGTAGATTCCCAGGTATCTTGGCACTGACAATGTTTCTATCTACAAAATTACCTTCACAAGTGTAATCTCCACCTGCATTTATTACGTCATCAATTATAGAATCCACACAAGTCAATTTATACCCCTGTATAACATTTGCAGATACAAGCACTGATGCACCATGACATATGCACCCAATAACCTTATTACTTTTCGCAAGGTCCTTTATAATACCTTTCACATAGATATTTGTTCTCAATCTATCTGGTGCCCATCCTCCAGGAACTATAATTCCATCGTACTCTTTTGAATTTATAGTATTGGCATTTTCATCTATATCAATAGTGTAGCCATGCTTTCCTGTATAGCTATCCTTATTTCCTGTTCCTACAACTGTAACTCTTATTCCTTCTTCTCTTAATCTTAATAATGGATACAAAAGCTCAATATCCTCAAATTCATCTTCTGCCAGTAATATAATGCTCTTATCACTTATTTCCATTTTAACACTCCTCTTAGTATATTATAAGCCTTTCAATAAATTGCAAACATTAAAAAATTTTCATCTATTCAGTAATTGCATTTTTCGGCTTATTCTAATCCAAAGATAACAATTTCACGGCTCTAAATTAAAAATTTGAAAAAGTTTTTTAAAAAACTTTATCTTTAGATACAAGAATTTTATCTATATTACTAGTTTATCCGTAATCAACACCAAGTATCAACAACTTTTTTAATTTTTTTTATTTTTATTGTATAAAATATCTTTATCGGGGTATCATAAATATCGTAAAGAGGATTTAAAATTATTGTGCAAAGAGTATATTATGATCTCCATTGAAGAGGTTGTAATGTATTCGACTTAAGGTATATAAGTGGTGTGAAAATGCTATTTATGTGCCGGCGGAAGATTATTATAGGTGGTGTAGAGCTATTTATGTGCCGCAAGGTATATATGTGGTTTGTAATTATGTATAATAGTCGAGCTGAGACTGTATAAGTTGCCGAATTACTTTTTATAACCTTTAAATGGTAAAAAAAGTGTAAGGTTATATAAGGTCAAAAGATCTTATATAGTTTTGAAGGTATTTTATATAATCGAGCCAAGATTTATATGGGTTTTAAAATGCTCTTTAATAGTCGAAAGATTATTATTGGGTGTGTAGAGATGTATATAGGTTGTAACGAAGATAATTTTAAGTTCAATTACACATAGAGGAAAGAGTGATTTTCTTAATACAAATACGTATTGGAAATTACTCTTTCTTTTTTTATTATGTAATCCTATATTCGGCAAATAGCCCTTGTAAACATTCATATTACTAAATTTGCTTGTAAGAAAATTTTTAATAGAAAGTCACGTAATATCAATAATTTGGTGGGTTACTTGCCAAACTGAATATACTATTATTGGCCTTCTAAAATCAAATTATCTTTAAGAAATTTGATTATCATAAAAAAATTTCTCGCATATAATATTAAAGTGTAAAAATATGTGAAAGGTGAATTTATATGGCTTTTAATCCTTATGAAAATTATTTTAGACATACAACCCCTATTTCCTATGTAAGAGCACTGCATGCTAGTCCTAACTCTCCAGCTGTGGATATCTATCTAAATGACACTAAACTAGTTGAAAATCTTTCTTATGAAGAGTTTACAGAATATTTATCCGTTACACCTGGTAATTATACTGTAAAGGTATATCCAGCAGGTAATACTAATAATTTAATACTTAGCAAAAATGTTACTATTCCACCAAACTCTATTTCTACTACAGCTATAGTAGGAATACTTCCAAATATAAGCCTAGTAACTTCTGCAGAACCAAAAGGTCCTACAATCCCTGGTAAGCTTTTTCTTAGATTTGGAAATCTGTCACCTAATTCACCGAATTTGAATTTAACCCTTGCAAATGGAACAGTTATTTTCAGAAATGTAGCCTTTAAAAGTGTAACAGATTATGCATCCCTTGTTCCTGGAATTTATCATTTCCAATTAAGAGATGCCAGCACAAACAAGGTTCTATTAGATGCACCTAATATAAGACTTAGAGGAAATAGATTCTACAGCATATATGCAGTAGGTCTTATAGGAGGCAATCCGCCGCTTAGGATACTAATACCGCTGGACGGAAATTCATACTTAAAGTTTTAAAAGTATTGACACTATTTTTCTATTATATTATTATAAGTATATCTAGTAATGCCTTTCGTTCTTTGAGGATGAGAGGCTTTAATTATGTTAGGAATAAATTTAAATTTCATAGGAGTGAGTAAAATGGCTGCAAAAGAAGTTAGAACCAGATTTGCACCAAGCCCAACAGGGTATATGCATATTGGTAATCTTAGAACCGCACTATATACTTATTTGATTGCAAAGCATGAAGGTGGTAAATTCATACTGAGAATTGAAGATACAGATCAAGAACGTTTTGTTGAAGGTGCTGTAGATATTATATATAAAACTTTGGCATTTACTGGTCTTGTACATGATGAAGGTCCTGATATAGGCGGTCCTGTAGGTCCTTATGTACAAAGCGAAAGAAGAGGCTTGTATTTGGATTATGCTAAAAAATTAGTTGAAAAAGGCGAGGCTTATTACTGTTTCTGCTCTAAGGAAAGATTAGATATATTAAAGATAAACTCAGAAGCTTTAAAAAGACCTTTTAAATATGATAAGCACTGTATGCATCTTTCAAAAGAAGAAGTACAGGAGAAATTATCTCAGGGAATTCCATATGTTATAAGACAAAATAATCCTACTACAGGAACTACTACCTTTGATGACGTTATATATGGAAAAATCTCTGTGGATAATTCTGAACTG
Source organism: Clostridium sp. (assembly GCF_047718555.1). Classification (GTDB taxonomy): domain Bacteria; phylum Bacillota; class Clostridia; order Clostridiales; family Clostridiaceae; genus Clostridium_I. The sequence continues at coordinate 21,056 of NZ_JBDNRK010000045.1, read as the reverse complement.
GATGATATGATTCTTATTAAATCTGACGGATATCCTACATATAACTTTGCAAATGTTGTAGATGATCATCTTATGGGAATAACTCATGTAGTAAGAGGAAATGAATACCTTTCTTCTGCTCCTAAATATAACAGACTCTATGAGGCCTTTGGATGGGATGTACCTGTTTACGTTCACTGTCCTCCAATAATGAAGGATATTCATAGTAAACTTAGTAAGAGAAACGGAGACGCTTCCTTTGAAGATTTAGTTAATAAGGGTTATTTAAAGGATGCTATTGTAAACTATATAACACTTCTCGGTTGGAATCCTGAAGGTGAAAATGAAATATTCAATCTTGAGGAATTAGTAAAGATTTTTGATTATAAAACCATCAATAAATCACCAGCAATATTTGATCCTGTAAAACTTAGATGGATGAATGGTGAGTATATAAGACGAATGTCATCAGAAGAATTCCACGCTCTTGCACTACCTTATTATAAGGAAGTTATAACTAAAGATAGCTTAGACCTTGTAAAAATAAGTGAGCTTTTACATACAAGAGTAGAGGTTATGAATGAAATACCTGAGATGGTAGATTTCTTTAATGAACTTCCTGACTATGACATAGAAATCTATACTCATAAAAAAATGAAGACTAATACAGAAAATTCATTGGTAAGTCTTACTAAATCCCTTCCTATACTTGAAGCTTTAGATCAATGGGATGTGAATAGCATCCATGATTCCATGATGCAGCTTGCTAAGGATATGGAAGTTAAAAATGGAATAGTTTTATGGCCACTAAGAACTGCCCTTTCCGGTAAAAAATTTACTCCAGGCGGAGCTTTTGAAATAGCCGATATAATAGGAAAAGAAGAATCTATAAAGAGAATTAAAGTAGGTATAGAGAAATTAAAAGCTGCTTTAGCTTAAATATGTAATAAAAAACAGTTTAGTACTAATTCATATTAGCACTAAACTGTTTTTTTATTGTGCAAATCTTTATAAATAGCACGTTTTATTGAAAAAGTATCAACTAACTGAAAAATCCAAAAAAATTTTCCAAGTTAATATATTTTATTCACATACCTTCCCTGGATTTAAAATATTTTCTGGATCAAAGGCTGTCTTTATCCCTCTCATTACAGACATATATTCCTCACCATATTGTTTGAATATATATCTTCTCTTAGCATAACCAATGCCATGTTCCCCAGATACCAATCCTTTAAGTTCAATTGCCTTGTTATACATAGCATCAAAGACTTCAAGAAGTTTATTTTTCCATAAATCCTTTGATAAATCATCTCTAAGTATATAAACATGTAGATTTCCATCTCCAGCATGGCCAAAGCTTCTTATTCTTACATTAAATTCATTTTGAAGTTCATCTGTATAATTGATAAATTCTGCAACCTTATTTCTTGGAACTACTACATCACATTCATCCATTTCTGTAGTAGATGCCTTAACTGCCTCTAAGAAAGATCCTCTAGCTGACCATACAGCTTCTTTTCTCTCATCTGTATCAACTATGAATACATCAAAGGCCCCTTCTTCAATACATATCTTTGCCACCTTATCATAGGCTTCTTCTATTTCTTCCTTACTGTTGCCATCAAAGGTTAAAAGCAAATATGCATCTGAAGAATTATCAGGGAATTTTTTGCCAAGGAATTTTTCTGCTGATAATATTACTTCTCTTTGCATAAATTCTATGGCTGTAGGTACAGCTTTAGACTTTATTATTTTAGGTACCGTTCCTATAGCTTTATTTAAGTCAGGGAAAGGCACAAGTAAGCTTATGGCTTTTTTAGGTAATGGTAATAGTCTAAGTACTGCTTTTGTTATTATACCTAAAGTTCCCTCTGAGCCTACCAATAAATCTTTTAAACTATATCCCGAACTATTTTTAACTACTTTACCACCAAGTTCAAGCACTTTACCATTAGGAAGAACTACTTCAAGCCCCCTTACATAATCCCTTGTAACGCCGTACTTAACAGCTCTCATTCCCCCTGCATTTGTGCTTATGTTTCCGCCAATTGTAGCAGATTTTTCTCCTGGATCTGGTGGATAAAATAAATCGTGTTCCTCTACGTATTTACTTATCTCCATTAAGAGAACTCCTGGCTCCACAGTAAGAGTAAGATTTTCCTCATCTAATTCAAGTATTTTATTCATGCCTGTAAGGTTAATCATTATTCCACCCTCTAAAGGTACTGAAGATCCTACAAGTCCTGTACCAGACCCCCTAGCTACCACTGGAATATCATTTTTATATGCATACTCCATTATTTTTGAAACCTCTTCTGTAGTAAGTACATTTAAAAGTAGGTCTGGCATATTACTTACTCCGCCTAATTCATCATGACTAAAGTCCTCACTTATATCCTCCTTGGTAAAGGTTCTGTTTTCGCCTACAATGGATTTTAAATATTCTACATCCTTTGAATCAATAACTTTATAAGACATATTATAGCGCCTCCTTATAGTTCTTTACGTCCTTAATCAGTTCTGGAAGAATTTCATACAAATCTCCTACTATACCATAATTGGCAACATTAAATATTGGTGCATTAGGATCCTCATTAACTGCAAAAACATATTCTGATCCATCCATACCAGCAGTAAATTGTACTGCACCAGATATTCCAAAGGTTATAATAAGTTTTGGCTTAACAGTTCTTCCACTTAAACCTATCTGCCTTCTTGCATCTCCCCAGCCTGCTTCTATTAATGGTCTTGTGAAGGCCACTCTAGCTTCAAGCAGTTCTGCCAATTCATTTATCTTTTCAATATCTTTCTCTGATTTAATGCCTCTGCCTATGGCAATTATAGTATCAGCATCAGAGATATTATCCTCAACCTCTTTCTTTTTTACCTCTAATACTCTAATTCCTGAGCTAAATTTTTTTCTATCTATATTGCATGAGGTTATGTTACCGGTCTTCTCCTCACTTCTTTCTGGAGCATTCATCACCTTATATCTTACTGTAGCCATTTGAGGTCTATGATTAGGATTAATTATTTGGGCCATTATATTTCCACCAAAGGCAGGTCTTATCTGTACCAAATCAGTATTTTCTTTCATCTCAAGTATTGTACAGTCTGCCGTAAGTCCAGTTTTAAACCTTGCTGCTATTCTTGGTGCCAAAGATCTTCCAACAGTTGTAGCTCCAACCAGTATAGTTGAAGGTTTTACTTTATTTATAAAATCCTCTGCAGCGGCTGTATAAGGTTCTATTCTAAAATCTTCAAGTTCTTCATAGTCGTAAACAAATACCTCATCTACTCCATAATGTAAAAGTTCTTCTGCCTTAGTCAAAATGTTATGTCCTATAAATACAGCATATACTGGATGATTTATCTTCTCAGCTAACTCCTTAGCTTTTCCAATTAATTCAAAGGTTACAGGATGTATGTTTCCCTCTACGTGATCCACATAAACTGCTACGCCTCTCCATAGGCTTTTGTCTATGCTTTCAACCTTATCCTCTATGAATTCTACAACTCCCTCAGGGCCCTTTCTAACGCAGAGCTTACACATTTTACAGCCTGCATTCATTTCAATTTTTCCGTTCTTTTCTTCTATTGCTCCAAAGGGACATATTTTAATTAAATCCTTTACAATTTCAGGTGTCAATTTTTCTTCATGTACAAATAACTTTCCCATAATAATCTCCTTCCATGAGTTCCATGCAAACTTACATTTATGCATAGAAAAATCCAAACATACTAATAGTATAAATCTATATTTTGAACCTTTATTTAATTAAACAGTTAAATTCAAACATTTTCTGTCTATACGAATTTTAATTCTTTAAGTTTATCAGCAATTTGTCTGCCAACTTCCTCTCCAGTACCTTCAAATTTTTCTCTCTTAATATCATGTACTGGTGGAAAAATCCTTTCTACCTGAGTTGGAGAGCCATTTAAGCCGTATCTATTTTCATTTTGATCCTCAAAATTTTTAAGACTTATTACCTTTATCTCTTTATCCTTAGTTTCAATTTTTTTCTTATAGGAAGGAAGCCTAGGCTGATTGATATCCTTTTCAACTGTAAGTAAACAAGGATACTGTACTTCTACCTTTTCAATTGTATTTGGCATATCCATTGTAACTACTATTGAATGCTCTTTAAGCTCTATTATATCGATTACATTGGCTATATGTGGTATACCTAAATATTCAGCCATTTCAGGTCCAACCTGTGCTGTATCTCCATCAGTAGTCTGTTTTCCGCATAATATAAGGTCATAAGCCGCCATTTTTCTTACACCTTGAGATATAGTGTAGGCAGTAGCTAAAACATCTGCTCCTGCAAATTTTCTATCTGAAATTAATGCTCCCTCATCTGCTCCCATCATGTAAGCTTCTTTTATTACATCCATAGCTTGAGGTGGTCCCATACTTATTACTTTAACACTTCCACCCTTTTTTTCTTTAATACTAAGAGCCGCCTCTAAAGCATATAAATCATAAGGGTTCATCTTTGTATCTATTCCGTCTCTTTTTAACACTCCAGTTACTGGGTCAACCTCTACCTTTGATGTACCTGGAACTTGTTTAATGCAAACTAAAATGTCCATTAATATTACCTCCAACACATATTTTATTGGTAAGATGGTATTACCATTATCAATAATTTTTTTGGAAGAACAACTTTGTTCTTCCATATTTATATAATAACACATGTTTTTTCATAATTCCATAATAGTTATTTCTTTAACAAAGTTTTTTATATTAGAAAAATATTTCATTTCTATCTATATATTGTAATAAATTATCTTCATTAATAAAATATATATTTTATTATAAATCTCCAATTTCATAATTAAACATTTTTTTAACTACAAGGCTTTTTAATTTTATATCTTAAAGCACAAATTTATATACCAAGTTCATTATCTATATTATTGCTTAAATATACAATTTAATTGCAAGCTACATACATAGAATTAAGAATAAATATTATCCATCAGTATTAAATGTTCTTTTATACAGTCAAGATGCTTTCTCATAGCTTTAACTGCCGCTTCTGAATCTCTATAAATTAATGCCTGCAATATATCCTCATGCTGCTCTACCAAAAGTTCTCTGGCCTTAGACTCATTCACTATAACCATTCTTGCATTGACTATAAAAGCATCCATTAAAGAAGAAACAGATCTCAATATATTATTTATCAAAAAATTTCCAGAACATTCAGCTATTTTATAGTGAAAATTCTTATCAGAAATACTCCTCTCCAATTCATCCTTTGAGTTCTTGAGTTTATCTATAAATCCTTGCAGCACCTCTATATCTTTATCCTTTATATTTTTTGCTGCAAGAGAAGCCGTTTCCGTTTCAATCATAACTCTTACCTGATGTATTTCTAGAGTACTGCTTTTTTGCAGCATAAACATTACTGATAGAGGTTCAAAGAGACTGTTTTCAAAATTATCCCTTATAAAATTACCCTCACCCTGTCTGCTTTCAACTAAACCTATAATTTCCAATGCCCTGAGTGCCTCTCTTATAGAGGTTCTACTTACCCCTAATTTATCTACAAGCTCTCTCTCTGAGGGAAGCTTATCTCCTTTTTTAAGTATTCCTTTGGCTATCATATCTTTTATCTGTATAATAACCTGTTCATAAACCTTTGTATTCTTTATAGGACTAAACATATCATCCTGATTTATATATAATATTAAATAGACTTATCTAATCAACACTATTACATTATGGACTGAATAATGCAGCAGTAAACATAATGTATCTGCTTACCAAGCTCAATCAGGATTTTTCACCTTCCTTTCAATTTTTATATTCTATATAGTATTCTAAGATTTTTATGTATTACTAATTGTTATAATAGTACCTCCATTTAAAGCTGCACACAATAAAACTTTTACTTACAATAATACATAATATACTTACACCAGATCCCTTATAAATCTTAAAATTACATTCACATCTGACTTTTTAACTACTCCTATCCTAGATATTCTACCACTAACTTACACATTAAAACATAGATATATAATAATTTATAATATATTGTCCAAAAAACAAAGTTAACAGGCTGGATATAGCTATAAAAGGACCAAAGGGAATGTAATCCTTTCTGTTCTTTATTTTTGACAAAATTAAAGCTATTCCCACTGCTCCTCCAATAATAAAGGACAAAAAAAGCATTACTATGGAAAGCTTAAGTCCTAAAAATAATCCACACATAAGACATATCTCTGCATCTCCCCAGCCCATGCCCTTTGTCAATAGAATAATTAGAGCTATAAAACCTCCAGCTGCTATACCCCCTAATATAAATTCCATAACATTTAAATTTAAAAAATAACCCACTATAATGAATCCTATTCCAAATATAATACCTGTTATGGTAGTACTAAAATATACATCTGTAGTATCAAAATCGATCATTCCAATTACAATAAGCAGTGACACTAAGACAATGAATTTAATAGTAAAAAAAGTTAATCCATACCTTGCATACACCAAATAAAATAGAGCGGCAGTTATAATTTCTACAGAAGGATATCTTAAAGATATCTTTTCCCCGCAATATCTGCATTTTCCCTTAAGAAAAATATAGCTTATTACAGGTATAAGATCATAACCCTTAATTTTATTATTGCAGCTTGTACAATGTGATGGTGGAAAAGCTATGGATTCTCCTCTTGGTATCCTATAGATACATACGTTAAAAAAGCTTCCAAGAAGTAATCCTAAAATAATAATATATATTCCCATTAAAATATTCACGCATTTATCTTCCTTATCTTCAAATATCTTTAATAAAAAATCTCCTACCATATTATAGTAAGAGATTTTTATGCATTGTTCAAGTATTTATTTTATAATCACTTTACGTGAAAAATTATTGGAGAATACAATTATTATCCATCACTGCCATCAGGTTCACCATTTTCACCAGTTTCATTGGTATTATTGGTATTATTGGTATTATTGGTTCCACCATTTTCATTGCTATTAATGGTGATAGTTGATGATTTTCCATCTAATTTATCAATGGAAAATTCTCCTGATGCTACTTTAGTTAAACTTTCTACAGTTTTAGCTTCATTAGCTCCATTAAGACAATTTGGAATCTTTGTGCTGTCCAAAATCTCTTCATCAATGAGTTTAGTGATTCCAGCAACATAAGTAATCTTCCCTGAATAATCTGTTGATTTATCTCCTATTTGATCATCACTGGAGCCTTTATCTGAATTATAAGCCTCTATAGCACTTATTATAGTTTTAGCACTGGTTTGAATATTAGATTTTTCCGCTTTTTTTCTGTAGCCTAAAACATTAGGTACAAGTATTGCTCCCAGAATTGCTAGAATTGCAATGACAGCTATGACCTCAATAAGGGTAAAACCTTTCTTTTTTGTTTTAACTTTAATATTTTTTGTTGTTAAATCCTTCGATTTTAAATTTTCCATCCTCATCTCTTCTCCTTCATATATTTTGTATTTTATACCTTGATTATGGACAGAAATTTAAAATATATACCAATTTGAGGATAAAATTTTTACCATGACATATTTTCTAAGGAATTAAATTTTACTAATAATATTATAGCAAGTATTTTTCTAAATCTTTTAAATTATCTAAGTCTAAAATGCTCTCAATAATTATATTTAGCTTTTCATTATTTGCCTCTTTTATTTTCTCTTCAACACTTTTATCTACACTCTGAAATTTTTTTGTGAGAAGTTTTAAAACTCTATCTATATTCTTCAATCTAGCTTGTTCTTTTTCCCTTTGTATTCCTTCTTGTATTCCTCTTTCTCTTCCCTTCATTTCAGCAGTTTTTAATCCAGCCTTATAATCTCTCATAGCCTTTAAATCATTTTCATATATTTCTCGTTCTTCACTATCTAGATACATAATATCAAGTTTTTTTATGGCTTTCTCTACTTCCTTATCTACTGCCAATTCCTCTGGTATTTTATTCACATCTATTTCGTAAGCTCTATTTAAAAAAGCTACCCATCTGTCTAAAGTACTGCTTAAACTCTTATAATCCTTTTTAAATTTATTTAATTCTATGAAGTGCATTTGAAATATATTTGAAAACTCTTTTTTACTTTTTTCATTATATACTTTGTATACATTATGAAAATCTTCTTCATCAATATAATTAAAATCCAGTATATTTATAGCTATAGTTTTTCTTAATACTTCAAAATCTTCTCCACTTTCTATTTGATCTGAATATACTTTAGCCCAATAGTAGAAGGCCCTTTTATCATAAAAGCTCTGTTCCGCCAGTTGCATTTCTATATCATACCATACTCCCTTTGTGTCTACCGCCTTTATATCAAGTATGGTCATTTTACCTTTTCTATAACTTGCTATGTTATATGGATTTTTTAATTCTATGTCAAAAATTTGCTCATTTTTTGATAATACCGAATTTATAAAAGATATCAATATGTCTTTATTTTCAGGACTTGCAAACAATTTTTTGAAGGCAAAATCCACTTTTGGATTTAATCTACACATTATTTCATCACTCCTTTTCCGAAAATAAATATTCCTAGTAAAAAAACATTTTATCCCATGACTAGTCGCTGTAATACTCCATAGAGATAACATCGACACGTCCCTAGTTAATTCATCTTAACTATATTATATCTAATTCTATTATAAACTTCATCATCTATTTAAAACATTAATTAAAGCATTCCTACACTCTTTAAATTTTTACCCTATTGATATTTGCCATAACAAAAAAAGACAGCTATTTCTAACTATCCTTATATATGTTTTAAAGTTTTATAAGACTTTAAAACATATAGTAAATCATTCTAATTTATTGCTCTAATCTTATTAATAACTATTTCATAATCCTCTACCTTTTCAGTTATGTTAAGATTTTCATTCCTCATGTACTATATATTTCTTCCAATTAGTCAATATATAGAAAAGACTTACTACATCCTGTTCATTATAAAGAAGTATTTTATCTTTCTTATCCTCAGGCATTCTTGAAAAATAATCCTTGTCCTTTACAATTTTACTTATAGTCTTTGCAAGATTAGAACCACTTATGACTGCACTTTCTCTCTCTATTTCAAAGATTTTTTCTAAATTTTTAAGTCCAATTCCCTCTTTTTTCTCTTTTTCATACTGTTTTTGTAAATCTATATGAATAAATTCTGAATCTATATCAAAATCTATATTTCTTTCTTTGAATAAATACCTCAATACTGTAAAATCATTATTTCCAGAGAAAGTGACTATATATTTCTTTTCATAACTGTTTTTATATTTTATAAAATATTCTTCTATCATAGAAATAATTTCTTCAGAATCTTTTTTATCCTCTATCATATATTGAGTTACAAATAATGCTCTTTTATCATCATCATAATAGGCGCAGCCAAATACTCCTATGCATATAGGCTTTTTATATACATAGTGCTCCAAATCAAAAAACAGAGCATTTTTATATAATTCATTCTTATCTTCAAGGCTCAGTACTAAACTCTTATCAATTTCTTCAACCTTTATGGTATTATTTCTTATAATCACGATATATCACTCTTTCTAAAACGAAAACTTACGCTGTTCATTATTATTTCTATTATTATTATATCCTAATATAGAACTAATACAAATAGCGTAATAAAAAAGATTTATAAATGACATTTATAAATCTTTTTTAACCATAGATATATAACCCTATATTTTTGCGTGTACTTATAGGAATTTTACTAAGCTTTGCTTACTTAATAAGTGTAGATATTCGAGAACACTTCAATATAACAATAAAAGAATAGTTATTTCTAAATTAACATTTAATATTTTAACTTTTTATTTATAATAAAATTACTTAATCATATTAGCGATACTGTTAAAGCCATTCTTTCCATCATAAAAATTGTATTGATTATCTGTTTTGGAATTAACATCTGGCAATATATATTGATAAAATACTATTTCTGCACTCATTTCATTTGAATCAATAGTATTATTATTTATTTGAGTAGTTGAAAATGGAACTACTGGAACTTGGCTTTGAATGGCTTCGATATCCACACTTACAACAGTTAATCTCAAGGAAGTTATAGTAGATAAATTTCTTAAAAAGTTATCCACTTTATCCTTATTTCCTTTTACTTTTAGTGCTATTTTAATTCTAGTAATAACCCCAGCCTTTACATTTAATGATGAACTTGCTGTATTATTAGAATTACTTGATTGCTGTGAACTATTATCTGAATTCCCTTTAGCTAATCCAGAAGTATTTGATTGTCCACTATTGATTTGAGAATTGTTAGATTTTTGATTGTTAGAATTAGTCTGTATAGAATTATCTACAGCAAAATTTACCGAATCACCTTTTATTCCATATTTTTTACAAGCTGTATAAAAATCATATACAAGCTGAGGTGTATTCGCATCTTTAACAGTAAGATTATCCAGTTCAGCAATTTTTTCTTTCATCTGTTCATTATCTTTTTTCATCTTATCCAGTATACTTTTTTTTTGATAGCTATCAGACAACTTTTTTTCATTTTGTTCGTATATTTTTTTTTCATCTTCAACTTTATTTAATTGCGGAAGCATAAATAATTGATATAATGCATAATTTACACCAACAAAAATAATTATTATAAGTATTAAAATTTCTTTTTTATTTTTATCCATATTCATCTTTTATCCTAATTTATTTTTTAATTTTCAAATTATACACTGCACTACTAACTGTATCATCTAATTTTACATCTGAAATATCAACTTTTTCAAATATATTCATTTTATTAATAGAAATAACTGTTTTAGCTACATCCAATGTACTATTGTTTATATTTACAGTTATGCTTACATCACCTGTATTTTTAATAATAATTGATTGTACACTAACATTAGAAGGCAACCCCTTTCTAAATGCATCCAATATGGCTATGTAATCAAATTGGTCACCTTTTATAATATCAAGCATTTTTGCTTTATCGCTAAGACTTTTGTTTTCACTTTCAACCATTTTAATCTGATTATCTAAATTAGATAATTTACTAATTTCATTATTTTTACTAAATGCAGTATACTTATCTATATTATTACTTATATTAAAATACAAACAAAATGTCCAAATAAAAGTTATAAGAAGCAATCCTGTTATAACTGAAGCAAAAATCTTAATCACATTTTTTTCTGTTTTATTTTTAGATTTATGTCCGGAAAGGTCAATGTATTTATTATATATTGATTTTTTCTCAGCACATAGCCCAACAACTTCTGCATACTTATATGCATTTTTATCTTTCCTAATCATATTCAATAACAATAAATCTTCTAATAGGAATACTGAATAACCTCCTGTATTCTCTATTATTGTATCATATAATTTTTTATTTTTTGACAATTCCCCTATTACGTAAATGCTATCAAGTAAATTTCCAAAATGCCTTGAGGCATAAAAATTTAAAAAATAAGTTATATTTTCTATTATTTCATCAAATCCGCTACCATCATCGGTATTTATATGTGTTGATAATACAGAATAAACAAAAATTTCTCCATTATCAATAATTGTAATATTAGTTTTAAAAACATCTATATCTAAAACCATATAATTTTTATTTACATTGTTAAATACATTATTTAAAAGATCTGGATAAATACTAATTCTGTCAACTTCAAGTCCACACCCTTCTATAAAATTATTTATCTCTTCAATCTTTTCTCTTGGAACCGCTGCTATCAATACAGTAAATTTCACTTTTTTATCTTCTGTTTTTGACCTTATGATCCTATAATCAAATAAGAATTCATCTATATTTACAGTAAAATATTCCGAAATATTATTATTTATGTATTTATCTAAATCTAGTTTTTTTAACTGTGGTATTTCAATAATTCTTGTTATGATTTCTTCTAAAGACAGAATAAGTTCAATTTTCTTATTTTTTATATGAAATTTATTAACAATGTTCCTTATTCCTTTAATATTAATATCATTATCTATTGATTTATAATTCTGCGGCTCATAATTTAAATAATATGTGAATTCCCTATCATTTGGTATATTTATACTCCTAAAAAATTTATTCATAAAGGATATTTTAATTTTTCTATCATTCATACTAAAAACTAGCTTGCTCATATAATCCCCCCCTTTACTTCATATTGCTTGTCATTTGCATAATAGGAAGCATCATAGCTAATATAAGTATTCCAACAAATATTCCAACAAAGAGCGTAAATAATGGTTCTATAAGTGCCATAACTCTAGAAATACTGTTATCTACCCTTTTTCCATATATATCGGATAATTTAAGCATAGTTTCCTCTAATTTACCAGATTCCTCACCTACTTTAATCATCTGCGTAACTAAAGGTTCAAATATATTTTCATTTTTTATAGAATCTGATACACTATTTCCATTGATCATTTGCAATTTAACATTATCAAACTTTTCTGAATAGTATTCATTATCCATAATAAGCTTTATATTGTCTATTATATTAAGTATTGGAACAGCTGACTTTAAAAATATAGCCATAGTCCAGGTAAACCTGGAGGTAATTATATTTTTTTTAATAGCATTGAGAATAGGTATTTTTATTGATATTTTATCAATAATATACTTAACCCTTTTTATAGTTGTAATGTATTTTAATCCAATTATAAAAACAATAACTAAAGCTATTATAAGTATTATATTGTGGTTGAAAAAATTCATAAAACCTAATAATACTTTAGTTATTAATGGTAAATTCTTTTCATCAGTAAATAGATCTTTTAACTCACCAAATATAAATGTATTAAAAAATATAAGCATTGCCATAGATACGAAAAGAAGAACAGTTGGATACATTGATGCACTTTTTATTTTATTTTTAATTGCAGCTTCCTTTTCATAAAAAGTTTCCATATTAAAAAGCATTATATCTATATTACCACTTTGCTCACCGGCATCTACCATATTTGTGACAAGCTTTGGAAAGTAGTTTGTATCAGCCATAGCTTTAGCAAGTGGTTTACCCCTTTTTACACTAAACCCAATATCAGATATAACTTTTTTTATTTTCTTTTTTTCAGCCTGCTGCTCTAGCATTTCTAAACCGCCTATTATATTAACTCCAGAATTAACCATTATAGCTAATTGTCCACAAAAATTTGAAAGTTCCTCATCTTTTAATTTTATTTTAAGAAAATCAATATTTAAAACATCTCTACTCCTCTTCACATCAATTATAGAAAAGCCCTGTGATTTAAGGTTTTGTTTTACAGAATCTATGTCCTCTTCCTCCATAGAACCCTTTATAATATCAAAGTCTTTATTAAAAACTTTATAATCATATTTTTGCATTATAATTACCTCTATCTATAATCAATATCCATAAGTTACTCTTAACATTTCTTCTACAGTAGTAATCCCCCTTAGTACCTTATTAACACATGATTGTCTAAGCTGAACCATACCATCTTCAATTGCTTTTTTCTCTATTTCAATCTCAGAGCATTTCATATCAATCATATTTCTTAACTCATTTGTAATTTCTATTATCTCATAAATACCCTCTCTGCCTTTATATCCTGTATTATTGCATAGTCCGCAGCCTTCACCTTTTTTTATAACCTGAGGCCTATTAATTCCTAATATCTTCATTTCCCTTTCATCCGTAGTATGCTCTCTTCCACAGACAGGACATACTTTTCTAACAAGTCTCTGTGCAATAACCCCCGATAAAGTAGATGACAACAAAAATGGTGCTATTTCCATATCCTCCAATCTAGTTATAGTACCTACAGCATTATTTGTATGAATAGTAGAGAGAACTAAATGTCCAGTTAATGCTGCTCTAGTTGATATTTCTGCCGTTTCACTATCTCTTATTTCTCCAACCATTATAATATCAGGATCCTGCCTCAATATACTTCTTAAACCACTTGCAAAAGTTAATCCTATTCTTGTATTTACCTGCATTTGATTTATTCCTTTAAAACCATACTCTACAGGATCTTCCAGCGTTACTATGTTCTTTGATGAATCATTTAAAATATTTAGTACAGAATATAATGTAGTAGTTTTACCACTACCTGTTGGTCCGCAAACGAGAATAATACCATAAGGCTTTGAAATAATCCTTGTTATCTTTTCTATTTCACCTTCAGTCAATCCAAGATTTTGAAGGTCACATTCAAAATTACTTTTATCTAAAATTCTCATAACTATTTTTTCTCCCCACACTGTAGGGGATGTTGCTATTCTAAGATCTATATCTTTTCCCTTAGCTGTATAATTAATCCTACCATCCTGAGGAATTCTTTTCTCTGCTATATTTAAATTTGCCATTATTTTGACTCTACTCAATACTGGTTCAAGCATTCCTATATCAACCTTCATCATTTCTCTTAACACTCCATCAATCCTGAACCTAACTCTCATATAATCTTCGCTGGGTTCAATATGAATATCTGAAGCATTGTTTAGAATTGAATTTTCTATAATGGTGTTTAAAAACTTTATAATAGGGGCTGCACTCTCATCCTCCATAAGTTCTGCATTATTATCCTTTGCTCTAAAACCATAAACTCTTCTATAGTCCTCTGCAGCCTCTTTAGCTTTATTTTGTCCATAGTACTTGTCTATATTATTTAAAATCTCATCTCTTAATGCTATTGCAGGTTTTACAACATATCCAGTGGAAATTTTTATTTCTTCAATTGCATAATAATTGAGAGGATCACTCATAACTACTAGAAGTTGTCCATTAATTATATCAACGGGAATGACCTCATTTTTTCTAGCAATACCTTCTGGTATAACCTCTATTATATCTTGTTTTATGTTTATATTGTTTAAATTTATTGACTGAATACCTAGCTGCCCCTTAACAGCCTCTACTATTTGTTCATTTGTAGTAAATCCTTCTGTTACTAAAACCTCTCCAAGCTTTTTCCCCAATTTTTTTTGAAGGTCTAAAGCTACGTTAAGAGAATCCTCTGTAATAACACCAGAATCAACTAATATTTCTCCTAATCTCTTTTTAACTTTAGCCATATGTATTTCTCCTTTAAAAAAATATGGATGTTTAGAAACATCCATATTGTAATTATTTATTTTATAACTGTATAGTTGACAATTTGTTTGTCACTATTGACTCCAAAAACAACATATCCGTTATTATATACATAAACAAATACTGTTCCCTCACTATTACTTTGTGTTGTAGATGTTATATCCTGAGTTGTTGGTGCAGCACTTGCTGTTTTATTTGATACAACAATTGCATAACTTACATTCGTATTCGTAATATCGTAACCTGTATTAGTATTAATAGTACCTACTTTTGTAAGAGGATTAATGATATTATTATCACCAGCAAATTTAGTTGTTATTTGTGTTAACATCTCTGAATCACTTAAATAAGAATTATCTGCAGCCTTAGTTTCTACAAATGCCCTTACAGTATTTACGTTAGTAGTAACACCTGTATCTTTTGCACTCGTCTTTAAGATCCCAGCCTTAGGAATTAAAACAATAGCTAAAATTGCAATGATTGCAAGAACAATCATAAGTTCAATAAGTGTAAAACCTTTTTTCTTAAATCTCTTCATTTAATTTCTCCTTTTCGATATTACAATTTTTTCCATATTTTTTATTATCTTAGTTTAACTTCATTATATAATTTCCGTGTTAAGTGTACAAGCACTTTTATAAAAACCTAAGTAGAATTTTTTTCACCTTCTTTAGTACATAATTATACTTATTCAATACACAACTTTTTTAGTCTTTGTATACAGTTTTCTTAGTTATATAATAAGATGTGCCACTGCCAAGAGATACCTCTGCAACTATAATATAGTCTTGTGAACCATAGCTTCCATGAGAATATATTGTATATGTTTTAGAGTTATTGTCAAACTTCTTTACTTCAACATCATAAGCTGACATATTGTCTGCATAAAGCCCTCCAATATTATAAAGATTAGTTATTTTTGTTCCAATAGGTACTGCATTATGATTGTTAATATAATATATAAAATCATATACTCCTGTTTCAGCACTATAATAAGCTTTAGTACTATCAATTACATCATCAGCCTGCTTATTATTCTTAATACTTGCATCTAGAATAAATGCTGCCATAATAAATGTTAACATCATAACAATAATAACGATTAACAATGCTGATCCTTTTTGGATATTAATTTTTTTATTATAATTCTTTTTTAAAATAAGATAGCAAAAATTTTTCATGATAAAATCACCTATCTTGTTATATTAATGGCAGTTGATCTTGTACTATTTATATCGCCATTATTTATTGAAATCTTTATTATCAGCATTAAATCCTTCCCATCATCATAATTACCCTCATATTCCCATTTTTCATTAACATCATCATATTGAACTGCATTAATTTCGACTTCTATATTATTATATATAGTATTTACATACTTACCTTCACTATCTTTATAATTTAAACTTAAAACTTTGCTATTTTTATTGTAATCTATTATAGGGTGAGAGCCATTTATTGAAAATACTTGTGTCATATATCCTAATTTATCTGGTTTTTGAATATTATTATTTCTTATTACATCGGTTATCATATTTAAATCTTTATTTGCATCAGTTTGATTATCAATACTATTATAAAATCTAAAAGTTTGTTTTATTTCCCCCCAAAAAGTTTGATATAGATACAAAGAAAATATAGTGAATATAGCAAGGGTTATCATAACCTCTACTAGTGTAAATCCTTTTCTTTTCATAATACCACCTTAATTTTTATAAAAATGGGACATTAATACCACTTCATTATCCTTATCAGTAATATCTTTCCGTACTCTTACCGTTACCTCTAAAAGCTTTTGAGATGATTGGTCAATATTTTTAGATTGAACTATAACATAATAACCATCAATCTGTTCATAGTGATCATTCTGATAATTATCATCTACATAGTTTCCAACATTTGCTGTAGTAGTTTTAAACTTTTCTAATTGTTTTTGTGCCTCCATCATCATATTCTGTTTATCAATTTGAGCATTGATATTCTTATTTGCTGCAATGTTCAGCTTCATTACACAAACAGCTAAGATTAAAAATACTGCGATTGCCATCATAACTTCAATATAGGTAAATCCATTTTTTTTCATTTTAAATCCCTGCTTTTACTTGTAATTCTCGTAATTTGCTACTTTTTAAAACTTACAGTAGTACTTGACATAGGATTACCATCATAGCCAATTCCAAAAACTCTATAAGTAAATCCAGAGCCATCAATTTTCTGGACAATAACATCCCCTTTATAATTTTGATAATTTAAATTTGTATGATTATCACATACTATAACAGAACTTTGAGTATTAAGATTATCATTAGTAGCTAGTACTATAGCATTCCACGAAGAATTATATGGATTGACTATACTGTTATTAAACTGAGTAGCAATCAATCCTTCTAGTGTTGCAGCATCATATTTATTATCTCCATTACTATTTGATGCAGTAAAACTATTAAGATACTCTACAATAGAATTAACATTACTACTTACTACAGAATTAACACTTATTATCTTCTTATTATAATTAATACCATTATAATCTATACCATATACCTCATAACCACTACCATCACTTAACGTATCTACAATAACTGAACCCTTATAATCTGAATAACTAGCACCAACATCATTGCCTCCTACTATAAGAGCATATCCTGGGCTAAAATTACCACTAGTAGTTTCTTGTTTTTCATTCCAGCTTGGTATATATGCATTATTTATATTTAAAGTTTGCAGCTGTGAGTAAGCTAAATCCGCCATATTTTGTACATTCCCATATGTAGATTTAGATATATTATAGCCAATATAATTTATTAAAATGTTATACACCGAGTTAACATTATCGGCTAATTTTTGTGTCATTTGCGATGTTATTTCTGTGGAAAGATTAATATCAGTTTTTCCAACATTATTTCCATTTGTATCAACTCCATAAACTACATAACCAATTGGATTGTTTGTAACATAAACTATTACTGTACCATGTCTAGTAGAATAGTAGTTATCTATAGATGAATAATCACTTGGATTAGGATTAGATATTATTGAATAAGTTTTATTTGGATTAATCCAATTATTTTGATTTCCAATTTCATCAACATTAATAAAATATGGATTGACAATATGTTTAGAAGAATCACCTGGAGTAAATTTATTGTATAAATTATTATATAACGGGCCTTGGATTACATTCCACATTTGCCCATTAGGTGCTCCTGTTATTATACTAGTTATTGCAATACTTTTTATATAATTAACTACACTTGCTATATTTCCATTAATACTATCTAAAATATTGCTACCCCCACTTCCAGGAATTATTGCACTTTGAACACTAGATGGTATTGGTGGAAAGCTAATAATATAAATACTATTACTAATAATCTTTCCACTATTGTCAACTCCATATAACACATAGCCTGTCTTATATACTGTAACAACAATATCACCTACAAAACTAACCCCACTTCGAGAATTTTCTATTACTTGATCATTATTTCCTGGCAATGTATTTACGGAGTCATATCCCAAAATCACTGATGCAGAAGATGAGCTATTACTAGACACACTAGCCTGTGCATAAATAATTGAACTACTATTATTAAATGGATTAGTTACTGCATTGCTATATGAAAACTTAGAAATCATATCTGATCCTATACTATTTTTAATAGCATTTAATGCCTGTTCTGGAGTTTGAGGAGGAGTTGCATTAATGTATGCCTGATATGAAACCCCATCCCTCCCAGCTCTATTTTGAAGATAGCTTCTTACTAATGACACATTAGTGCTTACGCTATTATTTTTTGCCTCTAACTTAATTATACCTACTTTAGGTATCAAAATTACTGAAAGTATAGCTATAATTGATAAAACTATCATAATTTCTATTAGTGTAAAACCTTTTTTAACTTTATATCTCATATTGCCACCTTTAAAATATGACTAATATATAAACTTAGACTACGCTGTATATGACTTTGTAATAACCCTCTAACTCTAAATAAGTTACATAATAATAACTATTTCAGCAATAATCTATAAGTTCATTTATAATTCAACATTTACATAAATAAATTATATCACAATGAATTTTATAATTCTATTTGTTACATAGACTTAACATATATTTCTTATATTTTTTTCGCTGCCATTAAATTTTTAATCCTATATAATTAAAATACACAAAATCATTCTATACATTTTCTGAACAAAATCTACATACATCTTTTATTTTTATACTTTATTTCTACAAAATATATTTATTCTTAAGTTTAATCTATCTTTAGGATTAATCTACTTTCTATATTTTTCCATCCAATAAAAAAAAGGCCTTTCAAAGTTGAAAATTGCCTTTTTAAATACAAAAAAACATCAATGAATATTCCCTATAAAATAATCCACCTTAAAAATACAATAATTGCTGTCCTCATAGACCACAGATAAATTTTTATAGCCACTTAAAATTTCATAAATTGAATAGGATTTATTTACCAGTATGTATTTTATATTATATTTATTAATAAGATCCTGTGGATCATATAAATCTATAAAAGCATGCATAAAGTCATAGAAGGCATTTGTATCCTTATTAAAGCTAGGTAGAAATAAATCTGCTCTACTGTCTACAAAGGTTGGTATACCTCTAAAAATTAAGTACTGGCTGTCATTATAGTGACTTAAAAGATGACTGTATTTTATTTCAGGATGTTTGTTTATATAGTCAACTGCTTGTACAGGACAATCTGCAGCACTTATTTTAAATATTTTCGTTCCATTTTTAAAAAAGTCATAACAGTATAATCCATTGGGAATAATTATTGCTAATTCTATTACTATAATTATTATACTTTTTATTATTAGTGTGCCCTTAAAAAATCCAATCTTTGATTTAATATCTTCTATAATTTTATTGTGAACTATGTACCTTTCAGAAAATTCCTTTAATGCAGGCTTTATGTAAGGAGACATTATTGGCAATGCTAAAACAGGTAAAAATATTATTTGCCTTACAGCGGAAATAGCCAGTATTATGAAGCTTCCAGAAAATAGAATGTCTTTAAGCTTTACTTTACCGAAAATATATACAAATACAATAAAAATTATTATTGCCAGTGAGAACTTTAAATCATATATTTGAGTGACTTTCCATTCATTTATGTACTGCTTTTGCAAATGCATTTCATTCATTGATCTAATAGTGTATAAATATATGCCATATGTATAGGGATTTACAAATACGCCTACAAGTACAGCCACAAAATACTTATAATTCTTAAATAGAGTATAGTAGGCAAATACAATTATATATATAGGATAAACGCCACCATGAAAATTTATGCCTAAAATAACTGCAAATAAGGCAGCTATATATCTATTCTTTTCCAGCAAAATACAGGTAACAGGTATAAGTAATAAGGATACAATTATAGGTCTATAGGCAAGAGAGGACTCACTGCCAAACATAACTATGTAAGAGCCCATACAAAGGAGAGCTATCCATTTACTTTTGCTTCTTATTTCTAAAAGTTTATAAAGCATAAATGAAATCGAGGTATTCATTATTCCCATAAATATAGCTGCTGATAAAAAACCATGAATAGAGTAAATTAAATATGAGAGAACCCCAAATAGCCATTCATGGCTAGTCCATTGAAGATTCTTAGACATACCATACCAGGAAAATATATCATGATAAGGTATAGTTCTATTTTTTATAATGTATTCTCCTACTTTGATGTGCCAAAAGCCATCATTCATAATTTTAAAGCTAATACCATATATGAAGGCTATAAGGAGACAAAGCAAAAGTAAAAAATTAAATATATATTTTTCATATTTGTGTATAAATTCATTCACTATTGTAAACCACGTTTTTTTCTCTATGCTTTCCATAAATAATTTCCTTTCGCCTTAAATTTTTATATCATTGACATATCCTAAAATGGTATTTTAAATTACAATAAAAATCACATAGTTTATTATTTAAGATTGTCTTAAAATAATAAATATGATATAAATA
>NZ_JBDNRK010000044.1:0-33831 GCF_047718555.1 Clostridium sp. | reverse complement strand
ATAAACATTTATTTATGATATTGGATATCTATAATATGTCAATATATTTGCCAAAATAATTTACTTTATGATGCAATTTTTTTATTTAAATTATAATAGTACTATAATTTTTATAATTTATTAATATTCAATTTCATAACTAAACATTTTTTTAAGCTACAAGGCTTTTTAATTTTATGCTTTGAAACATAAATTTATATATCAAGTTGTCTATCTATAACTTCAAATTAAACTTTTTACATTGAAAATTACTTCCTAGAAAGATTACTTGAAAAAATTTTTAACCTAATGTGCAGAATTCTCCAATCCTCTATAGGTGGGAGATGGATAGCACATTAATATAAATGGTAGTTGCTCTTTGTAAACTGAATATATATGGTTGTAGGGAGAATACGAAAATGCGATAACCAAGCTATGCCTTCCCTACGTAAAATATTCAAGGCTCGTATACAGAGCATTACGTTCATTACCCTCGGTGCAAGGGGATTTCAAGCCTGTGGAGAGTGTAGGTTACGAACTCTAGGAAGCAGGAAGCTCTTACTTCTTTAAGTTGGAGTAGTTCACTAAAAAAGCACTATCAACATCCACTAAATTTAACAGACCTATAGTGCTAATTTTGCTATTCATTGATTGTATATTATTCTATTAAGGCATATGAAAATAAATAGTAAGTAAAAAATGCTAGTTATTTATTTGAATATGCCTAACTACTGAACCTTTGCATTTTCCAGAGCAGCTTTAACTGCTGACATTATGCCCCTGCTTGAGTAGGTTGCACCTGCCACTACATCTACTTCTGTAGATTGTCTACTTATTATCTCCTTTGGCACTGTGCTAAAGGCATCATAATAATAATCTTCTGTTTCACGATTGGATATTGTCTCTATATCAACAATTTTCCCATTTTTTACGGTAACGGAAAGCTTAAGATTTGACCTATATCCACTTCCTATACCAGTATAAATACCATCTTTATATTTTACTTCACTGGAGTTAGCTGATGAATTACCATTTTGTGATGCTCCGGTATTTGTCCCTGTAAAATTAGTACTTCCCGTGTTTGTATTACTGTTTCCCGGAACCGTTCCTGTATTTGAATTATTACCACTATTGGCACTTGCACCTCCAGTTTGATTAGTATTAGTACTAGTGTTACTACTTTGATTACTATTATCAACTGAACTATTGATCCCAGTATTATTATGAGCTGTGCTACTATTATTTGAGCCACTACTTGTACCATTGTTTGAATTATTGCTGACCATTGTGGTACCATCTAATCTTGCATTTTTTAATGCATCATTAACTGCTGCTATTATTCCGTTACTGGAGAAGGTTGCTCCTGATACTGCATCTACATTTGTATCCTGCTTACTTATTATTTCCTTTGGTACTACAGAAAAAGGTTTTTCATAGAATCCAGTGGTTTCATTATGTGACACTATTGTTATATCTGTTATTTTTCCATCTTTTACTGTAACAGAAACTTTAAGATTTGGTTGAAATCCTTTGCCCACTCCTGTATATATCCCATCTTTGTATAGTCCTTTACCAGTATATGCAGGTAGATTAGCAGCTGCATCTGAAACATTAGCCGAACTATTATTAGCAGCTGCACTTGCTGTTCCAGAAGTATTACCTCCTGGCAGTTCACCGCTAATTAACGCCTTTTGAAGTGCATTTTTAACAGCTGCCATTATACCTCTACTGGAGAAAGTTGCTCCTGATACTGCATCAACCTCAGTAGACTGCGCTGCTATTATTTCCTTTGGCACTGTAGAAAATGCCTGTTCACTGAAACCTGGTGTTTCATTGTTGGATAGTATTTGTATATCTGTTATCTTACCGTCCTTTATAGTAACAGATACTGTAAGATCAGTCCCATATCCAGTTCCTACCCCTGTATAGGTACCATCTTTGAACTTTGCATTTTTATCCATTGAAACATCGGAATTTGTACTTTCTGCTTGAGCTGCACCACTTTTCTCTTGATTTTTACTCTTATCTTTTCTTGCCTTACTAAGAGCATCTTTTACTGCTTGCTTTATTCCATTACTTGACTTGGTTGCCCCAGAAACTGCATCTACATCTGGAGATTGTGCTGCTATTATTTCTTTTGGCACTACATCAAAAGCCTGTTCATAATAACCTTTAGTTTCTTCATGAGAAACTATCTTTATATCCGAAATTTTTCCTTTGTCTATTTTAACCTGAACCTTTAAATTAGGTCTGAAGCCTGTACCAACCCCATTGTATACACCATCACTGAAGACAGCTTCATCAACCTTTGACATCTGAGCTGCACTAACTCTAGTTCCTATGTTCACTTCTGGTTTTACTAATTTACTCCCCCAAAATATAAAACTGAACACTAAAATTGCTGCTGCTGTAGAAGAATACCATTGCATATTTAATTTTTTAAATACAACAACTTTAGGATTGCTTCTATAACATGTATCTACACATTTTAGACATGCTATACATTCGCCACTCTCTACTGACTCTACCTGCGATAGATTTATTCCCATTGGGCAATTTCCCGTACACAATTGGCATTTGCCACATTTTTCACTTGGCTTGCTTATGTTAATAATCTTAAATTTTGAAAGTATAGCCTGTATAGCTCCCAGAGGGCACAAATATCTGCAAAAGAATCTTTCTATAAACATGGCGCCTATAGTTATTAAGGCCAAAAATATAAAAGCTATTGGAATTTCAGGAGCCATAGTTTTAAACTGAGGTAGTTGAGCAAAGGCATCCCAAGGATCTATGCTTTTTTCTGGTGACAAATTCATTGACCACATAAAAATCATAATTCCTAATAAAACTATGTATTTAATATATTTTAATTTTTCATCTACTGTTTGTGGTATATTTATTTTTTTCTTAAATATCCTTCTTGAAACTAAATACACCAAATCATTAAAGGTTCCAAAGGCACACAACCAACCACAGAAAAATCTTCCTATTAAAACAGATAATACTACTACAGCTGCAAAAGCAGCTAAAAAAGTAAAGGAATTAGAAAGATTAAAATTTTCTCTAGCTAGTCCCAAATATATATTTTTAAAACCAGTAAAAGCTAAAGTAAATATTCCTGAAAAAAAGTATAAAAATATAAGTTGAATTATAAATCTAGATATTTTTACTAAAGATAGTTTTTTCTTTAAATCAGATAATCTTTTATTCAAAGTATGAGCCCTCCTTGTAAAATGAAGGAATATGATTTTAAAATTTCATTTCACATTTAATAATTCTATATCGGTCAAGCAATCCTTACAAGCATTATTAATAGATTTATTTGTAAAAGTTTCTTAATAAAAGAACTAAATGAATGCATATAGATAGACATCTAACCTTTATAATTTAAATGCAGACAATATATAATTTCCCCTAGAATAAAAAAACAGCTGAATATCTATTGATAATTAATAGATATTCAGCTTACAGTTTTCTGGTAAACTAATGACACTTTTCGGATGAATTTATAGCAATCCACTATAATTAGTATGTTAATATTATTATATTCCTCTAGTTTTGTCAATATGATTTTTTAATAACTTGAATTAATAATATAGAAAATAGCGAATTAGTATTAATTAATGATTAATATAGTATAAAAATTTCCCAACTGATGTTCCGAATTTATAAGATTGATAAAATAAGAAAAATCCTAAAGCTACAATTACAAAATAATATATTTTTTTATGTTCTTCTCTCAAAGTTTTTTCTATGATTTTAATATTTCTCAAATTAATCACTCCTCAATAATTCATTCTACTATACTGTTATAAAGCTGAAAAATCCGTACCCTCAAATAGAATAAAATCTTTTCTTAACCCTTCTGTAACATAAATTTCCTTATCTTTTGTAATAAATATAGCCTCCATATCTTTAAGGCCATTAATTAATTTCATACCCTCTTCAAGTCCCAAAATAAAAATAGCTGTAGATAAGGCATCTGCTCCAATGGATTTTTCTGATACAATTGTGGCACTCATTAATCCCGAATTTGCAGGATACCCTGTCCTAGGATCTAAAATATGATGATATTTTACATTATCCTTTTCAAAATATCTCACATAATCTCCAGAGGTTACAATGGTCTTATCAACTGCCTTTACAGCCCCCAGGCACTGCCCTCTTTCAAGGAGAGGATTCTGTATACCAACCTTCCAGGGTGTTCCATCAGGCTTATTACCTAAAACCAAAACATTGCCCCCAAGATTTATAAAAGCGGATTCAATTCCCTGCTGCTTGTATATTTCTATAGCCCTGTCTGCTGCATAACCTTTTGCTATAGCTCCAAGGTCTACACTTTCTCCAGTCTTTTCAAGCTTTGCTGTACCCAGTCCATTATCAATAGTAATATCTTTATATCCAGTAAAGCTTAAAGCCCTATCAATTTCTTCTTTAGAAGGCACCTTTGCATGATCTGTAAATATACCCCAAAGCTTAGCTACCGGTCCTATAGTAATATCAAATGTTCCGCCGCATATTTGAGAAAAATATTTGGCCCTATTTAGAACATATAGAGATTCACAGCCAAGCTCTACTTCCTGCTTTCCAGCAGCCCTATTTAGCTTACTTATTTCACTGGATTCAAGAAAGAAACTCATAAGAGCTTCCAATCTTTTCATTTCTTCCTCTACCTTTGCTGCAGCTATTTCTGCTTTTTCTCCAAAAACCCTTTGACTTATAACCGTTCCCATACAAAAAGTTTCCATCTCGTAAAATTCACTCATAAAATTCTCCCTTTAATTTTATTTAATAAAATATTACTGCAAATCATTCACAAGTTTTAATTATCTTTACGAAAAATTCTGTAAATTAATCAAAATATATAAATCAACATTTTCATTTGAAATTAATACTCAACTGCATTTTTATTATATATTATCTAAGTAATCTCTTCAACAGTTGACTATAGTTAACTAAAAACAATTACTCTGTTTTTGAAATAATTCCTCTAATTCATTCACTTTTTCCATCATTTTAATATCATTCAAATTAGGTTTTCTGTCTGTATACCATCGGTAGGCTCTCTCTAATCCCCTTTCTAATGAAATATTAGGAATATATAGTCCATCTTCTACTAATTGTTTTATATCCAGCATGTATGTTACATCTCTAAAAGGAAAATATGCTCTTGGTTCCAATTGTATCTTGTTTATATCTATTTTATTTATAATAGGATTTTTCCCTACAACTTCCCCACATTTTCTTATAAAATACTCCCATGAAATAATTTCAGGATTTGTGGCATTGTATATCTTTGAAGCACTTTTGCTATACATTGCACTTTCAAATATTCTAATCAAGTCATCAATATGTATAAATTGAGTTTTGATATTATTTCCAAAAGGTAATGGAATTACTTTATTATTGTCAATTCTATCAAAGAAGTACGCTTCTCTATACAGATTATTGTTTTCACCATAAATATAAGTTGGCCTAAAGATTATATAGGGAATTCCACTATTTATAATGAAGTTCTCTGCTTCTTTTTTATCAATGCCATACTTTCCCCAGTTAGGATTTTCTCCTGTCTCAAAACATTCTTCCATGGCAATATTACTTGGCTTGTATACTGCTCCTGACGAACAAAATATATACTTTTTTAATCTACTAGTATTAATTGAAGTTAACAAGGTTTCCACATCATCTTTTGTATATGCAGATATATCGAAAATGAACTCATATTCTCTCCCTTTTAAAACTTCTTGAAGTTCATTCTTTGATTTTCTGTTACAAATTAGGTGCTCTCTAAATCCATTATAATCTACTAATTTAAAACCTCTTGTAAGTATGTCCACATTATAGACTTGTCCAATAAGATATTTTGCCAAAGAACTACTTACAAATGTTGTGCCACCCATAATTAAAATAGATTCCATTTCAAAACTCCTCTTTTTTATTCTTGTAAATACTTTAATAGTAGTCAATTCAAACTACAAAAAGAAATCGTATTAATTAAAAGATTATGTTCAAAATCCCCTATAGTTTTTTCTCAAGTAAATAAAACAATCCTTTTCTCCAGTTTGCTTCTCCAGCCTTTTGATATTCAAGTTTTTGATACATTTTTAAAGCATAGGGATTTAGAGAAAAAGCATCTAATCTAATAGATTGTATTCCTTTTTTCTGTAACAAATCTTCAATCATAATCATTGTATTTTTCCCTATTTTTTGATTCTGATAAATTGGATTAACACATAATCTATGTACTACAGCAAACCTTTCATTATCATATTTCCAATTGCCATGTTTATATTGTACGTCAAATTCATTATTAACGACTACAATAGAAACAATTGTATTATCTTTAATTCCAACATACATTTGTTTTTTTAATATATCTTGTTCAAGAATTACATTAGTAGGGTATATTTCATCCCATTGGGGTATATTATTGTCATTCATTACATTAATTGCATTTCTAAAGATGTCCATGATTATATTTAAATCCTCAAGTTCTGCTTTCCTTATTTTCATAACCCCACTCCTTCTCATTATATAAATAACCTTTACTATGCATAAAATTACTGTTCTGCATAGATTTATATAATAATTATATCTTTAATTAAACAGCATTTCCAGATTTTATTTATGAAATAAAGAATGCATATATAGTCCTAATAACTATATTTAAATAAAAATAAATTACTAAGTAAAAATCAAAAAAACAATATAAAAATTGTAAATGAATGTGTCTATTTAATTTATGTATAAATTTTCATTTAATATATTTACACTAAATAGAAATAAAAAAAGGCATCACTGCCTTTTTAGTTAATAAATAATATTAGAAGATTATGAATTAACTTTCATATTTATTTAATAAAACACTTAAATTACGAGCAAGTAAATCATAATATTCTATAAAATTAATTAGTTCCAGTTTTCTATATGTTATCTTTGACAATTCACCTAAGGGGGTCTTTGATAATATCATTTTTGTTTCCCACTCATTGAATTCAGCTAAATCTCCTACATCCTTAATGTGATTTCTATTTACAGGACAAATAATTTGACATCTCATACATCCTATTATAGAATTGTTCCATTTTACGTTTAACCATTTAGGAAAATCTTTTTCACTTTCATTCTGTAATGTAATACATTTACCTGGATGTATTACAAATCTGTCATTTGTTATTGCTCCTGTAGGACAATTTTTTACGCATAAATTACAGCTTGTACACAAATCCATAATATTAGCTTTCTGCCAAGAATCATTTTCACAGGGCATATCTGATATGTACACCCCCATCCAATAAAAACTACTTTCACTATTTATATAACAAATATTGTTTTTCCCATATTGTCCAAGACCACTTCTTGAAGCTATAAGTTTACATGGAAGATTAATTTTCTTTACTTTCAAATTCTTATATGAAAGAATATTTTCAACAATTGAAGTTACTTCACATATTTTCTTATGTTCTTCTTCTAGTTCCACACTAGAATTCAGCAAATACATGGGCGGCATAATTACAGCTCTTCTTTTACCTCCTAATGTAAAATATATTCTAATCATAGGTTGAGGAACTGCTATAACTATAATTGAATTTGCTTTTGGAAGATTTTCCATAATATCATAATTAAATTTATTTAAATATTCACCTATGTAAGTATTAACATCTTTATAAATTTTTTTTGTAGTTTCTATATCGGACCGTATTTCTTCTATGTGTTTAGTAGAAATAACTCCTACTTTAAATCCGTGTGATTCAATTTGATTTATAAAGTCATTTGTAATACTAGTCATACATTTAAATACCTCACTTTTTTATAAATATCCTTTACTTCCCTTTAAATTACAACTGTTATACTATAAAAAACATTGAGTAATAATTATAAAAATCTACTAATAATAATCATATTTCTTTTATCATTAAGCACTCATTTACTCCTCTTTTATACAAGTTTGGAATAATTCCAACTTTCTTATAACCAATACTCTGATATAATTGTTTTGCTCTTGGATTAAAGTCTGCAACTACAAGAAATAACTTTGAAGAATTTTTAGAAGTCGTTTCTTCAAAGTATTTTAGTAGTTTTTTCCCTATTCCAAGTCCACGAAACTCTTCTTTTACAGCTATTATATGTAAATACGGAAAGCTATGAAATGCACCATTAAGAATAAACCAAATAAATCCTAAGCATATATATTCTTTATTAATGGCAATAAAAATTTCTCCTTTAGAAATCCCTTCATTTAAGGCTTGAATGGCTTTATTTTCTTCTGGAAAATATATTCTCCCTAATTCTGACTTTTGTAAAGCAATTTTGCAGTCAAGCAAGTGTTTGTTTTCTGCTTTGATAATATTTATATTCATTGGCTGTTGTCTCCAATCAATTATAATAAAAAAATAAATTCCTTGTTTCTTCACAGTTATAGAAAATTATGAATTAATTATATCTTTTTCCAATCTCACAAAATAGTCATCATATATCATCATAAATTTCTTTTTAATTGGATTGTATCCTTTTTTTGTTAATGAAGCAATTCGCTCAGCAGCATCAGGAATAGATTTTGTAAGAATTGCTTCAACATCAAATGCCTTATAAAAATTTTCATTAACAATTTCTAAAATATCATCGATAACTGACCGTTTTTCATAATTACTTTGCAAATCAATTCGTAATACGCCATAATCATTAAATTCATCATCTGCGATTCTATGAAACATTTCAATTGTACCAACTTTTTCATTTGTGTCATTTAAAATGACTGTCCATCTTACAAACTCCTTGTTTTTATAGGAAAAGTTCCAAAAGTTAATTGCCTCTTTCATTTTTTCAATTGTTGTATAGTGAAAATCATCTCCATGGCAATTGTCAGAATTAAAAAGTGGTAATGCTTTTTTATCAGAATAGCACTTTAACAATTCTTGAACATCATCCATATTCGTCTGCCTTAATGTAATAAGTTTATTTTTATAAATTGGACATTCTTTATATATATCTTTCATTATAGATTCCCCCGTTAAATAAACCTTAATTAAAGTATTTGTTTTTTTGATATCTTACTTATAAGAAAATTGCCAAGCAATAATCATATAAAATTCGCAAAAAAATCATATAAAGCATGAAAAATAGTTGAGGCAGCTATGTTTTTACATTTTAAAAATAAATATCCCAAAAATAAACCAGCTGGAAATAATAAAATTGATGAAATAGCAGCATTAATAATACTGAGGTTAATTATCATCATTCTTTGAAATATATGAGAACATGAAAAAACTAATGCTGCAATTATCAGCCCTTTTTTATCTCCTAGCCACTCTGTTAATCTGTATTGAACATATCCTCTAAATAGAACTTCCTCACCAAAAGCTGTAAATAAGCAATTTATAAAAGCCCATATACTAAATGACGAGTCAGGAAGAAATATATATTTCAATTGATGTTTCATTATTACTATAAATACAAGAAATAAAGTGTAGCTTACTAAACCAATAAAGATAGATTTAAAAATATTATTTCTAGTTATGCCTAAACTACATAAGCCTTCTTTTTGTAACATAATTACAATTATTACAGGTACAACTTCTAAAATTGCGGTAATAATATAGATAACTACTCCCAAATCACTGTTACTACTGATTTTTAATTGACCTGCTATAAAACTTTTTATGAAAATTAGTATAAGTGGATACATAATAATTATAAGTATAGAAGTACTAATCAAACTAACTATTGTAGAATGCTTAATGTTTACTAACTTTACTTCTTCATACTTAAAATTCATATTTTTAGTTATAAAATGAACAATTAAAGCACTTAATAGTAAACCAAATGTTATATAAATAGTATTATTTATTTGTGATGATACTATCTGCATAATTTATGTCCTTTCTTTCATTCTAAACATCTTACTGTTCTGCATAAGTTTATATAATGATTATATCTTTAATTAAACAGCATTTCCAGATTTTATTTATGATGTAAAGAATGCATAGTTATAATAAATATATCTAAATGAAAATGTGAATTAACTTAAAATCAATTTCATTGGAATAAATTTTATTCCATTTACAACTTGTTCTATATCTATTTTGATAAAGCCCATACTTTTATAAATTTCAACAGCATAAGGTGATGAATTGACTTCAATTTCACTAATTGAATTATCTATATTTTGGGATTTATCTAATGATATTTTCAGTAAATTTTTTGCTATTCCCATTTTTTGATATTCCTTTTTAACAAATAATAATGAAATATGATTTGCGTTTCTCACTTCAATAACTCCAACAATTTCATTTTTATGCAATGCCACAAAAGAATAGCTTATATTTTTTAGCCATTCTTTTAACAAATCTGGTTTTACATAATTGATAAATTCTCTAAAAACTATATGAGATTTAGTAATTTTTTTCTCCTTTCATAAAAATTAATTCTTTTTTACCATGCTAACAAAATTAACAATATTACCATCAGGGCCTCTTATAGAGTGAATGATACTTTGCTAACTTTACCACATTCAATAAATCCAACATTTTTATAGGCTTTATTAGATGCCGGATTAGATAAATCTGTATAAAGAACGGGCACTCTATGTTCACTAAGAATAATCCGACATAATTTAGATACAATCATTGCTCCAAATCCTTCTCCTCTCATATCTGGTCGTGTATATACTTCATTGATTCTAACATTGCGCTTTGAGCGATGTGCAATATGTGCCATTGAAATTATTTTATTGCCAGTACCCCAAATATATAAATTTTCACTTTCAATATACATTTTTGCAGTTTGTAATTGTTGTTCTGGAGTAGTCATTTGTCTAAAGCAATCATAAATAAATCCAGATAAAAATTCTGAAATGACATTAATATCATTTATTGTAGCTTTTCTAAGAAGTCCTTGTACTGGTTTTGGTTCGATAATTGATGGACATTGAAATGATTCCATTTGTAAATCAACACAATATTTTAGTTGTCTCATTGTAGCATAATGTTCTGCCAATGCAATTGCAATATCTTGTTTAGCTACAAAAACTAACTTCTCCATATCTTTATACAATTCAATGAAATCATTTTTTAACTCTTCAATATCTTTATTTGTAATTTGGCGTGATGTCCATATCCAAGCTGGAAGTTTAGGAGTCGACTGACCAATTATTATGCTTTTATTTTTGTTTGTAAACAAATATGGCAATTTACTCTCCATTATTATATGTAATACATTAAACTGTACTTCATCATCAATGAATGGCTTGGAATCTAATATATTATCTTTCTCCGAAAATTTAATTAACAAACTAAGCACCCCCAATAAATTCATCCTATTGTACTAATACATACTATAAGAAAAAAGCGAATTAATAAATTAACTGTACATTACGCTCATTTTACTCAGAACTATTATTATTCATATACTTTTGCGTCCAAGGGCAATTAGATAAACATTTTAAACAACCGTCACAGTGGTATACATCCACTATTAAATCTCTATTCATACCCATTTCCCATGTAGAGCCATGGATAGCCCCTACAGGACAAATGTCCTTACAAACAGTACATTCCCCACATTTAGGCATTATTATTGGTCTATTTTCAGTAGGTAATTGTGCATTTGTCAAGACACTACACATGCACAATGCACTTCCGTATTCCTGGGTAACTAACAAATTGTTTTTTCCGATCCAACCCAATCCAGCCAATATGGCAATTTTTTTATGTGGAAGTGGAGTGGTTTTCGTAGTTTCATCATAGAATCCATGCAAACCAAGATTTCTTTCCGATTGGGCAAAGGCTTCATATCTTTTTGCAATGATAAAATCAGCCGTCCATTCTGCAAGTTTATCAATACTATGTTCCCTTTTCGAAAACTCGGAATAATCTAATATGTTTTCTTTTGATAGACGAAAAATATAACTGGGGCTTAGAACTATTCCTATCAAAATAGCAACGCTGTACCCCCTATTTTCTTTTGCCGAGAGCATTGATATATCAACTGTCTTGATAAAATTAACACCACGGGTATTTAACTCAGAAATTAACTCGTTCATCATATGTGACATCCCCTATTGTCTTTCAGTTATAAAATAATCTGTAGCTCGCATCTTCTTACAAAATCGTAGTAATTATAAATCCATAATTATTACAACCTTTTTGAAGATTCTGAACCTACTACTTAAATTTTTCTGGATTCTCTGCATACCATTCTGTATAACCACAGATAGGACATACATATGGAGATAACTCACTGTATTCTTTAGTAAAAGGCTTTACTGGAAATTTATAAGCCATAAATTTCACCAATGGATCTGGTTTTATAACACATTTTGTTAATTTGCTATTACACTTTGAACATAAATGTTCCATAGAAATTCCTCCCTTCATTTACAATTAATTTATCGTATTTAACTTCTTTTTCAAGATAATCTCTAACTTTTATAATGAACAATATTTTACTATTGTTTAAATACAATAAAATTATTGTTGATGAATCATATTAGAAAATATGCATTAACTCAACAGAAATTTATAAAACTTATTTTATCGCCTTTAAACGCTGAATATGTACTCCTATATGTCCTATACCAAGTATAATTGCAGACGCAATCAGCCAAACAACCTTCCCATAAATACCCAATATCAAAAAAGCCGTAACAGGCAAACTTGCAAGAGGTATGGGAATCCCCAAAAAACTGCTATATAAATTTTCTTTTGTATGCTCATTGGTAAAATATCTAATCCAACAAATTTCATAAAGAATCATTAGTAAAAATGATGCTATTAGCCACAAACTCCATACTGAAAATGGAGTAATATTAAAATCAATAAAAATCAATACGCTACAAGTACAGCATACTTGTCCAACTCGTTCAAATAATAATAATATTTTGTTTTCTTGAGTATTGTTATAATCTATTGACTGTTTCTTACTCCAAATAATATTTGGAATAAATAACATTAATAAATATATCAGACCTACATATGAAAATCCTAAATGACCTAACATATAACGCCTCCTAAAATTACTATTTTTCTTTCTGAATCAAATTATTATTTGTCTACAGATTATGTGAATAATCTTTACTTCGTTGTTTCCTACTATCCTACTATATTACATTAGTGTAATAGTTATACTCAATTCAATCTTTTAGAAGATGATGAATCTCTTAATTAGTATTATATGAAAATAGAAATTTGTCTACTTAATAAATTACCTTTGTTATATAATCTTCTCCATCAATTTTATCTTCCATAAATATACTCCTATTATATAAATAATTTTTGACTCGTATTTTGTTACTATTACGCTTCATGACACTATTTAAAAAAGTTGCATTATAAAATCTTATAAATCGTAAATTATTTTCCAATTCATAAGATAGTAAATCAACATTTTATCCAGCAACCTACACATATTTGTTCTTCAAAAGGAAAATTCAAGTAACTCTTCATTACCTTTTTCTTTAGCCTCTTTAACATATTTAAGCCCTAATTTCAAATTATCTGATAAATTATTTGGCTTTGCTTTATGCTGGACCAATGCTACTTTTAATATACTCAAGTTATCAACTCCCTATATAAATTGCTACATACACCTATCAATGATAACGCCTATTTTACATTTAAATTCCTCCAAAGAGAATATATCAAATTTTTAAATTATTTTCTTGACTTAAAAGACAATATTATAAATACAAACGTTTTTACTCTATCCCTTCCCATTCATTCATAAACTTATTTAGATATTCTTCCATATAACGGTGTCTATCTTGAGCCAGACTCTTACCCATATCCGTGTTCATTAAATTTTTTATAAGTAGTAACTTTTCATAAAAATGATTTATTGATGTACTAGTGTGAATACTATTCTTATACTGCTCAAATGTATCATGTTTTTGCACACTTATGTCTGGATTATATATTTCTCTTTTAACTGCCCCTCCAAATGCAAATACTCTTGAAATACCTATAGCGCCTATTGCATCTAGCCTATCAGCATCTTGGACTACCATACATTCTTTTGTACTAATTTGTGATTTTACATTTGCACCTTTAAATGAAATATTTTCTATTACATCGCACACCTTTGAAATCACCTCTTTTTGTACATTAATACTTTCAAGCCATTCATTTACTACCTTTGAACTAATATCTGTATCACCATTATAAAATTTATAGTCAGCTACATCATGTAGAAGTGCTGATAACTCTACAATTAACATGTCAGCTTGTTCTTTTTCCCCAATTTTTATTGCGTTTCTCCATACTCTGTATGTATGCCACCAATCGTGTCCTGTTTCCTCCCCATAAAGTTTACTCTTAACAAACTCTTTGGTTCTTTCAATAATTAATTCCCTATCCATATTTTTTCTCCATTCTAAATGTCTAATCTAAGAATAGTTCCTCTTAGATTTTTACCTTACGATAAATATAAGTAAAAAAAATCCTCTATCATCTTCATTTTTAATATATTTAATTAATTCAAATTACCTTTTAAAAGCCTAATTCTTTATGTATTTCATAATGAATATAAACAGAGTTCTAAGTATCAGTATTTTCGATACTTAGAACTCGTTGTCCTTTAGGGTAAATCGTTATCCATGATAATATTTCCCTATTATTTTTCCTACAGTATTAACTCATAATAAAATGATATAATAGTATATGCCACAATAAAGCTCCCACAAAAACTATAGCTAATCCTATGTGAACAAACCTCCAAATTTTTCTACTTGCTGGTGAAATTCTTTTTAAACATTTTATTACTATACCTGATATACAGAGTAAAATCATTGAGAAAAAACATATAAAGCCTGCAGATACCTGAATAAAAACTATATTTTGTCCTACGTGAAGAATTGCTATTACAGTTCCAATAATACCCAAATAGCAATGAAAATTCAATGCTTGTCTTAAATTAATCTTAACCTTTGGAGAACGGATTTTAATTCTTTTTAATATGAAATAGCAAAGGCAGATTAAAAATACTACCCCTGCAATCCAACCTAATTTATCTGTTTCTATACCCATAAATTTTGCCTTCTTTTCCTGCTTATTTAATAATATCTTAAGCTTTAGCACCCTTTTCTAAAGCATTGTCAATAGCCTTCAAAATAACCTTGCTGCTATTAGTTGCTCCAGAAACTGTATCTACCTGTAAAGATTGGGCTGCTATAACTCTTTCTGGTATCACTTCCGCTTTTTTACCTCTTTCATTTTTGTG
This sequence comes from Clostridium sp., assembly GCF_047718555.1. GTDB lineage: Bacteria > Bacillota > Clostridia > Clostridiales > Clostridiaceae > Clostridium_I. The sequence continues at coordinate 18,639 of NZ_JBDNRK010000044.1, read as the reverse complement.
ATGAATTATTTTTATCGCTGTAATCTTATGATTATCCACAGTAACCTTTACTTCTGCTCCAACTTCCAGTGCATCAAAAGAGCCTAAATAAGTTCCATTGGAGACCTTAGATAAATCAACTTTTTCTATGTTTATGTTTTTTATTATATTCTTGTAACTTTGCAAATAAATTAAATACCTTACTCCAAAAAATATTCCTGTAACTATTCCTAAACTGGCCAATGTAATAATAACTCGCTTAATCATAATTCGCCCCCTAAATCATTCTCATATTTATTACATACTTGAAGCAAGTTCTTAATTCAGGTGGGGATTCTTTTACCCCATCTGAATTTTAGAACTGCAAATGCATGGCTTACTTGGCGTTGAACTCCCACTTGAAGATGTGGGAGACTTACGCCAAGTTAGTCAGGTTAAACTATACTAGCTAATAAATCTTACTTAGTAAAGTTTGCTACTCCCGCTAAGTTTATCATTCGTTACCTATTAGAGAATTTATCATGTTATCAATAAGCTGTCTTTTATCTTTCCAAGGAAATTCCATATGTGCTATAAATAATGAGGTTAAACCATGTATTCCTGCCCATAGACATTGACTTATAATCTCAACATCTTTTCCTTTAAAGTTTCCTTGCTCCTTACAGCATTTTATTGTATTTAAAAGTATATCATAAGTTCTAAATCCCGAGGAATCTGTGTCATGATAAACTAAATTTTCCTCGTACCTCAATACATTACTCATATAAACTAACTCATAATAATTGGGATTTTCAAGTGCAAAATTCACATAAGCATGACTCATCCTCTTCAATTTTTCCATATTGCTGCACTGTTCATGGCTAATTTCACTAAAAATATTGAGAAGTCTTCCATTGTTTTTATTATAAATATGAAATAGAATATCAGCCTTATTTTTAAAAAACTGATATATAGTTGGTAGAGAATATTCAATTTTATCTGCAATTTTTCTCATTGATATATTTTTATATCCATCCTCCGCAAACAGCTCCTCTGCTGCTGTAATTATTTTATTTTTCAATTCTATTTTTTCCTTTTCCCGTCGTTCCCTTATTCCCAAAGTTTTTGTACACCTCATTATTTATAAAATAAGACATGCTAAAATAAATAGCAAAATGGATAGTTATTTATTTATAACGTCCCATATCATAGTAATAAAATCTAACACTGTTATAATTTATAATTAGATTTTATAATGAATCTTCTATAAAAACAACCTGTTTAACAAATATTTTACACTCTTTGTTTTTTCTATCTTTATTTGATAAAATTTATTGATTCAACGTATAAATTCATAAATCTTACGCAAAATAAAATCGGAGACTTGATAACAGTAAAAGAAAGTATATAAAAATATATACAAATCTATTGTTTTTCAATAGACATGAAAAAATAACTCTGTTGCCTCATCTAATAATTTTGATAATGGTTATAATAATATTATCAGAAAGTGAGGTGATAAGGTTGATAAAAGCATTAAATATAAGATTATATCCAACTAAAGAACAGGAAGTTTTAATGTATAAGCATATTGGTTCCATGAGATTTATCTATAATTGGGCTTTATCAAAACAAATAGATAATTATAAAATTAATGGTAATAAGCTGTCCGTTACAGATTTAGGGAAAGAATTAACTATATTAAAAAATACAGAAGGATATCAATGGCTGTATGAAGTATCTAATGCAACTCTTAAAGAAAATATAAGAGATTTGGGTAAAGCATATAAAAGCTTCTTTAAGGGCAGTGGATTTCCTAAATTTAAAAGTAAAAGAAAATCAGAACCAAAATTTTACAGCAGGTACGATAAACTTTACTTCAAAGATGAATTCCTTAATCTTGAGAAGATAGGAAAAATAAAATACAAGTCAGATTATGATATTAATTTAACTGAAACAGTTAAATTCTCTAATCCCAGAGTAAAGTTTAACGGTAGAGTGTGGATACTATCAGTAGGTGTTGAAATACCTCTAGAAAAAACTAAACTGAAGGATTTCAGTTTAGGTGTGGATTTAGGGATACAGCAGTTAGCCATAGCAAATGTGGATAGTTTAGATACTAAAAATATCAATAAAACCAAAGAAGTGAAAAAGTTAAATAAGAAATTAAAGAAATTTCAAAGACAATGTTCAAAAAAATATGAAATGAATAAAAAAGGAGGGAGTTACCAAAAGACTAAGAGCGTTGCAAAACTCGAAAAAAAGATTAAAAAACTTCATAGTAAGCTAAAAAATATTAGATTAAATCACATACATCAAGCTACTTCTAAAATGGCGAAAACCAAACCTAAAAGAGTAGTTATGGAAACTCTTAAAATATCTAATATGATGAAGAATAAACACTTATCAAAGGCAATAGCAGAGCAGGGATTTAATATGTTTATAAATCAAATGAAGTATAAATGTAAAACTTATGGTATTGAATTTATTCAAGTACCTGCATTTTACCCAAGTAGTAAAACCTGCAGTAATTGTGGGGCTATAAAAAAAGATCTAAAACTTTCAGATCGTACCTATAAATGCAGTTGTGGTTTTACATGTGATAGGGACAAAAATGCAGCATATAACCTTGCAAACTATGGTTTAGAAATATCACTTTAAAGATATTCTAAATTGGGTAATCGTTACAACCCACTGCCGTTATAGGCAGCAAAGCTTATGGAGTGTTACATCAAACAGGAGTAGCTGCAAATTTAAACTCCTTATAGGAGATAATAAAAATGGCAAAACTGAGCACTATGAAGTAGGAAAGAAACAGAATTTATAGACTTCAATAATTTTTATAGAGTTTTATAGACTTTTGGTAACGGTGTTTATATATGCAAGTAACTTTATCACAAAAAGAAAGAACTTTATTAGAAGATCAAAAATCTCATGAACAGATATGTATAGAAAAATATGCAAACTATGCTAATAAGGCTAAAGATCCTCAATTAAAAGATATATTTAATGCTAACGGCAAAGATGAAAAAACTCATTTAGACACTATTAATCAAATATTAGGCGGAACTGTACCTGATATGAATCAGCAAAATTCTGCACAAACTACCGCTAATAGCGCTGCTGCAACTTCAGCTACTTCATCTTCAGCTTCTGGTTCTGATCTAAATGATGCTGATATGTGTTCAGATATACTTATGACAGAAAAATATGTTTCTGGTAATTATGATACTACAATTTTTGAGTGCAAGGATACAGAAGTACGAGACGCACTGAATCACATACAAAAGGAAGAGCAAAAACATGGAGAAGCTGTATTTAAATATATGCAAAGCAAAGGACTATATAATGTAAAATAATTTACATTACATAATCACTATAGAATTCAATACCATTCATAGCCTGTGAAAAATGTGGATTACAAACTCTTGAAAGCAGGAAATTCCTACCTCTATAAGTTGGAGTAGTCTACTAAAACAGAGAGACTGCCTAAAAACTCAAATTTACGTACATCTCTCAGCTTTTTTAGGTAGTCTTTATACATTCTTATATAATTATTATTTAAAGTCGCCTATCTTATCCATCATATCCAGACATTTTCCGGTACCCATAACAACACATTCAAGAGGATTTTCTGCAATATGCACTGGTATATGTATTTCTTTAGATATTAGTTTATCTATATTCTTTAAAAGTGCCCCACCGCCTAAAAGCATTATACCGTTGTCCATTATATCTGCCGCAAGCTCTGGCTCAGTTTTTTCAAGAGTTGCCCTAATAGCATCAATCATCAATGATATTTTTTCTTCTAAAGCCTCCCTTATCTCATCTTCTGTAATAGTAATAATTCTTGGAAGACCTGTAGTTAAATCTCTTCCTCTTACACCCATATTACCTTCTTCTTCATTGTCATCTTTATAAGCAGATCCAATTTCTATTTTAATGCTTTCAGCTGTTTCTTCACCTATCATTAAATTGAATTTTTTCCTCACATATTTAATGATTTCCTCATTTAATGAATCTCCAGCGACTCTTAAGGTCTTACTTGTAACAATTCCACCAAGGGAAACAACAGCTATCTCAGTAGTTCCACCGCCTATATCTACAATCATTCTTCCCACTGGCTCTTCAACTGGAATACCTGCTCCTATGGCAGCAACTACAGGTCCTTCAATCAGCATAACCTTGCGGGCTCTTGCCTGAGTTATAGTTTCATTAATTGCCTTCTTTTCAACTTCAGTAATCATGGAAGGATGGCAGATTACAATTCGTGAATTGGTAAAAGTACTTTTACCAATAACTTTTGCAATAAAGTTTTTCAACATGTGTTGAGCCACATCAAAATCACCAATCACTCCATTTTTTAAGGGTTTAATGGTTACAATATCTTTAGGTGTTCTGCCTATCATTTTCTTAGCCTCTGAACCCACAGCTATAATTCTTTTATTTACCACATCTATGGCAGCTACTGAAGGCTCATTTAATACGATACCTTTTCCCTTTACATATAATAAGGTATTTGATGTACCCAAATCTATACCTATATCTTTAGATTTTATAAAAAACTTCATCAAAATTTCTCCTTTCAAAAATTGAGAATACCTTTCTTTTTAGAGATATGAAAATTAACATACTAAAATATTAAATTCTTATTTACTTAAGGCATCTTCAAAAAATAACTAAGTCAGTATGCTAGCCTATTTTAAATCCTACTGCGTCAACAGAACCCTCTGATAGTCCAACTATCATCAGAACCTGTTTCCTTGTTGGATTCAAAATATTCGTCGCATCTTTGATTTCTTATTTATTTTCAGATGCCTAAATATATCTCAGTTAGAGAAGAATGGAATTTGCATTTTTTATGAAGTCCTTCTCCGGATAAAGCTTGTCTGCCATCAGTATATATTTCATTGATCCATTTTTCAATGGGTAAATGTTCTCTACATAACCATTATTTATTTATATATCAATAATATTCTATTTCTTAAATATTCTGTAGATAAGTTAAACTATAGAGAAAAAACCATCTCCAGCACACATTTATGTACTTTGAGATGGTTTATTTACTAAGTCTATTTTTTATTCCACATTTTCTACTGGTATTATTATATATTTTAATTCTTGTTTGAATTTCAAAAGGCTAGCAATACTTCCAAACTCTACACCATTACTTCCACATAAACTTGGAACAACATTACTATAGTATAAATTATCAAAATTAGTTACTTCGTATTTCTCAAACTTATCTTTTTCAATTTTTTCAGCTAAGGCGTCTCTGTCTTCCTCATTTACAAACAAATATTTTGTCTTTCCCATAAGACTATTAGGTTCAATAACGTTCAAGGCATATAATACTTTTATATTATGCTTATCAAGATAATCCACTAAATCCCTCTGTTTTTCTGCATAAACTTCTTCTAATTCTCTTTCCATTTTCATCCTCCTCCTATTAACGCACATGCAATAACCAATATCATATATTAGCTCTAAAAACATGCCTAATATAATAATAAATTTAATCTAACGGCTAGCTATTATACTATATACATTTATTTATTACAACATCTATACCATTCTAAAAAATTCACCTAAACTTTATGAGAGTATACTCCCAATAAGAAAGATGCGTATCAATAAGTTATATAAATATAATACACTAATATTCGATTTATTACACTCTATTTTTTATATTTATTTAATAAATCTTATTTATTAATGAATTCATACTTTGATAAGTTTATATGAACTATTTATATATATTCTTGACATAAATATACTACAATTTTAATATATAAATTAGTACATATTTTGCAAAATTATTTTCATTATCTTTGTATCTTACCTGATGTTAATTAAGTATCTAATTCTAATTGGAACTATTATATTATGAAAATACAATACACGAAGGAGGAAAAAATTTGTTTAAAAAAAATAAATTTAAAATTGTTGCATGTTTTTTAATTTATGAAATTGTTTTCATATTGATAACTTCACCTTTCTATATTTATAAAGGCCCTTTTAACACCTTAAAAAAAATTGTAGTTGCTACTATAATGGGTACAAGGCATCAATATTTGGTAACTTCATTTTTATCTCAAAATGAAATCAATAATATAATAAATAAAAATACTCTTAATAATACCCAAAAAGAGAATATCAATAATGTTAAAATTGTAAAAAATGAAAGTGATAAAATTACCCGTTATGAGGTAAAATCTGATTCTGGCAGATATAGTGGATATTTACTTTCCATACCAGCCACCTATAAAATAAAAGTTGCATGGACAAAAAAATTGGGAACAGAAGGAGAAAGAACCAGCGAAATGGCAAAGGAGCATAATGCTCTAGCTGCAATAAATGGAGGTGCCTTTACAGATAACAAATCTCAAACCTATGGCGGCTCAGCAGCTTATCCTGGCGGCTTTGTAATATCCAATGGAAATATTATATATCCTACAAGTAATGTTAATATGGATAAAAAGGAAAGTGTAACAGCTTTCACAAAATCAGGACAGCTCATAGTTGGTGATTACAGTATAAACGACTTAAAAAGTATGGATGTTTCAGAAGCAGTTTGCTTCATACCACCAACTCTAGTCATTAAGGGTAAAGGGCAGATATCGGATAGTACTTCAGCAGGCTTAAATCCGCGTACCGCTATAGGACAAACTGCCGATGGTACAGTTTTGTTTTTAGTATTGGATGGAAGAAAAAATTTTATTAATTCAGGCGCCAGTCTTAAAGATGTTCAGGATTTAATGCTAAAGTATGGTGCTGTTAATGCAACAAGTCTTGATGGAGGCTTTTCCTCTACCATGTACTATAATGGCAAGGTAATAAATAATACTCACAGCTGGAATGGTGAAAGATATGTTGCCACTTCCTTATATGTAGAACCATAGAGGAGAATACTGATATGAAATGGATAAAAAATATAATAATTTGGAGTATAATTGCTATATTATTTCAAAGTGCAGTGTTTTTTGCTGCTGATAGATACTACAGAACCTCTTTATTAAACACTAAAACCACAGAAGTAAAAATTGAAGATAAAACCCCAGCCAAAAGTATAAATATCACCATACCTTTAGCCGCTACTAAAATAGAGCCATCTTTTGACGGACAATACATATCCTACTATGAAAATAATAAATTAAGTGTAGTTAATACCAGTAACGCTTCAGTAGAAACAATACCTACAGAAAAAAACAATGAACAGGTATACAGCAAATGGCTGCCAGATATAAATATAATAATTCTATGTGAAAAATCGCTTGATGATCCAACTGAGATTAGTATTTACACCTACAATGCAGATACTAACAGTAAGGAGAGTCCTACAGACTCCTCTAATGCAGCCATAAAACTTAATTTAAATAGCAGTAGAGATAAAATTTCTGACATAGAGTTTTCTACGGCTATGAATTCCTTCTATATTAAAACTTTAAAATCCAATGGAACCAGCAGTATTTTCTTCAATGATGTAAATGGTAATATGAGTTCTTTAATTACCTCAAGAAAAATTGGTACTATGAAAACTTTTAAAAATAGCCCAGGACTTGTATACGAAGATTTAAGCAATGGTGTTATAAGATTTACCAATGAAAATAAAAGCATAGACAATGAAAATTATTGCATACTTAGTACGGATGATAATGAGAATGTATATATGGGAGTTCTTAAAAATGGTACAGTAACTAATATACTATACGGCTCTAGAGCTACTTCTGTATCACAGTGGCATCAAATAAACCTGAAAAACCCTGTGAATAAAGATGATATACTATTAACTAATGGGGGCAAAATTTATATAAAATATCCTAATAATAGCTATGTAATAGATGAACAGTCCAGTGTAAAAACTACCTATAGTGGTAATTTATTGAGTATAACTGATAAGGAAGTTCTTTCTTTAGATAATGGTAAATTAGAAAGGACAACTCTAAAGTAACTTAAACTAACAAGACTTTCCTTATAGTTATCCCATGACTAGCCACCCTAATACTCCCATATTATTCAAAGTGGGAGTATTAGAGTGGCTAATTCCCTGAATAATGTTAAAGCCTATACATTATCCAGGGATTTTATTTTTCATTAATTCAGTTTTATATGAATAGAGTGTAGGTTACGAACTCTTGGAAGCAGGAAGTTCTCCTTCTATAAGTGGAGAGTAGTTCACTGATTGTCTATCTTTAATAAACACCTTCATTACAGAAGTTATTAAAAGGGCACCTAATAATACTTTTATAAAGCTTCCTGATATGTATGCAATAATATAGCTTCCTAAAAAACTTCCTATAATAGAACCTATACCCATAGGCAAAACTAAATCCACAATATCTTTTTTTGAGGAATAGGCTCCATTTAAAGCATGCTTACTTATTCCCACTATAAGAGCTGGTATATTTATGAGAAGACTTACAGTTCCTGCTATTTTAATATCAATACCAAACACCAGCATAAGTGTCGGTATAGTAATTTCTCCACCTGCAACTCCAAGCAAACTGCTTATAGTGCCTATTATGCTTCCTAAAGCTATGCAGAGAATAGAAGACTTAACAGTAAATTCATAGGTAAGCTTTGCAGATCCAATAGGATGGAAACCTTCAAATACTAGCAATACACCAATAAAAATAAGTACAATGAGCATTGTAGTTTTTAAAGTCTCTTCTGTAATTTTCTTAGAGAAATAACCACCAAAATAAGCTCCTGCCATAGAACCAATTATGAACATAAGTATTAATATACGTAAGGGCCATATATCATTTACATTTACTTTTGGCAGTCTAAATAGAACAGATGACATAACAGTTACTAGGCTAACAGCTAAATTCATAGAAACAGCTTTATGAACTGAAAACTTAAATTTACCCAATAACACAGGTATTCTGAATTCAGCTCCCCCTAGTCCAATTAATCCACATAAAAATCCTATAGGTGCTCCAGTTGCAAGGGCAAGAATTCTAGATTTGTTTTTTTTCATTTAAATAATAACCCTCCCTTAATAATAATTTGTAAAATAACTAATCTCTATTAAACATACAATAACAGCAGTGTGTCTCTGGATATTTTATACAATTTTATTGATAATATATACTCTATTTAAATATAATTTTTATAAAAAATAGACAACACCAATCATAAGCCATGTTAGCTGTACAAATCCAATTAACAAATAGCAACTAACTATCAACAAAACTGATTGTAAACTATTTTTAACAATAGTATGATAATTATTTAATAACAAAAGCTCCCCCTTGTATTATAATAATATTCGTTTTTATTCGTTTTTATTTGCTTTTATTCGTTATTCACTTTTTTTATTATAGCGCCATTATTTTTTTAAATCAATATTTTGAAATTATTTTATTGTACTTAATATACAAAAAGCATTATAATTATTATATTGACAATATGTAAGAATATAGTTTTAGAAAGGAAATATCTATGAGCGAAAATTCTTCATTAACACCACAAGAAGTAGCAGATATTTTAAAAATCGCCAAAACAACCGTATATGAATTAATTAAGCGCGGTGAACTCAAAGCTTACAGAATAGGAAGACGAGTTAGAGTGGAGCAAAGCGATGTAGAGGATTATAAAAATAGATCTAAAAATTTAAATAGCAACACTGTTAACAAAAAAAACAACATTAATATAAATACCGCTTCTAATAATAAAGTTAGCAGCATTAATAATAAAATTTCAAATACTCACAATATGGATTTAAAAGAAACTATAGAAAATGAATATAAACAACAAACACATAACAACAGTTTATTAATTGCCGGCGAAGATGCACTTTTAGATATATTATCTCGCTATTTGGCAAGACATCCTAATGGAGCAAAAACTGTACTTTCTTGTGTTAGCAGCTATAAAAGTTTAGTAAATCTATATGAAGGTGAAGCACAAATTGCTACCTGCCATCTTTGGGATTACAAAACAGGAGAGTATAACATTCCCTATGTAGAAAAGCTTCTTCCTGGAATTCCAGTAATATTAGTTCATCTAGCTTGTCGTATTGAGGGTTTTTACGTTAAAAAAGGAAATCCAAAAGGATTTAAAGGTTGGGAAGATTTAAAGAGAAAAGACATTACTATTGTGAATAGAGAAAATGGTTCAGGTACTAGGGTTCTTTTAGATCAGCACCTAAAGCTTCTTGGTATTACTGCAAAAAATATAAAAGGTTATAACGAAAATTATTTAACCCACTTGGCTGTAGCCAGTGTTGTTTCCCACGGTAATGCGGATTTAGGTTTAGGAATTGAGAAAGCAGTTCTTCAAGTACCCGGGATAGATTTCATACCTTTGCAAAAAGAAAGATATGACCTTGTCATGAAAAAGGATGACTTAAATAAACTACCCTTTGAAGCATTAATTGATATACTTGGTTCAGAGAACTTCAAAATAGAGTTAGAAGGCATTGGCGGATACGATTTAAGTGAAACTGGGAAAATAATAGAACTTTAATATTATTTGTTATAAATAATAAAAATTTTCCTATTTTATAAGTCTCATTATAACAATTATCTATCAAATAAATTATTATACTTGCAAAATATTATAAAAAACTATAACATAGTATATAATTAATATATACTATGTTATAGTTTTGAATATTACATACAGTCATTTTTAACATTTTTAATTGATTAATAGAAGGATGGATTTATTTATATGGACGGTAAAAAATCATTATCGGTACAAGAAGTTTCTGAGATTTTAAATATTTCTAAAAACACAGTTTATGCATTAATAAAAAGAGGAGAATTGCCTTCCTATAGAGTAGGACGTAAAGTCCGTATAGATCAGCAAGATGTTGAATACTATATAAACAAAAGCAGAACAAGTAATATTATTGATCCATCTCCTGCTATAAAGGTACAGCAACCTGTCCAACAAAGCTCTGAAAAATTCTTTAATAATGCATCAAACTATAATAAAAATTTTATTATTTGCGGGCAAGACATACTTTTAGATGTACTAACTCGATATTTAGAGCGTCATCCTAAAGGACTTCAGGCCCTAAGATGTTATATAGGCAGTTATAACAGCTTAGTAGAGTTATACAAAGGAAATGTAACTATAGCTTCAGCACACTTATGGGATGGTGAAACAGGTATTTACAATATTCCATACCTAAAAGGTCTACTACCAGGAGTTCCATGTGTAGTTATTCACCTTGTTTACCGTATGGAAGGCTTTTATGTTGCAAAGGGCAATCCCAAAAATATAAATTCCTGGGAAGATTTGACCCGTTCCGATGTTACAATGATTAATAGAGAACGAGGCTGTGGTGTAAGAGTTCTTGTAGATCAACATCTACGAAAACTTGGAATATCATGGAAGTCAATTAATGGTTATGAAAAGGAGGGCTCTTCTCATCTAGCTGTAGCCAGTACAGTTGCCCGAGGAGAAGCTGATGTAGCAGTTGGAAATGAAAAAGCTGTACTCCAAGTACAAGGTGTAGATTTTATTCCAATACAAAAAGAAAGATATGATTTAATTGTAAAAAAAGAAGACATGGATACCCCTCCAATGCAGGCAGTAATGGATATTCTGAACTCAAAAGAATTTCAATCAGAACTTCTAGGAATAGGTGGATATGATATAAGTGAAACTGGTAAAATAATTGCAGAAGTGTAAAATTAATAGGCATTCAAATTTAGAATGCCTAAAATATAGTCTATGCAAATTAAAACCTCATTTCGTTCTGCTTTTCTGCATCCTCATAATATTTTTCATACAAATTGCTCCTAAAGGTTGTGAATTTCTTTTGAAGAAAAGTATTAGTAATATCATCAAGTAGCTTAAGCGAACCATTATACCCTGTATATACCAATCTCTGTCCTCCCATCCTATCATGTATAGGAAAACCTATTCGCACAGGTGGAATTCCATCTTTCTCTGTAAGAAACTTTCCATTAGAACTTCCAATTAAAATATTTACATTTAGTTCTTTAGCATACTGTTGTATAGTTTGAAAATCTGTATCATCAATTATTACAGGCTTTTCTTCCAAGTTTTCAATTTCTTCTGAAAGCATGTCTTTTAGCTTTACATTTTCTGCACCTGTACATATTAGCATTGGCTTAATTCCGTTCTCAAGGCATAATTTACTTACGGAATAAACAAGATCTGGTTCACCATATATAACCGCTCTTCCTTCAGCATTATATTTGTGAGAATCAATCATTCCATCTATCAGCCTTCCTCTGTCTTCTAAAAGCCTTTGAGGTATAGGCTTATTTGAAATACGGGAAAGTATTTTAATAAACTCATCTGTATTCTCTCTTCCTATTGGAATGGGACATCTGTATAACGGTACATTATACTTGTCCAATAGATACTTCCCTGGAGACAATTCATCTGAAATCATTGCACTAATTTCTATAGTAGCTCTGGCACCCGGCATAATTTCAATATCCTTTAATTTTGTTCCACCCTTTTGAATTCTTGAATACTCATTAGAAAAAGGTGCATCTAAAGTTTTTGAAATATCCGGCAGCAAAATATAGTCTATATCAAACATATCCAAAATATCTTTAATATTTCTAACATCTCCCGGGCTCATATGAGAAGCTATTACATTTATTTTATTATTAGGATTAGCCTTCTTTGCCAGCTGTTCCAAAACACTTTTTATGGCTGTAAAATATCCTTCAAATTGTGTTCCACCATAACCAGGAGTAGACATAGGAATTATTTTAATATTTTTAACCTCTTCCTCCTGTATAAACTCCTCTGTAATTCTTTCAACATCTTCACCTATAGTTTCAGCAAGACAAGTTGTACCTACCCCCACTATTTTAGGATTGTATACCTTAATAACATTTTTTAGCGCCTTTTTTAAATTATCACTTCCACCATATACTGCTCCATGTTCATTCAAAGAAGAAGAAGCTACATCAATTTGTTCATTAAAATGCCCAGTCATATAAGTTCTCATGTAAGCGCTGCAGCCCTGTGAACCATGAAGTATCATCATACTATCCTCAATGCCTTTGAAAGCGATGATTGCACCAATAGGCATACACATTTTACATGGATTTACATTTACATTTACAAAATTTCTATTTTTCATAGTGCCACCTCATTTAAAGGCAATTCCTCAAATTCTTCAATAATTTCTGACTTAGCTGACTTCCATACAGGACTGGTTATGGTAGTATATACTTCCTTTGCAAAATTTACAGTACCTTCATAGCCTGAAAATGGCTGTTTTCTTTCATGATTGTAATCACAAAAGGCAATTCCCAATTTATAGGCCAACATCCGCTCCTTTATACCGCCTACTAAAATCTCAGCACCAGATTCTCTTATAAATCTATGAAGTTCTGCTGGGTTTGAGTCATTTGTAATAATAGTTCCCTGATCGCACATGCCCTCTAAAATCTTGTAATCTTCTGCATTACCTGTTTGACTTCCGAATTCCACAACCTTCATTCCAATTTCTTTAAACTGATTTATAAGAGAAATTACCTTATAGGCTCCTCCTACTTGTATTGCTGCCCTTTTTCCCTCTAATCTTTTCTTATAATAATCCAGTGTAGGTCTAACTTTTGCCTCTTCCCTTGCAATAAGCTGCTTAGCCTTTTCTATAGTAGTTTCGTCCCCTAACAATTCTGCAATTGTCATTAGAGATTCTTTTGTATCCTCAATTCCTAAAAATCTTACTTTTACAAAAGGTATGTCATACTTTTCCTTCATTTCTTTAGCTAAATAGGTAGTAGTCTGAGCACATTGTACTATATTAAGCATAGCTTTAGGTGCTCTTCTAAGCTCTTCATAATTTGAATCCCCAGTAATTTTAGATACAACTTCTATGCCTAATTCTTTTAAATATTTTTTTATGATCCAGATTTCTCCAGCAACATTAAACTCTCCTAAAATATTGACACCTCTTACTTTTTCAGTATCCGCACCTTCAAAAACCTTCATCAGAGCCTCTCCTGCCAATTTATATCCAAGAGATTTAGTACCCGTAAAACCACTAGATTGCAGCGATATAATTCTTATAGAATATTTTGATTCCATTTTTTTACATACTGCTTCAATATCATCTCCAATAATTCCTGCAACACAAGTGGCATAGACAAATACAAGCTTTGGAGAATATTCCTTTACTATTTCGTCAATAGCGCCCTCAAGCTTTTTTTCACCACCAAAAATAATATCTTGTTCCTTGAGGTCAGTAGAAAAAGTATTTCTAAAGGTATCAGAACCACTGGTTAAACTTCCTCTTATATCCCAAGTATAGCTGGCACACCCTACTGGTCCATGAACTATATGGACAGCATCTGTTATAGGATTCAGCACAACTCTTGCACCACCATAAACACAAGCACGTTGACTAACAGAGCCTGCAACACTATGTTTATCACATTGCATTGAATTATCTTTACAATCATTTTTTAATGATATAAATTTTTTTCGTTCGTCCAGAACATTTTCTAAAATATTATCCTTCATATAAATTACCTCCATCTGCAATCTTTGATTTTATCTAAGGCATCTTCAAAAGAAATAAGCAATTCTTACACTCGAGCGGTGTAAATTTTTCCAATTTTAGTTAGCCATTTTTAATATAGCGAAGGTAAAATAAATTTTACCTTCGCTATACATTTTCATATTAACATTAAGTTATCTTGTAACAGAATCCTGTAACACTAATTAATTCTTTAACCTGACTAACTTGGCGTAAGTCTCCCACTTCTTCAAGTGGGAGTTCAACGCCAAGTAAGCCATGCATTCGCAGTTCTAAAATTCAGATGGGGTAAAAGAATCCCCACCTGAATTAAGAACTTGCTTCAATGACTTATTAGTACACTGTATTCAGTAGGATTAGATTTTGAGATTTCAAACTTTAAGTCTAGGCTTCTCAATTCTTTTTCCATCCACCCTGGAATATGGCTGCAGACTACATTTAATTCATTAAAAATACCTTTCTTTAAAAATGGTTGCAGCGCTTGCTTAGATGTAATCGTTGCTCTATTTTCTTGAAGTTCTTTAAGATTTAGATAGTAACAGCCTTCTTTATCAGTTTCAGCGGGAGCAATAGTCTCTACTTCATTAATTACAGGAGAGTTAGCCAGCATTTCTTCCTTTTCCTTATTATCTAGTACATATTGAAGGAACTCAGAAGGATCATCAGATATCTCCCATACGGTAAATCTCATATTATCTAATACTGTGTAGGCCAATCCTGAAACCTTTTTGGCAACAAAAATCTTACATTCTCCCAAGAGTTCTACAGTTTTAGTTATTTCACTACGTACTGCCTTCATGCCCTTTTTTATATCAATCTTAAAAGGTAACTCTCTTATTACTTTCCATTCGCCATATTCTTTTAGATACAGTCTTATAAAACCATATTCATTTATATCCTCTGTTTTACCAGAATTATTTAAATATACTGCCACTTGATTAACCATACAACCCCTCCCGTAAATATATCTTATAGTACTACTTCCATATCTTCGTCAGTAACGTCTCTTTCAAATCTATCAAGCAATATACTACACATAGCATCTACTAATCTTATTGCTCCTCTGTAACCTACTGTTGGAAGAAGATAATGTCCATATCTGTCCATTACCATAAAACCAAATCTCATAAAAGGTATATCCTCAGCTCTGGCAATGAATTTTCCATAAGTATTTCCAATAAGTAAATCTACCCCTTCATTCTTTATCCATTGTTGAAGTTCAAATAAATCACTTTCAGCCTTAACTTTACTATCAGTTATTCCAGCTTCATTTAACATGCCATTGATTACTTTTTCAAATTCTGCACCAGGAGTTCCTGTAATTACATATTTCGGAATCATTCCTAATTCCAATAAGAATTGAGTAAGACCAATAACATCATCTGGATCACCAAATATTGCTACTTTTTTGCCACTGAAATATTGATAGCTGTCAAGCATTAAATCAACTAATTGACCTCTCTCTTCTTTTAGTTCATAAGGTACTTTTTTACCTTCCTTAACTAAAGCAGAAATTATCTCATCTGTAGCTTTAACACCGATAGGAGTCTTTAATGTTTTAAATGGCACTTTACATTTCTTTTCTAAAGTTTTAGCCCCATCTTCTGAAGCATATTTTCCAAAAGCAAAGGTTAATTTTGAATTTCCTGCATCAGCTATATCTTCAACTTTTGCTCCACCCTTTGGATACATTTCATATTCGCCAGTCATAGGTGCATCCACAACTCCACTAGTATCAGGGAACATAATATATGGAGCATCCATAATTTTAAATATTCTCTTTATTTCTCTCATATCTGCTGGACTAATAAAACCTGGTATTATATTATATTTGCCATTTTGTACTCCAGTATTTTTAGGAATATAATTTACAATTCCCTTTACCATATTAGAAAATCCAGTTACATGTGATCCAACATAGCTTGGTGTATTGGTATGAATAATCATTTTACCTTCTGGTAGTCCGCCAGCATCTTTTATTTGATTTATATAAGTAGGTAAATCATCACCTAAAGTTTCGGATAAGCAAGTTGTATGGACTGCTATTACATCTGGATTATACAATGAAAATATATTTTTAACGGCTGTCTTTATATTAGATCCTCCACCAAATACACTGGTTCCTTCTGTAAAAGAACTAGTAGTAGCCATAATTGGATCTTTATACACTCTGTTAAGTAGTGTTCTATGGTATGCACAACATCCCTGTGAACCATGACTATGTGGAAGACAATTATGAATCCCAAGAGCTGCATACATAGCACCTACAGGTTGGCAAGTTTTAACCGGATTTATTCTCAATGCTTTTCTATCTAATAATTCTTCTGGTGTCATATCTAACATTATTTTGCACCTCCAACAATTTTTTCTTCTGCCTCATCCTCTTCTAATTCCCAAGATGGTCTTACAAGACCCCAAGCTGGAATATACACACCCGCTGTTAGGGATTTAGCAAATATTACTGCTCCCTTAAAACCTGCATAAGGTCCTAAATAATCGTATGAATGAAGCTGTCTTGATAAAATTCCCATTTTCTGAGTTACATACTTTTCCTTTATACCTGATAAGAACATATCTGGCTTTAATATTTTTACAAATTCATCTAATTCATGATGATTTAAATCATCAACCATTACTGTATCATTATCCATCTCTTTAACCATTCCACCGAAATAAGATAATGGAACTCCTTCTTCCTGAAGAGCTTTATATCTGTCTTCTGGTATAACAACACGGAATCTACCTGTATCTTTTGTAACAGTTATTTCTGGAATGTTTTTGCTGTCAGCATCAATTTTTATTGAAGGTATAACTTCTCTTCCTTCATAGTCATCGCGGTGAGCAAATTCAAAACCCGCCAGCATAGTCTTAACTCCAAAATCATCTAATAACATCTGGTAATGTAAAGCTCTTGAACCACCTACGTATAGGCAAGCTGTTTTTCCCTGAAGTTTTTCTTTATAGTAATTTATATCGTCCTGTATCTCAGCAACCTCTTCAGCTATAACCTGCTCAGTTCTTTCATATATATATGGATCATCAAAGCACTTAGCTAAATCTCTTAAAGTTTGAACAGTACTCTCTACTCCAATAAAATTACCTTTAATCCACGGAATACCATAGGCAGTTTCCATCATCTCTGCTATATAGTTAATTGATCTGTGACATTGTACTACATTTACATCTGCCAGATGAGTATTTTGAACATCTTCATAAGTTGCATCTCCAGTTAATACAGAAGTTATGTGGTAGCCTATTTTTTCAAGTATTCTTTCAATTTCCCAGCCATCTCCACCTATATTGTATTCTCCTAGGATACTTACAGAATACTTTTCGTGTTTTCTGTCTCCTTTACCGATGATATCTCTGAATACAGTATTATTTGCTATATGGTGACCTGCAGATTGGCTAACACCTTTATATCCTTCACAGCTAAAAGCATGAACAGGTATTCCATATTCCTTGCTTGCCATTGAAGCTACTGCATTTATATCATCACCTATAAGACCTACAGGACATGTTGCATATACACCGATAGCTGCTGGATGGAAAGCTTCATAAGCTTCTTTTATAGCTTCTGCTAATTTATTAACTCCTCCGAAAACTATATCTCCTTCTTGCATATCGGTTGAAAATACATACTCATTAAAATTTTGTATGCCGTCTACTGTCTTTGACTTAAATCTTCTTCCACCCCAAGTATAGAAGGAACACCCTATTGGTCCATGAGTTATATGCACCATATTCTTAATAGGTCCCATAACAACACCCTTACAACCTGCATAAGCACATCCTCTAGCTGTAATTACACCTGGTACTGTTCTTACATTTGCCTGTATAACTGGATTTTGATCTTCTTCAGTTTTTACAGTTATATGAGCTGCTCTATTTTTCTTAGTTTTAGGAATATATCCCTCTAAAACTTTCTCTACTACTTCCTGCATTTTTTCTTCCATTACATACACCTCTCTTATTTAACAGTTTTTAATTATCATTAAACAAATCACAACTGCCGCAATCATTTACTGACTATATCTATGATTAAACTATTTTTTATGTTATAATATATCTGCTAATTTTACTTAAGCATGTCTCTAATCTATATCCGACTTAGAGATGTGCTATTTTTTATAATCTTATAGATCCATAAGACCATATTGCATTAATATTTCTTCAAGTCTTTCTTGAGT
>NZ_JBDNRK010000043.1:0-34029 GCF_047718555.1 Clostridium sp. | reverse complement strand
TGAATCACTTTCACAGAGTGCGTGGGAGACTTACGCCAAGTTAGTCAGGTTAAAAGTACAGGAAAATAGCAATGGTTACATTTCGAAAAACAACTTGACGAGGTATGAAAAATTAATGTAATATTAAACATATAAAACATATTAGAATAATATATTTTAGAAGGTGAGATTTTTGAAATTAGAACAGTTGTTTTATTTTAGAGAAGCAGTAAAATATAACTCAATTTCCATTGGAGCAGAAAAAAATTACATGTCACAGTCTTCTTTCAGTCAATCAATAATTAATCTAGAAAAAGAATTAGGTATAGAACTGCTTAATAGAACAAATGCGGGAGTTACGCTTACGCAAACAGGGGAACTGGTGCTAGAGAAGACAGAGGATATTTTTAAGTCTGTTGACGAAATTATTGAATTTTCAAAGGAACAACGCAATTTTGGCGAGGTTAGTATAAGTTGCATCCCATGCATTTGTGACTGGATAATTCCAAAGACGCTGCAAAACCTTAATAATAAAGCAGATGATATTGTAATTTCGGTCTCTACTTCAGAAAGCAGTACTGTTGCTCATAATGTATCAACTGGAATTTCAAAATTTGGAATACTAATTAAATATAATGAATTAGAGCGTATTACAGATTTAAAATATACACCTTTATTTATTGATGAATATGTACTTTATGTTGGGAAAAATTCTCCTTATTGGGAAAAAGAAAGTATTACCTACAAGGAGTTTCTTCAACAACCCTATATAGCTTATCAAGATGAGTTTAGAAAATATAATGGGGGATTAACCAATATGATAGGCACTAATAGCCAACCAAACATTATCTTTCGAACTGATAATTGCGACTCTATTAAAAGTCTAATAGCTCAAAACAATTATGTAGCTTTTTTTCCAAAGTATATGTCAGAAAATGATTTTTATATACAAAACGGAATGATTCGAAGACTTCAGATTTCAGATAGAAAATTGGAATTTGAGGTAGGTTATGTTGAAAGTATAAAATATAAGGCAAAAAAAATTGATAGAAAAGTATTAGATGTTATTAAAGAAACTATTGAAAAATTAAATTTTGAATAATCAAATTTATAGGTGAATTTTTGATTAGTTTTTAGAAGCTAATTGGTATTGAAAAAATTTTCTGAGCATATATCTTTGTTAAGATTTTTGTGAGTCGTCACAAAAATCTTTTTTTCTTGCAGGGGTTGAATCTAGCTTATATTGTATCATTATATTGAATAAATACATTTCCTTTATTTCATACATGGTATTTACTCTCCAGTAGTTTTATTTTGATGTTTATAGTTACGTTTCTATTGAAGCAAGTTCTTAATTCAGGTGGGGATTCTTTTACCCCATCTGAATTTTAGAACTGCAAATGCATGGCTTACTTGGCGTTGAACTCCCACTTGAAGAAAAGCAGAGAACCAAAATCTTAGATTTTGTGTGAATCGCTTTCACAGAGTGCGTGGGAGACTTACGCCAAGTTAGTCAGGTTAAATATGTTTAATAGTATATATATGAATTTTCAATATCAAAATATTTAATACCCCATATTCAATAAAAGGGTATTCCATAATAATAAAATATGGTGTAAAGTATCATTATAAAACTTACAAAACATACTTATTTACTACGAAATTTAGAAAGGAGGATTATTATAAAAAGTCAAGGAAAAAAATATATACTAAGTATCTTAACCGCAATAATAATATTAATTTTATGGACTCTGGTTACATGGAAAGGAAGAATTTCAAGTATCCTGTTTCCTTCACCTGTTCAGATATGGGATTGTTTTTTAGATTTAATTAAAAATGGTTATAAGGGTTATCCATTATGGGTACACTTATTTGCAAGTTTAAGGAGACTATTAATTGCATATATTATTGCTGTTTTAGCTGCAATCCCTTTAGGACTTATAAGCGGATATTTTGAAGAAGTACAAGCAATTTTTGAGCCAATCGTTTCATTTATCAGACCGCTTCCACCATTGGGATATTATACAATAATCATATTATGGATGGGAATAAATGATAATTCAAAAATATTTTTATTGTTTTTAGGTGGATTTGCTCCAATTTATATTTCATGTGTAGCTGGAGTTAAGAGAGTAAAACAGGATTATATTAATCGTGCAAGAACATTAGGTGCTAGCAAAAGACAAGTTTTCTTTTATGTCATTCTTCCATCCGCTCTACCTGATATATTTGTGGGACTAAGAAATGCAATGAGTGCTGCATATGCTACTTCAGTAGCGGCAGAAATGGTTGCTGCAATATCAGGTATTGGCTGGATGGTGTTAGATGCCAGTAAATATATGCGTAGTGACGTAATATTTGTTGGAATAATAATTATGGGGATTACAGGAATTATTCTAGATAAGATTCTAATTTTCTTAGAAAGTAGAATTGTATTTTGGAAGGGTAAAAGTTAGTAAAAATATTTTAAAATGGAGTGAAATTAATGAAGATATTAAAGAAATTATTAATTATTGGAATTATATTTATGATTGGAATACAGCTTACTGCATGCAATAGTACAAAAACTTCAAGTAATTCTACCACTGGAAGTTCAAAGGTAGATCCTATAACAGGTGAAAAATATCCGTCTGTTATAAATATAGGAGTAATAGAAGGTGGTCCTGAATCAGCTATTTTGATTAAAGAAAAATATCTTGAAAATTTAGGTGTAAAAGTTAATGTGGTAAATTACTCTGCTGGAACTGCAATAAATAATGCCGTTGTTTCAGGTAATGTAGATTTAGCATCTTATGGTTCTTCGCCAATAGCTCTTGGTATTGCAAACGGAATTGGCTACAAAGCAGTTTTTGTACCTTATGTTGAAGGAGGAAATATTGAGGCACTAGCTGTTAAATCAAATTTAGGAATAAAAACAGTAGCTGATTTAAAAGGTAAGAAAATTGCTACACCATTTGGTACAACATCACATTACGCATTGCTTAATGCATTAAGATTAGGTGGAGTCAATCCAAATGATGTTAAATTACTTGATATGAGTGGTAGTGATATAGTTGCTGCATGGACAAGAGGTGATGTTGATGCTGCATACATTTGGAGTCCAGCACTAGATAATTGCTTAAGAGCAAATGGAACTATAATAACAAATGACGGAGATTTAGCAAAGCAAAACGTTACAATTCCTGAAATTGGTATTGCAAGAACAGATTTTGCAAAAAAATATCCTACTCTTGTTAGCCAATATGTAAAAGCTTTAATAAATGCATATAATTTGGTAAAAAACAATCCTGATAAAGCAATTCAAGATGTTGCTGATTGGGAAGGTACATCTAAAGACAATGCAAAAGGACAAATAACAGATAACCAATGGATATCTGATAAAGATCAGCTTACTGCAGACTATCTTGGAACATCAAGCAAAACAGGTAATTTAGCAGAAACTTTAAAAACTATTGCGGATTTCCATAAATCACAAGGAAATATAAGCAATTCACCAGATCTTAAGGTATTCCAAAATGCAGTTGATACAAGTTTTGTTAAAGAAGCTTTGAAAACTAAATAATATAAGTGATAATAGGAAAGAAATAATGAGTAATGAAAAAAATTTAAATTCAGACAATTATTTTGAAACAACAAATGAGCTGATATCAATAAAAGACGTGTCTTTATTTTATAATGAGAAGACTGATACAGTACCTGCTATTGAAAATATTACACTTAATGTTTATCCAGGTGAATTTATTTGTGTAATGGGTCCTAGTGGCTGTGGGAAAAGCTCACTTTTGAATTTGTTGGCAGGATTTATCTTGCCTACAAAAGGATCAATTAAATTAAATCAAGTGGAGATTAAGGGTATTGATTCAAATAGAGGGGTTGTATTTCAGCAGCCTCCTCTATTTGAATGGTTCTCAGTACGCGATAATATTGCTTTTGGCCCTAAAATGAAGAAAGTACCTAAAAACAAAATAAAAGAAGATGTGGAGCTGTATTTAGAAAAGGTTGGATTAAAAGGTTTTGAAGACAAGAAAGTGTATGAATTATCTGGTGGTATGAAGCAGAGAGCAGCTATTGCAAGTGCATTAATAAATAATCCAGAAATTCTATTAATGGATGAACCTTTTGGTGCATTAGATGCACTTACTAGAGAACAAATGCAGGGATTGATTCGTAAAATTTGGTGGAATACAGGAAAGACAATCTTTTTTATTACACATGATGTTGACGAAGCATTGTTATTAGGAACACGCACTATTGTTATGAGCAAACATCCAGGTAAAATAATAGCTGATTTACAGCTGGATTTCACAAGGGGATACATCGAAGACAACTCTGACGATGTTAGATTTACAGAAAGATTTCATGAAAAAAGAAAATATATTTTACAGCTTATAAATGAACAATAGAAGCTATATTAATTTAGCTTTACAAAAGTTTTAGGAAACTATGTTTAAATTAATAATTAAGGAGCTATACATCAGATGGATCAAATTGCAAAATTGCGTTTGCAAAACAAAGAACTTAATTATGCAAAAAAAGGCATTATTAGTGGACTTATAGCTGGTGGGGCTTGGGGATTAGATGGTGTGCTTATGGGAATGGTGCTAATATTAGCACCATTTAAATATAATACTAGTATATTCCTTGTTCCTTTGGTGGGAGCTTGTTTACATGATGGTTTTGCGGCATTATGGATATTCATAAACAATTTAATAAATGGTAAATGGAGAGATTATATAAGAACATTAAAAACAAAACCAGGTAAGATTATTATTGTAGCTGCTGTACTAGGTGGACCTGTTGGTATGTCTGCAAATTTAATAGCGATTTATTTTTCAGGTGCTTCTTATACTGCTGCAATCACTGCAGTGTATCCAGCTATAGGTGCAGTGATTGGATTTATTTTTCTTAAAGAAAAAATAACAGTTCGTATATGGATAGGAATAATATTATCTATTCTAGGATCATTTATTGTTGGATTTTCACCACCTAAAAATTATATATACCCATTTTTTTATCTTGGAATAGGATTTGCAGTTATTGCTGCTATTGGTTGGGCACTAGAAGGTGTAATCTCAACCTATGGAATGGATTTAGTAGATTCAGATATTGCAATTGGTATTAGAGAAGCTGCTTCTTTCATTATTTATGTAGTAGTTATCATACCTATATATGGAGATTCGGGTTATAAACTTATTTTAAATAGTCTTTTGACAATCTCAGGTTTATATATTGCGCTTATTGCTTTGATTGGTGGAATCTCCTTTTTATCTTGGTATAGAGCAATGAATAGTACAGGTGTAACCAGAGCGATGGGTCTTAATGTGACTTTTGCCCTATGGTCTGTTTTTTTTGGATGGTTATTAAACGGTTTGCAAATATCGATGAATTTGATTGTTGGTGTAGTAATAATATCTTTTGGTACGATTCTTACTATAGATAATCCAAAGAATTTAGTTAACTTAAGATCTCTCCATAAGGAGGAAAAATGAATCCACTTCCAGTGAAATTTAGAATAATACAAGCTATATATCAGAATAAACAGTTATCAAATATAGAAATATTGGGAATTCTTAAAAAAGAGTATCCTTTTGATAGAAGTATTAGAGCGAATACTTTGGAACAAAATCTTCTTTCGCTAAAAGTTGTTGGAATAATAGAGCAAAAAAGTGCAACTGTAGATTTAGATGATGAACTTATAATATATTATAGAATCACTGACTATGGTGTAAGCCGCATGAAATATATTGAAGCAAGTTCTTAATTCAGGTGGGGATTCTTTTACCACATC
Source organism: Clostridium sp. (assembly GCF_047718555.1). GTDB lineage: Bacteria > Bacillota > Clostridia > Clostridiales > Clostridiaceae > Clostridium_I. The sequence goes on along the minus strand of NZ_JBDNRK010000043.1, from coordinate 28,262 downwards.
TGAATTTTAGAACTGCAAATGCATGGCTTACTTGGCGTTGAACTCCCACTTGAAGAAGTGGGAGACTTACGCCAAGTTAGTCAGGTGAAATAAATTAGAATTCATAAGTGGAGATGATTATTATGAAAAGAGAAGCACTTACACAAAAGTTATTAGTATTAGGTATAGATGGTATGGATCCTAGAATTAGTCATAAATTTGTTATGGAAGGAAAAATGCCTAATTTGAAAAAATTAATTGAAAGAGGATCAGCAAGAAAAGATTTGCGTCAAATTGGAGCAATTCCCACTATTACACCACCTTGCTGGACTACTCTTGCTACAGGTGCTTATCCAGGAACACATGGTATTACTTGTTATTGGAGACAATCTCCAAAAAATCTTGATGCAGTTGTTTATAATATGGACTCTCGTAATTGTACAGCAGAGCAGATTTGGAATATTACAGCAGAGGCAGATTTAAAGACATTGGTATGGCATTGGCCAGGAAGTTCATGGCCGCCAACATCACATAGTGAAAACTTAAGTGTTGTAGATGGTACTCAACCTGGTTCAGTAAATATGGGTGTTGCCCAGCTTGATTGGGAAAAGGTTATTGTTGCTTCTACTGAAATTGAAGAAGTCCGATATGCACCAAGAGTAGAAAAACCAGCAGGTGTAGGGTGCATAATCAATGATTTAGAAGGTACTTTAGAGGACGATGTAGATGATGAAATGATGGAGCTTTGGTGGGGAGATACTGCCCGTCAAGGCGGAGAAATCCGTACATATGTTATGGATGATAATGATACAGAAGTAGTTATTGGAAGCAAAGTAGCTTATGATATTGTAAATTCGCCACTTAAAGATGCTGTAGGTTGGAAAAATGCTCCTGAGGGGGCTAAGGAATTTACTATAATAACTTCTAGTGGTGTAACTAGGCGTGCAGCTTTGATTTTAAAAAATGAATCTGGAGAATATGACAGAATAGCAATTTATAAGAATAAGAAAGCAGATTCACCAATTGTTATATTAGAGAAGGGAAGTATGGTAACTGGCATTATTGATGATGTTACAAAAAAGAATGCAACAAAACCTGCCTGTCGTGCTATGAAAATTTTGGAGATTGACCCATCAGGGAATAAAGTTAGACTTTGGATAAGTAATGCACTTGATATATCTAATGATCAGTTATGGCATCATAAATCTCTATATAAAGATATTATTAATAATGTTGGACATGTTCCGCCAGTTAGTCTAATAGGAGGAGAAGATGATGAATTAGTAAGAGAAATTTTTGAACCTTCTTGGGCAGCCTATAATAAATGGCAGGCGGATTGCTTAAAATATTGTATAAATGAAAAAAAATATGATGTAGTATTTTCACATTTGCACAATATTGATTGTGCAGGTCATCAGCTTTGGCATCTCGCAAAAAATCTTCAACCTTGGGATTACACAGATGAAAAGACTTATCAGGAATTTATTGAGAAATTCTATATTCAAACAGATGAGTATATAGGTGAGTTCTTATATTTACTAGATGAAGGATGGACAATACTACTTGTTAGCGACCATGGTCTAATTGTTGGTGAAAATGTACCTCCAATTTTAGGAGAGTATGGAGGGCTTAATACCAAAGTAATGGAAGAGCTTGGCTATACAGTTTTAAAGAAAGATGAAAATGGTAATTCTATAAGAGAAGTTGATTGGGAAAAAACTAGAGCAGTTCAAATTCGCAGCAACTATATATATATTAATCTTAAAGGCAGAGATAAAAACGGCATAGTTGATCCTAAAGATAAGTACGATTTGGAGGAACAAATAATCTCTGATTTATATAATTATAGAGATGACAGAACTGGTAAACGAGTTGTAGGTATATGCCTTAGAAACAAAGATGCAGTTTTACTTGGCGTAAATGGACCGGAATGTGGTGATATCTTTTTTTCAATTGAAGAAAAGTACAATAGACTGCATGGGGACAGTATTTCAACTTCTGAAGGGTATTTTAATACTTCAGTTTCACCCATATTTGTTGCTGCTGGTTCAGGTATCAAAAATGGATTTACTACAGATCGTGTCATAAGGCAAGTAGATGTTTCTCCATCAATTTCAGTATTACTTGGTTTGCGTTTTCCAGCACAATGTGAGGGAGCACCGATTTATCAGATTTTTTCTGAAGAAATTTAATAGAAGTTTCATACAGTTATCAGATTAGCAGTTTCTGATAACTCTGTTTATATAAATCTTCAAAAAATAGAGATAATTATAAGGAGTGATTAGTATGTCTTTACAACAATTAGACTCAAGTAATTTTGATGAAATTATCTATGATAATGCTGAATCGAGCTTAGTAGTTTTTTCTAGACAAAGCTGTTATGTTTGTCAAGAATTACTGCCAATACTAGAGGGTTTGCAATCAAAATATGATGGTAAGTATAATTTTTATTATGTGGATGTGGAAGAACAGAAAAATCTGTTTCATAGATTCTCATTAAAAGGTGTCCCACAGATTCTTTTTTTTAATGATGGTGAATATAAAGGTAAGCTTGCTGGCCAGATAGATGATGAAGAAGTAGAAAAAAAGATTTTGGAAGTTTTTTAAACACATAATTTAAAGGAGTGTAGTTATATGGGTGAGTTTACAAATTTCTATGATTTAATAATTATCGGAGGTGGGCCAGCAGGACTTTCAGCTGCGATTTATGGAGGAAGAGCTAAGCTAAGAACTTTAGTTATAAATAAAGGAATTTTAGGCGGATTAGTAAATAAAACCCGAGAAATAGTCAATTATCCAGGTTACAGTGAAATCAGTGGGGCAGATCTTATAAAAGATTTTAAGAATCATGCTGAAAGCTTTGGAACTGAATTTTTAAGAGATGAAGTTGTTAAAGTGGATTTTTCACAGGAAGAAAAAAAGATTACTACAAAAAAAGGAGAAGAATTTATTGCAAAGGCTGTAATTATCGCTTCTGGCAGTGAACCTAGATTTCTCAATATACCGGGTGAAAAAAAACTTCAAGGCTCAGGGGTAGCTTATTGTGCAACTTGTGATGCAGAGTTCTTTGAAGGAGAGCACGTTGTTGTTGTAGGTAGCGGGGATCAGGCAATCGAAGAGGGAATGTATATTACTAAGTTTGCAAATAAAGTAACTGTAATTGTCCTTCGTGATAAAGGTATTCTCGACTGTAATAAAATTAGTGCTGGAAAAGCACTAAATAATGATAAGATGGAGTTTATTTGGAATTCAAAGATTGAGGAAGTAATTGGAGAAGAAAACGTAGAAGGTGTAAAAATTAGAAATTTAAAAACTGGAAATACTACTGAGATTAGCTGCCAAGGTGTGTTTTTCTTCGTAGGTATGGTTCCATCTACGGAGTATATTAAAAACAGTAGTCTTGAAATAAACTTAGAAGGATATATCCCAGTAAATGACTTTATGGAAACAAATATAGATGGAGTTTATGCCATTGGTGACAATAGAGTTAAGTATTTGAGGCAGGTTGTTACTGCAGTTAGTGATGGAGCAACTGCTGCTGTTGCAGCTGAACGATATATTGAAGAAATAAACTATAATTTTTTACAATAGAAATCTTTAATTTCAAGAGCTTTAATGAAGTTAGTCTGGCTGGGAAAAACAGTATAGGAATATCGGAGTTACTAACAAATGAAAAATTAACAAAGCCTAATAGTGATTTAGCTGTAGAAACTTTAAAAGATCCATATATATTTGATTTTATAACTTTTAGAGAAGATATGAATGAAAGAGATATTGAAAATCAGTTAGTAAAGAAAATTACTAAGTTTTTATTAGGGTTAGGTTCAGGTTCAGGTTTTGCATTTATAGGGAATCAATATCATTTAAATGTTGCAGGAGAAGATTATTATCTAGATTTATTATTTTATCATGTAAAATTAAGATGTTATGTGGTTATAGAATTAAAAACAGGCAAATTTAGACCAGAGTATGCAGGAAAGTTGAATTTTTATCTTTCAGTTGTAGATGATCTTTTAAAGACAAATGCAGATAGCCCTTCTATAGGAATTATTTTATGTAAGGAAAAAAATAAACTAATAGCAGAGTATTCTCTAAAAGATATGACAAAACCAATAGGGGTAAGTGAATATAAACTTCTTGAGCAAATACCAATAGAATTAAAAGGAAGTTTGCCTACAATTGAAGAGCTAGAGGAAGAATTGGAAGAGTGAAAATTTGTTAATAATAAAAATTGCCACTACTTTATTAGAAATTCTATATAATTAGCAAATTCGCTACACTCATTAGCACCATTGAGGAACGGAAATAGATTGTTACTAGGTATGTACTAATAGATTGAAAGCAGTCGCCCGCCCAATCGCCCGCGGTCGATTGCTTTAAGAAAAGAATTAACTAAAGATTTTGGCAAGGGGTTTACACAGTCAAATCTTAGAAATATGAGACAATTTTATTTGACATTTAACAATAGCTACGCACTGCGTAGCGAATTGAGTTGGACTCATTATAGACTTTTAATGAGATTAGAAAACGAGGAAAAAAGAGATTTTTATATAGATGAATGTATAAAAAGTAATTGGAGTACGAGACAACTGGAAAGACAAATAAAGCTTGACTTGAAATATGGACTACCGTTTTGTACTGTTAATCTTTTTTATAATGGGAAATTTATGTGTATTGATAACGTACTTTTAGATACAGGATCAGGAGGAACTGTATTTAAAATGGATGTTGTTGAGGAAATAGGTAGGTATGATAAAAGTAAAGAAGGTGCAGAAAAATGCTAAACGTAGTAGCAGCCATATAAAAAATCCAGATAACAACATTCTAATAGCAAAAAGACAACAGGGGAAAAGTATGACCGGTTTCTGGGAGTTTCCTGGCGACTATAATACCATTTCTGCATAAGAAATCAACTGCCAAAACTGCGTTTTCTTATTATGCCACGGTTTAGATATAGAAAACTAAAACGTGCTATATCACGGGGAGTTAGCGTAAGTCCCCATCCCCATGTGGAGTTACTGCTTGGGTCTTTAACCCATCCCTTCACATTTTTCCTGAATAAATCCTCAAAGCCAAATGATTTTATTTCATAATCCGGGATTTCTTTCATGCCGATGGGTTTAAAGAGCAAGAAATAACTTCCAGTCATTTCTATGACCTCTGAGGTCGTAACAGAAACTGGGAGTTTTTATTTGCTATTAAAAACAAGAATCAATGGAGGAGAATCATTTGAGAATATACCTGTGAATCTTGAAAGAGAAGGACATAGAGTTCCTCGAAAGATTAAATATGATGATAAAACCTAGATTATTTATGTAGAAAAGGATAAAGTGCAGCAAGTATTTTGAAATAATTAAGAACAAATCAAAATATATTAATATAATAGAACTATATGTATAAATCCATGACTTTTTCCAGAGCTTTAGGCTTTCTCTTTTTTATAAGTCTTACAAGCCTGCTAATCTCAAGTTCCATATTTTTGCCCACCTCCTTAAATGCGCTTAGAAAGTTTTCTCATATATTACAACAAAAAAGATTCATTTCTCCCATAAATTTTAAAAATATTTATTATTATAACATCAGAGGAAGCTTATTAATAGTAAGTTCGGGCAAGCACTCACCACAGGGACTGACCCCATAGCAGAAAATAAGACTCCAATATATAAATGTTATGTTAGTAATATACAAATATGCTTGACACTGTAAGAAAGAGTGTTAAACTTAAGTTATTAGCACTCAGGAATAGTGAGTGCTAATAATAAGATAATCTTCCTGATAGTTTTTAAAAGTCTTACATTAATCAATTAGTGAAAGAGGGAATTTATTTTATGACTGGATTTGAAAGTAGACTTAAAAGCGGCGGTAATACCTATAAAGAACTTTTCAAGAGATATAAAAACAATCCTATTCTAACGGCCAAAGACTGGCCCTACGCTGCTAATACTGTCTTTAATCCTGCTGTTACTATGTTTAACGGTAAGGTATTATTACTTGCAAGGGTTGAAGATAGACGAGGATTTTCTCACCTTACAAAAGCTATAAGTGACGATGGAATAAGTAATTGGAAGATAGATACGTCACCAACTCTTGAGGCAGATCCCAAGAATTACCCTGAAGAAGCATGGGGAATTGAAGATCCAAGAATTACACATTTAGAAGAATTAAAAAAGTGGGCAGTGACTTATACCTCATACTCCAATGCAGGACCATTGGTGTCTTTAGCACTTACAGAAGATTTTATAAACTTTGAAAGAATAGGACCTGTTATGGCACCAGAAGATAAGGATGCAGCTTTATTTCCAAAGCGCTTCAATGGAAAATGGCTTATGATCCACAGGCCTATCTCTACTAATAAAGGACCCGATGCACATATATGGATTTCTGGTTCAGATGATCTCAAGTATTGGGGAGGTCACGAAATACTTATTAAGGCAAGAAAAGGCGGCTGGTGGGATGCAAATAAAGTTGGACTATGTACACAGCCTTTAGAAACACCAGAAGGATGGTTAATTCTATATCATGGAGTAAGGCAGACTGCTTCAGGAGCATTGTATCGTTTAGGAATGGCACTACTTGATTTAGAAAATCCAATAAAAGTACTTAGAAGAAGTGATGAATGGGTATTTGGCCCTCGTGAATCCTATGAAAGAGAAGGAGACGTACAGGATGTAGTTTTCCCATGTGGATGGATACTAGATAATTCTACAGGGAAGATTAAAATGTATTACGGAGGAGCGGATACATGTATAGCTCTGGCAACAGCTTCGTTAAGTGATTTAATTGAATATATAAAAAGATGTCCAGAACCAAAGCAAGAAGATTATTAAAATAATTTGCTTACAAAAGAAAGGTATTTCTAGTTATTGTTTAAATTAAAAGGTATATTGAAAAAACAATTTATTAGGGAGGAATACAATTATGAAAGCATTATTTCTTGCAGGGGGTAAGGGAACAAGACTAAAACCTCTTACAAATAAATTACCCAAACCTATGATTCCCATAATGACAAAACCACTTTTAGAGAGGAATATTGCAGAACTCAAGAAGTGTAACATAGATGAAATTGTATTAAGCGTATGTTATAAACCACAACATATTAGGAAATATTTTGAAGAGGGAAATAGACAGGGCGTCAAAATACATTATGTAAAGGAAGATGTTCCACTGGGAACAGGAGGAGCCATAAAGAATACTGAAAAATTTTATGATAATACATTTTTAATATTTAATTCGGATATTTTAAGTGACATAGATTTCAAGGATATGATTGAGTATCACAAAAGCAAAAAGGCAGATGTTACTATTGCTGTAACTGCAGTAAGAAATCCAACAGCCTATGGAGTAATAGAATATGATGAAAACAATTATGCTAAATCATTTGTAGAAAAGCCTTCACCTAATCAGATTACATCAAATTATATAAATGCAGGAATATATATTTTTGAGCCAAAGGTATTAAAGGAAATACCCAATGGAAAAGTTGTATCTGTGGAAAAGGAAATATTCCCAATGTTACTTAAAAAGGGATATAAGATAGCTGTTTATGATAGATTATCCTATTGGATGGATGTAGGTACTCCTAAAAAATATTTGGAAGCACATAAAGATATTATGACTGGAAAATGTAAAATACCAGAATTAGATATAGAAAAATCATATTCATATAGAGGCAAAAATGTAAAATTTCATAGTAATGTAAAAATTGTAGAGCCAGTTTATATTGGAGATAATGTAGAAATTGGAGCTAATACAACTATAGGACCAAATGCAGTAATCGGAAACAATTGCTATATTGGTACAGGGAGTAAAATAACAGGAAGTATATTATGGGACAATGTAAACATAGGTAGTGGATCAAGATTATATCAAAGCATAATGTCATCAAATTGCATTATGGATGGCGATAGTGATTACTATAATACTATATATACTCCAGATCATACTGAGCTTAAGGCAATATAGAAAAGGAGAGATTACAATGGTATTGAATAGAATGAGAAACATAGCATTTTTAAGTACTTATCCACCAAGAGAATGTGGAATAGCTACTTTTACTCAAGATTTAGTAAGAGAACTTGATAATATAAAACTTCTACAGAAACCTAAGATAGTAGCTCTTAATAATGATGATTATAAATATGATGACCATAGAGTTAAAATGGAAATAAATCAATTTAATAGAGAAGATTATATAAAGGCTGCAAAGAATATAAATAACTCAAGTATAGAACTCTTGGTAATTGAACATGAATACGGTATATTTGGTGGAGAATGTGGAGAATATCTATTAGACTTTGTAAATAATTTAAATATTCCCTTTGTAACTACACTTCATACTGTATTACCTAAACCATCATTTAAGCAGAGAGAGATTCTAAAGATACTTGGTAAAAAGAGTAAGAAAATTATAACTATGTCGAAAAATACGGTAGATATGCTTGAAAAAATATATGATATAGATAAGCATAAGATAGAAGTTATACATCATGGAGTCCCCTTTAGGATTATGCCATCTAGAGAAAAATTAAAACTTAAGCAGGGGTTAAAAGATAAAAACATAATCAGCACCTTTGGGCTAATAGGTCCAAGTAAGGGCCTGGAATATGGTATAGAAGCTGTAGCAGAAGTAGTAAAGAAACATAAAGATGTAGTTTATTTAATTCTTGGTCAGACTCATCCCTGTATAAAGAGAGAAAAAGGTGAGGAGTATAGAGAAAGGCTTGAGAAATTAGTAGATAGTCTTGGAATAAAGGACAACGTTTGGTTTATAAACAAATACCTTACTAAGGATGAAATAATAAACTATTTACAGATATCTGATATATACATGACACCTTATCTTGGAAAGGATCAGGCAGTAAGTGGTACTCTTGCCTACGCAGCAGGCTATGGAAGAGTTATTGTATCCACTCCTTATATTTATGCTAAAGAGATGCTGTCAGAAGGAAGAGGAATGCTTGGAGAATTTAAAAATGCCCATTCTCTTGCAAAATGTATAGATTATATACTGGAGAATCCTGATAAGAAAAGGGAAATGGAACATAAGACTTTAAAAGTTGGAAAGACAATGATGTGGAAAAGTGTGGCTAAGCAATATGCAGAATTATTCATAACAGTTATAGAAGAGAATAAAAAAGAAGGAAGGCTGGTAGTATGATGATTACTCCTTTAGATAAATTAAAAGTAGATCACATTTTTCATATGACAGATGATACGGGAATGTTTCAGCATTGTAAGTATGGAGTACCAGATCCCACAGAGGGATACACTACAGATGATAATGCAAGAGCTCTTATTATGGCGGTTATGTTTTATCATAATAAATTAGAAGAAAAATATTTAAAGCTTATATATACCTACACTTCATTTTTACTCAATGCACAAAATGATGAAGGAAAATTTAAAAACTTTATGAATTATGACAGGCAGTTTATTGAGAAGGAAGGTTCTGAAGATTGCTTTGGGAGGTGTCTTTGGGCTCTTGGATACACTGCAACAAATTCTAAGGTTCCTAATAATGTAAAACTCACTTGTAAGCATATGATAAGAAAGGCCTTAAAGAATTGCAGTAATATTAAGTTCCTTAGAGGAAAAGCGTATTCTATTATAGGTCTCCAATATATTGATGATTCTAAAGAGTATATAGAACCACTAGCAGAAAGTATACTTGAAGAATATAATCATCATAAAGATGAAGAGTGGAAATGGTATGAGGATGATATTACCTACAGTAATTCTATACTTCCATGGTCTATGTTTATAAGCTATAGAGTTTTAGGAAAAGAAAAGTTTTTGGAATGTGCAGAGGAAAGTCTTAGTTTCTTAGAAAAGAGTACTTTTAAAAATTGGTATTACAAGCCAGTGGGTTGTAATGGATGGCTTGAAAAGGGAAAAGAGGCAGCGAAATATGATGAACAACCTGTGGAGGCTGCTGAAACGGCACTAACCTATATAACTGCCTATAAATTGACAAAAAACGTGGAGTATTTAAGTAAAGCTAAGCAGTGTCATCTATGGTATAAGGGTGAGAATTCAAAGGGTAAATCTTTGGTGGATAGTGAGAACGGCGGTTGTTATGATGGCATTACTGAAAAGGGCATAAATCTAAATGAAGGGTCGGAAAGCCTGATTTCATATTTCATAAGCAGGTTAGCTATAGGCGAATTTATTCAATGAGATGGTATTATTTATATAGATTCTTAAGAGTAGTTATTTATAAAATATAGATTTAACTTTATATTAATTTGGAATATACACTATTATTATACAATAAGACACAACCCCATATTTCCACTATTGCTAAGATGAGTAGTTTGTTTGGAACTAATATAAATGTCCGCCAGTTCTCTTGGACTAATAAAGAAGTGATAGCTGAATAATTGGTGTTTCAATTATAGAAGATAGGAAAAGGTATGTTTTGCATACCTTTTTGTTTATTTTAAAGAACTTTATAGAGTAATGTCTGATATAAAAGGGGACACTAATCTTGTAAGATATCAATGAATCTTACTTAGTGGGAGTTTGTATTCTCACTAAGTTTAGATGAATTATCCAGGAACGTGTGGCTGTTATCTCCACATTTAGAAGGTAGAGTATTACAGCTACTAGTTATCGGATAAAAAAATTAGAATAAAGAGGTGTTAAAAATGGCAGGAAAACAACAACTTACAAATCAGCAAATGTCTTCAGTAGGAATGAAAAGAAAAGATAATGGTGAGGTAGAGCATAATTCAGAGAAGACAGCAAAAAGTAAGAAAAATGATAATGTAAGGCCAAGATCTTAACCTGAAAAAATTATATAGTGGCAAGTATTTTGAGAGCTTGTCACTAGTTATTTTTGTTATAAAACCAGTTAAACACAAAAACCTTTGCTATTAGTTAAGGGTGAGTGGATTACATATCTGATGGATAAATATCTATCTGAAACGTAAGAACAGCGAGCGCTTTTGGCTCGCTGCTTACATTTAGCAGTTTTTATAATTAAAGATTTTTCTAGTAGTGCTTTGATGATTTATTCATATTCCGCAGCAGATGATGTAAGATAACAATAATGAATGAAACAAGCAGGGAATTGAGAAATCCACCCATATTCACTCCGGATACAAAGTGATCCGCAATCAATATGGTCCAGGCATTTACAATAAAGGTGAATAAACCTAAGGTGAGGATGCTTAATGGCAATGTAATCAACAGCAAAAATGGTTTCAACAATAGATTGATTATTAATAAAACCAATCCCATAATCAGCGGTGAGAGTGTATCGCCAATATAAATTGTATGAATTAACATTGATAATAAATAAATGGTCAATATAATTGATAAATATTTTAAGATGACTTTTGTCATGTTTACCTCCATAGGGATAAGATTTACCTGATTTTTATTGATATCCTGACTTTATCAGTGGTTACGTCAACAAAGTCATAGGGTTCAAACTCTGATGATGAATTACACAGATCAATTATCATTTGCACAAGTTTTTTGGCAGTATATACAGTAAAGGATGAGTATGAATCCGAATTAGGCTTGTTTGATACAAATAAGCATGCAAATTTCAATAAATCCAGGGTACTGTCCAACAATTCCTGAAAGATATACAAGGGAATAGGAAAGGAAAAATAAAAATGCTTATTTTTCCCTATCTGCAATTTCAGCCATATTATACGAAAGCTTTTATTCCACATATATTTTTACCTTTACCATGGCTTTGTGTTCTTCATCCCATGCTTCAACATCTACGATATTCGGATCATCCAATGTGCCGTTTAATATTTCTTCAATAATTTTAGCGAAATCGATGCTTGTGATGTCAATACCTTTGCTCTCCATTTCTTTTCGGGCATCCGCTGGTACCATAGTAGTCATTTTGCTTGCTATTTCACCGATGGTGGTTAACAGGCGTATAGGAATATTAACTTTAACATTCACTGTATTATTGTCAGAGGTAACCTTTACCTTAAAGAATTTATAATTGAATTTGGTTCCAGTCAGAGCTTTAGAGGTTTCAATTGGTTCAGGTTCCTTAGTGGTATTGAGGGCTTCCAGAAGTTCCATACCTTCAGCAGCTGTAATTTGACCTTTTTCAATCATTTCCAATATTTTTTGTTGTTCACTCATTTTCAACACTCCCATAAATTAATTATAGATTTTTAATTTTTTCAGTTGCCTCTTTGGCAGTGATTTCACCCTTTGATAATTGCTCTAGAATTTCCATTTTAGCTGCTTCCTTTAAATCTTTATCCTTTACAGTATCTTTAGCAGGAATTTCTAGGCCTAGAGCTTTTATAACTGCATCTAACTTGCCACGGACAGTGGGATAAGAGATGCCAAGTTCTTTTTCCACATCTTTAATGTTGCCCCGGCATTTAATGAATACCTTGACAAAATCAAGATCTTCTTCAGGAAGACGACAAAATTCACAGGGCTGGAAGTCACCTTCAATGGATGTAGAGCACTTGGGACAGCTGAGTTTGGTAATGGAAAGTTTTTCACCACATACGGGACATTTGCCCGGGGCTTTGTATTTCATTATTTTCACCTTCCTAATGTACTATTATAGTTTTAATATACACCTGTCAATTCATAAAGTCAATATTAATATTAATTATATTAATAAGAATATTAATTATATTAATAACGATATTAATTATATTAATTATAAAAATTAAATAATTATAATCTTATAGCCGGGGACGACTTTCAGTCATCTCCTAGCAAGTGGGTCCTTAATTGCTCCACTAAATAATCTCTATAGCACTTGATATATAGTTTGAACTAAATTATTATAGTTGGGTAATGTCTGTTTTGTTTTGGATATAGTTTAGTGGGATTAACTTATCAGATATCCATAGGATGAATTTTTATTCTAAATCTATATATGCTAATTACCAAATGATTACATAAATCCAATAAAAAATTTTAACAAAACTAAGGAGGTAATTTTAAATGGGAATTCTAAGTGGACTTATGGGCAATGCATCAGAAATTGATATTAAACACGTGGAGAGAGAATTTGAAAAGATATTAGTAGGGGGAACTCAAATGCCCATAGAAAAACAATTTAAAAATGATAAAAATATATATGACATACAAAAATCATTAGCTAGCTATGTGCTTAGATAGTCTGAAATTTATATTGTATTAAATGATGTGGAATTTGTGCAATAAGTACTTGCACAAACTCCATGGTATCATAATTTAACGTTAATGGAGAAAATAAAAGATAAAGAAGAAAGGTTATGGGATATAAATAAAATAGTTGAGAATGGTTGGAGGAAGAATTGGAAGAGTAAAAATTTATTATTTTATTTGTTTACGGGGCAAGATGTTTCTAAAAAGGGTGAGTCAGACTTTAATATAATCCAAAGAAGGTGCAAAAAATGCTAAACGTAGTAGCAGCCATACTAAAAAACAATGATAACAACATCTTAATAGCAAAAAGACAACAGGGAAAAAGCATGGCCGGTTTCTGGGAATTCCCTGGTGGCAAGATAGAACAAGGAGAAACTCTAGAAGAAGCTCTAATTAGAGAACTAAAAGAAGAGATGGATATAGATATAGCAATTAATAATTATTTTGGCGAAAATATTCATAGCTACGATACAATTAATATAAAACTAATTGCTTTTCAGGGAAGTATAGTTAAAGGAGATATAAAGCTTTCAGTACATGATGATTGCAGGTGGGTGAGTATAGAGGAATTAAAGAATTTTAATTTTGCACCAGCTGATATATATTTTGTTGAGAAGTTGATGGAGATTAAATAGCTTGTACAAGAATATAGTAATATACTTTTACTAAATACAATAAAAACATATTTTAAGTTTTCATAATATACATATTGAGTAAATATAAAAGGATGATACATATGAAGAATAAGCAAAGACTATTCTTTCAAATTACATATCTTTAGTTATAAAAAAATCACTCCGTTTTATAAGGGAAAATTACAAATCTGATGATAAGGAAGAAGCACTACTTGCACAGATAAAAGCTTGTAACGAACTTATTGAAAGTCTTAGTGAACTTACAAAGGATAATTAGCACAAATTTGTGTGCTTTTTCTTTTATTAAAATATATTTAAGTACATGTAACCTTAGTTTTTATAAGTTTCATATCGAATATATACAAAAGGTTTTAATGCGAGGTGAAAAGATGTTTTTTAAGAAATCTCTTGAGGAACGAGTAGAAAAAGCAAAAAAAAGTCAAGAAGAATTAAACACGTTAATCGAGGAATATAAGCCTTTTATAGCAAGTACTTTGCAGAAAAAGACAGGAAAATATTTAAAGTATGAATATGATGACGAGCTTACAATTGGTATGATGGCTTTTAAGGAAGCCATAGATTCATACGATAAAAGCAAAGGGAAATTTTTAAACTTTGCTAAACAGGTTATTATTCTTAGAGGTATAGATTATTACAGAAAGAATCAAAAATTAAAAAATACAGTTTATTTGCAAGGAACTTATGATATAGAAAATGAAGATATAAGCATTGGAATACTGAGTAGAGCGATGGAAGAATATGAACATAAAAATGTAAATGAAATGAGAAAATTGGAAATTTTAGAATACAAAAAGGAGTTAAAAGAATGGGGAATTGAATTTTTAGAACTAGTGCAAGCTTCTCCAAAACAACAAAAGCTTAAAAAAACCTATAAGGATATTGCACAATTTATTGTACAGGATAAAGATATGCTTAACAAGTTAATAAGTATAAAAAGATTGCCTTTAAAAGAAATAGAAAACAGTATGCTTATCCAGCGTAAAAAACTTGAAAGAGGAAGAATATATATTATTGCATTAGTGATTGTGGCAATAGGTGACTATGAACTGATACGAGAATACATCGAATGAGGGTGAAAGTATGAAAGGAATTGTATTTGAAGAATTAAAGGATAAACTTATTGTGTTAACAGAAGAAGGAGATTTTATAGAAATAGGTAGGTTAATTGACAATGTAGAAATCGGGGAAGAAATTGTTATTAAAGGAGAAAAAAGAAATACAAAACAAACTTTAAAACGTTTTACTTTCGCTGCAGCTATATTTGCTATGATTATATTGGGAAGTTATGGAGTTTATGGTTGTTTTATTACACAAGGATATGTAAGTATTGGTATAAATCCAGGTGTTAATAAAAATGCAAGCATGGAAATGGCCTACAATTTGTTTGGAAAAACTATAAAATTACAAGCATTAAATAAAGATGGAAATACTCTTATTGAAAAAATAGGTGGATTTCAATTTAAACCTACAAATATAGTGATTAATGAATTTATTAAAGCAGCAGAAAAAGAAAAAGTTATTTTACAAGAAAAGGAAAATACAATTGTAATAACAATAACCACCTCTAATAAGAAAATTGATGATGAAAGCATGGATAGTTCAGTAGAACATTATATTAAAGACAATAATATAAAGGCAAAAGTTATGATTGTATTGGGAAATAAAACTGATTATGAAAGAGCTAAACAATCCGGTGTTCCAACTGGTAAGTTTATTTTGATAAATAAAGCATTGAAAAAGAATTCTGCTTATAAATTTGGTGATTTAAATAAAAAGTCCATAGAGGAAATTATTCATATAATTAATGAAGAAGAAAAAAACTATAAATAGGATAATCAGCAAAAGGAAAGATATGAAGATATCAACAATTAGAGGAGTAAACAAAATTGTTATTTAGTTGCATTAAATATGAATATAAATTAAATTTATATTTAATAATAATGTTATTATAAGAAAAAGGTCAAATTAATTAGATTATGTACAAAGCAAAGGGGTTAATCCTATTGGGTATATTTGAAGAGAATTCATTATATATGGTAATTTTGTGTAAACGAATAAAGTGGAGGGGTTTATTTGCAAAAAAGAGAAATTTATGAGAAAGCATATAAACGATTAGTTGCTTTAGTGATTTGTTTGGGGGTATTATTAATTATCTTCTTATTTTCCTATCAGCTAAATAAGAAAATAATTAATATAGTTCACCCAAGTATTTGGTCACGTCAGCAAGCACAGAATTTCGTACTTACAAAGGAAAATACAGCACCTAATATTGATCCAAATTTCAAACTTGCGGCTCCTGATCTCTGGATTTGGGATACTTGGCCACTTACTAAAAGAGACGGTTCTGTAGCAACAGTTAATGGATATAAGGTTATTTTTGCGCTAACTGCACCTAGAAGTTTGGATTGGGACAAACGTCATGATGTTGCAAGAATAAGTTGTTTTTACTCGGAAGATGGTAAACATTGGACATACAAAGGACCTGCTTATAATCCAGAAGATGCTCTTGGTTCTAGACAATGGGCTGGTTCAGCAATGCTTGATGACAATGGAAAGGTTCAGCTTTTCTATACTGCTACTGGTAGAAAAGGGGAGGCAGTTAAAACTTTTGAACAACGTTTAGCTAAGACTACCTTTGATATAAGTGCAGATAAGAATGGAGTTTATCTTTCAAATTGGAGTAAGCACCAAGTTATCCTTGAGCCAGATGGGGTATACTATCAAACTATGCAGCAGGCAAAAGGACCTATACTATATTCTTTCCGTGATCCGTGTTTCTTTGAAGATCCTAAAACTGGAAAAGAGTATTTATTGTTCGAAGGAAATAAAGGTGGAGATGATCAAAGATTAAAACCTGAAAATATTGGTGATGAATTATTTCGTAAAACACATATAATACCACCAGAAGCGGAAAATTTCAACGGAAATATCGGTATTGCCGCTGCAGAAGATAAAGATTTAACAAAATTTAAATTATTGACTCCATTACTTGAAGCACCTGGTGTTAACCAACAGCTTGAACGCCCACATGTTGTAATTAAAGGAAATCAATATTACTTGTTTACTATTAGCCACAGATTTACTTATGCTCCAGGATTGAATGGTCCAGATGGATTATATGGTTTTGTTGGTGATTCTCTACGTAGTAATTATAAGCCTTTAAACGGAAATGGGCTTGTAATAACTAATCCTGCTAATGATCCATATCAAACATATTCATGGTATGTAATGCCTGGTGGAAGTGTTTTAAGTTTTATAAATGAATATCATGTTAATGGACAACTTAGATATGGGGGTACTTTTGCACCAACATTGCAAATTAGTTTAACAGGAGATAAATCAAAAATTACAGAAGAACTTGCAGAAGGAGTAGTTACTTCTTCACATTAGTTGAAAACTTACTAATTTTATATGAATTCAAATCTATCCCTTTAATAAAGACAAGACTTCATAATCTTTATAAATAAAAACTATAAAGCCTTGTCTTTGTTCATTATTTTGTTATCCATATTTATTATTCTCCAAGTAGTATTATTGTGATGTAAATAAGAGCTATGCAATCTTTTGTATTTTTTTACTATCTTTTTTTTCATCTTAAGAAAACGTGTATAATTACCTTTAAAATTTTTGGATAATCACTTTTAAACATATGTTTTCTAAAAAGTAAATGATGAAATGACATCTGCAATGGAAAATATAAATTCTTATTTTTTAAGCATATACTAACCTATTGTGCTAGTTAAATCACTAGTACAATGGGTTAATTAATATTCTTATATTGACACAATCCTTATATACTGTGATATAATATCAGCAAATAACAATTAGATAAAGGTGGATATTTATGCCGAATATCAAAGATATTGCAAAGCTAGCTGGTGTATCGCATGGAACAGTATCAAATGTTCTGAACAAAAAAGGAAATGTGAGTGTTGAGAAAATCAGGTTGGTTGAAAATGCAGCTAAAGCACTTGGCTATAAAATCAATGCTCAGGCAAGAGAATTAAGACAGAGATACAGTAAGCGTATAAGTATAATAATCCCTGAACTTAATATGAAGGTATACACTGATTTGGTTATAAGTATTGATAATCAGTTGAAAGAATATGGGTATGAAGTAAATGTTTTTGCCACTAATAGTATATCCTATTCAGAACAAAAGATTCTAGAACGGGTTTTATCATTAAATCCTGATTATGTAATTGTCGTAAGCTCTTTCGTGAAAAACAATGAAATTTATAATGATAATACAAAATTTATTTTTGTAGATAGATTTGTGGAAAATATGCCTGAAAATTCTACCTTTGTTTCTTTTGACTTTAAAAAAGCAGGAATAGATATTGCAAAGAGACTAATAAAAGACGGGTATAAAAATATTGCATTGTTTTCAGGAGAAAGTAAATTTTCCAATATAAAACAGTTTGTAAAAAGCTTATCCGAAACTTTGGAAGATAATTATTGTAATCTTAAAATTTTTAGCAGTGATTATTCTCTAAGATTTATCACTGCGTTTGACGTGATTTCATCTAGTAATTGTTTTGATGCTATTGTAACTACAAGTATAGAAAGAGCTTCTTGTTTAAAGGATATCCAAATCTATAATCCTCAGAAGAAATTACCATCTATATATTCTATTTCAAGTACAGAAACCATGCCTAGCAGTGATATTATAAAGTATGAGCTGAATTATAGACTCTTAGGGAAAAAAATAGGTCAATACATTCTAAAATTAGTTAAAAATGAGAATACAAATAAAAATTACCTCTATACACCAAATGATGGATTTCGCTTTTGCTTTTCTGATATTTCTGTACGTAATCAAAAACGTGAATTGAATTTTTTAACACTTGCAAGTCCTACTACAGAGGCTTTGAAAAAACTTTTACCAAGCTGTAAGCTGGAGACAGGTATCGATGTTAGAATTACTGATTTGACTTATGATGAACTATACAAAACAGCTACAACCATAAATTCATGCTATGATTTGATAAGACTTGATATGGCTTGGCTTTCTGAACTGGGAGAAAAGCTATATATGCCTTTAGATATTAATTCATCACAGATTCAATCATTGCTAAAGAAATTTTCTGATAGTATTTCTGCTGATTATTATAAAATAAATGATAAATTATATTCTATGCCATTAGATCCAAGTGTACAGATTTTATATTACAGAAAAGATTTATTTGAAGATGCAAAAATTCAAAGAGAATTTTATGAAAGATATAGACGTCATTTAAGATTGCCACAAAGTTTTAAAGAATATAATGAAATAGCAAGATTTTTTACAAGAAAATATAATCCAGACTCTCCGATAGATTATGGTACAAGTCTTGTATTTGGTTCTGCAGCTGTGGCGGCCTGTGATTTTTTACCAAGATTTAAAGATTTCGGAGGAGAAATATTTGATGAAAATGGGAATGTTGTTATAAATACAGAAATAGCAAAGAAATCACTGGTAAGTTATATAGAGACTTATGATTATACAGATGGGGCTACAAATATTTGGTGGCAAAAATCTTTAGAAAACTTTGCGGAAGGCAATACAGCTATGGTTATTGTATTTTCTAATCATTCATCACACATGCTTCATAGTAAGAATTCTAAAGTTGTTGGAAAAATCGGTTTTGCAAAAGTTCCAGGGGGCTATCCTCTTCTGGGTGGTGGTATTGTAGGTATAAGTAAAGAAAGTAAAAAATATCAGGAAAGCATTGATTTTCTAAATTGGATTTATAGTGACAATATTTCTTCTACTATTACTTATTTGGGAGGTTTTTCACCTTGTAAAAGTATTCATAATAATGAAGATGTGATGACTCTATATCCATGGATTAAAGGGATGGATAAAAGTTTTAGACATGGATATAGAAGAAATAAAAATCCAAAGCATTCCCAATTTGACGATAGAAAATTTGAAACAATACTGGGTATGGCTATACGCAGTTCTGTAACAGGAATTGTTAATATTGATACAGCATTAAGTAATGCACAGCATTATTTTGATAAAGAGTTTAACAGGTAGACACATAAAAAAACGGTATGCACATTTTAGTGCCTACTGTTTTTTTTATGCAATATTTTACAATTTACAAATTCTAAATTGCAAAATATTAGAACGTTCCAATTAATATAATCGTTATATATTGTAAATGCTAAGTAAAATGTATGTAAAAGCTAGGTAAAATCGTTTGTTTACTAAGGAAATATAATTGACACGTTCAAAAATAATTTGTTATAGTATAGCTGTGGAAAGAAGGGAGTAGAATTAAATTGAACTTTGAATTAATAAGAGAAAATATTTGGAAAAAGAAAGAAGAAAGAAAAATACTGATTGCTGCACATAGGGGGACTTGTGGTGGAAATATTGTGCAAAATACTATAAAAGCATATGAAAATGCTTTAAAACATGGGGCAGATATTATTGAAGTTGATGTAATTATGAGTACTGATGGTGATTTTTATGCATTCCACAATGGAATGGAAAGAGTAGTTATTGGTGCAAACAAAGACATCAGAACTATGAGTACAAAAGAAATTGAAAGTTATTCCTGCCTTAATGTAGATGGAGTTAAAATTAATCAGAAGATTGAAAAACTGGATAATGTCCTTGAACATCTTAAAGGAAGATGTTTGATTAATATCGATAGATCTTGGTTTTATTGGAACGAAACAATAAAAGCTTTAGAAAAGCATAATATGGCAGACCAGATTATTTTGAAATCTCATGAAGATAAAAAACTTTTAAAGTCTCTTGAAGACAGTGAAAGTAATTTAATGTATATGCCTATTGTATATACTAAAGAAAATATTACTTCAGTAATGAAATGTAAGCTTAATTTAATAGGAGTGGAATTGATATTTAAAGATTTACATAGCGAATTAATAGATACAGAATATATTGAAAGGCTTAAGTCAAATGGAATTTTAACCTGGGTAAATGCGATAACTCTCGATGATAACACTATACTCTCTGCAGGACTTGATGATAACAGAGCAATCATGGAAAACGAAGATGAAAGCTGGGGTAAATTGATAGATATTGGCTTTGATATTTTGCAAACAGATTGGCCGTTGCTTTTAAAACAGTATATAGATAGCAGAAATGCTAAATTTATATAAAATATAGGAGGTAACTATGAAAAAAGTAAAAGTTAAATTTTTGCTACTGACATTAGTTTCAATCATCTTAATGACATTTGCAGCGGGCTGCAGCACAACGACTGGAAATCAAGGGGAAAATAAAAACAAACAAGCACAGGGGACAGAAGAAAATAAAGACAAATCATTAGTAATTTACACAAACTCAGGCTCTGATGGGAGAGCAGAATGGCTTACACAAAAAGCTGCAGAGAAAGGGTTTAAGCTAAATGTCGTAACATTAGGAGCCGGAGATCTAACAAACAGATTAGTTGCGGAAAAGAATAATCAGATTGATGACGTTGTTATTGGATTAAATGCAGTGGAATATGAAAAATTGAAAAAACAAGATATGCTTATGAAGTTTAAACCTTCTTGGGCTAAAGATGTTGATATGACTCTTGGAGATAAAGATGGTTATTATTATCCAACAGTGACTCAACCACTAATTTTGGCTTATAATAAAAAATATTATAATGATCAGACAGTTTCAACGGATTGGACAGACTTAATAAAACCTGAATATAAAAATAAATATACTATACTAGATTTAGGTGGAGGTACTTCAAAAACTATTTTAGCAAGTATTCTTGTAAGATATAAGGATCCTAATGGACAATATGGTATTTCACAGGAAGGCTGGGATGTTGCAAAGAAATATCTTCAAAATGGGCATATAGAAAAAACTGGTGAAGATAGCTATGCTGCAGTAATGAATGGTCAACGTCCTTTGATAATGGCCTTTGGTAGTGGATTGTTACAACATGAAAAACAGCTAGGGACAAACTTAGGGATTATGGCACCTAAGATAGGTGTTCCATTTGTAGTAGAACAAGTAGCTATTTTTAACAAAAGTAAAAAGACTGATGTAGCAAAAGAATTTGTAGACTGGTTTGGTTCTGCTGAAGTGCAGGCAGAATGGTCTCAAAAGTTTGGTACAGTGCCTGTTCAGCCTGATGCTCTTGCAAAAGCAGCACCAGAAGTAAAAGAATTAATGGCTAATGTAAAACCTCAACAAATTGACTGGAAGTTTGTTGCAGACAATATGGACAAATGGATGGAAAAGGTACAACTTGAATTTCTGAAATAAATTCATTTATGGCGGTGTATAGGTTGTTATATACACCGCATTTATATATAGGAAGGTGTATATATATGATAGAATTTAAAAACGTACAAATAAAATATGGAGATTTTCTTGCCATACAAAATTTAAATTTATCTATCAATGCTGGAGAATTTTTTACGTTGTTAGGACCTTCAGGATGTGGAAAAACTACAACTTTAAGAAGTCTTGTAGGTTTTATTACTCCAAGCAGTGGAAGTATATTTATTGATAATAAAGATGTTACTAATGTATCTGTAGAAAAAAGAAATATAGGAATGGTGTTTCAAAGTTATGCACTTTTCCCATCTATGAATGTATATGAAAATATTGCTTTTGGATTAAAGGTAAAAAAAGCTTCAAAAGAAGAAATACATAAAAACGTAATGGAAGTTGTTAAAAAAATAGAATTAAATGAAACGCAGTTATACAGAGATGTATCTGAGCTTTCAGGAGGTCAGCAGCAGCGTGTTGCATTGGCTCGTGCTATTGTGCTAAAGCCAAAAATACTATGCCTTGATGAACCTCTTTCAAACCTTGATGCCAAATTAAGAGTCGGTCTTAGATATGAACTGAAAAGACTTCAAGAAGAACTTGGTATTACAACATTATATGTAACACATGATCAAGAGGAGGCACTTACTCTTTCTAATAGAATTGCTGTTTTTAACAAGGGCAAGATAGAGCAGGTGGGTACACCTTATGAAATTTATAATAAATCTGCTTCTGAATTTGTTTGTGATTTTATAGGTGATGTTAACAGACTTGACAACGAAATAATAAAAGAAATCAATAAGCAGAGTGTAAATAAATTAAATGAAAGCAAAGAAGCTTTTGTTAGAATAGAAAGAATTTACACACAAAAAAGAGAGGGCTTTGTAAAACTTAAAGCTATTGTCAAAGATTCAGAATATAATGGTATTTACACAAAATATAATTATTCAGTTTTAGGACGAAACATAAAAAATATTGAGAAAAATGATGATGTTATATACCATAAAATAGGAAGTGAAGTTGATCTATATATAAATACTAAAGATATTATGCAATTTTAAGTGCATAATATATAAGGTAGGGTAAAAATATGAAAAAATTAAATTTAAAAGAAAAATTTAAAGGTATAGGAATTATAGGGATTGTTATTAGAGCGTTCCTTATATGGTTTGTTATTGCTTTTTTAATTTATCCTAATGCTAATCTTTTAATCAACGTATTCTTTAAAAATGGTGAGTTTTCTACAGCAGTATTTAGTAAGCTCTTATCTTCCGAAAGAGCTATGAGAAGTTTATTAAACAGCTTTATTTTGGCGGTTTCACTTATTATAACTGTAAATATTGTGGGTACATTATTAGTTGTTTTTACTGAATATTTTGACATTAAGGGTGCTAAAATATTAAAAATAGGTTATATGAGTACGCTGGTATATGGAGGGATTGTGCTGTGTACCGGATATAAATTTATATATGGTACAAACGGTGTATTTACGAAGCTTTTACTTCATATAAATCCAAACATCAATCCAAATTGGTTTACAGGCTATTTCGCAGTTATATTTATTATGACTTTTGCCTGTACATCAAATCATATCATTTTTCTTACTAATGCTATTCGTGGGATAGACTATCAAATCATAGAAGCAGCGAGAAATATGGGGTCATCTTTTAGAACTGTATTTTTTCAAATCGTGATGCCTGCTTTGAAACCTACTTTCTTTGCTGTTACTATTTTAACATTTCTCACAGGGCTTGGAGCCATGGCTGCACCAATTATTGTAGGAGGAGATTCTTTTCAGACTATAAATCCTATGATTATTATCTTTGCAAAAAGCTCATACTCTAAAGAAATCGCATCTCTTCTTTCTATTATTTTAGGAGTGGTAACTATAATCCTATTACTCATAATGAATAAATTTGAAAAAGGTGGCAACTATATTTCTATATCAAAAACAAAATCGAAAATGGTAAAGCAAAAAATTATAAATCCGGTAGGTAATTTCATAGCACATTTTTTCGCATATATTTTATTTATAATTTATACTGTACCAATTTTACTAGTAATTGTTTATTCTTTGTCGAATTCTAGCAGTATTAAAAGTGCTACCTTATCTTTTAAGAGTTTGACTCTAGAAAATTATAAAGCATTGTTTATTGATGTGAATGCATTTAAACCTTATTTAATAAGTATTGTTTATTCTTTACTTGCAGCTATTATTGTAGCAATAATTTCTATATTAGTATCAAGAATCATACACAAATCAAAAGGAAAATTTGCTGCTATGCTAGAATATAGTATGCTTATTCCATGGCTGCTTCCAGGTACATTAATAGCGCTTGGTCTTATGACTACTTATGACACACCAAGAATTTTAGTGGGTAATAAGGTGTTAATAGGTACTGCGGGTATACTTTTGTTAGCATATGTTATTGTAAAAATACCTTTCTCATTAAGAATGATTAAGGCTGCATTTTTTAGTGTGGATGAAAGTTTGGAAGAGTCTGCAAGATGTATGGGAGCAAGTGCATTTTATATAATGCGTCGTGTAATTTTGCCAATTATTTTACCTTCAATTTTATCAGTAATAGTTTTAAACTTTAATAGTATGCTCACAGATTATGATGTGACAGTATTCTTATACCATCCACTTCTTCAACCACTGGGTATAGTAATTAAAAATGCCAGTGATGAAGATGCAAATATAAATGCCCAAGTAATGTCTTTTGTTTATACAGTAGTTATCATGATAATTTCTACAGCAGCACTTTATTTTACAAGTAGTATGAAGATAAGAAAAAATAAATAGGATAATATCAAAGACTTGGGGCATTTTGCTATTTTTGGTGTGTGTTTTATATTATATATTTCCTTAAACTACAGTTTGAGGAAATTTTTATTGTTTTAGAATGCCACTGGTTTTACCAGTGGTTCCAAAAAGCTTATAGCTATGAGTAGAAAAAACAAAACCTCCAATATAAAATAGAAGTATGATATGAATGATGTACAAATAATAAAGACAAGACTTCAAAATTTTTATAAATAAAAACTATAAAGTCTTGTCTTTGTTCATTATTTTGTTATCCATATTTGTTACTCTCCAAGTAGTATTATTGTGATGTAAATAAGAGCTATGCAACCTTTTGTGCTTTTTTACCATCTTTTTTTGCATCCATATCTCTAACAATACCACTCAAAATTGAATAATAAGATGAAGAGTATGATTCAGTGAATGCACTGTATATCAGAGATCTCTTTAAATTTTCTAAATTAAATATTTCTTTAAATAACTTTTTCATAAATTATTTCCTCCTAATTAATTTTTATATTATTATAATATTCTATTTCCAATAAAAATTCAAAGGAGGAAACCACCGAAATCGTTACAATGTATGAATAAATAGTGAATATATTGTAACTAATTTGTAAATATAATATATAAATGCTTGAAACCGTTTAAGAAAACGTATATAATTCATTCTTAAATTTTTTGACAATAACTTTTAAATATACGTTCTCTAAAAAGTGATAAAAAATAGTGGTGGATAGCATTACATTAGATCCCAGCCATCTCCTGTAGGGAATGGCCCTTTAGTGAAGGGCTTGACCTAAATTGCTTTTATCCACAAAATCCTTAAATAAATTTAGATTCCTTACTTTTACTAATTCTTCATCTTCTAAAACATATTTTAAAAACTTGGGATATAATTTTAAAGCCATAATTATATCTTCGCATGCCTTATTTTCTTCATTGATTACAGCATAAAAACAACTTCTGTTATAATATAAAAAAATATACTTCACTACAATTATCAATTCCCTTGGATAAAATTTCTATACCCTTTTTTGTATCTTTGTATTTATAAATTACTGCTAAATTCAAATAACTATATTCATAGCCTTTATCTTTTTCAATTGACCTTTCATAAAAATTAATGGATTTTTTTATCATATTAAACTTATGACAAATTACTCCCATATTGAATAAAGCTAGATGATTATTTGGGTCTATTTTTAAAGCTTTTGAAAACATTTTATATGCAAGATCATTTTGATTTTGTTCCTCATAAATACATCCTAGATTTAAATTTGCCCAAAAATCCATAGGATTTAAACTTAACAGTTTTTCATAAGTTTCTATTGCTAAATCTTTTTTCCCAGATACATCATAGGCATTTGCTAAGAAAAAATAAGCTTTATGATAATTTGGATTTATATAGATAGCTTTATCGTATAATCTTATAGCTTCTTCATATTTTTCTTCTTCATCATATATTGTAGCTAAACCATAGTAGGCCCTTTCTTCATAGTTATCTATACCTAAAGCTTCTTTATAGTAATCTTTAGCTTTCTCTGATTTTCCCAAAGAGTCATATATTAAGGCTAAATTAATTATTGCATCCAAATTTTTACCACTTGAAAGTTCATAAACTTTATTATATAAATCTAATGATTTAATTAATTTATTCTCTTCAAAAGCTTCTTCTGCCTTTTTTAAATATTTATTAATTTGTATATCATCCTTCATAAATACACTCTTTCTATAAAAATTATTATTTAGTTTTTTAAAATTGTATATAATTATTACTTTAATAATACTGTTTCTTCTCAATTATATTTCATTATATCATAATAAGTTAAGTTAAATTATGCTCATAATTCTAATGAAAATAAATTGTCAAATAGAACACATCTAAATTTTACTTCACAAAATAGCCATGATAATATAGAATTTATATTATCATTTTAGAAAGAATATTGCTTGAAGATAAATAATATAGGAGGAGGCTCTATTTATGGCAGATATTAAATATGAAATTAAAGAAAATATAGGTGTTTTATCTAAGTCACCAAAGTCTTGGAAGAAGGAATTAAATCTAATAAGCTGGAACGGAAAAGGAGCTAAATATGACATTAGAGATTGGTCTCCTGAACATGAAAAGATGGGTAAAGGTATTACTTTAACAGCAGATGAATTAAAAAAGCTTAGAGACATACTTAATGAAATGAATTTATAGTATTTAAGCCATGCTTTTATTAATGAAAGAATAACATTTTAATGAGAATTAACGAACTCCTTAGCAATTCAGGCTTTTGTTCAAGAAAAGCTATGGTATATAAATAAAACAGTTGAGAATGGTTGGTTAAGAAATGTTTTAGTCCATCAGATAGAAACTAAGATTTATAAAAGACAAGAATTAAATGAAAAATTAACAAAGCCTAATAGTGATCTAGCTGTAGAAACTTTAAAAGATCCATATATATTATAATTATAGATGAGGAACATAAAGAGATGACAATTGAATTGGAAAAATACTACAATAAATTTTGTGAGGACAAAAGATTAACGAGAAAATATGGACAAGTTGAATATATCACTTCCATGAAGTATATTCATAAGTATCTAGAAAATAATGAGAACGCAAAAATCTTGGATGTTGGTGCAGGGACAGGGAGATACTCTGTACAATTAGCAAATGAAGGATATGATGTTACTGCAATTGAACTTGTGAAGCACAATCTAGGTATTTTGAAGTCAAAAGGAAGTACAGTAAAAGCAATGCAGGGAACAGCATTGGATTTATCAAGATTTTCAGAAAATACCTTTGACATGACTTTGGTGTTTGGACCAATGTATCATTTATATAAATTTGAGGATAAAGTAAAAGCGCTGCAAGAGGCAAAAAGAGTAACGAAAGTTGGAGGTGTTATCTTAGTAGCATATTGTATGAATGAATATAGTGTAATAACATATGGTTTTAAGGAAAATAATATTCGTGCATGTATTGATAATGGGAAACTTAATGATGATTTTCATATTATATCGGAACCAAAAGATTTATATGATTATGTAAGGATTGAAGATATTAATAAGTTAAATGAGGAAGTAAGACTGCAAAGGATAAAAATAATTGCAGCAGATGGACCAGCTAATTATATGCGACCTGTTTTGAATGCTATGGATGAAAATACATTTCAACTTTTTCTTAATTATCATTTTTCTACGTGTGAAAGACCAGATTTGTTGGGAGCAAGCGCACATACATTAGATATATTGAGAAAGGAATAAGGAAAAGAGAAGAAGGCAATCAAAAGATTCATATATATCTGATTTTATAACTCTTAGAGAAGGCATGAATGAAAGAGACATAATTATGATAAGTAAAATAAAAGAGTACCTTCGTTCTTGAAGGTACTTTGCTATTTCATAATTATAAAAAATTGACAATATAAAATTAAAATAGTATAATACATTATTATAC
>NZ_JBDNRK010000042.1:0-35576 GCF_047718555.1 Clostridium sp. | reverse complement strand
TAACTAGTCAGTATGCTAGCCTATTTTGAATCCTACTGCGTCAACAGAACCCTCAAATAGCCAACTATCATCGGAACCTGTTTCCTTGTAAGGATTCAAAATATTCGTCGCATCTTTGACTTACTATTTATTTTCACATGCCTAAATTGAAAAAATATTGTTAATTAGCAGTAAAAATAGTATTATCTCATATCTTAAAGTGTTATAATTACTTCAAATTAAGAGAGGTAATTGATATGAGTGATAAAATTGATAAAGAAAAGTTAGTAAAGAAAATATTGGATAATGATAGAGATTTAGATGGTTCTAATATTAGTGAGGAACTATTACATGAGCTCATAAGTGGTAAAATTTCAAAAAATATAAATAGTATCCATGATGAAAAGCTTACAATTGGGCAAAAAGTTGCAGATAAAATTGCTTCCTTTGGTGGAAGCTGGCCTTTTATAATAAGTTTTATAACTGTATTGGTAGTGTGGATAATAGTAAATGCAGTATTATTATCAAAAAAGGCCTTTGATCCATATCCTTTTATACTGCTAAACTTAGCATTATCCTGTCTTGCGGCTATACAAGCGCCTATAATTATGATGTCTCAGAATCGTGAATCTGAGAAAGATAGGCTCACTGCGGCTAATGACTATCTTGTAAATTTGAAATCAGAAATAATAATAGAGGACTTGCATAAAAAGATTGATATTTTAATGAAACAGCAAGAGGAAAATACGAGAAATATAGAACTATTATTAAAAGCAAAAAAATGATATTATGAAACAGTACATATTTATGTACTGTTTTTAAGTTTCTTAACTTTACAGTAGTATAAAAATTTAAGGATTTTAAGTGAACTCGTTTCAGCAAGCTGAAGCATCGGTAAATCAGGTGGGGAGTCTACCCCACCTGATTGGAAAATCCCACCTTCGCTTCGCTTAGAGGTGGAGGTCTGAACCTTTCAGTCAGGAAAAGATAAAAATTGAAACAGTTTTATTAAAAAACAAATTGAAAAGTATTTGTGTAATGGTTGAAAGATCTAAAATTAAGTAGATTAGAATTTTGCAATCTACTATCTAAATATTCAGAGGAGATGATTTTATGTACCTAGTCAGTGCATGCCTAGCAGGAGTTAATTGTAGATATGATGGAAAAAATAGTGAAAATAAAATTGTAGCTGAATTAGTTAAACAAGGTAAAGCTATACCTGTATGTCCGGAGCAGCTAGGTGGATTACCTACTCCAAGAGCAAGCTGTGAAATTGTTATGGATAAGAAAGGCAACATAAAAATACTAACTAAAGAGGAAAAAGATTGTACTAATGAATTCGCTAAAGGGGCAGAGGAAACTTTAAAAATTGCAAAATCAAATGGTATAAAAAAAGCTATATTAAAATCTAAAAGTCCATCCTGCGGCTGTGGTTTTATATACGATGGAACATTTTCAGGAAAACTTATAGAGGGAAAAGGGATAACTGCAGAATTATTAATGGAGAATGGAATTGAAGTGCTTACAGAAAATGATTTCGAAAAATAATCTTATTATCGGAAATATAATTGAAAACTATACAATGAGCAAAAATAAAGTTACTTTCAACTAATTTATAGTACATAAGAATAATGAAGGACAATTTATTGATTATGAGTTACGGAGGGATGATAAATGAAAAAGGTATTGTTATTATTAGCAAAGGGTTTTGAAGTCTATGAGGCAAGTGTTTTTACAGATGTTATAGGATGGAATCTTGTTGATGGGGATAGAACTACTGAGGTAATTACATGTGGACTGAAAAAAGAAGTCAAAAGTACTTTTAATTTAAGGGTAATCACAGACATAACAATTGATGAAGTTAACGTAGATGATTATGCAGCATTGGCCATTCCAGGAGGTTTTGAGGAATATGGATTCTATGAGGATGCATATGATGAAAAATTTCTTCAGCTTATTAGAGAATTTCATGAGAAAAACAAAATAATTGCATCAATTTGTGTTGCAGCCCTTCCTGTGGGAAAAAGTAAAATATTAGAAGGAAAAAAAGGTACAACCTATAATATGAAAAATGGTATTAGGCAAGAAAAGTTAAGAGAATATGGAGTTAATGTAGTTAATGAACCAATAGTAATTGATGATAATATAATAACCTCTTGGAATCCTTCCACAGCCATGGATGTGGCATTTAAACTGCTTGAACTCCTGACATCCAAAGAAAAATCAGATTATATAAGAAAAATAATGGGTTTTAATGTACTTTAATTAGAGGTGAATTTTTTGCTTTGAAAAGAAGTTATAAAAATTATAATCTCTATAACATAATTATTTGCCCATAAATTTTAAAATGTCTCCATTGACAATATCTACAATTTAATCTATATTATAAATATTAATAAGAAGAGGAGGTGTAGGTAATGGCTCATATAGTTGGTACTGAAAAATTTGCAACAGATAAGACTTGTAGATACAGTAGTTCTGTTGCAAAAAATGGAAATGTAGAAATTAACGGAAGAAGTGCGTCCATTTTTAGAAAAAGTATCGGCTGTTGTATAAATCCATGATTCTATATCTTGCTTTAGTTTAATTCGTAATGTATGAATTTGTTTACTAATATTATAAGATAATTACAGGACTCAAGGTTTTATGCTTTGAGTCTTTTTGCATGCTTATTTAAAATTTGGAGTATTTTCTTTCATAAGCCTTATATTAGAGCTTCAATGGAAACTTACAGATGACATCAGAGAATACAAAATGTCTAAGTTAAGCTTTTCTATAGAACTCTATCTGCTAGATACTTAAAAAGTTATTCGCTAAGTATCTGTCAGGGGGCTTATTTTTGTTTGTAAAAAATTATAAACATAAAATTTAAAATTAGAAGGAGAAGATAAAAATGATAGAATTAGCCTTAAATAAATTACAAAAATATTATGGAGCCACTATGATTTTAGAGGATATTACCTTTGAAATTCAGACTGCCGAAAAGGTTGGTATTGTAGGAAGTAATGGCTGTGGAAAGAGCACATTGTTAAAAATAATTATGGGTGCTGAAGGTTATGAGAACGGTATGCTGTCTATTAGAAAAGGAGTAAAATTGGGTTATCTTGAACAAATGCCAATTTATCCTGACAGTTTTAAAGTCATTGATGTATTGAATTCAGCCTTTAAAAAAATAGACAGCTTACATGAAGAAATGAGGGTATTAGAAAAACAACTGTCAAATACTGATATAGACAATATGGATAAATTATTAAGCAAGTATTCTCAGCTTCAGGAGCTTTATGAAAGCATGGGAGGTTATGAAAGGGAAGAAAAGTTAAGTAAAGTTTGCACAGGACTTAAAATAAATAAAGTATTTAAAGAAAAATTATTTTCACAATTAAGTGGTGGAGAAAAGACTACAGTGATTCTTGGAAAAATACTGCTTCAGAATCCCGATATATTATTGCTAGATGAGCCCTCTAATCATTTGGATTTAGATGCAATGGAATGGCTGGAGAAATATATCAAGGAATATAAAGGTGTAGTGATTATGGTATCTCATGATAGATATTTTTTAGATAATGTCGCTACAAAGATAATTGAAATTGAGGATAGGGTATCAAAAAGTTATATTGGTAATTATACGGTCTATGTAAAAGAAAAGGAAAAACAGTTGCAGCTTCAGTTGGAGGAATTTATAGAACAGCAGAAAAAAATCAAAGCCATGGAAAAGGGTATTGCTCAATTGAAAGATTGGGGTAGGAGAGGCGATAATGGCAAATTTTTTAGAAGAGCTGCAAGCATGCAAAAGGTATTGGATAAGCTTCAGATAATAGATAAACCCATACTTGAGAAAGAAAGCATTAGTATTAACACTCATAGGGCAGAACGTTCTGGAAATGACGTGGTCATAGTTAAAGATTTATGCAAAAATTATGGTGAGAAAGTAATCCTTAATAAAGCGGAAATTTTGGTAAGACAAGGTGAAACAGTGGCGTTAATTGGTGAAAATGGCACTGGAAAGTCAACATTACTTAAAATATTGCTGGGAACAGTGGATTCAGATTCCGGCACTGCATGTTTAGGAAGTTCTATTAAATTAGGATATTTACCTCAAAACATTTCTTTTAAAGACGAAAACAAAAGCATATTGGAATGTTTTAGAGAAGAAATAGTTATTACTGAAGGAAAGGCAAGAGAATACCTTGCAAAATACATGTTTTTAGGTGAAATGGTGTTTAAGAATGTTGGAAAGCTTTCAGGTGGTGAAAGAAGCAGGTTAAAGCTTGCTATGCTTATGTATAATGAAGTTAATTTCCTTATTTTAGACGAACCTACTAACCATTTAGACATTGCTTCAAGAGAAGAATTAGAAGCTGTTTTAAAAGAATTTAAAGGCACACTTTTATTTGTATCTCATGACAGGTATTTTATAAATACTATAGCAGGCAGAGTGGTGGAGTTATCAAAGGGTTCCCTTATTTCCTATGATGGAAATTATGAATATTATAAGGAAAAAGTACTGGAACTTAAAAATGGTGAAGAAATTAAGAAAGTAGTAGTTAAAGACAAAATAAAGAAGAGTAAAGAAGAAAAAATCTTGAAATCTGAAAAAATAGATAATAATGAAAATAAGAAAAAGAAGCTGGAAAAGTCTATAGAGGAGCTGGAACAAAGGGTAAAGCTTATAGATGTGGAGATTAATAAAGCTAATGATAATTATGAAAGGTTAAATTTTTTATACAATGAAAGGTTAGGGCTGAATGAGGAGCTTGATAGCTTAATGGAGGAATATTTTAAATGATTTTATAGCTATATTTACATCATATTGAAGTTATTAGTTGATAATTAATATGCTGTATTATAATATTTATGTATAAATGAAAAAAATTTTCATTAAAGCTTGTAAATTACGAAAAATTTTTATAAGTACTGTTGGTATTGAATTTACTTGTAAAATTTATAATAAAGAAAACTGATAATAGTTTGTTGAAGCAAGTTCTTAATTCAGGTGGGGATTCTTTTACCCCATCTGAATTTTAGAACTGCAAATGCATGGCTTACTTGGCGTTGAACTCCCACTTGAAGAAAAGCAGAGAACCAAAATCTTTTTTTTGATTTTGTGTGAATCGCTTTCACAGAGTGCAAGTAGAGAACCCAAATTTTAATTTGGTGTGGATCACTTTCACAGAGTGCGTGGGAGACTTACGCCAAGTTAGTCAGGTTAAATTAGTACTTGATATAATTGAAAAATTAAGATACAAAATAATTTATTGTAGTAATGTTATAAATAGTAAAAGAATATTAAAGTTAGTATTTATTAACTAATGAAGAATGCTATAAAGAAGGGTGTAATGTAATATGTGGCTATTAAACAAATCTTTTATAACTGAAAATAAATCTC
The DNA here is from genome assembly GCF_047718555.1 of Clostridium sp. Taxonomy (GTDB): domain Bacteria; phylum Bacillota; class Clostridia; order Clostridiales; family Clostridiaceae; genus Clostridium_I. The sequence goes on along the minus strand of NZ_JBDNRK010000042.1, from coordinate 30,211 downwards.
TAAGATGTCTTCTAATTGCACGTGTGTCTACTTTCCTTGCTTTTCAAATGTTGGCGGTGGCAGTTGGCTGGCAGATATACTCGCTTACTCAGATGCCACTTTATTTAGGTCTGGTTGGATTAGTGCAATTTTTACCAATGCTCTTGTTTACCTTTATAGTTGGACATGTGGCAGATCGTTATAATAGAAAAATAGTAGTCTGTATAAGTGAAATTATAGAGAGTATTGGTATATTTACTTTGGCATTTGCAAGCTATCATGGATGGATTAATAAAGAAACTATTCTTATTGCTGTATTTTTTATAGGAACGGCTAATGCTTTTCAGGGGCCCTGTATGCAGTCAATATTACCCAATATTGTAAGGAAGGAAGTTTTTCCAAAGGCTGCGGCAATTATGGCTTCTGCATCTCAATTTGCAGTAATTATTGGCCCTGGGCTTGGAGGATTTTTATATGCGTTAGGGCCTTCCGTAGTGTATTCAATTTCTGGAGTTTTAGCATTATTGGCAAGTGTAGTCATTTCTTTTATCTCAATGGAAAAGAGAACAGTGAAGCAAGAAGCTGCAACATTAAAATCAATGTTTGCAGGAGTAGATTTTATAAAAAAGAATCCAATTATATTAGGAGCTATATCGCTAGATCTATTTGCAGTATTACTTGGGGGTGCTACTGCCTTGCTGCCTATTTATGCAAGCAAGATTTTAATTGTAGGCCCCTTTGGTTTAGGCGTACTTAGATCAACTCCAGCTGTTGGAGCTTTATTAATGTCTTTCATTTTGGCTAAGAAACCTCTAAGAAAAAAAGTTGGACACATTATGTTTACTGCAGTAATATTTTTTGGAATATCTACTATTATCTTTGCAATATCAACTTCTATTATAATTTCCCTTGCAGCTCTCTTTGTATTAGGTGCATGTGATGTGATAAGCGTTGTTATTCGTTCTACCCTAGTACAAATCAGGACACCAGATGATATGAGAGGTAGAGTGAGTTCTGTAAACTCAATGTTTATTGGTACTTCTAATGAACTTGGAGAATTTGAATCAGGGGTATTGGCCTCTTGGCTGGGAGTTGTACCAGCAGCTTTACTTGGAGGAATTGGCACTATAGTAGTTGTAATAATATGGATGAAATTATTTCCTGAACTTTTAAAGGCTGATAAATTGCAATAATTTTAAAGAACACTATGAAATTCATATTGATTTTCATAGTGTTCTTGTTATTTTTTTAAACCTTAATTTGGAAACAAATTCAGCAAAAATATTTATGAAATTTAATTTCTATCAATTTAATGTACATTGTCATATTTGTTCAAACCATATTCTTTTATTAGTCCTATAAGCTCATTAGCATAGTTAGGATCTGTAGCATAACCAGCTGATTGCAGTGCTCTTGCCTGGGCCGCATAGTTAGTTGCTGAGAATACTCCATGTTTTGCGTAAATGCTGTTACTAACCAGAAAATTACCGTGATCTTCAATACTTTCTCCCCAATTATTATAAGCTCTGAATTTGCCCATTATGACCACATTTTTACCGTTATAATTTTCTTTGGTTGGCATATTGATTGTTTTACCAGGCCAACTAAAGGCCTTTATACCAAACAGATTGTTTGCCTGCTTAGTCAGAGAGGATGTGCCTTCTCCACTTTCAAGCATTGCCTGAGCAAGTGTGACTGATGGGAATATTTTATCTTTTTTATAAGTATCCTGAGCAGCTGGTGCAACTGTAGCAATGAATTGTTCATCATTTAAGTATTCTGCAATTATTCTGGCAACGTATTGGGTGGTTGCCTTTGATTCATCAATAGTATTTGGAGAAGAACCTATTTCTAGTAAAAATGCAGTATTACTTTTATCCTGATTGAAAAAATTGGCTCCATTGTCACATTTTACTCCGCTGCCCATAGTTAATCCTGGGAAATAGCTATCAGCATCATTTAGTAAAAGATTTACCATATTCATATTTTCATTAAAATGTGGATTGTTTTTTGCCATTTCAAAGGTAAATTTAGCTACATTTAATCCATTTAATTGTTTAGTAACGTTAGCTTTGTTTGGATCTGTAGCTCTATCTAGATCAATTATCATTTTAAAATTACCGTATCTTTGCAAATAGTTATTCACGGTTTGTCCAGATCTTGCATAGCTATTGTCATAGGATAATGCATTGTGGACTGTGGTATCATGAATCACGGAGATCCCATAGTCATTCTCAAGAGTGTTAGTTAGCGCATTTCCAATAGCAGTTACATTTTTATTAGGATCAAGGTTATCTTGACCATCTGAACCATAACTTTCTGTGGTATGAGAATGGTATATGAGAATCTCTGGCTTTGAATTATCAAGGGTTTTCTTTAACTTTGGATTATAGGCCTGGCTTATTTGATTTTCAGTATTGGAGCTTCCATTGTTTGCATTGGAAGTATTGCTGCCATCATCTTTAATTACATCGCTATTGCTTAAATTAAAGTCCCCTATAGCTGCTGTACCATCTTTAATAGAATTGTCATTTCCATCTAAATAAGATACTTCTTTTTTTAAAATTTCATCAGGATGGCTTAAATTAATTCCTGCATAGTTTAAAAGGTCAGTTTTTAAAGAAGGTGTATCTTTCACTATAGATTTATCGAAGTTTGTAACCTTTATTACAGGCACTACATAGTTCAGCATCTGAATGTAAAGTATTTTTCCTGTTCCGCTTGTAAAGTTTTCCTGGTTATTAAAAAAGCTAAAGAACAGATAAATAGAAAATATCATTATAGTAACGCCTAAAACAAATACAAAACTACTTTTCTCATTGTTTATCCTTTTATTAACCATCCATATTACCTCCAGCTTGGACATATAAGAAGAAATATACGTTAGAAATTTCACGGATATTTTTTCTTATAGAAGTATGTAATTGTTAGGTATAGTCTTTCCCCAGCGGGGAATTATCCTTAGCAATTGTATACTTATTATTATTTTTTCAAGGTGCAACTAATTAGAGTATATGAAAAATAATATGGATTTATAACAAATTACTCTGAAAACTTACCTTGATAAATTTATAGTGGAATTCATATTATATATAGTTGACAAATCAACTTGCAGTTGTATAGTAATAATTAGATTAAAATAAATATCAAGTGAAAGATACCACGCATATCTACCGATGATTACCCACTCTAATGCTATCATCTTATTCAAGTGGGAGTAAAGAGTGGTTACGTCTCTGGATAACGATTTCTAAGTATCGAAAATACCGATACCAAGAACTCTGTTTATAGTATATTATAATGAATAGGGGAATTTTATATGGAAGAAAAAATTTATAAAAATAGATGGAAAATTTTAGCTGTAGTTTTGTTATCTCCTTTTATGGGAAATCTGGACAGCAGTATTGTAAATATAGCATTACCCATGATGTCGAGGCATCTAGGTGTAGAGATAAATAGCATACAGTGGGTGGTTACTAGTTATTTGATAGTAATATCTGCTTTTGTACTCATATTTGGAAAATTATCAGATAAATTTGGTAAAGTTATTATTTTTAATTACGGGTTTCTCATATTTGGTTTAGGATCTTTTCTATGCACTATTTCTCAAAGCTTAAGTTTTTTGGTTTTTTCCAGAATAGTGCAGGCTGTTGGAGCAGCTATGTATATGTCAGCCAATCAATCTATAATAGCTGTTGTATTTCCACAAAATGAGAGAGGCAGAGCCCTTGGACTCCTTGGGAGTACTGTAGCCATAGGTACTATGCTTGGACCGGCACTTGGAGGAATTATGGTGCAGCTCTTTAATTGGCAATCTATATTTATAATAAATATACCTATATCCATTTTTGCATTTATTGCCGGAAAATTAATACTTCCTAAAGAGAAGATAAATAAAAGTGCTTCGGCTTTTGATTTAAAAGGGGCTATTTTGTTTATGGTTTTTATAGTTGCTCTTTTCTGGGCACTTCTAAGTGGAGAAGATTTACGCTGGAGCAATGGAAAGATAATTATAAGCCTTATCATAAGCATATTATGTGGATTAAGCTTTTATTTTACAGAGAAAAAAGTAGAAGATCCTGTAGTAGATTTGTCTATGTTTCAAAATAAATTATTTGATATAAGCATTCTCTGTGCATTTATATCCTTTGCGGTTTTGTTCTGCGTAAATATAATTCAGCCTTTTTATCTTCAGGATGCTATGAAAATATCTCCTGCAACTTCAGGGCTTTTAATGATGGCAGTGCCTATAAGTATAGCAGTGGTTGCCCCTATAAGTGGGTATCTTTCAGATAGACTTAGCGGAGAAATTTTAACTGTTTTAGGTTTGTTAACTATGTCAATTGGTCTTTTTACAATGTCACTACTAAGTCTTAATTCCAACTATATATACATTACGTTCAGTATAGCCATAATAGGTATAGGAAATGGATTATTTCAGGCTCCTAACAATGCTATTGTCATGTCACTGGTTTCAAAGGATAAATTAGGGGTAGTTGGCAGCATAAACGCATTAGTTAGAAATATGGGTATGGTGTCAGGTATAACTTTCTCTGTAGCGCTTTTATACAATAGGATGAGCAGTAAAATAGGGCATAGAGTTACAGGATATGTAAGTGGAAGACCGGATATCTTTATATATGCAATGAAAATAGTATATATAGCTGCGGGATGTATATGTATTTTGGGTATGACTTTAACTATAATGAGAATTGTGAAAGAGAAAAGAGAAAGAAGGGAAGCTTAAAACTATAATAGAAAAAATGTTAAGTGGAGAATTGTATAATAGCAAAATGAAATTTCTATATAATACTGTTGAGGCAGTTAAAAATGAATGATAAATAAAATTTCATTTGTTGTTCTGTGTAAATAGGGAACTTATTAAAATTATCTAAGGAGGATACAATTTTGAGTGTAGAAAATGTAAGGAAATTTTTTTTAGAAAGAGAACTTGAAGATCCTGTGTTTGATCTTCCAGACAGCGGAGCTACTGTAGATCTTGCAGCAAAGGTTATAGGTGTTGGACCGGAATTTATTGCAAAGACATTAGCTTTCAAGGTAAAGGAGAGAAATGTGCTGATAGTTGCCAGAGGAGACGCCAAAGTGGATAATAAAAAGTTCAAGCAGTATTTTGGCACAAAGGCAAAAATGCTTAAATTTGATGAAGTAGAAGATACAATAGGTCATCCTGTAGGAGGGGTATGCCCTTTTGGAGTAAAGGATAATGTAGAAATATTTCTTGATGAATCCATACGTAATTTTCAATACATATACCCTGCTGCAGGTTCTAAAACTACTGCCTTAAAAATAACTCCACAAAAGGTTGAAGAATTGACTAAAGCTCTTTGGATAGATGTTTGTATATATTAAGATAAGACGAAATGAACTAGATTTAGTATTTATTTTTATTTAAGTTAATACTGAGAGGAGGCACATATATGGAAAACCGATTAATAGAAGATTTATTTAAAGAAGATGGTTTTTATAATTATAAAGAAAATCCTGAAGAGGAAGCTAATGAAAATAGAGAAGAAATCATTTCTACTTCAGGATCTCATAATTGTGGAGGAAGATGTGTTATAAAAGTGCATGTTAAAAATAACAGGATAGTTAGAATTTCAACTGAAGACAATATTGTTGATACAAAAGCTGTGCCTCAATTAAGAGGTTGTCTCCGCTGCCGTTCCTATAGAAACCGTATGTATAATTATAATAGACTTAAATTTCCTATGAAAAGAATAGGTAAACGTGGAGAAGGTAAATTCAAGCGCATTACCTGGGAGGAAGCTATAGACACCATTGCAGATAATACTAAGAGAGTTATGAAAAAGTATGGCAAGGATGCAATATATGTGCAATATGCTACGGGAAATGCAGGAAGAGCGGCGGAAAGAACTTGGATGAAAAGATTACTTGGCATGTATGGGGGCTTTCTAGATTATTATGGCAGCTACAGTACTGCTTGCACTCAAATTGCAACCCCTTATACATTTGGAACAATATATACTGGCAGCAGCAGAGATACCTGGCAGAATTCAAAATTAATTATTCTACTGGGATTTAATCCAGCAGAAACTATACATGGCACTAATACTGCCTATTATTTAAAACTGGCAAAGGAAGCTGGAGCAAAGATTATAAGTATTGATCCCATTTATTCAAATACTGCCATAGCTTTAGCGGATAAATGGATTCCAATAAGGCCTACTACAGATAGTGCATTATTAGATGCTATGGCGTACGTTATAATTACAGAAAATCTACAGGATCAAGAATTTCTTAACAGGTACTGCTTGGGCTTTGATGAGGAGCATATGCCTTATGGTATACCAAAGGGTAACTCCTATAGAAGCTATATATTGGGTGAAGGTGAGGATAAAGTTCCAAAGACTCCGGCTTGGGCTGAGGACCTAACTGGCATACCAAAAGAGACAATTATTGAATTAGCCAGAGAATATGCTGTAAATAAGCCGGCTGCATTGATTGAGGGCTTTGGTCCGCAAAGGCATGCTTATGGAGAACAGTATACAAGAAGCGGTACTGTGCTGGCGGCTATAACAGGAAATATAGGTATTAATGGCGGATGGGCCTCTGGCACAGGTTATCCTACCCGTCAGGAATTTGTAGCATCAATTCCAACCTACAATCCAAATAAAGCCAAGATTTCTGTATATAGCTGGCCTGACGCCATTGTACGGGGAAAAGGTATGGGAGTAGAATTAAGTGTAACAGGTGTAGAAGAACTGTCTTCAAATATTAAGCTTATGTTCAATTTAGGAGGTAACATACTTGTAAATCAGCATGGCGATTCAAATGGTACGGCTAAATTACTCAAGAATGAAGAATTAGTGGAATTTATAGCAGTAAGTGATCATTTTTTGACTCCAAGCGCTAAATTTGCGGACATACTTTTGCCTGCAGATAATATGATGGAACGGGATGATATCGTTACTCCCTGGGGTCCTGGAGACTATGCAATTTATATGAACAAAGCAGTGGATACTGTGTTTCAATGTCGTAATGGCTATGATTGGATTAGTGACTTGGCAGAAAAATTTGGACTTAAAGAAAAATTTACAGAAGGAAAATCTATAGATGAATGGATGGAGTATCTTGTAGAGGAAACAGCAAAGAAGAATCCTGGTTTCCCTTCTTTTAAAGAATTTAAGAAAAAATCCATATACAGATGGAATTATGATGAGCCTTCTATAGCCTTTGAAGAGCAGATTAAAGACCCTGAAAACAATCCATTTCCAACTCCCTCAGGGAAAATAGAGATTTTTTCAGAGAGACTGTGGAATATGAATAATCCCTTAGAGATACCAGCCGTTCCTAAATATATTTCAGCCTGGGAAGGACCTGAGGATCCTATAAAGGAAACATATCCACTTCAATGCATAGGACATCATTACAAACGTCGTGTTCATTCAACTTTTGATAATACAAGCTGGATGGAAGAGGCAGGAAAACAGGAAATTTGGATAAGCAGTATAGATGCTCTAAAACGGGGTATTAAAAATGGAGATGAGGTAAAAGTATTTAATGCTCGTGGTACAGTAATTTTACCAGCAAAGGTTACACCTAGAATTATGCCTGGAGTGGTATCCATACCTCAGGGAGCCTGGTGGAGTCCTGATAAAGAGGGCATTGATAGAAGGGGTAATGTTAATACACTTACAAAATATCATCCAACTCCACTGGCTTTTGGAAATCCTTCACATACTAATTTAGTAGAGGTAGTGAAGGCTTAATCATGTCAGTGGGCCTTGTTTAGTTGAACTTAAAACTACAATTAATGTAACAGAATTAGCATTGCGTGGAATTGAACAAATACCAGCAAACGTGTTATGTCTACTTTTCAGCACATGACACCGATGCTGGTATTACTACATATTATAAGAGATACAAATTATTGACTTAAATTGATGTAAAATCTATAATATATAATATAAGTTAATAAATAGATAATATGGGGGAATAAATATGAAAAGAAAAAAACTATTTATCAATCTGCCTATCATTTTCTCTTTGATATTTGCAGTGTTTTTAAGTTCTGTAACTTTTTTCCCGAGAACGGCATATGCTTCAACAAAAAACTTTATTGTTGTTCACAAGAGTGGGGAATTTAAAAATTATGTTTATACAAAGACATTTAAGCCACTGGCTGGTGGGGATTACATGGATGTTAGTATTAAGTCACACAGCGAAGGTAGTGGTACATATGAATTAATATTAGAAAAATATTCAAATGGTTGGCACTACTATAAAACACTGAAAGCAAAAAAGAACGGAACATCTAGCTTTAGTTTTGATGTAACAAAGAACAAAACTTATCGTTGGAAATTAGTAAACACTGGTTCAAGCAAAACAGTTTATTATAATATGGAATTTTTCGCTAACAGCAGTTGGGGGTATTAAATACTTAAAACGTCAGTCATTAGATTGGCGTTTTTTATTGCTATATTAAGAAAATATTACCTATACTTATAGGGGTAGTGCTCGCAATTTGTGCAAAATTCCCCTTAATGTAATATTAATTATATTTTATTACATTTGCAATCTTCTTTCTAAGATTAATTTCTTTATTATACCTAATACAAAAAACTTTAAAAAAGCGTTGACTCTAACGTTACGGCATAGTGCAATATATAGGCAGAGCTTAACTATGTTGATAAAAACTTACAGGTGGTTGCGAGTAAGTGCCAATACCCGGATTTTTAACTTGAATTCTTTTGTTATTTTTCATAAAATTTGATTAGTGAAGTTTCATAAGCCTATAAAGTTATAATTATACGAAGACATTTTCCTATATATTCATACGATGAGTTATCAACAAAGTTATTAATATGTTATACACAGAAAAAAGTATGAAAAGAAAGTAAATTTTGATGAGAGTTTGGTACTTATTATATACTCTCTTACTAAAGATATAAGTTAGAAGGTGATACCAAATATGGGTAAACAATTGGCATTTTATTTTCAGCAAAATTATTGTGTTGGATGCAGTACCTGTCAAGTAGCATGCAAGGATAAAAATAATTTATCAGTGGGTCAGAATTTTAGAAAGGTTTATGAAATATCTGGAGGAAATTTTATACAGAGAGGAAAGGCTATTATACCAAATATATATGCTTTTTGGATTACTGTAAGCTGTAATCACTGCTTTAATCCTACATGTGTAAAAAGTTGTCCAACAGGTGCTCTTAGAAAAAGAGAAGAGGATGGAATAGTATATATTGAAAAGGAAAAATGTATAGGCTGTAAGAGCTGCATAAAGGCATGTCCCTATGAAGCACCCCAATATAATCCTGAAGAAAAAAAGGTCAATAAATGTGACTTTTGCATGGATTTACTGGAACAGGGAAAGGACCCTACATGTGTTTCATCCTGTCCAATGAGGGCCCTTAGCTTTGGAACATTTGAAGAACTTCGTGAAAAGTATGGAGAGGTGGCTGAAACGGAAGGCATGCCAAAAGCTAGTATAGCAGAGCCTGCTTTGGTAATAACTCCATGTAAAAGAATTGATTCTGATCAGAGGGAGGATAGTAAGAGATAGAGTCATTTTGCATATTGAATAGAAATATTTGCAAATTAACTTCATATATTTATCCTCTTGCTAATACGAAATTATGGAAAATATAAAAGATTTTATAACAAAAAGACAATCTATTTATGCTGTGCTGGCGGCACTTTATCGTGGAGATTTAGATAAAGTATTAAAAATTTCTGAGGAAGTCTCAGTATTTAAGGATTTTCTTATAGAAAAGGGCTATAGTAGAGATATTATAGAAGAGATTAAACATGATAGAGAAGATTTATTAGAGGATTATGAAAACCTATTTGTTGGACCAGCAGCTATATTAGCTCCACCCTGGGAATCGGTATATGAAACTGAAGATAGATTGTTATTTGGACAATCAGAATTTCAGGTTAGAAGATTTTATAGAAATTTTGGAGTGGATGTGAGCAAAAAAGAGGCGGCAGATCATTTGGCCTTTCAGTTAGCTTTTATGGCAAGATTATGTTTTATTGAAGATTATGCTGATTCTTCAAAGGCTAAGAAAAATATTAAAGGACAAATAGATTTTTTAAATAATCATTTATTGTCTTGGACGTATAAGTGGTATGATGAAGTAACTGGAAATGCAAAGACTAAATTTTGGACAGATATTTCTGGAATTGCAGTAAGATGGCTTAAAGAAGATTTAATGGATCTTAATAATGTAATTAAATCCGTAAAATAATTAGATTAATTTGGGTGGTACCACGGAAGTATATTTCGTCCCTAAACTGTTTTGTGTTTAGGGACTTTCTTTTGGTTAAATTATTTTTAAAATGAAATTTAAACTCTTTTTATATACCGGGTATAAAAAGAGAAATGAAAATATGATTTTACTCAAATCTTTTCTCCATTTTTGTATTGACATCAAATATAATTGTATTATAATATATATCATAGTATTCTTATAAGTTTTATGTGAAATAGGAATGATATGCTTAGGGGGGCAGCTAATATGAAGGAGTTATGTATGAAGTCAGAATGCTTAAGAATCAGCATTTTGACGAAATTAAATCGGTTTTATAATTATTTTTAAATGAAAATTAGGGGGACTCTTCATGAAAAAATTTAAATTTGGTATTTTAATTTCATTAATCAGTATTTTAACATTGTCAACTTTTGCCGCATGTGGAAATAAGAATAGTGGACAGGCAACAAATTCAAAGAAATCAATTGAACTTTTGAATGTTTCTTACGATCCAACAAGAGAATTGTATCAAGATTACAATAAAGCTTTTGCAAAACACTGGAAAGAAAAAACTGGTCAAGATGTTACTATAAAACAATCTCACGGAGGTTCTGGTGCCCAGGGAAGATCTATAATACAAGGACAGGAAGCAGATGTTGCTACTTTAGCTTTAGCTTACGATATAGATGCAATTCAACAGGCAGGATTAATTAAGGAAGGCTGGCAGAAAAAACTTCCAGATAATAGTGCGCCTTATACATCAACTATAGTATTTCTTGTAAGAAAAGGTAATCCAAAAAATATAAAGGACTGGGATGATTTAACAAAGCCTGGTGTTTCAATTGTAACTCCAAATCCTAAAACTTCTGGTGGAGCAAGATGGAATTATCTCGCTGCTTGGGGATATGCTTTAAAGAAGAATAATAATGACCAAAATAAAGCTAAAGAATTTGTTAAACAGATATATCAAAATGTTGCAGTACTGGATTCAGGAGCCAGAGGAGCTACTACTACTTTTACTGAAAGAGGAGTAGGAGATGTTCTTATAGCTTGGGAGAATGAAGCTTTACTAGCTAGAAACGAATTGGGTGCAGATAAATTTGATATAGTTGTACCATCTATAAGTATACTTGCTGAGCCTTCAGTAGCTGTTGTAGATAAAGTAGTTGATAAAAAGGGAACTAGAGATGCATCTGAAGAATATTTAAAATATCTGTATTCAAAAGAAGGACAGGAAATAGCTGCAAAGAACTATTACCGTCCAAGGGATAAAGAAATTGCAGAAAAATATAAAAATACATTTCCTACAGTTAATTTATTTACTATAGATGATGAATTTGGTGGATGGGCTAAAGCTCAAAAAACTCATTTTGCCGATGGAGGAACTTTTGATCAGATATATCAACCCAAAAAATAACTAAATTTGCAGACATAATTCTTAGATTTAGAATTGATTTTTACTAAATCTAAGAATTCACTATATAGTCTCTGAAATTTCTATTATGGAATTTTAGAAATTAACAGGTAGAAGACAAAGGAGATAGGGGGTACAATAAGTGGCTAAGAAGACAAAGGTTATTCCTGGGTTTGGTATATCTATGGGTTTAGCTATTCTATATTTGAGTTTAATAGTTTTAATTCCACTTAGTACAGTATTGATTCAGACCTCTAAAATGGGATTTGGAGAATTTTTTAAGGTTATAACAGACCCAAGGACAGTGGCATCCTATGAAGTCAGCTTTGGTTGTGCACTATTAGCAGCTATCATAAATGTGGTATTTGGATTAATTATTGCCTGGGTTTTAGTAAGGTATAAATTCCCATTTAAGAGATTTTTAGATGGATGTATAGATTTACCCTTTGCGTTGCCTACTGCAGTTGCAGGTATTTCATTGACAACACTTTATTCAAAAAATGGATGGATTGGATCTATACTAGCTAAGTTTGGTATACAAGGCTCTTTTTCAACCTTTGGAATCACTGTGGCGTTGGTGTTTATAGGTATACCATTTGTTGTACGAACCATACAGCCGGTTTTGGAAGATTTAGATGGAAGTATAGAAGAAGCAGCTTCTATTTTAGGAGCTTCTAGAATTCAGACTTTTATTAAAGTTATATTCCCCCAGCTTATTGCACCTCTTTTAACAGGGTTTTCACTTGCCTTTGCAAGGGGAATAGGTGAGTACGGCTCTGTAGTATTTATAGCAGGCAACAAACCTATGAAAACAGAAATAGCACCACTTTTAATAATGACAAAGCTTGAACAATTTGATTATTCAGGAGCTACAGCTATAGCTTTAGTGATGCTTATATTTTCATTTTTTATGTTATTTGTTATAAATCTAATACAATGGAGAGCTAATAAGTATAGATAGGGAGTGAAAAGGTTGGAAAACAGATATTACACTAAATCTAAAACAATTAAATTTTTACTTATAGCAATAACAATAATATTTTTATTTATAATGCTTGGAATGCCACTGATACTTATATTTATAGAGGCCTTTAGGAAAGGTAAGGATGCGTATATAGCAGCTATTACAGATGATTATACGCTTTCGGCTGTAAAACTTACATTATTGGCGTCTGGAATAGCTGTTCTTTTAAATACTATATTTGGTACTATAACTGCCTTCTCTGTAACAAAGTTTAAATTCCGTGGAAGAAACTTTTTAATCACATTAATAGATCTTCCCTTTGCTATTTCACCAGTTATAGCTGGATTAATATATGTACTGACTTTTGGTAGGGGAAGCTTATTTTATGACTTCTTATTTAATAATAACATACAGATAATTTTTGCCTTGCCAGGTATAGTACTGGCAACAATATTTGTAACTTTTCCATTTGTATCCAGAGAGATAATACCTTTAATGACTGCCCAAGGAAGTGAGGAAGAGGAGGCAGCTGCCTCTATGGGGGCAAATCTATGGACCATATTTACGAGAATAACTCTTCCTAATATAAAATGGGGTCTTTTGTACGGAATTGTATTATGCAGTGCTCGTGCTATAGGAGAGTTTGGAGCTGTTTCTGTAGTATCTGGACACATAAGAGGGGAAACTAATACTTTGCCGCTGCATGTAGAGATATTATATAACGAGTATCAATTTTCTGCATCCTTTGCGGTATCCTCCCTTCTAGTATTTATAGCTATTATTATTTTAATCTTAAGAAATATTATTGAATGGAAAGCAAAAAAAGAGGTGAGATAAAATGTATGTTGAAGTTAAAAATCTTAATAAAAAGTTTGGAGATTATGAAGCATCAAAAAATGTATCCTTTGAAATAGAACGTGGAAAGTTAATAGGCTTACTGGGACCAAGTGGAAGTGGTAAAACTACAATACTTCGTATTATTGCAGGTCTTGAAACTGCTGACAGCGGTGAAGTATATATTGATGGTAAGCTGGTTAATGATATACCACCGGGAAAAAGAGGTATAGGATTTGTTTTTCAAAATTATGCACTTTTTAGAAATATGACAGTTTATCAAAACGTAGCTTTTGGACTTTCCATTAAAAAGGTAAATAAAAGTGAAATAAAAAAGAGAGTACTAGAATTAATAGAGCTTGTAGGGCTTAAAGGATTAGAAAAAAGATACCCAAGTCAATTATCAGGAGGACAAAAACAGAGGGTTGCTTTTGCAAGAGCCCTTGCACCAAATCCCCAACTGCTTCTTCTGGATGAGCCATTTGCAGCCATTGATGCCAAGGTAAGAAAAGAACTTAGAACCTGGCTGAAACAGATGATACACAAGCTTGGTATAACAAGTATTTTTGTAACTCATGACCAGGAAGAGGCAGTAGAAGTAGCTGATGAAATTATCATAACTAATTTAGGGACTGTGGAGCAAAAAGGAGAGCCTGTAGAAATATATAAAAAGCCTGAAACTGCTTTTGTAGCAAAATTTATTGGTGAATCCAATGTTATTGAAAGCTTTGAAAATCTTAAAGCATTTAAGGATATACCAAAGGGATCTAAAGCCATTATAAGACCGGAATTTGTTCAGATTGGCAAAGAAGGTGAAATACAATATGTATCTGCCTCTGATAAGGGTACAGTTACGGATATTTCTTTTGCCGGTTCTAACTGGATAATTACTGTTAAAATAGGTGATATTGAAGTTATAGGAATTCGCTCCTTGGAGCAAAGTGCTTTTACTTTAGGAGATGAGGTATTAGTTCTTATACACAGATTATATGTATTCAATGAAAACAAAGTAGAAATTGTTGAAAATAAATTAAAGATTGATCCAATGCCGGTATATATATAAATTTTGAAAATACCGTGATGTTTAAAACTGTGTAAAATAATCGAGTAGTTAGAAGTGGGAAATTTATTTCCGACTTCTAACTACTCGATTTGCTTAAATTAGTTTTAAATTGTTGATTTAGATAAATAGATTTAAGAACATAATAATTATTTAAAACTATAAAATGTACCCTATAATATAGAGAAAAAGTTACTTGCTATTGAATCCATTAACTGTTAGTTTTAATAATAGTATTTATGTATAAGGTTCAACCTACAGGTTAGAATAAACATATTATTAATTTGTTTATATCATAGGGGAGGAAATTTTTGTATGTTTGAAAAAAATGAACTAACTGTAGGTAGATACCTTTTTAATTGCTTAAACAGCGAGGGAATTAGTGAAATCTTTGGTGTTCCAGGAGATTATAATTTCACTCTTTTAGATGACCTGGAAAAAGATGCGAGAATAAATTTTGTTAATTGCAGAAATGAACTAAATACAGGCTATGCAGCAGATGCTTATGCCAGAATTAAAGGACTTTCAGCAATGATAACTACCTTTGGAGTGGGTGAATTAAATGCTTGCAATGCAATTGCAGGAGCTTATTCTGAATATGTTCCCATTATTCATATAGTTGGTGCTCCAAAAACTATGTTGCAGATGGAACATAGAAAAATGCATCATACACTAATGAATGGGGATTATTCTGTCTATGAAAATATCTATAAAAATATAACTGAATATACAGCGGTAATTACTAAGGACAATGCGCAAATTGAGATTCCAACAGCTATTCATAAGGCCAAAGAAATGAAGAGGCCAGTATATTTAGTTATAGCAATTGATGTAGTTAATCAGCCTGTTACCGTAAGAGAAGCTTCTCTATCAAAGCCTCAGACTAATCAAAATTCTTTACAATTAGCACTTAATAATATAAAACAGCTTATTAGTCAGGCACAAAAACCAATACTTCTTCCAGACATTATGGTATCAAGATATAATCTTCAAACTGTAGTTGAACAGTTAGCTGATAAGCTTGATATACCTGTAGCCACTATGATGATGGGTAAAGGTTCCTTTAATGAAGGTCATAAAAATTACATTGGATTATATGCCGGTAGATGGGGAAGCCTAGAAGTAAAAGATTTTGTGGAGAGCTGTGATTGCATTTTAGCAATTGGACCAATCTGGTCAGATTATAATACAGCTTCTTTCACTGCTAAATTAAATCCTGTGAACATTATAGAAATTCAGCCAAACTACGTAAAAGTGGGTATGAGTGTTTATGAAAATGTGTTAATGGAAGATTTGTTAAATGAATTGATTAAAGTTTTAGATAGGAAATCAGTTCCTATACCAAATATAAAGAAGACTTATATTCAAAATCAAATAAATAATGGAAATAATCAGATCTCATCAGTATATTATTATCCTAAATTACAGAGCTTCATTAAAGAAAATGATATAGTAATTGTAGAATCAGGTTCACTTCCACTTGGTATGGCACAAGTAAAACTGCCTAAGAATGTCAACTATATATGTCAATACGGATGGGGGTCTATAGGATATGCCACTCCTGCTGGTTTTGGTGCCTGCGTTGCTGCTAGAGATCGCCGTGTTATTATATTTACTGGTGGATGTTAAAAAGTTTGGCTAAAATTAATAAAGTTAATAATTTAAGTCTATGAAAGCCTTTATATTAAAAGAATATATGGCTTATTTTATTTTAGCCAAACTTCTATTGATAAGGTTAAAATATTCTGATATAGTTCTATTATTACATGTATAAAATTTAATTATTATATAAACAAGAGGTAACTATTTATGGGGAAAATACTAAAATTAAATAAGGATGAAATGAGGACTAGGTTTGCAGTAGAAACAAGTAAGAAGATTAGAAATAAAGGATGCGATAATGAGCAAATTGAAGAAAGAGTATTTATAACAATACAGCAAACACTTAATGAGGTGACAAGGAGCAAGATTAGCTCTATATCTCTATATTTATTATCTTTAAGGGGAAGAAATAAGCCTATAACTTTAAAAAGAAAAGCTCATACTGTAGTTAAGTTTTTAAATTACATTTTCTTTGAAAGACAGTATATGTTCAAAATAAAGACTTTAAGCAAGTTAGATATTGAGTGTGCATATGCTTACTTAGAATATTATAGTAGAACTGTTTCTAAAAAAACTTACAATAGAACTTGTAGAGATTTAACGAATTTTTATTTTGATTTAGCCTCACAAGGAATTTTTAAAAATATAAAAATAGATGAATTTAGACTTATAGAAATATATGACAAAAAAACAGAAAGTTATAGGAAAATTCCTGAGTCCCCATTTGATGGAATACCTTTAGATAATACTACTGAAGATGATAAATCGCCAATACTACATAATATTGAAATGCAGTATATTCCGGTTTTATTGAACACCGCATTACAATACACCCCAACAATTGCATTAGGAATATATATACAGTGTTTTGGTGGATTGCGTTTGGGTGAAGTAACTAATTTAACCAGAGCTAGCATAACACCTAAAGGGGGAAATTGTCTTTTGGGTATGATCGTAAATATTAAGCATAGAAAACTTAGAAAAGATTTAATTCATAATATTACAAGTGGTGGTTCCCCTAAAAAAACTAGGAGACAAGCTATATATCCTTATTTTGATACTTTACTATCTAAAATTTATAGAGAACATATTAAATATTTAAATAAAATTGAAAATAAGAATAGTGAAAACGCCTTATTTTTAAATAAAAGAGGATTTCCAATGACGGGAGAAAACTATAGATATTATTTTAATAAATTAAAATATAAATTTATTAAAATACTTCGGGAAGCAGGTATTAATAGTGGTGATGATTATACCGTTGAATATGCGAATCAGCTTGAATTTAAATTTAAGTGGAGTACACATATTGGGAGAGGTATATTTTCAAATATGATAGGAGAAGTTGCTGATAATGTTCTTCAAATAGCACAAGCGAGGGGAGATAAAAGATTAGACTCTTCATTAACATATTTACAAGATACAACAAGAATGGAGTACAAGCTTTATAAATCAGAGACATCTATGTGGAAGCAACTTCTAAACGACGTAAAATATTATAAACAAATATCTAATTAATCTAACCAATTAGTATAGACGCAAGGAGGCTTTTAAAATTGCATAAAGATTATTATACAGTGGATGAAGCAGTTATTTTAACAGGATATTCAAAATCACATATTTATAAAATTGTAAAAGAGAATATTACAGCAGTTAGTTTTAGAAATAATAAAATCCCTAAAAAAGCAATTGAACATATTGTAAAACTTAAAAAATTTATAGATACGGAATGCTGTGATGTAGTGTCTATATTGGAAAAATTTCAGATATCCACAACTAGAACCCTTAAAAATATTTACCCAACAATTGAAATTTATAATTTTAAAACCAGGAATTATATACGCAAATATGATGCTGAAAATATACTAGAATATAATGAATTTTATAAAACTGAGTTCTATACTAAAAATGAAATAATACAGGATTTAAAGATTAGTTATTCTACGATACTAAAAAATAGATATATTTTAAAATGTCACTATTTTAAGGGAAAGACATATATAGCTAGGAAGCATGTTCAATTATTTTTAGACAAGTGTAAATTTTATTTCAATGAATGCTATTCATCTGATGTAGCTGCTAAATTATTAGGATATGCAACTACCAGCGGTTTTAATAGAGCATATCCTAATATTCCAAGATATTTTTACTTCAAAAAGTGGTATATAGCTAAAAAAGAAATAAATTCATTATTACAATTAAATAATACAGAAAATTATTATTCTTTAAATGAGATTGCAGATATGCTAAATTATTCTATAATAAATACTCGCAACGTGTTAAAAGGCATTCTTTTCATTAAGAGAAAAAATATGCGGTACTATCTAAAGAGTGATATTAATTCATTTATATATGAAATTAAACAAAAGAAAGATAATATAAGTAAAAAATGTTATTCACAAGAAGAAGTATTAAGAACATTAAAAATAAGTGAGGGAACTTTAAGATTAGGAAAGTATAAGTATTTACACAATAAAAAAATCAAATATAATCATATTAATTACTATTACAAACGTGATGTGTATGAATTTATAGCTCAAATTAAAAATGATTTAAGTAATAAAATAGAGGAAAATAGTGATACTGATATATTTAAACAGGACGTTGCAAGTATCTTAGATGGTTATATAAAATTAACAGATGTCGTAGATAGTACTGGTTTAAGTAGATATTTTATATTGAGATTAGTACATAAGAATCAAGTGGATTCAGTATTTTATAATGAGCATCGCTACATATCTGAAGAATCTATAAATTACATAAAACAATATTATTCCAGAGAATATTTTACAAGACATCAGCTTGCTGAAAAAATGAAAATTTCTATTTATACGTTGGATCAATTAAGAACCAACAGTTTTTTTAATAGTTATTTTATAGAGCATGCAAGAGGTAAATATTTCATAGATGATAATGACATTAAATATATTAAGACTACATACACTTATGTTTACTATTTTATAAGATGTAATACAGATTTAGATTTATACCAAAGAGTTAATACATGTTTTAATTTTTTATATGATAATAATTGTGCTAAATCACTTGATTATTATCATAAATGGGTCATAGAAAAGTTAAATAAAACAGGATTTAATAAGAAAAAGAAGCAAGAGTATTGTCATGATTTGATATATATTTTTTTTAAAGTAAATACTTTACTAGAAGAATTAAATTGTGAACTCTATGAATGTAGCAATGAGGATATTGAATTTATTATTAATATGGCTAAATTTACTACAGCACAGTTGAGATATTTTTGCCAATACATAAATTATTTTAGAAATAAATATAAAAATATCTGTAAATATGATAGATGTTTCAACGTTTCACGGGATCAAGTATATACTAAAAACTCAAATATTTACAGTACTGAGGAGTGGCTTAGTTATTATATATTGCTAACGGATATTTCTAAACACATTAACAAAGCGATTGAAGAAGATAGTTATGCACAGAGATGGCTATATGCAATCCTTCATCTTTCAATTGCCTGGAGAAAATCTGATATTGGAAAAATGCCTAATATAGATATACTAAAGAAAGAACTGGATTTTAATTGGTTAAAGAACAATAAACTTAGCTTATCACAGTGTCAACTTATAATTAATTATATAAACAAGCAATCTAAATTTATAATGACTGGGAAAACAGGTGTTAGAACACATTTTATTGTACCTTTAGATCTTGTGATTCCCACAGCATACGCCTTTATTGTATGCGAAATCCATAGAAGAAATGCTGATAGAAAATTTTTATTCAATCAATCAATATTCTATAGTGTAATAACAGAATCTAACAATTTAAATAAATTGTTTAAAGAGGATAACCTTATAAATTTTGATAATAGGAAGGCTAATAGAACATTATTAACATATACTTTTGAATATGCTTCTAATCAAGAGGGTCTTGCTGAAGTAGCGTACATTCTATCAGCTTGGCTTAGATCACATAAACTTAATAGTAAAAACTTACTACCACATACTACCCATCAATATATTGAAAGTACAAATAAAGATGGTAGTTTTGAAAAAATTGCATTTCAACTATTTCGAAGAGGTATATTTGGTTGGCAGATAAGTGTTATACTTGACATTGTTTATAACTCAAGCAGCTGGACTGTCGAAGATAAAACTAAAAGAATTGAGGAATTATATAAACTTTATTCTCCAATAGCTGTGGATAATTTTTCTGCCTTTCTTTTAAACAAAAATGAACTTCATGATATAGGTAATAACAATGAAACTAAAAAATTAGAGATTGAATTACAAGTTAATGATAAAAAAAATGGTTTATTGGAGCAGGCTATAGAATATCAAAAAAGAGATATAAAGTTGGTTGTTTCAGAACTTCTGACATTATCGCATAAGGAGATAGTCGAAAAGTTAGAATGTATATCTAAAGGTTTAGCTCCTGGAAAAGTAGAAAATTCTCAATGCTTAAAATCAGGTATTAAACCTCAACAACGACAATGTCCTGAATATTTAAAAGCTAGCTGCTTTGGCTGTAGATATCAAATTCCTACGACATATGAACTGGAATTTATTGAAGAAGATTTACTTAAATTAATGGATAACTTAGAAAAAACTTCAGCTTATGAAGAAAGCAAGATTATGAAACTATCTTTTATTATAAACAAATTATTCCTTATTCTTGCTGAATCAAAAAAAATATTTGATACTATTGATAAAAACTATATTCAAACTTTCATTAATTTAAAGCTGCTTAAGATTAAACATATAAATCTATATAATAAATATATATTGTGCGAGGGGTGGAAGGATGGGATCAATAAAAAATGTTAAGGGCGAGGGATTACCTGTTAGAAAGCTCATAGATAGTGAATTGTCTTTACTTGTATCATATATAGATTATATGATATATGATGAAAATAATATAAGTGATTATAAGGATAGTTTTAATTCTTTAATTCAAGAGAAAACATTTTATAATTGTAAATTTGATGATAATAAATGGTACTTCAAAGATATTGAAGAAAATAGCAGAAAGTTTACGTTTGATTATGAATATAATCATAAAATTAATAATGAACTTAAGGCATTTGTAGTAATAATGGTACATGATAAACGCTTTAATCCTAATAATGTTAGTGCTATGGTTGGGTTAATTAAAAAAATAATTCTCATAACTAATAATTTTAGTGAAAAAAATTTGTATGATTTTCAAAAAGAAATTGACAATACACCTATACATCAAAGAATAGTTTTTAAGACTGCACTTAAATATTACATGGCTTTTATACCTAATGACAATATAGAATCATATTGGATAATACTTCAACAATTAAAAATTACAGAAGATAGAAATGCAAGAGAATTACCACCATATAATAGTATTTTAAGGTTTGATTCAATAATAAATGATTTAAATAACTTATATGGATATACAATTGAAGAAAGAAAAAAATATTTCCCTATAATTATATTTTGGAAGCTAACATGTATTATTCCGATGAGGCCAACTGAGTTTTTGAAACTTAAGAAAGAATCATTTTATAAAGACAATGAATTATATATTATTGAAATCGAAAGGATAAAGAAACCTCCTAATCCACTAAGTAGACGAAGAAAAATTCCATTAGAAACTAAACTTGAATTAGATAAAAAGACCTACGACTTAATACAGGAATATATATGTATTACTTCTGATAATGATACTGAATATTTATTTTCAGTTGAAGAACAATCGCAATACTTTAACAATAATTATTTAAATAAAATTGACTATACTAAGGAAAGATTGAATAAAAAAATGTTTTACACATTACTAAATAGTTTTTATACAGAAATTATAGAAAATAAGGAATTCATTAAGGTAGTTAAATTTAATGATGAAATCATAGAAAATAATAAAGAGAATGTGATGGTTAAAATTCGAATGGGAGATACAAGACATTTAGCATTTTGTTTTATGCTGTTTCAAGGCTTTAATGCATTAACGATTGCAAGGATTGGAGGGCATGAGAGTGTTGAATCACAAATTCATTATTATCAACATCTAGATACATTTATTGATGCCAATACTAATGTCCTCTCTAGAAAACTAAGCAAGAGAATTGTAGATTATATGATGGGTACTATAGACCATGTTGGAGAAAAGTTTTCTTTTAGAGAGCTTAAGCTTAAAGGTTATTCAATTTATAGAGCTAAAGGTATTAAGCCCAGGAAAGTAGATATTTATAATTGCTATTGTGAAAATTTCCCATTAGAGTGTAGATGTTATAGCTGTATAAATTGTAGCTATTCGGAAATAGATTATGAAAATGAGACGCATGATAAAATTGGTTCTGTATTACAAAGTGAATTAAATACAGCAGAAAAGGAGTTAAAACAGAAACTATCTCTATTGAAGAATTATTATAAAACATCATTTAAGGATGATAGCATTAATATGAATAAGCTATTATTAAATGATAAAGTTCAAGAGAGTTTTATTAGAATATCATCTCAAATTGAAGCTACAAAGAATAATAAAGCTTTAATAGAAGCACATATTGATTTACTTAGGAGGGCAAAATTAAATGAATAAAAATAAAGGTGGAAGAAAGTCTATATACGATACAGAACAACTTATTATAGAATTACATAATTATGCAAGGGAAAATATTTCAGGAGAAATAACAATAACTAAGTTGGTGGAAGTGACTAATATACCAAGACATATATGGAGATATAATAAGGAAGTTCAACAAGAAATAAAAAGACTCAATGAGGCTACAGTATTTACTGAGTTTATAAATAAAGATAAATTTCCTGAGATTATTTCACCAGAAGATATTTTAAATGCAAATTACGGTAATAAAAAACGACTTTTAAAGATATTAACTGATTTATTTGAAGGATATCAGTATTATTTTGCAGAAGCTAGGAAGGCAAAGGAATATAAAAGAAAATTGGATGATGCGCATAATAAAATTAAGGAACTAGAGTATGAAAAAAGAAAAGTGAAAGAAGAAATTGAATATTATAAGAATGAGTTAAATAATGCATTAATAGATAGTATATCTCCACTGGACAGTAGGGAAACAGGTGTAAAGCCTAATTTAATTCAATTAACACCTATTATAGCCAATGAAGATCTCTTACATCCTGACTTATTTGATGATATAGATATACAAAATAAATAATGGAGAATCGAATACTGTAAAAAACACAATTCATAATCCTTTAAAATAAAATGCGTTGTGTTTTTTATTCTTTAAACAAATCCTCAATTGTTATGTGTAAGGCAATAGCGATGCCTTTAAGTTCATAATCTAGTATCTCTCTAGTCTGATTTTCAATTCTAGAAATTATAGTCTGATCTATATTAATCCCAAGTAAATTTAGTTTAGCAGCAAGTTGTTCTTGAGATATTTTTCTATTCATCCTAATAGTTTGAATATTTTTACCCGTTATATTTCTTTTCAATACAGTAACCACCTTAAATTTAAGATATTATGTATTGATTTTAAGATGAAAGAAAATACTATATTATGAGGTTATCTCATAATGCGAAAATTTTATAATATTTTTTAGTTGGAAGGTAGGATGAACAACTTGGAAAGATATACACCACAAGTAAAGGCTATCTCATTATACAAAGAAATAGCACAAAATATAGTTAACCCTTTAGAACTTTTAAGAGAAGCTATAAGTAATTCTCATGATGCCGAAGCAAAGGTTATTTCAATAATAATTTATAGAAATAGTGCTGGAAAGTTCGTTTTAGAGATTCAAGATGATGGAAAAGGATTAAACTTAAATGATATACATAGATTTTTTAATTTAGGTGATTCAAATAAGTTGAGAATAGGGATAGGTGAGAAGGGTTTAGGTACAAAAATTTATTTTAAAAGTTATAAAATTATGTTACAAACACAGAACAGAAATAACGAAGCATACAAAGTTATAATGGAAAGGCCATGGGAACATCTTTGTAATAATGAACTACCAGAGTATTCAGTTGAAAAAATTAATGCTGAGTCTGGTAAAGGGGGAACTACTATTTTAATTGAAGGATATATGATTGATAGTCCTGAGAAGTACTTCAATTTTGACATCATTAAAGATTATATACTATGGTTTACTGCAGCTGGCAGTTTTAAAACATATTTTGCAAATTATGCAGAACTACATAAATATATTAATAATATGCAAATAGCGCCAAGAGTTTTTTTAGAAGATAGGATATTAAAGATAAAAGAAGAAATACCAGGAACACATCAATTCTATCCTCCACAAGAAAAACCTAAAGAAGATCCATGTGAGTGTATATACAAAAAATCAGTAAATTACTGTAGACACTTTGGACCATATAATATGGCTACAAATATTAATGGAGAATATGTTTCACTTCAGTTGTATGGAACTATATCAGGTGTAAATTGTAGAAAGAAAATTGCAAAATTTAGACAAGGAGAAAGTCTGAGAACAAGATTTGGAGTTTATCTTGCAAAAGATTTTATCCCATTTACTAAAAAGACTGATTTACTTCAAAACTCAAATTATCATCATTATCATCTATTGCTTAATTCTCAAGCTTTTGAATTAACTGCAGACAGAAATAACATTTCAAATTTAGAAGATCCAAAGGTAAAATGGGTTTTATCAGAAGCAAAAAAAATTATTGATGAAAACATAATTCCATTAGCTGAAGAAGGATACTTTGAGTTAAGAAAAATAGAAGAGCAAGAGTATGTAATAAAAGAGAAACAAAGAAAAATAAAAGAAAGATTAGAACGCTTTGATAAATTAGATGACCTGCTCACTAATGACATTCCTATAACTAAGAAACCTAGTAGTGAATTGCAGGTTGCATTGATATTTGCATCTATGATATCTAATGAAAAAATTAAAAAATTAATAAAGTATATAGATAAAATCGGTGATTATTCTCAAAATTCAACTACTGATATGATATGTTTTGATTATAATAAAAAAAAGGTTCTTGTAGAAGTTGAGTATAAATTGAGTAATATATTTAAACATGATCATCCATATGAAACTTTTGATTACGTGATATGCTGGTATGTGGACTTAGAAGTTAATGAAAAGAAAAAGTTAAAAGATGGGAATACATTAAGTTTAATAAGGGAAAATCAAGAATGGTTTTTAAAATATAGTGCTCAAAAGATAATACCAATTATTGAATTAAGACCATTAGTAAATAAAATGAGAAAGATTTCATAGAGTAAAATGTAAGTGGTAAATAACTGTCAATGTGATTAGTTTTTTACCGCTTACAGTGGAAATGATAATACGGATTATTCAAATCCCGGTTTTTCAGTGTTCACCACAGGCATGAAAGGTTTTCAAGGATAGGGTACTGGAACAAAAGCTGTTGTATATTCAGATGATGATTTCAAGAAACTCAAAGTTCCTTATCTGATTCTAATAGGCAACAAAGAGCCCATTTACAAAAATAGAATACAAAATTAGTTGGTTGACAAATACAAAAAAATCAATCCTAATATTGTAGGCGAAATGGTAAACGGCACTCATGAATTTCCAATACAGCAGTCAGAAGATATAAATAAAAGGCTGGTTTCAATTTTTCTCAATACTTAAAAAATCAAGATTAATCAAATTTCATAGTATTAGTGTAATAAGCAATTAAGTTTAATTCGGAATCTTTTTATAGAACTAAATCGCTAAAAGCGGCGGCAGGTATGTTCCATATAAACTTTTAGCTTGAATTTTATTCTTATTTTTTATAAAATTTAATTAGTTAAAGTTGCAATGCTATAAATTTTTGTTTTATAAGAATACATGCTCTTATGTATTGCCGCCTTAGTTTGTTTTTATATGTGATAATTAAAGGGAATAGTAGAAAATAGTAGGAAATACAAGATATACTGAGGCGTATAAATATTATTTGAATTATTGAAATATATAAGCTAAATATAATAAAATATTTCTTATTTTAGCAAAGAGGAAATTGTTGAAATTCCATAGTAAGTGGTGACGGGGCTTCGTTCTATAATTTGTTTCGGAAATTGAACAACCTCAGTACTAGCATTATTTAAGGATTTATCTTAAGATGCTAGTTTTTATAAGCTCAAAATTTGAATACAAATCTATTCATTTTGCGTACAAAATTAAAGGTTTATTCCAGTCAATATATTTACTATGAATTATTTACTGTAAAAATGCCTTGTTTCCGTAACTTTATAAAAGAGTAAATATAGTAATATAAACGACCATTTATTTTACCATACTTATATGATATTATTATTATCAAATATTAAATTATATGGGAGAATAGATATGAAAATAGATATTGGGGAACATGAATTCAGTATAATTTGGGATGGAGTTTTTTACTGTGCTTTGTCTGATTATCCGAATATATCAAAATGGTAACTAAAAAAACTAATTCTGTTTCTAGAATATGAAAAGGAAAATGGCAGAGTAATCGAATTTAAATGTAAAAATCAAGATATCTTAAGCGCTATAAATTATGCATCTCACAATAAAGAAGAATATTTACAAGAACAGCCACCTTCAATAATTACAGAATGCACTACTTGTAAGCAAAAATGATGTTTAATTAAATTTCTTTTCCACACTGCTTCTGTGGAAAATGCTGTATCGATATTTAGAGGTGGAAGTTTATTATCTGCTGTGAAAGCAAGAAATTTACCTGCAGAAACTTTGTGTTTAGAGCCAAGAAATGCAGCAAAAGACCCAGCAGATTATTTTGACTATATAATGTTTTCTTGGGGTAATTGTCAAGTAGGTGACAGACTTGTTATGGAACGTAAACTTAAAAGAGATTCTAACAAGGAAGATTTAAGTGCAGAATTTCAACCTGGAATTCGTTTCTATTTTAAATATAATGAAACTTATACAACATCCGAATACAACATTTGATGGATATCAACCACTTAAAATAAAGAATCAATTATCAGTGGTTGAAAATCTCTTTGCAGCTATTATTTCAATAAATTATAAATTAATCTTTGGACCAATTATAGCAAAAGATATTTTAGAAAGAGTTTTCTATATAGAGAATGATTGTAAAGATATATTATGGGACTGATCTAAAAAAGCTTATAATTTTATATTGAAATTACAGTGATATAATGAATTTATAAGTTATTCATAATAGTAAGATATTGTGGTGCGACAAGAAGTCGCTAATTAGTAGTGTTTCGTAAGAAACTGCGTTAGTTACTAAGCGTATCTCCGCTTGAAACTGCACTCCGAGTAATTGGTTTGTAGGTTGCATGAGAGTTAAGTACCTAATGTTATTGCTTTACGCAGGAGCAATACAGGGTTAGGAGAAAAATGGAAAGTATAAACGAAAGTTGAACCTTTGTAATCTTCGTAATTTACGATAAGCATACTGCTTAATATGGATAGGAAAGATTGTATCGCATTCCAATCGTGCAGTAGCCCATATATCCATCGGAGTATAGAAGGATACTTAACCATTTGAATCTACTGTTAGTGAAACTTGGTAAACCCTTTGTGTTCCTCAATAGAGGTAGGGTAATTGAGAGAAAGCTACAATACCAGAGGGTAAAGGATTATGGAGAAAGCGAATGCCAGTAGGACGAAAGTTCAGGGAAAAAAATAACCCGCTGGATAGAGTTGGATAACTCACTTGAAAGAGGGCAGACTTCCACATGGTCGCCAACACGAAAGAAAATGGAAAGTAAATTCTTCGTAAAAGAGAAGTTCAGTTATGAAAACTGATATCTATTATTATCAGTCGGCTGCTTTTCTGCTTATATGAAAATATGTGAGGAAGATACACCAACGGATTTTTCGTGCCGAACAGTTGGTACACATACTAACTTGTTTGAGGTAAAAAGATAGCTTGAGCCGGATGTGTGGAAACATACAAGTCCGGTTCTTAAGGGGGAAAGGAGTCGTAAGGCTCCCTCCCTACCTACCTATTAATGAAATTAAATTATTTTATAAAATGGGGGAATGAGTTATGACTAAAATTGGAATGATTGGTGGCCTTGGCCCAGAATCTACATTAGACTATTATCGCTTGCTTATTGAAATATATAGAAGCAAGTCAAAGGATGAAAATAATCCTGAAATAATTATTTATAGCATGGATATTAATATTCTCATGAAGTTAGCAGCAAATAAAGAATGGGACAATCTTGTGGAGTGGCTGGTTAATGGTATTGAAGTTCTACAAAAGGGAGGTGCAGATTTTGGATTTATTTCTGCGAATACTCCTCACATAGTTTTTGACAGAGTTAAAGAATTATCACCTATTCCATTAATAAGCATTGTAGATAAAACATGTGAGCATATTAAGAAAATAGGTATTAAGAAGATTGGTTTATTAGGAACTAAGTTTACTATGCAAAGTGATTTTTATAAAAGAGCTTGTAATAGAGAGGATATAGATTTATTTGTTCCAAATGAAAAAGAGCAGGATTATATTCAGCATAAACTAATGACTGAGATTGAACTTGGTAAATTTCTTGATGGAACCCGCGAGGGATTGGTTGATATAATTAAGAGAATGATTAATGATAATTCTATTGAGGGAGTAATTCTTGGATGCACGGAGTTGCCGCTAATACTTACTAAGAGTGAAGTGGGTATACCATTTTTTAATACCACCAAAATTCATGTGGAGAGCATTATAAATCACTGCTTAAATATAAATGAAAGTAGTTATTTATAATTCGGAATGTTCTTATATTCCGAAACTAATATTTATTTTATGAAGCATACATCAAGTTTAAAGATGAACAAGTAGTATTTATAAACGCTCTAAAGTCTTAAGTAAGGTTAGAATGAGCTTTTCTGGAAAAAGAGGACACTTCAGAGTTAGATATTCTCTTTAAATGGCAATATTACTATTGTTATCTCTAAATTGAGATGGTGTCATATAGACCAATGCCTGATTTCCCGAGAACGTTCATAAGTCTGTGTAAAATAGACGAGCTACTTTAAAATTGGAAATTACTATGGAAAATTATTCCTGTAGTAATTTTTGAATTATATGATAATACTAAAGAATGAGTTTATATAGCTTTTATTTGTTATTATTATTTGTAAAAATACCATTATTATTCATGAATAAATAAAATAGTACTAGCTTTAATTTCTAATATTTATATATATTGTTCAAGTCTATTTTTAAACATCAAAGTAAGTTGAGCCAATGTGTAAGCCCAATTTGGTGATGGAGAAGTCCATTTGGTCATAATTTGTTCTGTAGCAAGATAAAGAGCTTTTCTTAAGGAATCATCCGGAGGAAATGTAGTTCTTATCTTAGTAAATTTTCTTAACTGTCTATTGAATCATTCAATAGCATTAATAGTATATATTATTTTACTTATTTCCAGAGGAAAATTGAAATAAGTAGATAGATTTTCCAAATTATTATTCCATGAATCTATTACTATAGAATATTTATCTCCCCATGTCTCTCCAAGAGTTTGTAGGGGCGTTAGCCCAATGTCATCAATTTAATATTCTAAAATATGGATGCTTCATGATGATATTAATATTTTTTGAAGTTTAAATAATTAAAAGCTATTGCACCTATGTTTTTTTGCAAAGCAAACAGACACTAAAAAACCGCAAAAAATTTATAGCGTCAGCGTTAAAGTATATAGCCCTAATTTTACGTTTTATAAGCTACGTTTTTTATTTTTTCTATACTTTCCTCTTGCAATTCTTTTGATACGTAGATTTTGCCTATCAGGTCGTATGGGAATACTGCTTTTAGCAACTTGTTTCATGATATCCTTATATATTTTATTTCTTTTTCTTGGACTTGATTCCAAAAGCATTATTATTAATTTGTCTTTTAAGCTGCCTATTAAAATATTTAGGTTAGTTTTATATTCATATTTATTAGTTTTGTGTACTGCAATTCGGGTATAGATCATAATGCCAGTTAGAGTTCCTTTTCAAATATGTTTTAAACCGACTAACTTGCCATGTAAAAAGTAGATTATAGTTTAAAATTGGTAATCAATAGTTGTTTTTTATATAAAATAAAAGTAAGTGGTAAACAACTGATAACATTGACAGTTATTTACCGCTTACAAAAATAATGATAAATATTAAATTTTTATAACTGCTTATTATCCTTAGAATGGGAAATTTATATTTGAGTATTTT